>JBBSTD010000011.1:0-82703 GCA_038236215.1 Cytophagales bacterium | reverse complement strand
GGCCCATAATCTTGAATAGATCGTCCAAGAAGCAGTAAATTGCAATGGTTTTGTCAGTCATCTTGAGTAAGATTTAGAGTGTCAGATACTCCAAAATTACCCAAGAGGCTGGCAAGACCTATATCTCGCAACTTGAATTATAGTATACATAAACCGGTTAATCGCCCCGAAAATACCCTTCGCCAAAACTATTTTCCCCGTATGGCCTAATTGCGACTCTCGTACCGAAAGTTTATACCGAACGGGTATTCAGCCCGAAGGATGGCGGTAGGTAATTGTTTTGCCTTTTGCTTACTTTGCCAGAGCCAAATCTAACTCCCCACTCATGAATCCTGCCCCCGACAAACATATCCTGCTTATGGAGGGCCCCGACAGTAAGGGGTTGATTTATCACGTAATGAGCGTGTTGCTCCGGCATCGCCTGAATGTTATCCACAACGACGAGTACGTTAGCCCTGCCGGGCGTTTCTTCATGCGTACTGAGTTTGAAGGCGAGTTGAACACTGAGACGCTGCTACACGAACTACAAACCACTCTGCCCGACTCGGCAAACCCCACAGCCATCCGGTTTCGGCTGAATCCGAAGCGGAAAAAGAATATTGTAGTGATGGTGACAAAGGAACATCATTGTTTAAGTGAATTGCTGATTCGATACGCGTTTGATGAACTGGATGCTGATGTGCTGGCCGTTGTGAGTAACTATAACGCCCTGCAGCCGTTAGTGAGCAAGTTTGGTGTTCCGTTTCATTACATTTCGCATGAGGGTAAAACCCGCCAAGAACACGAGGAAGCTATTCTGCGAACGCTGACTATTTATGAGCCGGAATACATAATTCTTGCGAAGTACATGCGTGTTTTAACCGCCGATTTTGTGAATCACTTTCCAAACCGGGTTATTAATATCCATCATTCTTTTTTACCCGCGTTTGTGGGGGCTAATCCATACAGGCAGGCGTACGAACGGGGCGTAAAAATAATTGGAGCCACCGCCCATTATGTCGATAACGACTTGGACGAAGGCCCCATTATTGCGCAGAGCGTGAAGGAAGTAAATCACCGCCAAACTACGGCCGACATGGCCATGGAAGGCAGAGAGGTTGAAAAACAGGTTCTGTCGAAAGCGCTGAAATTAGTTTTCAACGACCGCGTTTTCATCTACGGTAACCGAACTGTCGTCCTGTAAAGTCGGGTAATCAGTATACCCTTCTTCGCCGGGAGTGTAGAATGTATCAGGATCAGGCTGGTTAAGTTCGGCACCCGTTTTGAGCCGTTCCACCAGATCGGGATTCGAGATAAACGGACGGCCAAAAGCAATTAAATCGCCTTTGTTGTTGTCGAGGTCAGTCTCAGCGCGGCCTGCATCGTATCCGCCCGACAGAATGAGCGTACCGTTGAATGCGTTTCGAATGGTTTCTACAATGTGTGAAGGCACAGCGGGGGCACCCATTGCCGAGTGATCGACCAGGTGGATGTACACCAGACCAAGCTCGTTGAGTTGCTTCGCCAGGTACGCATACGTTTCGTCGACTTCATCATATGGGTGCATATCGCCATTGGCACCATAGGGCGATAGACGGATGCCCGTTTTCTCGAAACCAATGGCTTTGCCAACGGCTTCGGCAGTTTCCAGAACAAACCGGGAGCGATTTTCGACACTGCCTCCAAAATCGTCGGTACGCTGATTGGATGACGGATTTAGAAACTGTTCGAGTAAATATCCGTTTGCTGCGTGCAGTTCAACGCCGTCGAAGCCCGCTTCAATTGCGTTTTGGGAAGCAACAACAAACTCCTGAATGGCATTTTTCACTTCATCCGTAGTTAGGGCGCGGGGCGTAGGATGGGGTTGCATACCTTCCGTATCGGTGTACATCTCCCCACCTGCTGCTACGGCCGATGGCGCTATTACTTCCCCACCGTTGGTCAGGTTAGCCGGGTGCCCGATACGCCCCGTATGCATGAGTTGAACGAATATCTTACAACCTTCTTCATGTACAGCCTTAGTTACCGGTTTCCAGGCATTTACCTGGTCGGCGTTGTAAAGCCCCGGAATGCGGGCGTAACCATCGCCATTAGGTGATGGGGAGGTGCCTTCTGTGATAATAAGGCCAGCCGAAACACGCTGGGTATAGTACTCCACCATGATTGGCGTTGGAATATGGTTGACTTTAGCCCGGCTACGAGTCATGGGAGCCATGACAATATGATTTTGCAGGGTAAGTTTGCCCAGCGTAGCAGGAGAGAATAATTTCTGTGACATACCAAAACGGTTGGTTAAATTCAGGTATGTGAACGCGCTGATATATCGAAAAGTTTAAATGTATTTTTGGTTATTCACCTAGTTTTTTCAAAAAACCGGCCAATTGATTGAAGGTTTCTTTGTTGAGCGAAAGTTTCTGGCAACGGCCTATTTTCTGACTGATAACTAACCCACTATCTACCAGTAGCTTTACGTGATGGGAAACACAAGATTGTGATAAACCTGTGATTTCCTGTGCACCTGTGCTGGTGATGCTACCTTTTTTTGCCAGTTCGAGCAGGATCGAGAGCCGGTATTTATCCGCTATTGCGGCCATTGTTTTCCCAATCTCATTCGTTTCCATCATGAACGAAGTTACTGCTTTGGCATTGAAAAAGAGAGAAGTAGGTTTTTGATTTTATCCTCACTAGCCTCTATGTACTCATATTCGCCCGGTATCGACGAAGCCATGGATACCGACGGTTGGCGGTACCTCATCCGGCTATCCTCTTTCCAACTACCACTCAAGTGTAGCGCATCGACACCCGCTTCAATGAGTAGACCTGCATTGTGCGCATTCACGCCAGCCCCAGCCATAATTGTGATGCGGCCAGCCGCTTTTTCGGTCAATTGGCGAAGCACAGCTAATCCCTGTTCGGCCGTTTGGTGCTGGCCAGAGGTAAGAATACGGGTGGCCCCGGTTCTAATTATTGCTTCCAGGGCTTCCAAGGGGTCACGGGTCATATCGAATGCGCGGTGGAACGTGACGGGTAGCGGTTTCGCGAATTCTACCAATTCTTTTGTCTGCGATTCATTCACGGTGCCATCGGCATTCAGTATCCCAAATACCAGCCCATCTACCCTCAGCGATTTAGCCACCTCAATATCCGCTTTCATAATCGCCATTTCGGTTTCGGAATAATGAAAATCGCCCCCTCTGGGCCGAATCATCACATGGATTGGGATGGACAGATTTTGCCGGGCCAATTGAATTAGTCCCGCGCTAGGCGTAGTGCCTCCCTCGGCCATTCCACCGCATAACTCCACCCGACTAGCTCCAGCTCGTTGTGCCGTCTGGCATGATTCTAGCGAGTATACACAAACTTCAACAAGCATAATTTTCAGAACGTGAGAAATATAATTGGAACATTTTCCGTCAGTCAAACTCAAACGTAAAACAAAAAAACTTTCAGCACGTTAATCGCCTAAATCCCGGCAAAACAGATACGTCAAACATTTTTGGCAAAAATAGCTTGGATATTACCGTTTTTTTTACTTTTGCACCCTCATTGGAAATAGCTATTAACTAAAAGACATACTATGTACTGGACACTCGAATTAGCTTCCTACCTGGAAGATGCCCCTTGGCCCGCCACAAAAGACGAATTAATCGACTACTCAATTCGCTCAGGTGCCCCCCTCGAAGTAGTAGAAAATCTTCAGGAACTTGAAGACGATGGTCAACCGTATGAAAGTATTGAAGAAATCTGGCCTGATTATCCAACCAAAGACGATTTCTTCTTCAACGAGGACGAATACTAAGACATCCAGTATCATTCGGCTTAAAAAGGCGTGATTCGGAAAGAATTACGCCTTTTTATTTTTGTACTTCTGATGTCAAGCCGCGTAACACTGCGGCTGAAGTCCGCGATAAATCTATCAGATTAGATCAAAGTAGATGTGAGTATGAAAAATTAATATGTTTATTGTCAGATTCTTATGTCTTTTGTACTCTCACATCTTAATCAGTGTTGACTCGCTTACGGCTCGGCTTTCTTCTCTTTTGCGGGGCGATCATATTTTTCGGGAGCGTAAAGGAATTCGAATGCTTCTGCCCCCTTCTTTTTAATGTATTTTGTGATGGATGTAGTGGGCACGTATGATGCGTTGCATATATCGACCACTGGTATCGACTTTCATATTTACGCGCCGATGGACGATAATATCGTGGAAGACAAAGTAAAAGAACCCATATAGTGTAACCCCACTCTAATCCAGGTTAAAAAATCTACTTCGGGAAAAGTAACTCCCCTACCCATCAGGCTGATGGCTGTGATGGCGAAGACAACGGTAAAAAGTCATTCATCTCGAAAAAACCATTGTGTTGATTATGGTGATCGCGGTGCCAACTCCACAAAAAGCCGTGTTCGACCTACTTGTGCGTAAACCACACAACCCCTTCTATAAATGGGAAAGTACCTACAACCAGCGCAATGTTTATCAACATATTCGTGTTATTTGAGCAGTATAATTCGTTTTTTTAACAGATTGATTTGTTGAAAAGTTGGCTCTTACTAGTCAACTTTTTACCGAAAAATAGAGATACATTGAGAATAGTTGCCAGTTTATTCGAAAGTAGTATCTTTATCGCAAGTCAGTGCTCAACCAGGTGAACCCATCGGTTATGGACTATCAGGCACTCAAAAACCTGGTCAGACGGGGAGAGAGTAGTAGTTTAGAGTTTAAGCTGAAAACAAATCATCCCGAAAAAATTATTCGGGGCGTGGTAGCCTTCGCTAATACAAACGGCGGTATCATGCTAATCGGCGTCGCCGACGACAAACGGATTTCGGGGCTGAAGTATGCCGACGAGGACGAATACCTGCTCGTCCGGGCCATCAACAAATTCTGTTTTCCGCGCATTTCCTACACAATTGAACGGGTACAACTTTACGACGAACGGGAAGTTCTTGTTATTCGCGTACCCCGTAGCCCCACCCGGCCTCACTACCTTATTCCCGACCCGGCTAACCCCGACGACAAGAAGGTTTACGTACGCGTAGCTGACAAATCGGTGCAGGCCAGCCGCGAGGTGCGCGAAATCCTGAAAGGCGAACAGGCCGAACGGCACATTCGCTTTACCTATGGGGATAAGGAGCACCGGCTCATGCAGCACCTGGGTGAGCACAACAGTATAACGGTCGATTTATTTGCGTCAATTGCGGGTATTTCGCGCCGGATAGCGTCCCGAACACTGGTGTTGCTGGTGCTGGCTAATGTGCTCGAAATTCATCCCAGCGATATAATGGACCAGTACACAACCCGACCTATATAGCGTGATTGGGTATAAGCCCGGAATGTCTTACTTTGTGAAGTTCAATTACAGCGCTTCACAAACTGTCAGACTATGTCGCAACCCATACCCGCTCATAAACCATTTGTACCCGCCACCGAATCACCAGCTGAGTTTACCCTGAAAGCCATTATTACCGGGGCGGTATTCGGGGTGCTGTTTGGAGCCGCAACGGTTTATCTATCGCTAAAAGCCGGGTTATCGGTATCGGCGTCAATTCCCATTGCGGTACTGGCTATTTCGCTCGGTCGTCGGTTTTTAAACACGACCATTCTTGAAAATAACATTATCCAGACCACCGGTTCGGCGGGGGAGAGTATTGCGTCGGGGGTGGTGTTTACAATGCCAGGTTTTCTGTTTTTGACCAATGGAACCGGCGCCGACTTCTTTAATTACTGGACCATTCTGACACTGGCTATTCTGGGCGGGCTGATTGGTACCCTGATGATGATTCCATTACGAAGGCCATTGATTGTGCAGGAACATGGTACGTTGCCGTATCCTGAAGGCACTGCCTGTGCCTCGGTGCTGATAGCGGGGGAACGCGGGGGGGATTTTGCCAAAACAGCGTATCAGGGATTAGGAGCCGCAGCCTTGTACGCCCTTCTCCAAAAAGTACTCCACGTCATTGCCGAAGTGCCGGTCTGGGCTACCAAACAAACGAACCGGTACTTCCCGTCGGCACAGGTAGCGGGTGAGATTACACCGGAGTATCTGGGCGTCGGTTACATCATCGGTTTTCGCATTTCGGCGGTGCTGGTTGGTGGCGGTATTCTAGCCTGGCTGGGGTTAATCCCCTTGCTGGCATCGGTGGTTCCGGGTGATACCATTGCCTTACAACTGCAAAAACTGGGCTACCTCGACGATCTGCAAGTGGCGGGCGGACCGGGCGGCTGGAATCCCACAACGCATACCTTCTCCGATACGGCAGCCGCGATCTACCGGGCATATATCCGGCAAATTGGGGCCGGAGCTGTTACCGCTGGTGGTTTTATGACATTGATTAAAACGATTCCTACTATTATTTCCTCGTTCAAACAAAGCTTTAGCCGGTCATCTGTCAAAGCAATTGAAGAGGAAGAAGCATTGAGCGCGGGAAACCATACCCCCCGTACCGAACAGGATTTAAGTGTTCGGATTGTTATCATCGGGAGCATAGTGCTTACCCTGCTGATGGTTGTGCTTCCGCAAATTCCCGGCGATTCCATCCTGACCAAACTACTGATTGCCGTTCTCGTACTGGTATTTGGCTTCTTCTTCGTCACCGTAGCCAGCCGGATTGTGGGGTTGATTGGGTCTAGTTCGTCGCCGGTATCGGGTATGACCATCGCGACCATTATGGGTACCTCGCTTATTTTTATCGCTTTTGGCCTGACCGGTAAAGCGTTTGAACCGGCTGTGCTGGTGGTGGGCAGCATGATTTGTGTGGCGGCTGCCAACGCCGGGGCTACGTCGCAGGATCTAAAAACGGGTTATCTGGTGGGAGCAACCCCCAAATATCAACAGATAGCGCTGTTTATTGGTGTTATCGTTTCCTCCCTTGTTATCGGGGCAACGGTAAAAATTCTGGATACACCCACCCCCGATTTATTGGCGCAGGGCATTACGCACGCCATTGGCTCCGATAAGTTTCCGGCTCCGCAGGGAACGCTGATGGCTACTCTTATCAAAGGATTGCTGTCGTTCAACCTCGACTGGCAGTTTGTGTTAGTGGGGGCTTTTATTGCCTTCGTATTTGAATTATGTGGCGTTAGTGCGCTGGCTTTTGCGGTGGGGCTATATCTCCCCCTGTCCACAACGCTCCCCATTTTTGCGGGTGGCCTGGTGAAGTCAATTGTCGACTGGAATGCTAAACGGAAGGGAACAGTTGAAGAAGACCCTGACCTTGGAAAAGGCAACCTGTTCGCCACCGGCCTGGTGGCTGGTGGGGCATTAGCTGGTGTATTGGTCGCTTTATTATCGGTCAATGAAACCATCTATAACGGACTGGCATCCTTAACGCTGGAACCAGCCCTGGCTAGCGCATTGGGCGAAGAGGGATATATGTTACTGGGTGCACTGGCCTTTGCCGGGTTGGCAATAATTCTATGGCGCGTTGGCGAAAGCAGACGTTGAGGTATCGGTGAAGTGAAGTGAAAGCAACTGTTGGACGATTTTCTAAACTCCCGTTTCTACTCGAACAGAGTTGGGGATGAATTTTACCAAAAGCAAAAACCCGGCTCAATAACTAGTGAGCCGGGTTTTTGCTTTTGCCTGAAACGAAAGAGAATACGTTTACTTTTTCTTCTTGGATGTTTCCTTTTCCTGATACTCTTTATTCAATCCACCCAGAATCACGCTTGTCCGGTCGGCAGATGGATCGGCAAACAGGATGCCTCCTCCTTTTGTGTAACCCAAAACAAACTCGTATTTATTCTGCCCATTTATCTTTTTCAGGTAATCGTAAATCTGGTCGTACAGCTGCTTGTTTTTATTTTGCTCCTCGGTAGCCAAGTTTTGCGCGGCCCGGTCGCGATAGGCCATGATATCCTGCTGTTCTTTCTGGAGTGACGCTTCTGTAGCGCGACCCTGTTCCTGCGTCATGGTTGGGGCTTTCTGTTGAAAGAAAGCTACTTTATTCTGTAGGTTTTTTCCTTTGTTAGCGAGGTCATTTTCCAACTGGAACCGCTTGCTTTCCAGTACTTTCTGGGTGTCTTTAAAAAATTCATACTTGGTTAACAGCGAATCAACGTTTACGTAGACAATCGCTTTTCCTTTGGCCTCAACCGGGGCTTTGGTAACTAGAGTTGTTTCCGTTTGGGGGCCTTTAAAATGTAGGTAGTATAATACAGCTACGGCAATGGTCAGGATGACATTTAGAATCAACGAGGCATTCTTCACAGTAAATAAATCAGTTAGTTACAAGTTTGTTTTACAAAGGTATAGGGAATTATCGAATTATGGGCGAGTGCTCCCAGCGGCATGACTGGCAACCTGACTTCCAGATGCCTGGCGAATCAAAAAGCCCGATAGGCCACTTAGCCCACCTACCAGTCCTCCTAGTAAAGCTGTTGCCAGCATAGGAAGGGCCGCATTGTTCACTTTAAAGAGTAACTCTCCCATCCGACCAGTGAAGTCTCCGCCGGTCCGCATGTAAATAATCAATGCATAACCCAGCCATACCAGAGCAACGCCTAAAAAGCCATACAAGAATGCCTGTCCTGCACTTTGCGACCGCCAAAGGCACACCAGGAATGCCACAAGCGCCAAACTCCACCAAGGCAGTATTAGTTGAGCCAGTAGTCCTAAAATTGTAATCAGAATTAGTTGAATCATGGTTTTATCAGGGGCGAAAAGTCGCTTTGAGGTTTGTTTTTATACAGTACGCGGGTTGTCAGGCGATACGGTCGCAACGGAAAACTAACGTCATTTTAGGATGATACGTCGTTTAATTGCCGGGTTTTTATCCTGGGCAGATTGCAGATATAGTAACTCATTCAGTTGACCGGTCCGCCAGGTTTCCAGCATATTCAGGTAGTATGGGCTACCCGGATTGCCCGACTGCCCGCCCGGATATACGCCGTAGGCTTTCGGTTGCGGGCCGAGGGCAACAACCATGCGCCAGGATGGCCCTGTTCGCTCGGTGGTGGCGTTTATGATATTTGCTCCTCCGCCAATTTGCACGTTGAGGGCACTGAGCGCATCAAGTCGGGCCAGGTGAGCAATGCGGGTCGCTTTATGTTTCCCCCATTGCCACGATTCGCCAATGGGGCCGTGCTGCCGGGCGAGCGAATCAACTGCCAGCTGTAGGGTCTGGGTTAACACGTCGCCAATGGTTTCGTGGGCAGGGGTAGTTACGTCATCGAACCAATGGGCGGTGGGCTCCTGTTCGGCCATTTTGAGCGTCCGGTCGAAACTTGGGTACCGCAACGTTGTGCTGTCGGTAGTTGGGAAATCGTCCCGCCAAACGCCATCCATGTACTGACGCATCCATTCGGTAAATAGGGTTGGGCCTATTTCGGCAATGTCGTGGTTGTAATGCCACTTTTTCAGGATATCAAACGCTTTTTTCTGTTCGGCAGTAAGCTTTTGTGTTCGCACATAGGGTGAAAAAACGGGCAGGGCTTGCTGGGCACGCAAATTCAGGTTGTCATTCTGCAACATGCGCAGGCTGTCGGGAGTCGCTTTTCGCATAGCCGTCAGCCGCTGGTTAATGCGGGTGCCACGCTCAGCGGGAGCAAACTGCCAGTTGATGTAGTACGGATAAGTCGTATCGGTAGAGGATTGATTGGCCGAGCTGACAAACCCCCGGGGTGGATTTTTAACGTGCGGATTTTGCTCGGCCGGAATCCATCCCTGCCAATCGTGGGCGGGATTTGTACCATCCAGCAAAAACTTGCCCTGGTCTTTCCACTTGAGCGGAAACCGACCATTTGGCGAAATGGCGATATCCTTAGCTACATCGGCAAACACAAAGTTTTGTGCCGGGGCACCGTAGTAACTTAGCGCCTTACGATAATCGGCGTGATTAGCGGCCCGGTCGAGCAGATAATAGGTCAGGAAATCGTTCGATTCCTCATGACCAATCCAGCGGGCGGCATACCCCACCGGTACGTTTTTGGCGAAAGGTTTCTGCCCTTCCATATACATGACCGGTCCGTGGTGGGTGTACAATATGGTATCGACTTTCTCCGGTTGCCCTTTAATTTTTATTCGCTCGATTCGGCGGGTAACGGGCTTCCAGCGGTTGCCGTGCCAGTATTCCAGATGGCGGTTGTCCCGAAACTTAATCTGATAAAAATCCAGTACGTCGGCTCCCACATTGGTGACACCCCAGGCTACCTGCTTGTTGAAGCCGATAATAACACCCGGTGCGCCCGGCATAGTAGCGCCGTACACGTTCATGGTTGGCGTTACCAACTGCATTTGATACCAGATGGAGGGCAAACTTAGGGTTAAGTGAGGGTCATTAGCCAGAATAGGATAACCCGTGGCTGATTTCTGCGGCCCAACCGCCCAGTTATTGCTACCAATGGCAGGGTCATGCTCAGCCCAATTCATACTGACCGAGCCAACAGCCGATACCGAAGCGGGGGGGATAGCAGGGATTTTTACTGGCTTAAAATCCCATTTCGTACCAACGGGGATAATTGGGTCTTCCCGAAATGGATAATCGGGAAACAGGTCAGCCGTTACCGCAGGCCCCGCCTTCTGGAGAACATTACTCATGTTGAGGTCATCGGCTCCAAGAGCCAGCACCCCAGACATATATTTCAGGAAGTAGGCGCACTTGATGGGTTGCCAGAGTTCCGGAGCGTAGCCGAGTAGCTTGTACTCCAGTGGGTACTGCGCCGGTTTTAGCTGACTAATCCAGGCGTTGACACCGGCGGTGTACGCTTCCACCGACTCGCGGGAGCGAGGGTCCCGCATCATCGCTTTCACGGATTTCTCTGCGCCAAAACCCATGCCCAGACGTCGGTTGTAGCGGTCCAACTCCAGTGCCCGTTCCCCCACCAGTTCCGACACTCGCCCGGCTGCTGCATGGGTTTGAAACTCCATCTGCCAGAGCCGGTCACGGGCGGTCAGGTAGCCTTGCGCGAAATAGACATCATGGTCATTCTGCGCGAACACGTGTGGAACGGCTTTGTCATCCATTATAACTGTAACGGGTGCCTGGGTACCACTCAGGGTTATTTCTTCGTCCGATGTGTTGACTGACTCCGCATTTTGCCAGAAACCAACAAACGGACTTAGTAGTGGTCCAAAAGCGGGAACGCTGCCCCAGGAGCGGTTTAGTGCCCAAATCAGTAAAAGTGTGAAGGCGGGAAGGAGAATGGCTTTTGCGTAACGCATAAGGGTGTAAATGGAGGCAGTTTTTTCGGTATGCAAGTTTACCATTGCATTCAGCAAATAAAAAGTATTCTTTTACCACCAGAGTAATTCTTTTTGTAAAGTGGGTTCTTGCCTCGTTTCATTGAATAATAAGCCGTTTGTACTGGTTGTAAAATGGGTCGCACAGAAACGAACAAAGCCCGCAGGTAAGCTGAACTTAAAAAGAAAGTGTATTTTTAAGCCCTATTTCCCGTAAGGTGTATGCGCTTTAGTCTACTATTACTTTGCATGATTGCTACCGTCTTTATTTCTTTTGCACCCGCAACGTTCGATGTTGAAGGTCACCGGGGCTGCCGGGGGCTTATGCCCGAAAACACCATCCCGGCTTTCCTGAAAGCATTGGACCTCGGCGTAACGACGCTCGAAATGGATGTGGTTATCAGTAAAGACCGGCAGGTAGTTGTTTCGCACGAGCCGTACTTCAACGCGGCTTTCAGTATCAAACCAGATGGAACGCCGGTCGACAAAAAAGAGCAGAAAGACCTGGTGCTGTACCAGATGAATTACGCCGACATCAACCAGTATGACACGGGTTCTAATGGCAATCCGGCCTACCCTGAGCAGCAAAAGTTAAAGACTTATAAACCGTTGCTAAGCGAGGTAATTGAGCAGGTTGAAGCCTATCGAAAAGCGAAAAACCTGGCTGCCTTTTCGTACAATATCGAGCTAAAAAGTGAACCATCAGAATACAACAAGAGCCAGCCAGAACCAACTTCTTTCTGTGATCTGGTACAAGCAATCATTGCCAAACAACTACCGCCAGAACGGGTAGTGATTCAAAGTTTCGACTTTGCGGTATTAAAACAGTGGAAGAAAGGCGTTCAGGAGGGAAAATACCCCGATGTTCGATTGTCGGCTCTGGTCGAAAATCTGCGTAGTCCGGAAAAGAATCTGGAGGAGCTGGGTTTCAAACCCGACATCTATAGTCCTTATTTTAAGCTGCTGAGCCAGGACAAGATTAATCGGCTACACGAAAAAAGCATCAAGGTTATTCCCTGGACAGTGAATCAGCGGGATGATATGATCCAATTGAAGGATTGGGGCATTGATGGCCTGATTACTGATTATCCCAACCGGGCCATTGGATTATAAACCTAAGCCATTGGATTGAGTTTTAACGGGTAACCATTTCAATTTAGTTGGTTTATCGTATTTTAGCCCCATGACTGTTCTCAACACCACGCTTAAATGGCTCCTGCAACGGCGACTGCCGCGTATTGAGGCTATGATGCAAAACCCTGGTGTCATACAGCATACCGTTTTCAAACAGCTTATGCGGTCGGGCCGACGGACGGAGTGGGGAAAAAAATATCACTACAAATCCATCCAGTCTGTTCATGATTTTCAGCAACAAGTACCCGTATCGAGTTACGAAGACCTGTTTCCGTATATTGAGCGGGTCATGAAGGGGGAAAACAACGTGCTGTGGCCATCTCCTGTACGCTGGTTCTCTAAATCGTCCGGGACAACAAACGCCCGGAGCAAATTTATTCCCATTACCACTGAATCACTGGACGAGAGCCATTTCAAAGGGGGCAAGGATATGATGGCCCTCTACATCGCCAACAACCCCGAGAGCCGGGTTTTTGAAGGTAAAGGGCTTTCCATTGGCGGGAGTCTTCACCAAAACCCCTATAGTACCAATAGTGCGGCTGGTGATGTATCGGCTGTGGTGATGAAAAATCTACCCAGTTGGGCACAGTATATCCGTACGCCATCCATTGACATTGCCCTGATGGATGAATGGGAAGCCAAACTGGAACAGATGGCCGAAATTACTGCCAGGGAAAACGTGACCAGCATGTTGGGCACCCCTACCTGGGGCATGGTGCTTATTGATAAAATTCTGGCACTCACCGGAAAATCGAATATTCTGGAGGTGTGGCCCAATTTTGAAGTGATGATGCATGGTGCTGTCAATTTTCAGCCCTATCGGGATTTGTTTCAGCAACAGGTTTTTCCGTCGGCAGCGGTTCGATATCAGGAAGTGTATAATGCTTCGGAAGGGTTCTTCGCCATTCAGGACGATTTGAGCCGGGTGGGGGAAATGCTGCTCATGCTCGACTACGGCATCTTTTACGAGTTTGTTCCTTTGCAGGATATTGAACAGACTTTTCCAAAAGCGTACATCATTGATGAGGTTGAACTGGACAAAAACTATGCGCTGGTTGTATCGACCAACGGTGGTCTTTGGCGATACAGAGTTGGTGATACGGTGCGGTTTACGTCGTTATATCCGCACCGGCTGAAGGTGAGCGGACGAACCAAGCATTTTATCAATGCCTTTGGTGAAGAAGTGATCGTGGAAAATGCCGAAACCGCCATTACGAAAGCCTGTGAGGCTACGGGCGCCATCATTTCGGATTATACGGCTGGTCCCGTTTATATGAGTAATGGGGCGAACGGTTCTCACGAATGGGTGATTGAGTTTACCCAGGAGCCCGACGATCAACAGATGTTTAACCGCGTGTTAGACGAAACACTCCGGCAAATCAACTCGGACTATGATGCCAAACGGTATAATGACATAGTACTGAAACGGCCTCGTGTTCATGTTGTACAACCCGGTACGTTTTATGCCTGGATGAAACAGCGCGGCAAAGTTGGCGGTCAGCATAAAGTGCCCCGACTGGCTAATACACGGGAGTATCTGGATGATATCCTCTCCCAATTCTCCGTCAACAGGTGGCTGTAATCCAGGTTACCGATTCGCTTCCGACAACCAATGAAATTGCCGTTCGGCCAGTTGAAAATGGCGCTTCTGCCGTTTGAGGGCAATCATCGCTGAATCACCCCTAATTTTTCCATTCAGTATGATGTGATTGGTATCGGGCATCGTATAGTTCAGGGTAAACAGGGGAATTGAATCACTGCTAAATTTTTTGAACGCGATGGTGTGCTTCGCAGAATCCAGCGTATAGCTGAAATATCCCCGGCGGTAGCGTTGTCGCAGCAGGGTATCGGCGGTTTGAATACTCCCCGTTCGGCTTTCATCAAAAATCACGTCCTTCCAGCGCAAACTATCGGCCATCGGAGCCTCGAAGCGTTCTACCTCAAAAACGCCTGTTGTGAGGTTTTTCTTTTTCATGGCTACCCGAACGTCCGGGCTATCGAGACTAGCATAAATCTCATAGGCGGGTATTATCCCAAACAGCAGAATAAACACGACTTTCAGCGCTATTTGTGTGGTCCGCATCCACCGGGCTGGAAGTGTGATAGGTACCGCCGGTTGCGTGGGTTTGTTGAAAATGAAGAAGTTGAGTAATCGTCTGGCATCACCCAGCAACAGAAAGTTACTCATCAGAAACAGGTGAATAGAAAACAGTTTTACGGGGATATCGTAACATAAATTCATCATCACCACATTCAGAAACACGCTGGCGGCCACGAATGCACCCAGCATACTGGTGCGCCGAAACAGCAACAGTACCCCGGCCACAACCTCGACTGACCCCGAAAAAAACTGGTAAGGTTCCGAGTAGCCGATAAAATACCAGGAAAAACGCATTGGCAGAAAATCGCCCAGCGGAGTAGCCAGCGCACTCAGCGATGGGAAAATCATTTGCTGCCCGAACAGCTTGATGATTCCGTAACTCAGCGCATTAAGTGCCACGTAGTAGCGGACACCTACCAAGAGCCAGTAGTAGCCAACAATATAGTTTCGGCGTTTATCCAGTATCGTCCAGAGTAGCGTACCCAGACCAGCAATGGTTAAAAACAGGCATAGTTGCGCGTAGCCGTACGATGTATCTCCACTTCCACTCATCGGCACCAGCACCTCTTTAATATGGAAAAGGTGGCTATTGGCCAAGTTAACGAGCCAGTCTTCGCCCAGACCGTAGTATTCGGCGATGGTTCCGAACACGGGTAAATTCCCCAGCCATGACCAGGGCGACATGTACAGGATAAGGTAAATGCAGAAAAAGCGAAACAGAAGTTTACGCCACGAAGGCCAATTGGCAACGGGCTGACTTGAAACGGTTTGCATAAAGCAGTGGAAGGAAGACTGGTAATTAGGCAAGATAATAAATGGTCACTCTCCGCCAATTACCCCCGCACTATTTTTCGCTCTTTCAGAAAGTCATTCGTCAGCACGGTTTTATCTGGGTTTAGTACAACCTGCTTCAGTACTTTGCAGATAAATAGCTCATGGTCGCCGGCATCGGTGGTATGTAAAACCTGACACTCGGCGTAGCCAACGGCTTCCGTAAGGTAGGGACAACCCCGCTCGTCCAGTGCGTAGGGCAGATTTTTGAATTTGTCCTTCGTCCGCCCCAGTCCAGGGCCACTCTGGGCTGGGCGACCCGACTGTTGGCCCAGTTTCCGAATCAGATTGGTCTGATCCGTTGCCAGCAGGTTGACGTTTAGAAGACCACTTTCCCGAACCAGTTCAATGGTGTAGTCCGGTTTATACAAAGCCACCACAAGGTGGGTACCGCCCATGGAAGTCTGCATCACCCAGGTAGCAATGTTGGCGTTTTTTCGGTCGTCGCGGTCCGGCGTTCCGGTTGTTATGGTGGTGATGCTGTGAACATCGTAATTTTTGTATTTGAGGAGTCGCTTAGGCATGTCACCCCACCTTACTACATAAGCAGTTTAATTGTTTCGTCAATCAAACCCGTGCCGCCATTTCTGGGCGATGGCCACCGCTGTTTCCAACATGGCGGAATCCCACTTTTCGACGCCCCACGCCGAATTAACCAGTGTAGACACCAGCAGCATCTGGTGTGCCTGCACGTAGTCGACTGCCGTTTCCAGAATGGTTGTAAGCTCACGTTGCTGCGCCAGAAGGGTAGTATCATTGAATGGTGCTGAATCCGGTGGTAATGACGTCAACCGCTCAAATGGATTGATCTGGTGCGTGGTTAGTTTCTGATTTTCTGTCTGGACTAATTGATCCATCTTTAGAAAGTCGTCCCTAAACAGACGTCGGTCGTTTTCCGTCGTTAACCCGCTGCCCAACTGCTCCAGCACAACGTATTTTAGATTTGGACAGCGGGGCATTACGTCGGCCAGCCAGCCAAACACCTCATCGGGTACTGCTTCATCGTTCGTATCACGCCTGATTGTCCGGTTAGCGCTACTCGATGAAGGACTCCAGCTTCCGCCAGAAATATGGATTTCCCGCACCCGATCAAGCGCATAGGCCTGAAGTAAATCACTACTGCTGACATTGAAGTTCATAGCCTGACAGTACAGATTGTGCAAGTCCAGAATAATGAATCCGTTGATGGGCGTGATTAATCTGTGTAGAAAATCACCCTGCCGCATCACGTCACTGAGTGAATAGGCAAACGCCAGATTCTCCAGCCCAACCGGGCAGTTGACTGCATGCTGAATGCGGTGTAATCTATCCTGACCAATAGCGAGGGTAGTAGCTGTAAGCGGCACACTAAGGGGCGCACCCTGATGAAAATCCTGACCCGTCATAAACCCGAAGTGCTCGGTGATGTGGTCAAAATGGAAGCGGGAAGCGAGTACTGTCAGGTGATTTAGCCAGGAGATCTGATCCGCTGACCAGCGTCCCGAAAAAAGGGAGAAAAACACACCGTGGCCAACTAACCGATTCGCATCGCTAAATGTCTGGATTAGTTCGGTGAACCAGTCCGGGATTTCCTCCTGCTGGTACAGGCTATCGAACGCCCATTCAATAGCCTGTACTTTATCGCTGGCAAGCAGCGGCAAACTGGCCCGCAGAATATTGTCGTCCAGGTTGCAGGCAATAGATGAATAAATCCGGGTCATATTCATTCCAGTTAACCCATCCCACAGCCCGGGCAGTTGTACGGCTGCTGTTCTTTCTCCGGTTCCTTTTTCTTGGGTTTGAGGATTTCTCCGCAGGACGAGCCAACCGTAGTAATGGTAAGCGCTACGGCAATGGTCTGAAGTAGGGTCTTAGATACTTTCATACAGATTCATAGATTTGATTGATACGTTCATTCATCAACCCAAGGACCCTTTTATAGCCTAATCGGTTGGAATGAAGCCTTATTTTTTTTTGTTAGTTTCAAGATTACCAAACCGACTCACTGACCGGATGAAATCATTCGATATCCCCGAATACTACCGCAGCAGCATTATTACTCCGCTCAAAGAATTTCGACGGAAGCGGGATAAGCTAAAGCGGGATTTCTCACCCACATTGCTTGATTTTGGCCCGATACGGGTGTTGATTGCCCGCCATTTCGGTTTTTGCTACGGAGTCGAGAACGCGGTTGAAATTGCGTATAAAGCCATTGCCGAGAACCCCGATAAGCGAATCTACCTGCTGAGTGAAATGATTCATAACCCCGATGTCAATGCCGATTTGCAGGACCGGGGAGTGCGTTTTATTATGGATACGAAGGGGAATCAGCTCACGCCCTGGAGTGCGTTATCCACCGATGATATTGTGATTATCCCGGCATTCGGCACTACATTGGAAACCCAGCATCAACTGTCGGCACTGGGCCTTGATGTGGCGCGGTACGATACGACTTGCCCTTTTGTGGAGAAGGTTTGGAACAAAGCCAGCCAGATTGGCCAGAAGAACTACACCGTTATTGTCCACGGGAAGCCCAGTCACGAAGAGACCCGCGCTACCTTCTCGCACAGCAAGGAAGCCGCTCCAACCATAGTGGTTAAAGATATGGCTCAGACACAGCGTCTAGCTAAATACATCACGGGGGAGGTGCCTGCCGCTGATTTTTACACGGAGTTTGCCGGACAATATTCGGTAGGATTCGATCCTACTCGTGATTTAGAACGGATTGGCGTCGTTAATCAGACAACCATGCTGGCTTCGGATACGCAGGGTATTGCCGATTATTTGAAGCAGGTGATGGTCACTAAATACGGTTCAACCGGAGAAACGGACGAAACGCATTTCGCCAACACCCGCGATACCCTTTGCTACGCTACCAACGATAATCAGGATGCTACCTATGCCCTGCTGAAATACCCGGCTGATTTTGCCATTGTAGCGGGGGGGTACAACTCCTCCAATACGTCGCACATTGTTGAACTTTGCGAGGAGAAACTATCAACTTATTTTATCGAATCAGAGCAAAAGATTTTGTCTGATACACTGATTCGCCATTTCGATAGCCACAAAAAACAGGAAATCGTTACGGAGGGCTTTATACCGGACACCCGACCTATTACTATGCTTCTTACCTGCGGAGCTTCCTGTCCTGATATTGTTATTGAGGGTATTTTGCTGAAACTGATTCAGTTTTTTCCTGACGCAGCATCAATAGAGACGGCTATGGGAAAAGTGATGGAGCAAGCCGACTCTCCGCTTTAGCGTTGCGGATTTACTTTTACTACAACCTCCCGGCTCTCGTTATTCAACCGATCTAACGCCGTTATTGCGTACACATATTTCTTGGCCGAATCGGCCGTTTTGTCTATATACCGGGTGGTTTCCTCTCCTATGCAGTGCGCTACAATGCAACGTGGATCATCCAGACGCAGGCGTGGCCGCTGCCCCTCAAACCGATAGACAAGGTAACCATTCGCTACATCGCCATCGCGTGCTTCGGCCGCTTGTTGCCAGAACAACTCTACTCCTTCGGGGGTCATGGCTGCTTTAAGGTCATGGGGCGGTAGGGGAGGGATACTGTCGAGCCAGGGCATGGTAGGTACCAGAGCCATGTGGCGGTAGAAGTTGGTTTGTAGCGAATCCCGGATGGCCAGCGGGTTGAGTTTTAAATTCCGGGCACTAAACAGAACACTCCCCTGAACAAGCTGCTGATCCCGATTGTAACGAATCTGGTTCGGGAACTCCGTCTGCCGCCACCAGCCGGGATCACGGTCAGAACCTCGCCCAACCCGGTAGGCTCCGTGCCCAATGTACAGCTGACAGTTGCTGTTGGTGCAATTTTTTGTCCACCACTCTACGAGCGATTTGTAGGGTGCCCGGCCAAACTCCGAGCTGAAATAGACCTGTGGAACAATGTAGTCGATCAGGCTATCGCGCACCCATTTCCGGGTGTCGGCATAGTTGTCGTAATAGGCTTGCCCCCCATTGGTAGCCGAGCCTTCGGGGTCGTTGCTTTTGTTTTTCCATATGCCGAACGGACTGATACCGAATTTTACCCAAGGCTTATTGGCCCGGATGGAGTCCCGTAGTTCGGCAACCAGCCGATTCACATTATCCCGTCGCCAGTCGCCTTTACTCATACCAGGCAGTAGATTCGGGCTCGACTTAAACGTATCATCGTCTTTCAATGTCTGCCCAGCTTCGGCGTAAGGGTAAAAATAATCGTCGAAATGAATACCATCCACATCGTATTCGCGCACTACATTGGCCACGATGCCAGCAATATACGAGCGAACGGCTGGCACCCCTAAGTTGAACAACTTGCGTCCACCGTAAGTCATTATCCACTCCGGCTTCCGGTAAATAATATTGGTAGGCGCTATACTCGATGACTTGCCAAACGTAGCCCGGTCCAGATTAAACCAGGCGTGAAATTCGAGGCCGCGCTGGTGAGCCTGATCGATCATGAACTCCATGGGGTCATAAAACGGCTCTGGTGCCAGCCCCTGCTGACCCGTTAGCCATTCTGACCAAGGCTCTGAACTCTTGGCATAAAAAGCATCAGCCGCCGACCGAATCTGGAAAATAACCGCGTTTAGCCCCATTCGCTGGTGCATATCGAACATCTCGATAAGCTCACGCTGCTGGTCGGCCACCGGTAAGCCTTTTTTACTGGGCCAGTCCATATTTTCGACCGTGGCAATCCAGACCGCCCGGAATTCACGCTTGGGCGGTGGTGGCGTAAGGTCAGTTACTTCATCAAACTCAACCGGTTCTATGGGTGATTCAACAATGGCTGGAACCGGCTTTGGTGGCGGCCGCTTGACAACCACTGGTTTTTGCGGCACCGGTTTGGCAGCAACCACCGGACGGGTAGGGCTGACGGCTGGTCTTTTTGTAACGACGGGCTTGGCCGGACGACAGCCGTCCCATCCTAAAACAGCTATTAAGAGAAGAAAATAAGCACCTAACCGCATTAATGAAGAAGAGTTAATCGACAAAAGTAGTAATAGTCTACTACTATACCGGTTTAGAGGCCATTTTTAACATCTACTGACCTTCTCATGAACACTAACGATAGTTCGGGAAGTAACTGTCCGTAGTAAACGATATTTCTCTGACTCAAGTCAATTGAAACAACTACGTTTTTGGATGGTGATTCAGAAGGTGTCAATGCGTTCGAGATTTTGTACCTTATCCAGAAACTGATGTTACGTACGAACGAATAAACGCCTATTTCGGCCCTGAACTGATCGACGAGTTATGTGTAAAATGGGGTATACCGATCAGTTTCACATTTATTGGCTCACCCGGAACGTTCCGGTACCGCGTGGAAGATCCTGGTGGGGTTGGGCTCATTATGTGATTGAGCCGGTAAAATTAATCAGCAGGAAAAGCCAGCGATAATTGCTCTTCCAGCTGATCAAAACTAACCTGAATAAGGCACCGGTTTTATTCGCTTGCCTTATAGATCAAAGCCTATTAAACCTAAGAAATTGTACTTACCTGCAATGCCTGCTCCCGCAGCCGTTGTTTTCAAGATAGTCTGTGATTTGTAGACAGCTCCTGATCCTGTATTCTCGAACAGATTAATGGAAAACGATTGCAGAGCGCCCAGATTATAGACGTATTTATTATCTGGCGAAATCCACAATTCTTTTGAGTCACCGTTGGGAGCGAGACCACTTCTGGCTTCAGTCTTTGTTAACGTTAAACCTGATGCGCCGACATTGAACGTTGACACCAGATTGGTTTGAAAACTGGCGACGAATAATTTATCGCCGGTTGAGTTTAACACGGTCCAGCAGGCCTCATTAATTCCAGGGGAAGAAGTGACCGAAAAATTGGATGCCTTAGCCACCGATGAGCCATTATCGTCCAGTACTGTTACGCTGTTGTCTAATTTGGCAGGAATCAGGTTGAAGTTGGAAACAAATAATCTTGTGTTACCCGAAATAGCCCAGTTGAAACCAATGGTTCCTGAAATGCCGGCTTCTTCAAAATAACGCCGGTTACTAACCGATCCATTGGCAAAATTATAGACATAAACCCGGCTCGGATGCTGCTCGACAAGCGAAGTGACCTTCGTATCAAAATGGGCTATTCCCCAGGTCGATACAGCGAGCTTTGTTCCGTCGGGGCTAAAACTTACCGTGGTAGGGCCGCCATTTTCGCGTACGTATTTGTCTAATTGCTTTTCAGACGTTAAAACCCCGGTTTTAGCGTTGAAGGTAAACAGCTGAATCGTTCGTTCATTATCCGATGCATCAGCCTGTTTCAAGTCCTGAAGAAAAAACGCATTGTTCGGATAGCGTTCAATTTTTGCCCCATCCTTTTGGACGTTCGGGTTGTTCCACTGATTGCCTACTACTACCCAGTATTCATCGGTAATGCCTGTTTTTTTGGTATAGGTAATGCTAACAGGCCTGGTTCCTCCCGAACTGGTGTTGCTTTTAAACGTAAGGTCGCCATTGGACCTGTTTAGCGAAAAGACGGAAACCTGGTTGCCTCCCGCATTGGTGTTTAACAAATAATCGCCAATGAGCTGGACGGCGCCCTGCGCGTCGAAATCACCGTGAGCGTCACCACCGGCCTTCACATCGGCACCACCCTTGCTGTTGGTGGTGTAGGCGGTTTCATCCGACAACGACCCATCGGCATGACGGGAAAATTTAACAACCTGGTTTATATCTTCTCCATCGGTTGTTGTGTATAGATAACCAACAACTTGATTAGGGGAGGGTGTTTTGTGATCTTGTATACAGCTTTGAACCAGTAAAATACTGCCTACAACTACGGCTTTAAGCAACCTTAATTTGTGTCCCATGTTTGTGACCGTTAAGAGATTTGTAATTGGATATATTGTTAAAATGCGGATTATTTAAACGTAGTTAAGCAGAAGGTATTTATGAAAAATTTTGCTCAATTATGCATTGATATTCAGCGCTTTATCGTTGAATTAGCAACACAGTCGCTTTACTTTAACACGTGAAACTGACTACATTGTTACCTTTAATAGGCTACCCTCGAAGCGGCCAGTGATTCTCCGGCTGACCATACTGATGCGCCAAGCAATACGACATCCTTTGCCAAAAATTGACCGGGTAGCGCCGACAGGAACGGAAAACCATATCCTTCCTGGAGTACACCAGGTGTAGAGAGCATGAAAGTGAGGGTTATCACAAAGGTTAGGATGGCGCCGATGCTGCCAATTGCTGACGCCTTTGGGGAGAAAGGTCGGCAGGCAATCAAGACTCCGATAAGGATCTCAATGAAGCCAAGCAACTTGGAAAATGAGGTAACACTCAGTAAACTGTACGTCCAGGAAAGGAATGGACTATGCTCAACTAAAGGCTTAATGCCTTCCGCTTCGTAGGTAGTAAATTTCAGGATGCCAATCCAGATGAATACAATGGCCAGTCCGTATCGGATCAACTCCGCTCCAAGGTTCTCCAGATTGGTCCCCTGGGAAAAGTCAGCAGTTAACGTTGCGTTTTTCATGCGTTCTAAACGATTAAGTGATGAACCCTTTAATCTTTTAGTCGCTGCCTGACCTAAACCTTACAATTATTTTTAGTTTTTCGTATAAACCTGTCTGCTACTGGAGTAGTCTTTATGTATACGCTTAACATTAAATGCCTTATATTGAGAATATTATATTGAAATTATTCTGAATCTAACTGCTTGATGATTTTTTGCTGGAGTTCTTCCTTGAACTGCTCATCAAGAACAGGTTCATTGGGTATGTTGCCGGTTATGAGTTCCCTCAAACTACGATTTATCAGATGACTTTGCTTTTGGTAGGTCCTACAGGCAGGACAGCATACCAGGTGAAATGACAACTCCAGATGCTCGTTAAATCGAATTGAATCAATCTGCTTCTTTTCGATTAAAAAAGTCGCTCTGCGGCAATTGCAGTATATCTTTTTTAAGGAGTCCATTTTAGTTGTCTAGTTCATGTTTTTTTGAAGGCAAGCCCGAAGATTCAGCTTGGCCCGATGCATTATCACCCAAAAGTTAGCCGGCGTTATTGAGAGTTCATGGCAAATTGTTCCTGTTGTTTTCTCATCCATATGCTTCATTGTAAAAACTGCAAACCAGAGATTAGGCAGTTTTGTCATACATTTCTGAAGTATTTCCATAAACTCCGGCTGTCGTTCAGGCTCTTCAGGCTCCATTTCGAACTCAACTGGCCTATGTTTCACAATCCAATGACCATCCTGTTGGCTAAAGAATGGATCCAGTTCAGAAATATTAATCACATCCGGACTGGCCGCTAATTTTTTTCGGTATACGTCGCTAATCTTGTTTTTAAGAATTGCCGTAAGCCAGGTCATTTCAGAACTTCTGGCTTCAAATTTATCCATTCGCTCAAGGGCTGCCAATAATGTTTCCTGAACCAAATCCTTCGCTAACTCTTCATTTTTGATACGTTTGAGGGCATAGTTATACAAATAGTCGGCATATCTTGCCACCCATTTATGCGGATCAATTAGGTGCGTGGATGTAAACCCGCTGGATTTACGGCTATGCATAATTCAAATACATCTACTTTGTCTAATTTAAGACTCTATTTCTGTTAAGCTTTAGGCAACGATATTATATTAGTGATCAAGGTAGCGAATCTTCTACAACTAAACTGTTGAAGATCAGTAGTTTGTTAATTTAAATAGCATATTATCCGCTAGAGTGATACGTGCTACTTTATTAGTCGTAAAACTGGCAAAACCTTACAAAAAGCTTGGTATGAATCATGCCTTTTTATAATTTCCACCAAGCTTTTTCCACGAAAATGTTGGTTAGTTGTAAGCTGATTATTCTTTCGGAAGGCTCATTTAGCTGGTTAGTTCACGCCAAAAATGATATTGCCTTTCCTTGTTTAGTTTGAAAAATACTAATGTAGATTAAAAATGTTATATAAAAAGCCTTCCAATGCTAATCGCACTTCTGTGTAATCTTCTTGGGGCCAAGTACATTTTTTGTTATTGTACATGAAAATGTGCCACCGTAGAGTATTGGTAGGATAAAAACAACAATTTTTGGGCTAACTCTGTCACTGATAAGCTAACTTTGTCGGTAAAAACAACGACGCGCCCCGTCATGGATCAGTACTCATATATTGCTAACTCCGATGCTGCTTACGTAGATCAACTCTATCAGTCTTTTAAGCAAGACCCACAGACAGTTGACGAAAGCTGGCAACAGTTTTTTAAAGGATTTGAGTTTTCGCTCGCTTACGGTGAAAAAGCCAATGAAAAATCGGCTGCAACGGCTCAGAATGGTGTTTCAGCCAACGGAAATGGACAGGCTGCCAAACCGGTAGATGTTACTCATGCCGAAAAGGAAGTGTCAGTTGCCAGTCTGATTAAGGCATACCGCTCGCGTGGTCACCTGCTGGCAAAAACTAATCCGCTTAGAGCGCGTAAAGACCGGCAGCCCCGTGTTGACCTGCCCGATTATGCCCTCACCGATGCGGATTTGGATACGACCTTTGAATCCGGTAAGCTGCTGGGCATCGGTCCCGCGACCCTTCGTGTCATCATGGAGTCGTTGCGTAAGATCTATGCGGGAGATATTGGATTTGAATACATGTACATCCGCGAACTGGATGTCAAAAACTGGCTTCGCAATAAAATCGAGAAAGAAGCGCTGGTTTTTATGCCTTCGCTGGATGAGAAGAAGCGTATCTTCGAAAAGCTTAATGAAGCCACCGTTTTTGAAAACTTCCTGGCCACGAAGTTTCTGGGACAAAAGCGTTTCTCGCTCGAAGGGGGCGAAGTTACCATTCCCGCGCTTGATACCATCATTAGCCAAGCTGCCGATATGGGCGTTGAGGAGGTAATGATTGGTATGGCCCACCGGGGGCGGCTGAACGTGCTGGCCAATATTCTGGGCAAATCGTACGAGTCTATCTTTGACGGCTTTGAAGGAAACGTTCCCGACCAGGTGCAGGGTGACGGTGACGTAAAGTATCACCTCGGCTATTCAAGTCTGACAAAAACGAAATCTGGCAAGCAGATCAGTGTTAAACTGGCACCGAATCCCTCACACCTGGAAGCCGTAAATCCGGTGGTTGAAGGGTTTGTGCGGGCGCAGGCCGATGAGGAATATAAAGGTGATTTCACCAAGATAATGCCTATCCTGATTCACGGCGATGCGGCCGTAGCGGGTCAGGGAATTGTTTATGAAGTAACGCAAATGGCAAAACTGGCGGGCTATCAAACCGGCGGTACGGTCCATTTTGTGATTAACAACCAGATTGGTTTTACGACTGATTTTGACGATGCCCGGTCATCAATATACTGCTCGGATATTGCCAAAATCATCGACGCACCAATTTTCCACGTTAATGGCGATAATCCTGAAGCTGTTATCTTCTGCGCTAAACTAGCCGTAGAGTTTCGCGAGAAATTCAACCGCGATGTGTTTATCGACATGGTTTGCTATCGTCGCTACGGCCACAACGAAGCCGACGAGCCGAAGTTTACGCAGCCAACGATGTACAATATCATTGACAAGCACAGGAATCCCCGCGAAATCTATAAAGAACTGCTTATTGAACGGGGTGACGTGGATGCTGAGCTGGCGCAGCGTATGGATACGGAATTTAAGCAGCAGTTGCAGGACCGGCTTGACCGGGTGAAGCAAAAAGCTGAGATTCCGTACAAACCACTCCGGTTAGACCTCGGCTGGGCTGAACTACGATTCAGCGAGCCCGCTGATTTCGATCAGTCGCCCGAGACCGGCGTCCCTGCCGAGGTGCTGGAAACGATTGGTAAAGCACTGGTGAAAATACCAGAGGGTTTCAAACCGCTTAAACAGATTGACAAGTTGCTGAAAGACCGGCAAGGCATGCTTACTGATACCAAAATGGTTAATTGGGGTATGGCTGAGTTGTTAGCGTACGGTTCATTGCTGCTCGATGGAAACCCCGTTCGGTTGAGTGGTCAGGATGTACAGCGGGGTACGTTTTCTCACCGCCACTCTGTATTGCATGATTCCGAAACGAACGAGTCTTATTCGTCTCTCGATTATATTAAGGAAGGGCAGGAGAAATTTCAGGTTTATAACTCGTTGCTCTCGGAGTATGGGGTGCTCGGATTTGAGTATGGATACGCTATGGCTACCCCGAATGCCCTGGTCATATGGGAAGCGCAGTTCGGTGATTTCTCCAACGGTGCCCAATTGATCATCGATCAGTTTATTGCCGCTGGCGAGTCGAAGTGGGGTATTCAGAACGGGGTTACCCTGCTCCTGCCGCATGGCTACGAAGGACAGGGACCGGAACACTCAAATGCCCGCCCCGAACGCTACCTGCAACTGTATGCAGACTATAATATGGTGGTCGCAAACATAACCACGCCAGCGAACCTGTTCCATATTATGCGTCGACAGTTGGCTTGGGAATTCCGTAAGCCACTGATCATTATGTCGCCGAAGTCGCTGCTGCGCCATCCAAAGTGTGTTTCTCCGCTGGAAGACCTTACCAAGGGTTCCTTTCAGGAAGTGCTGGATGACAACTACGCGCAGGCAAAAAAGGTGAAGAAGGTATTGCTGTGTACGGGTAAAATCTATTACGACTTGCTGGATAAACAGCAGACCGATAAGCGGGATGATGTCGCTATCGTCCGGTTGGAGCAGATTGCGCCGTTGCCCAAGAAACAACTAGATACTATACTGGCAAAATACAAGAAGGCCGAAATCGTATGGGTTCAGGAAGAGCCTGAAAATATGGGTTCCTGGACTTACCTGCTTCGTGTGGGTATGATACTACCCATCATTTCCCGCAAAGCTGCGGCTTCACCCGCCACTGGTTATCCAAAAATACACGCTCAGGAGCAAGCCGATATCGTTCGCAGAGCGTTTGAACAAAAACAGTAGTAAGTAGTAAAGATATAAGTAGTTAACATGCTGGTATTAGCCACTTACAACTCAAAATAATTTCTACCTCTACCCCTTATGACTAATTACTATGGCTGTTGACATGAAAATCCCTCCCGTGGGGGAATCCATTACTGAAGTAACTGTTGGTACCTGGAATAAGCAAGAGGGTGACCACGTAAAGATGGATGACGTTCTGTGTGGACTCGATTCCGATAAAGCAACCTTTGAGTTAACGGCTGAAGCCGACGGTATTCTGCACATTCTGGCGCAGGAAGGCGATGTGTTGCCCATTGGAGCCAGCATTTGTACAATTGACGATAATAGTAGTGCGACTGCTGCTACACCCGCGCCCAAAGCGGCAAAAGCAGATGCTCCTAAAGCAGAAACCCCACAATCTGCCCCGGCACCGCAACCTGTGCCTGCCATGCAGTCTGTTGCTGAGCCAGTACAGGCACCTGTTGCTTCATCGGCCGCCAGCGTCGTTGAGATGAAAGTACCGGCGGTGGGTGAATCCGTTACCGAAGTAACTATCGCATCATGGAGTAAGAAAGATGGCGATCAGGTCGCCCTGGATGAGGTACTTTGTGAGCTGGAATCAGATAAGGCCACCTTTGAGTTGCCAGCTGAAGCCGCCGGAATACTCCGTATCATGGCTCAGGACGGAGAAACATTACCCATTGGCGCCTTGATTGCTAAAATTGAAACAGGTGCCACCGCAACTGCACCGGCTATAGCACCCGCTCCTCAACCGGCCACATCGGCTCCGGCCACCGAGACATCGGCCAATGGGCAGAACGGCAGTAGTTATGCTGCCCATTATCCATCACCCGCAGCGGCCAAAATTCTGGACGAGAAAGGCGTTGATGCCCAGCAGGTTCAAGGCTCTGGTGTTGGTGGTCGCGTAACGAAAGAGGATGCTGTGCAGGCATCGCCCGCACCGGTTCAGTCTACTGCTCCAGCCCAGCCAACTTCAGCATCTAAACCGGCGGCTCCGGCAGCATCGGTTCCACCAGCGGACACCCCTGCATCAGGAAGCCGGAATCAGCGCCGGGAGAAAATGACCTCACTACGCCGAACAATTGCCCGTCGACTGGTAGCGGTTAAAAACGAAACGGCTATGCTGACTACCTTCAATGAGGTAGATATGAAGCCGGTAATGGACCTGCGGAATAAATTCAAAGATAAATTCAAGGAAAAAAACGGTGTAGGGCTTGGCTTCATGTCCTTCTTTACGAAAGCCGTTTGCATTGCGCTCAAGGATTTCCCGGCAGTGAATGCCCAGATTGATGGCGACCAGATGATTCTTAATGACTTCTGCGATATCTCCATTGCTGTTTCAACGGAGCGTGGACTTGTCGTTCCGGTCATCCGGAATGCCGAGCAACTCAGCTTTGCTGGTATTGAAAAGGAAATTGTCCGGCTGGCCGGCCTGGCCCGCGACAATAAACTGACCATCGACCAAATGACGGGGGGCACGTTTACCATCACGAATGGTGGTACGTTCGGCTCTATGCTTTCAACTCCTATTATCAATGCTCCACAATCGGCCATTCTGGGTATGCACAACATCGTTGAGCGGGCCGTAGTGGTTAACGGTGAGATTGTAGTTCGACCTATTATGTATCTGGCACTGTCTTATGACCACCGCATTATCGACGGGAAAGAATCGGTTAGCTTCTTGGTACGCGTGAAGCAAATCCTGGAAGACCCTACCCGGATTATTTTTGATATGTGATAACTGCAAAAGGTATAAAAAGGCGGAAGGGATGGTTTTAGTAACCGTCCCTTTCGTGTTTTTATACCTTCAAAAATAGAATCTACACCTTTTCTGGTACGATAAAAGGAGCGCGGTACTTCCGGGTGAGCATTTGATTGGCCTCTTTATCGCCCACGAATACTTCATTCTTTGGGTCGAAGTGCAGCGTACGACCCAGGCGGTAAGCGATGTTGCCTAGGTGTGCGATACCTGATGAAAGATGCGCTGTTTCGACTGGTCCATTTTGCTTCGATTTGTCTCTGGACCGAACGGCTTCGATGAAATTCGCGTAGTGGTCGCCCCCTTCATTGCGGGCCGGACCGGGTGCCCGTTCTTTTCCCAGATAGGTTTTGTAATCGGAATACCCGTTGATTACCATGTAGCCCTTGTCGCCGTAGAAAATGTTACCAATTTCAACGCCATCTTCTTTGTTGGTCATCCAGGGCCGAACCTCGAACTGAATCACCTTTCCCTGGGATGGGTATTTGTATACGGATGATAGGGTCTCGGGTGTTTCCTTGCAGTCTTTCCAGAGAAATTTTCCACCGGCGGATGTGATTTCCTCAGGAAACCCTACGTCCAGTCCCCACATACACAGATCGGTTTCGTGAATGCCCTGGTTCCCGATGTCGCCGTTGCCGTAGTCCCAAAACCAGTGCCAGTTGTAGTGGACGTAGTTTTTGCTGAATTCTTTTTCCTGCGCTGGTCCCTGCCACATATTCCAGTTCAGTTCCGATGGTACCGGTGATTTACCTTTATCCCCAATATCGGGCCGCCATTTGTAGACTAGCCCACGGGCCATATACACGTTGCCAATCAATCCATCGCGCAGGTGCTTAATGGCTTCCTGGATTGCTACTGAACTCCGTAACTGTACGCCGTGCTGCACAATGCGATTGTAGCGAGTTGCGGCCTCAATCAGTTTACGTCCCTCGTGTAGGTTATGTGCACCGGGTTTCTCCACGTACACATCCTTACCCGCCTGACAGGCCCAGATGGCTGCTAATGCGTGCCAGTGGTTTGGGGTGGCAATACTTACCGCGTCAATATTTTTATCGTCGTACACCTGCCGGAGATCGGCCATCATCTGAACCTTTCGGTTGTATTTCTTTTCGAAGTCAGTCGCTCCTTTCTGCAAAACATCACTGTCGACATCGCACAGGGTAACTACTTCTACGTCTTTCTGCTTCGATAGCCCCTGAATATGGTCTTTACCGCGACCATTGATCCCGATGACGGCCATCCGCACGCGGTCGTTAGCGCCAAACGCGTGCGCTGGAATGTACGTGGGCAGGCCAATGGCTGCCAATGAGCCGACGGCACCTGCTTTGAGGATCTCGCGCCGGGAAACTTGTTTTGGATCCATGAATGTAACTGGTTTAGGAACTGCTTGAGGGTTAACGTGATAGTAAAACAAGAAATACAGACTGAACTACTTATAACCTCGGTAATGTCAGGCCGCCATCGACTATAATAACCTGTCCGGTTGAATAGGGGAAATCCCCCCTGGCCAGCGAAGCTACGGCTCGGCCCACATCGGTTGGGTACCCCCAACGTTTCTGAACACATAGACCCTTTTCGATAAGTGTATCGTATTTAGACGTTACACCAGCCGTCATATCCGTTTTAATGATGCCCGGTCGTACTTCGTAAACGGGTATATCATATTCACCCAATCGAACTGCAAACAGCTGGGTAGCCATGCTCAGACCTGCTTTTGCTACGCAGTATTCGCCCCGGTTCACCGAGGCTACCGTTGCCGAAACAGACGATACGTTAATAATGCAACCCCAAAAATGGGGTTGCTCCCCCTTCTGGGCAATCATCCAGTTGGCGGCTGCCTGCGTCAGGAAATAAGCGCCCTGCAGGTTGGTAGATAATACGTATTGAAAACTTTCTTCGGTTGCTTCCAAAATATCCTTCCGCTCTTTGGGGGCAACTCCGGCATTATTTACCAGCACATTTAACCGCCCGAAATGAGTTTTAATGGCCGTTATCATCTCATTTCGGGCTGTCGCTAACGCAACATCACCGGGGCAATACAGCACGTTGCTACCTCTGTTTCTTAACGCATCCAGTGCCTCACGAACAGCTTCCTTTGGACGAACGCCGTTAATGGCCAGGTCAAAACCAGCATCAGCCAGTTGCTCGGCAATACCGTATCCGATGCCCCGGCTACCACCGGTTATGAAAGCTACAGGGCGACCCTCCGCGTTTTTCATAAGCTGGTTTTTAACGCTTTAAGTGCTTCGGCTTCGGGTCTTTTCTTGTAGAACGGATCCAGCGGGTAGCAACCCGAAATTAAACCATTTCGGGGAGCCGTTGTGCAATCAGAAAACGTGCGGCAAATCTGGTTTCGGACCAGTGCCTTACCAGCAAGCATATCGGCAGGCATGGTTGGATATGATAATACCATACGCCCAAAGCCCACACTATCGGCCATGCCATTCCGCAAAACATACTGCGCAACGTTGGGTAGCCATTCCTGTAGATACGAGTAGCCCGATCCAATAATCACTAACTCAGGAAAAGCCTGTTTCAACTCGTTTGTTACATCGATTTGCCGTTTCACGCCCAAAAGTGGGTCTTCGGGTGGCAGGTATCCATCAGAAGGAGGAAACAGGGCGGGGCGCATCAGGTGCGGATTATAATAAGGGCTACCACCGGTAATACATACTAATTGTATACCGAGTGATTCGGCCAGCGAAAGTAGCGCCTTCGTCTCTGTCAGGTTGACGCCTAAACCCTCGGCGTCACCCCCAAAGGCAAACGGATATTGCGCTGCATTTTCTGGAACCCCCGCGCCCGTGTCCCCTTTTTTGAAGGGTAACATATCAAACGCACTCAGGCGAATCCCGATTTCAAGTCCCGGAGCTGCCTGACGGATTCCGGCCACGATATTTCGCAGGTAGCGGGTTCGATTCTCAAACGAACCACCGTAGCGTCCCTCTCGATTCACCGCACTCAGAAACTCGTGCCCCAGATAGCCATGGCAATGTTTTACATCGACAAAATCAAAACCCGCTTTTTGGGCCAGCACGGCCGCATCAACGTACTGCTGGATAATATTGTCAATATCGCCATCCGTAAGCAGCGGATAATCGGCAGCCATGCCGAATTTGCTGTTTAGAAACGGATGGTTGTACAGAATTTTTGACTCGAAAGTCTTATGGCTAGTGGGCTTGCAAAAACGCCCTGAATGTGTGAGTTGAAGACCAATTGATAAATCGTTGGTTTGCCCAAATACTTCTTCATGGTCACGCAGAACCGATTGCCGTAACTCAACAAAATTGGAAAACGTTTCAGTATTCAGCACCAACTGGTTCGGATTGGCTTTCCCCGAATGACAGACCGCTACAGCCTCGCAGCCAAAAAGAAGTTTGGCCCCGCTAATGGCGAATTTCTTCCATCGATTCTTCGTGAACTCGCTTGGTCGACCCTCCGTAGTGCCATCCCAGCCTTCCATGGGCAAAATGCAAAGGCTGTTGCCAATTGTTTTGCCTGATTTGAGGGAAATGGGTTTATTAAATGGACTTTCGGCAGGAGTAAGTAAGGTGTCGTCAAACGGTAAGCCAATGTCGTTTTTGTCTAGGTATGTTCGCAGGTCGGTAGTTGTTTTCAACTGCGCCATGCGGGGAAATTGTGGTTTGTATTTCTCGCTCATTGAGGTAGTTACGGTCAGACGGTCTGCGATTCGGCAATCTGTGGTTCGACGATTCGGTTGAAAAAGGTATAATATGGTTCGTTACGGATAACTCGCTGGAGATATAACGCTACTTCACGGGCATGGTAATCGCCCCACATGCTGGACTCACCATTGGCAATTTTGCTACCGGTTGGCACATAATCCCAGCCATTGGGCTGGTGATAAATGGAGTGTAAAATCAACCCCTGATGGCTTGGACTGACACTCAGGTATGGGTCGGTGAACAACGTTTTGAGTACTGTCAAACCAGCCTGCCAGTACCGTCGCCCCTGTTCCATGTTGCCTTTTTCGGTCAAATAATGGCCTAATCGTAGCAAACCTTGCGCACCAATTGCCGCTGCTGAACTATCTACGGGTTCAAAATCATTGTATGGATCGGCAGGACGGTTTAAGTAATCGCCTAAACGGTACAGGTTCGGCGCGCCCGTATCCCAATAAGGAATACCATCCGTTGGCGTGTGGTCAATGTAGAAATCGCAGGTGGCGGTGGCCGCTTTGAGGATGAAGGCTTCGATGGCGTCGCGCCCACCGAAAGCCTGTAATTCCGTATTATTACAAGTCGCAAGCCATTCCAGTTCTTCGGCGAAGCCGCACATGGCCCAGGCCAAACCCCGTGTCCAGGTCGTAAAGCCTGAGTATCCCTGTTGGGAGTTTGGACAGCGAAAATTTCCATCCTTTACGTTAAACACGCTTTCATGAGCAGTGCGGCCCCATACGTCGTAGGAGTCGCGGCCTTCGCCATAGAAGACCGAGTAATCGGCGGTGGCTTTTATGTGCTGTAAAGCACGTTCCAGGAGATTGATTTTTACGTCGCCCTCGCCCTGAAACACGTGGCCCAGCGCATGACTTAGCACCAGGGCCCGGCAGGAACGAATGGTATCGACAAACAGAGAGTGTTGTCCATTAAATGAACTAATAAACCCCCCATCTTTGGTGGATGTCCATCGGCTGGCCTGTACTGCCCCGGAAATCTTCAGGGCCAGTTCATAGAAATTAGCCTCCCAGTCATTATGCGTAATTCGCTCCTCACGCATCAACCGAAGTAGGTTTCCGTACGTACTGACGTTATTGAAGCCGTGGTCGTGTACGCCAATGTGACTAATGTGGGGAGCCATCACCGACAGCGTTTTTTGGCGACCCATCTCCAGAAATTCAGTATCACCGGTTGCATCAAACTGTAAAATGGCAGAGCCAAACTGAAAGCCCTGCGTCCACTCCGTCCAGCCGCGCGTTGAATACTTTCCGGCTACCGTGAAAACGGGGGATCCTTTCGCTGTATCGTATTCAGCATTAATCAGGTGGATTTTCTGGCCAGAAACTTCCCAGAAGCGGGTAAGTATTGATGCGAGGTCGGTGGGGTGTAGGGAGGGGTCAATCTGCATAATGCTAAAAGGGCGGGCTTGTATTGGTTCTCCTTCCTAAAGAATAAGAAGTACCGTCTACTACTGAATGGATACGAAAAAGCCGTACGCGACAGAATCGGTACGGCCCTTTTTTGCTTGTTCTTCTTATTCGTGGATTAAGCTCACTCCTCCCATTTCTGGTGGTTGCGGAATACCCATCAATTGTAGAATAGTTGGGGCAATATCTGCCAGTTTACCATCATTCAGAGCTGGGTGGTAATCCTTATCGACCAGAATGCAGGGTACCAGATTCGTGGTGTGCGCCGTGTTAGGGGTTCCGTCGTCATTTCTCATGAATTCGGCATTACCGTGGTCGGCGATGATGATGGTCGTGTACCCATGAGCTAGGGCAGCTTCTGTAACGGCTTTGGCACAGGCATCAGCGGTTTCAGCCGCTTTAACGACTGCCTCGAACACACCCGTATGGCCCACCATGTCAGTATTAGCGAAGTTCAGACAAATGAAATCCGTTTCTTCATTTTCCAGTTCGGGAATGATTGTATCCCGAATGTCATAGGCTGACATTTCGGGCTTCTGGTCGTACGTTTTTACCGGAACAACGGTTGGTTCGCCTTTCTCATCATAGATGGTCATTTCTTTGGGTGAGGGACATAGTAGGCGCTTTTCGCCCGGAAACGGTTCTTCGCGCCCACCCGAAAAGAAGAACGTAACGTGCGGATATTTCTCCGTTTCGGCAATTCGTATCTGTTTGCGACCCGCTTCGGAAATGACTTCACCCAGCGTTTTTTCCAGATCATCCTTATCAAAAATGACCTTTACACCCACAAACTCACTGTCGTAGTTAGTCATCGTGATGTAATCCAGATTGAGTTTTTTCATTCCCTGCTCGGGGAAGTCCTTTTGGGTCAAGGCCTGCGTGATTTCGCGACCCCGGTCGGTGCGGAAGTTAAAGCAGAGCACCACATCGCCATCCTCAATCATAGCTACGGGCGAACCATCGGCTTTGGTGACAATAAGTGGGTTGATAAATTCATCTGTCACACCAGCATCGTATGACTCCTGTAGCGCTTTCGTTACATCGCCGGGGGCTATTTTTTCTCCTACCCCTCTCACCATGGCATCGTAAGCTACTTTGACGCGCTCCCATCGGTTATCCCGGTCCATGGCATAATACCGACCAACCACCGTAGCAATCTGGCCGGTTGTAGCCACCATGTGGGCCTGAAGATCAGATAGGTAGCTAATGCCGCCTTTAGGGTCAGTGTCCCGGCCATCCGTAAATGCATGAACAAACACATCGGTCAGCGCGTGGGCGTGAGCAATGGAAAGCAGCCCTTTTATATGGTCAATGTGTGCATGAACACCCCCGTCCGATACTAGGCCGATAAAATGGACCTTTTTGCCGGTAGTTTTGGCGTAGGTGAGGGCATCAACCAAAACAGGTTCATTATCGAGTGTGTGTTCTTCTACCGCTTTGTTCACTTTCACCAAATCCTGGTAAACGACCCGCCCGGCTCCCAGATTCATGTGGCCTACTTCGGAGTTTCCCATCTGACCCGCTGGCAATCCTACTGCCAGTCCTGATGCTTCGAGTTTGCTGTTTGGGTATTTTGGATACAGCGAGTTCATGAACGGCGTATAGGCCGATGCAATAGCCGACACGTCAGGCTTGAGCGGAATACCCCAGCCGTCGAGGATAATGAGAATGACTTTTTTGTTCATAAGTAAAGCGGAAAAGGGTGATAAGATGAAAGAACGAAAACCTGCCGGTACATTCATTCTTTCGCTTCTTCGCCCTTTTTCTCAGTTAGACTATGCTGTTGAATTAAATAGGTAAGTAATTGTCGGCAGCATCGGAGGGCTATTTGATATACTTCGTCAAAAACTTCCGGCCCTTCGTAATAGGGGTCTGGTACGTTGGGCTGATCGCTTACGTCCGGATCGAATTCGCGCAGTAGAAAAATAGTATCGTTGGAATACAGCCCTGTACTGCGGTAGTTTAACTTTTCAATGGCTTCGAGGTTGGTTTCATCCATTGCCACGAAGTAATCAAACTCAGCCAGATCATCGCCGGTTAGTCGCCGGGCGCGGTGGGTCAGCGTCAACCCATGTTCGAGGGCGTTTTCGCGGGTGCGTCTGTCGGGCAACTGTCCAATATGAAACGAAGCCGTTCCCGCCGAATCGCAACTTATCTGTTCCTCAACACCAACTTCGGCCACCAATTGCCGGAAAACTCCCTCCGCCACCGGCGAACGACAGATATTGCCATAACAGATGAAGAGGATATTGAGCATAGAGCGTTGGGCGTGGTGCTTCGGGGGCAGGATGTGGATTACACCCCATGTTATCAACCCTGCGCTATTTTTCTAGCGGATCATTGTGTTCGTCAACGATCACGAACACGTCTTCCCCTTCTTTCTTCATCAGGTATTTTTCCCGGGCGAATTTCTCCCGTAACTGGTCACTGCCCAGTACTTCCCGGCGTTCGTTCTCAACTGCTTTTATTTTCTCCTGATAAAATCGGGCCTCTTCGTCCAGCTCATACAGCTTCCACCGGTTCCGAATCTGCGTAGGCAGATCGTTCGCATCAAAAAAAGTCATCCAACCCAGAAGGCCCAGGCCGGTAGCGACGTAGAAATTACGGAGGTAACGCAGAAGACGACGGTAGAGCATAGCAAATAGGGGAAATGTAGCGTGAACAGTGACGAATACTAATCAGATGATTTATTATTCGTCACTGTTTACGCTACTCTCTTCATTCAGTTAGAACTTAAGCCTTGGGAAATAGGCGGTTTCACCCAGTTCTTCTTCAATCCGAAGCAGTTGGTTGTATTTGGCCATCCGGTCGGAGCGGGAAGCAGAACCCGTTTTGATTTGACCCGTGTTGAGCGCTACGGCTAGGTCGGCGATGGTCGCATCTTCGGTTTCGCCCGAACGGTGCGACATGATGTTTTTGTACGAATTACGCTTTGCCAGATTAACCGTGTCAATTGTCTCAGTTAGCGAACCAATCTGATTCACTTTCACCAGTATAGCGTTGGCAATGTCTTTGTCGATACCTTCCTGCAAACGAGTCACGTTGGTTACGAACAGGTCATCGCCCACGAGTTGGGTGTTGGTACCTTTCAGCACGTCGGTATGCTCTTTCCAACCTGCCCAATCGTCTTCGGCCATACCGTCTTCGATGGACATAATAGGGTACTTACTAACCCAATCCTTCCAGAAACCAGCCATCTCCGACGAGGTAAGCTTGTCACCCGTCGACTTTTTGAAATGATAAACGCCTGCTTCTGCGTCGTAGAACTCGGAAGAGGCAGCATCCATGGCAATCCAGACATCTTCGCCGGGGCGAAAGCCTGCTTTCTCGATGGCCTGCATAATGGTTTGAATCGCTTCTTCGTTCGACTTGATATTTGGCGCAAAGCCACCTTCATCGCCCACGTTGGTAGCCAGACCCATCTTTTTCAAAACCCCTTTCAGGGTATGGAAAATTTCGGCACCCATCCGCAATGCTTCCGAAAAGCTCGTTGCGTTGGCTGGCATCACCATAAATTCCTGGAAATCGATGGAATTATCTGCGTGCGAACCCCCGTTCAAAATGTTCATCATCGGTACGGGTAGGGTGTTGGCATTAACGCCCCCAATGTACCGGTATAGCGGTAAACCGGCTTCCTGCGCTGCGGCTTTAGCGGCTGCCAGCGACACACCCAGGATGGCATTTGCTCCCAGACGTCCCTTATTGGGTGTGCCATCCAGTTCCAGCATGATTTTATCGATCATACTTTGTTCAAAAACTGGAATGCCTACTAACTCTGGGAAAATCAGTTCGTTAACGTTTGAAACTGCTTTCAACACGCCTTTTCCCATATACACCGATTTGTCATCATCGCGAAGTTCAACCGCTTCATGGGTGCCGGTTGATGCGCCCGATGGAACGGCGGCACGGCCCAGATACCCGTTTTCGGTACGCACGTCTACTTCCACCGTTGGGTTACCGCGTGAATCCAGAATTTGTCGGGCATGAATGCTTTGAATGGTACTCATCGTAAAGAAATAAGAAGGATTAACAATGAAAAATTTATCGCACCGGCGCACCGGCTTTTCGGGTTTGGCTACCAAAGGATTGTAATTAGTAGCTAACCCGTTGCAAAGTAACGAAATACAGAACAAAAGGTAAGAGCGAGAATGGGAATGCTATGCGACTTCATGAATTATTCATGGACTTTGTAGCCCGGAAACGGAAGTTATCGGAAAATTTTGTCTATTTGTAGGCTTATAAATTGGACTTAAACTAATCACCCCTATCTATGCGTGGGCTATTGTATTTTTTATTGTTTTTACTGGTTGTCCTTGGTGTTCTGTATGCCCTAACGGGCTGGAGCTATAGCGATGGCGAGCGGGCCGGCACGGTGTCCAAGTTCAGCCGGCGTGGTTTCATCTTCAAAACATACGAAGGTGTTTTGAACGTGGGCGGCTTTTCGGGCGAAACGGGTTCGCTGACACCCCAGTATTTTGATTTCTCGGTGAAAGATGACGCCGTAGCGGCTAAAGTGACCGAAGCCGTAAAAACCGGGCAGCGAGTGACGCTTCATTATGAAGAGAAAATCCTGAAACTTGCCTGGAATGGGGAAACAAAATACTACATCACGGGGGTAGAAATAGTAGGTCCACCAGCGCGCCCATATGGGGATTCATCGGGCTACCCTGGTTATCAACCGGGGCAATCGCAACCCGTTCAGCCTCAGCCACAGACGGCGCAACCTGAAATGCAGCAACCTACCCCCGCACAACAACCGGCACGAGCTGATACGTTGTAGTTCGGACTAATTATGAGTCCTGTCAATTAGCTTACTTTCAGGCAATTGGTAGGACTTTTTTGTGCCTTTTCTAAAGAAAATAGTGCGGATAGAAACCCCTTTTCTATTTTCGAAAATCGTTAGGAAATCTAGCCGATTTTGGGTAATTTTAACTGTTTAAACAACCATCCTAATATGGCGAAATCAGATACGGCGCAAGCCACAGCATCTGCTAATGACAGTAAATTAAAAGCTCTTCAAACGACCATCGAGAAACTTGACAAAGCGTTTGGCAAAGGCACGGTTATGCGCCTGAGCGAAACGAAAGTTTCCGATGTTCCCGTTATTTCGACCGGCTCCCTTGGGCTTGATATAGCCCTCGGTATTGGCGGTCTGCCCCGTGGTCGCGTCGTTGAAATATACGGACCGGAATCGTCTGGTAAAACAACGCTCACGATGCACTGCATCGCTGAGGCACAGAAAGCGGGTGGCTTGGCTGCCTTTATCGATGCCGAACACGCTTTTGACCGTGTGTACGCCGAAAAGCTGGGTATCGACACGAAAAATCTGTTGATTTCACAACCTGATAATGGTGAGCAGGCACTCGAAATAGCCGAACATCTGATTAGCTCCGGCGCTATCGATATTATCGTTATTGACTCCGTCGCTGCCCTCGTACCAAAAGCCGAAATTGAAGGTGAAATGGGGGAGAGCAAGATGGGTTTACAGGCTCGTTTGATGTCGCAGGCGTTGCGGAAGCTGACGGGTACCATTAACAAAACGGGTTGCTGCTGTATTTTTATCAACCAGTTGCGGGAGAAGATTGGCGTTATGTTCGGTAACCCCGAAACAACTACCGGTGGTAATGCCCTCAAATTCTACGCATCAGTTCGGCTTGATATTCGCCGTATTGGTCAGATTAAAGAAGGGGCTGATAGCGTAGTGGGTAACCGCACGAAAGTTAAGGTGGTGAAAAACAAAATGGCCGCTCCCTTCAAGGTCGTTGAATTTGACATTATGTACGGTCTGGGCATCTCGAAAGTAGGAGAAATTCTTGATCTGGGTGTCGAGATGGAGATTGTCAAGAAATCAGGTTCCTGGTTTTCGTACGGTACCAGCCGTCTGGCGCAGGGCCGTGATGCCGTGAAAGAGTTGTTACTCGATAATCCTGAACTGATGAACGAGATCGAAGCAAAAATCCGGGCAAAAATCGCTGCAGATGACGATGCGCTGGTTGACCCCGTACTTGCCGCCACTGAAGACGACGACGAGGGCGAAATTGATGATTAATCAAGCGTAATACACGTTTGAGAAAGGAAGGCATCAATGCTTATTCTTTTTCGCATAGCGTCTATCAACAACAAAAGCGGCAACTTTCACAAGTTGCCGCTTTTGTTGTTGATAGACGCTTATTACCAAAACTATCGTTTTTCAACCGGTACAAACTCCCGGAGAGTAGGACCAGTATATATCTGACGGGGACGACCAATGGGTTCTTTGTTCTCCCGCATCTCTTTCCACTGGGCAATCCAGCCTGGTAAGCGGCCAATGGCGAACATAACTGTAAACATATTAGTCGGAATTCCCAGCGCCCGGTAAATGATGCCTGAATAGAAATCAACATTCGGGTACAATTTGCGCGATACGAAATAGTCGTCGTTCAGCGCTGCCTCTTCCAATCCTTTAGCTATATCCAGTATTGGATCGTTGACGCCCAGTTTACTTAGCACATCATCGGCAGCTTTTTTGATGATTTTGGCCCGTGGGTCGAAGTTTTTGTAAACCCGGTGTCCAAAGCCATATAACCGGAAACCAGTCGATTTGGCGTTTTTGGCCATCTCTACATACTTACTAACATCGCCACCGTCGGACTTGATGTTTTCGAGCATCTCGATTACTTCTTGGTTAGCTCCGCCGTGGAGTGGACCCCATAAAGCACTTACACCCGCCGAAATAGACGAATAAATATTTGCCTGCGATGAACCCACTAAGCGTACAGTAGAGGTGGAGCAGTTCTGCTCGTGATCGGCGTGCAGAATAAGCAGTACGTTCAATGCTTCAACCACTACCGGATCAACGGTGTAGCCTTCAACCGGCAGAGCAAACATCATATTCAGAAAGTTCTGTATATAATCGAGCTTGTTTTGCGGGTAGTTCATCGGGTGTCCCTTCGACCGCTTATAGGACCAGGTAGCAATGGTTGGCAATTTGGCCAGCAACCGGATAATGTGCAGGTCCGTGTTGTCTTCATCATTTACATCCGGGTAAAAGGCACTCATGGCACTAACCAGTGACGACAATACGCCCATGGGGTGAGCATCAACCGGAAAGCCATCAAAGATTTTCCGCATGTCCTCATTCACCATGGTATGGTGCCGGATATCGCTTTCAAATTTGTCGTATTGAACCTGCGTGGGCAGTTCACCATAAATAAGCAAGTAAGCGACGCCCAGGAACGATGCTTTAGCGGCTAGGTCTTCAATGGAATAACCCCGGTATTGAAGAATACCTTTTTCGCCATCTAAAAAGGTAATAGCGCTTTTAGTGGCACCAGTATTTTTGTAGCCACGATCTAAAGTAACATAACCAGTTTGATCACGTAGGTTAGAAATATCGAAGGCTTTTTCATTTTCAGTTCCCTCCAATGTTGGAAATGAATAGGTTTTACCATCGACGGTTAAATCAGCAGAGTTTGCCATATAAAAGATAGGGTAGAATGAATCTGGGGTAATGAATACTGACTTTGCTTCGCAACAAGACCATCCGGGCGAAATTAGACTAAAAATCCAAACGACAGTTGATTTTGTCGTAAAAAAGCCGTGTTACGTTTGTATTAAGAGGTAACAGGTGATTTAGGCAATAAGTTTTTTCGGTTATTTCTTGTAGAAGACCCCGCCCTTCATGACACCCCGAATCTGTTTGAGACTGGCGATTGTTTTTAACGGATCACCGTCTACCACTATTAAGTCGGCCAGTAAGCCGGGTTTTATATGGCCCCTGTCGGCAAGGTGAAATACATCGGCGTTAACAGAGGTCGCCGAACGTAATACCTCAAGTGGCTTCATACCGTAATCGACCATCATAACCAACTCGCGGGCGTTATCACCATGGCTGAACACACCTACATCACCACCAGCGCAGATGATTACGCCCGCATCCAGTGCCTGTTTGAATGTAGCCCGCTTTCGTTTGATACGTTCTGGTTCAGGCTCCTGTCCCTTTTTCCAGCCACGATACTGACTCACGGCATCACCAGCTGCCAGCGTTGGACATAAGGCCGTTCCCTGTTTTTTCATCAGAGCAAATATTTCGGGTGTTGCGTCATCACCGTGTTCAATCGTTTCGCAACCGCCCAGAATAGCACGACGCATTCCTTCGGCAGTGCTGGCATGAGCAAATACCGGCCGACCGCTGCTTTTAGCGACTTCAACGATGAGTTTTATCTCATCCAGCGTGTACGTTGGTCTGGCTTCGGCCATCGGTCCCCACCGGTAATCGGCGTATATTTTTATCGCATCTGCCCCTTTGCCAATCTGTCTTCTTACTGCTTTTATAAGGGCATCGTACCCATCAGCTTCTTCAGCACCTTGCGGCACGTCAATATCAGGACTAAACCCTTTGGGCGCGTAACTGCCCGTAGCGATGAGTGCCCGCGTCACAACAATCATGCGTGGCCCCGGAATTATCCCCTGGTTAATCGCTTGTTTTAAGCCTACATCGTCATAATCCGCTCCCTCGGTGCCGAGGTCACGGACAGTGGTGAACCCGGCCAACAACGTTTTTTCGGCATGGACCGTTGCCCGTGCCACTCGTAATGAGCGCGGTTCTTTTAATACCTGTTCATCCCAGGGCGTTTCGTTGTAGGGGTGCAGGAGTAGATGAGAATGGCCTTCAATCAGTCCGGGCATCAATGTTGTGCCTGGCATTTCTACTACTGATACATCGGATGGGTTGGCTCCGTTTGCAGAAAAAGAGTTAACAGGACCAACGGCGTCAATTTTATCGCCCTTTACCCGAACGACCCACCCTTCATGCATGGTTTCACCATCAAAGACCCGGTCTGGTTTAAGAATAACGGTTGTTTGGGCAAAAAGATAGGAGGGTAAAAAGGATAACAGGAAGCAGAATTTTTTCATGAGCTAATGAAGGCGTATACCTCAAAAATACGCAAAAACTAGTCAAAAGGCATAGCGAGTCCAGCATAAACTGTACACATAAATCATAACTGACTAGTCATAGCAGGATATTCGTGTAGGTGCCGTTGAATCAGGTTAAACCTAACCACGGCAGATTTGGTCATGGCCGACAGTTATCAACTTTTCAGTCTACCTTTGCGTTCTTTACAGAGGGAGTAAGTGTTAACATACAGGCGAAAGGATGAATGATTGCTTCACTCACCTCAGGTTGCCCTTATCGCCGGATTGATAAAAATCAACTAAACAGAAAAATGGCTTCACAGTACGATGTAATCGTTGTGGGTAGCGGGCCAGGCGGTTATGTAGCTGCCATCCGGGCCTCGCAATTGGGTCTGAAAACCGCCGTTGTTGAACGCGAAAGTCTCGGTGGTATTTGTTTGAACTGGGGATGTATTCCCACCAAAGCACTACTAAAATCAGCGCAGGTCTTTGAATACATTAAGCACTCGGCAGATTATGGTATTACCATTTCGGGTGAATCGAAAGCTGATTTTGGTGCCGTTATCAAGCGGAGTCGGGGCGTCGCCGATAGTATGAGCAAAGGCGTTCAGTTCCTGATGAAAAAGAATAAAATCGACATCATCAATGGTTTTGCTAAGCTGAAGCCCGGCAAAAAAATTGACGTGACCGATGCAGAGGGTAAAGCCACCGAATACGCTGCAAAGCACATTATCATTGCCACCGGAGGCCGTGCCCGTGAACTATCCAGCGTACCCATTGATGGGGAGAAAGTAATCGAGTATCGGAAAGCCATGACGCTGGAAAAGCGGCCGGATACGATGCTGGTTATTGGTTCTGGGGCTATCGGGGTCGAATTTGCCTACGTATATGCCAGCATGGGTACTAAAGTAACCATCATTGAATTTTTGCCAAACGTAGTACCCGTCGAAGACGAGGATATATCCAAAGAACTGGCCAAGCAGTACAAGAAACTTGGTATCAATATCTACACAAAGTCGGAAGTGACCAAGGTAGATACCAGTGGTACGGGTTGTAAGGTATTTGTAAAAACGCCCGATGGCGAAAAAACCTTCGACGTTGATATCGTTCTTTCGGCAGCGGGTGTAGTTGCCAATATAGAAAAGATTGGTTTGGAAGAAACAGGTATCGCCGTTGACCGGGGTAAGATTGTTACGGACGATTTTTACCGTACTAATGTCGAAGGCTACTACGCCATTGGCGACTGTACCAAAGGGCAGGCACTAGCGCACGTAGCTTCGGCAGAAGGAATTATCTGCGTAGAGAAAATTGCTGGCCAGCCGCATGTTGAACCCCTGAACTATAATAATATTCCGGGCTGTACCTATTGCACGCCCGAAATTGCGTCTGTGGGCTATACCGAGAAAGCCGCTCGTGAAGCTGGTTACGAACTGAAAGTAGGTAAATACCCGTTTTCGGCATCGGGCAAAGCCAAAGCTGCGGGAGTGCCGGAGGGTTTCGTGAAAGTGATTTTTGATGCCAAGTACGGAGAGTTCCTAGGCGCTCACTTCATTGGTACCAACGTAACCGAAATGATTGCCGAGGTAGTAGCCGCCCGGAGACTGGAGACAACGGGCGAAGAAATTCTGAAAACGGTTCACCCGCACCCAACCATGTCGGAGGCCATTAAAGATGCCACCGAAGCGGCTTATGGCGAGGCTATTCACTTATAGGGTAAGAATTGCGTAAAGGAAATAGTCCGGACAAAATATTTTGTCCGGACTATTTCCTTTACGCAATTCTTACCTCAGAATCTTCCAGTGCATCAGACCCAGTTTTGTGAAGAAATAAAGTACTGAAGTCCGCAGAACGCCAAGACCATAAATGGAACTACGCCGGAAATTGATAGATGAGGCTTCGTCAAAATACTTTGTTGGGCAGGTCACCTCGCCAATCTCATATCCCTTGTAGAAAATCTGGGCAATCATTTCGTTATCGAAAATGAAATCGTCGGAGTTGTGGGTGAAGTCCAGACTACGAAGCACTTCACCTGAGAAAGCCCGGTACCCGGTATGGTACTCCGATAGTTTTTGATTCATGAGCACATTTTGCGTCAGCGTCAGAAAGCGGTTTGCCACGTATTTATACATGGGCATCCCGCCTTTCAATGCCCCTTTCCCCAGAATACGGGAGGCAAATACCACCGGATATAATCCATTGCCAATGATAGAAATCATTGCGGGTAGTAACAATGGCGTGTACTGATAATCAGGATGCAGCATAACAACAATGTCGGCACCGAGTTCAACCGCCTTAGCATAGCAGGTTTTCTGATTGCCGCCATATCCTTTATTCTTATCATGTCGGATAACGTGCCGGATTCCCAGATTTCGGGCTACTTCTACGGTATTATCCGGACTGGCATCGTCAACCAGAATAATATCATCGACTAAATCAAGCGGAATTTCACGGTAAGTTCGCTCCAGCGTTAGTGCTGCCCGGTAGGCTGGCATCACCACAATTACTTTCTTGTCGTTAAACATGGGGTAAAATTAAGCGGTCGTTAGCAGTCTGCCAATAATTTTAGTAATCTCCGCCATTTCCTTCGTTAGATTGAGCGTAGATTTGTTCTTTAATTCAACTTCCTACTGAATCTTAGCCCTGAGTGGCGATGTATTTTCTTCTGTATGTTTTCCAGCGAAACTGTATTTTTTCTTGCTTTTGCCGCCTTTGTCCTTCTCATCATGGCCGTGGACCTGGGCGTTTTTTCAGAGCGTAAAAGTCACGTAGTAAAATTTAAAGAAGCCGCTATATGGAGTGCAATCTGGGTGGCGTTATCCATTTCATTTTATTTCTTCCTCAAGAATTTTGGTTACTTAGTTCACGGCATCGACACGTTTGCCCGATTAAAGGAAGTACGTGATACCTATGCTGACCACGTCCAGTTCGTAGCGGGCAATTTTCCGGCCAGCTTAGCCCGCTTTCAGGATAATATGGCCCTCGAATACATAACGGGTTACCTGGTTGAGTACTCACTATCGGCAGATAATATCTTTGTATTTATCCTGATTTTCAACTCATTTGGTGTTCAGGAACGGTTCTATAAAAAGATTCTGGTGTATGGTATTCTGGGTGCCATTATCCTGCGCTTTATTTTCATCTTCGTAGGGTCGGCTCTGATTCAGGAGTTTGAATGGGTTATGTATCTATTTGGGGCCTTTCTGGTTTATACGGGTATTCAACTGTTTTTTCAGAAGGAAGAGGAAGAAAAAATTGATCCGAACAAGCATCCTGTCGTTCGGTTTGTCAGTAAATACCTGAACGTGTACCAGCGCAACGTAACGGATAATTTTTTTATCCGGCGGAAGTCTGATCGGAAGGTATTCGTGACGCCCCTGTTCATTATTGTTATTGTCGTAGCCGTAACCGATCTGGTTTTTGCCGTTGACTCTATACCCGCCATTTTTTCCATTACGAAGGACCCCTACATTGTCTTTTTCTCGAACGTGTTTGCCATCATGGGTTTACGCTCCATGTTTTTCTTCTTGTCGAGTATTATGAATCAATTCCGTTTCCTGAAGGTAGGATTAGCGGTGTTACTAACGTTCATTGGTGTCAAAATGCTGGCCGAACACTGGCTAGCCGATCAAGGTTTTAAACCCGTTTACTCTTTGTACATTATTGTTGGTATTTTGAGTGTTAGTATCCTTGCTTCGTGGTTGATACCAGAAAAAAGTCAAAACATGGAATCTTAGGAGCAGAAAGATTTTCAGGGTTTTTCGTTTTAATCTTGCAAAGCTGTTAAGTCCTGTGAAAATTCTGCAAGGCCGTCTGGCAACCCCTAACTCCGTTCTCAAAACGTTTCGTCGACGCTTAACTAATCTGAGCAGCCGCAATCGTTCCCTCCTGCTAACTAGCCTTCCAGCCAGCCAGTTTCTGGATTTACACGAAACGGACTTTCTGCTCAACAAACCCTCTTTCGCCCTAATTGCTGATTTGATTAGTCGAAAATCTTCGGTCACGTTGTGCGACGTACTAGATGCCCGTCAGGAGCGTAGTAACGAGGTAAGTCGTAAACTTCGGCGAATTGCCCGCACAGCCCGATTTATTGAAGAAGAGCGCGGCACGGAGGATTTATATGTTGGATGGCCATTTGTGAAAGGAAAATTCATGGACGATACCGTTGTTCACGGGCCGTTGCTGTTCTTCCCGGTTCAGCTTTCGCACCAGGAGAAATTCTGGAAACTTACCCGTCGGGGTGATGAGGTAGCTTTTCTGAATCCCACTCTAGCACTGGCCTACGGACAGTTTAACCAGGTAAAACTGTCCGATGAGATAGTGGAGAAGGCAATGGATGACTTTGACCGTGATCCACTGGTTTTTCGCACACAATTATACGAATGGCTTAAAACTACGCCCCTCGAAATCAACTTCAATCAGGACTTATTTACTGATAAACTCCAGTTTTTTAATAAGCAAACAGCCAAAGATCTAACTCAACTGGAACGTACTGGTGAGCTGAAACTATATCCAGAAGCCGTGCTAGGTATATTTCCGCAGGCTGGTTCCTTTTTAGTGCCGGATTACGATGAGTTAATGCTAAGACAGGAAGGGGAGGAACAGGAAGAAGAAATTGATACCATTCCCTCTCTTGACACGTTTTCTTTCCTCCCGGAAAAAAATATCCATACGCCCCTGCCGATGGATGCATCGCAGGAGGCAGCTGTACGAGCCGTAAAAGCGGGGCAGTCATTGGTTGTTCAGGGACCACCCGGAACAGGGAAATCGCAGCTAATTGCTAACCTGATGGCCGACGCTGCTGCATCGGGAAAACGGGTATTGCTGGTATGCCAGAAACGGGCTGCGCTCGATGTAGTGCAGGAACGATTACGGCAGGTGGGCATGGCTCCGTTTCTGGCCCTTATCCACGATTTTCAGGATGATCGTCGGGCATTATATGCTCAACTAGCTACCCAGATAGATCAGTTGGATGCCTATCGGCAACAGAACAATAGCCTGAATGCGGTATTGCTTGAACGGGATTTTGAGGTTGAGAGCCGTCGGATTGACGAAACCGTTGCAGAGTTGCACCTATTTAAAACAGCTTTATTCGACACGAGCGAGTGTGGTCTTTCTGCTAAAGAACTATACCTGACCAGTACGGCGGAGCATACGTTATTGGTGTTGGATGATGTCTATCAGCAGTTCAATTTGGCAGAAATAGACGATTTCGCTGCTCGACTGGCCGATTTTGCAGCGTATCAGCAACGGGTGGGTGCTGGACATCATTGGGCCGAACGGGTAAGTTTTTCCCAGTTTGTGAATGCCGATTTGGGGAAGATAGACAAGGTCATTGTTGCTTGGTACGAATTGAGGAAAAGTACCAATGGGCAATGTAAAGTAGCATTGGGTAAGCAGCTTTCGTTTGATGAACTGAATAACTGGCAGGCTCACGACTGGGAAATTACGTCGATTTTAACGTTAATAGGCGATGAAGATTCAGATAACAAAGCTGTTTGGAAAGTTATCAATCAGCTACGGGATAAGCCTGATCATCCGGGCCTGATAGTTTCCGAAGTTAGACTTGAACAGCTGGCCGATTCCTGGGAGGAAACGCTGGCTTCGCCCGGTCCGGAACCCTCACTATCTACTACTGAGCTTCGCGCATTCCGTGATTTACTGGCTAATGCGTTAACCGTACGGTCATCGTTTATACAGTGGAATTGGTGGCAACTCAGGAATCCGGGTAAACATCAACTACAACAAGTGTTGACAGCTAATGGGCTAACTACTTCGGAAATGCATTTGCAAACCCTGATGACCAGGGTTAATCAGCGCATTAAGCTGGAAGCGATACGCCACGAAGTTCAACCGTTGTTGACTGATTTGCCACTCCCCGAATCGCCCGCCGGGGTACGGCTACTCCGGCGGGCTCAGCACCTGACTGAACGGATAAATACCCTGGAACCGTTTCATAAACTCCCCGCTTCCACATGGAAAAAAACCCAGACGGCCTTCGTTGATGATGTTTCAATGATTCTGAACCTGTCTATTACTGTAACCCAGCAGCAAACAAATGCGCAAGTATACTTGACTACAAGTCAACTAGTCAAGCTTTGGGAAGAAAATGATTGGGTTGAACCGTTGCGGCAATCGCTTAGGAACGATTTTGACCTGATGGTCGAAGCTGATCGGTTATATGAAGTACTCTCAGAAGCCGAAAAAACAGTTGTCCAGCGGCTCACAGATCAAGCTCCCGAAGGCTGGATAGTATTATTTCAAAAAAGTATCCGTCGTGCCTGGCTCGATCATATTGAAGCATTGCATCCCGAATTGCGAAGTGTGTCGTCGCTCAAAATGGGGCACTGGGAGCAACAGTTGCAGGAGAGTGTTGTTCGGAAACAATCGTTGAGTCGTGATATTTTATTAGTTAAATTACGTGAGCAGACATATCGGAATTTAACGCTCAACCGATTGAACAATGTAGTTACGTATCGTGATTTGCTACATCAGGCAACAAAAAAGCGGAATGTGTGGCCAGTACGAAAACTAATGGAGTCGTTTGCCGATGAGGTGTTTAAACTGGTTCCCTGCTGGTTAGCCTCGCCCGAATCCGTATCGGCCATGTTTCCCCTGCGTGAAGACCTGTTCGATTTAGTGATTTTCGACGAGGCATCTCAGTGTTTTGCTGAAAATGGTATTCCGTCCATAGCTCGTGGCCGCCAGATTGTTGTTACGGGCGACAATCAACAACTTCGCCCCAGTGATTTATACAGTACTCGTCTGGATGATACGGAGCCCGAAGAAGAAGCACCGGCGGCTCTGGAGGTGGAGTCTTTACTTGAACTGGCGGCCCAGAATCTACCACAGCTATCATTGACCGAGCATTACCGTAGTCGCTCACTCGATCTGATTACCTTTTCCAATGAGCGTTTCTATCAAAACAAACTTTCATTGCTACCCCACTTTGATGAAATCAATCTGCACCAACCTGCTATTCGTTATCATAACGTTAAAGGTGTGTGGCAACAAAGCACAAATCCGATAGAAGCGGAAGCCGTGCTACAGTTGCTAGACCAGATAGTTACCGAATTACCCGGTCGGTCGGTTGGCATTGTAACGTTCAATTACCAGCAACAGCAATTAATTCAGGATATGCTGGAAAATAGGGAAGGGGGAGAGTCTGCAGAAAATAAAAAAGAGTTACCACCCATGCTTTTTGTCAAAAATATTGAAAACGTACAGGGTGATGAACGCGACATTATCGTTTTTTCTATTGGTTACGCTCCCGATGAGCGTGGCAGGTTGTCTATGCAGTTTGGGAGTTTGAATAGGCAAGGGGGCGGAAATCGACTGAATGTAGCGGTTACGCGGGCAAGGGAACGGGTTTACGTGGTTACAAGTCTATGGCCTGAACAACTCAATGTAGCTGATACCGCCAATGATGGGCCAAAACTCCTGAAAGCTTACCTTTCGTATGCACTCAATATAGCGCAGGAGCAGTTCAAACCAATTCCTCAACCACAACAAGCACTAACCGCAACTACCTTACTCAAAACTAAACTGGCCACTATACATCCAGACTGCAATCAAGAACTCCCTTTCGCCGACTTAACGGTTAAATCGGATGAAACGTACAAGTCGCTAATCCTGACGGACGACGATGCGTATTATCAGCAAACAGACAAGCAGGCACATGCTTACTTGCCCATTGCACTTCGGGCACGTAACTGGCCTTTCGAACGCATCTGGAGCCGGGAATTCTGGCGAAAGGAAATTTAACGTACAGCGAAATTCTGTTATTTGTATAAAGAAGAGGCTTGAGGAAACTCAAGCCTCTTTTTCTATTCCTGCATCATTCCAATGAACTGGTCAAACAGATAGTGCGAATCGTGAGGACCAGGAGATGATTCGGGGTGATATTGCACCGAAAAAGCGGGCTTGTCTTTAAGCCGGATGCCCTCAATTGTTTTGTCGTTGAGGTTGATGTGCGTGAGTTCCACATTATCCATGTCCATCACTTCATCAGCTTTAACGGCGAAACCATGATTTTGCGAGGTTACTTCACAATGGCCGGTAATCAGGTTTTTGACTGGATGATTCAAACCCCGGTGGCCGTTGTGCATTTTGTAGGTCGATATACCACTGGCCAATGAAAGAATCTGATGGCCCAGACAAATGCCGAATAATGGTTTCTCTGTATCCAATGCCTGCTTAACGGTTTCAACGGCGTAAGGCATAGCCGCCGGGTCGCCGGGGCCATTGGCAATGAAATAGCCATTAGGCTTCCAGGCAGCTAAATCGGCATGCGACGTACGAGCAGGAAATACCTTACAGAACACGCCCCGCTGATTGAAGTTACTTAGAATGCTTCGCTTAACGCCTAAGTCTAGTACCGCCACGCGTAGTTTAGCTTCTGGATCTCCCTGTTCGTAGGCCTCCTGTGTACAAACCTCCGACGAAAGCTCCAATCCATCCATATCCGGGACTTTCTGCAACTCAGCTAGTAAAATAGCCGGATCAAGAATTTCTGACGAAATAATGCAGTTCATCACACCTTTTGAGCGGATATAGCGTACCAATTGACGTGTATCGACACCATGAATGCCAACAATATCAGCTTTCTCGAAGTAATCCTGCAACGACCCGTCGGCCGTATAGCGGGAGTGAATATTAGAGAAGAAATTACAGACCATAGCTCGGATTTTTACCCCGCCAGATTCCTGTTCTGCTTTATTCAACACACCATAATTACCAATATGTGAGGTTGTATTGATAATCACCTGACCATAATAGGAAGGATCTGTATAAATTTCCTGATAGCCGGTCATGCCGGTATTAAAACAAATTTCGCCACCGGCTGTACCTATTTTACCCAGAGCTAAACCCCGGTAAACGGTTCCATCCTGTAATACCAATAATGCTTCAGGTTGCTGTGTATGTTTCATGAATGCTCTTTTCGGCTTTATAGACTAAAAAAAAGGGCTAACCATTTGCGGCTAACCCATTTCTATATAATGTTCTTATAAGTCAATTTCTTACTCCTCTTTACCACCTTTCAAACGATCCTGCAACGCCTGCAACTCATCCCATTTACCATCGCGGGCCAAGGCTGCCTGTTCGTTCCAAGTTGTTGCATCGTGTACGTTAAACCGTGGACCTGCATCGACCAAAACCTGCTGTACGGTTTCGTCGTCTGCGGAAGCCAGCTGGGCAAAGGTAGTAATGCCGGCGTTATTGAGCAACTCAGCTATCTTGGGACCAACCCCTTCAACTTTCGTCAAATCATCGCCTTGAGTCGTTTTTGCAACTGGAGTTTCTTCGGTTTCAACAACTTCAGCAGATGGCTGCTCTTTAACTACAGATGCTTCCGTTTCAGCAGCTTCCGCAACCGGGGTGTCTGTAATGGGCTTAGCAGCACCACCCCGACGACTCCGACGTGTTTTAGTTGTAGCAGTTGCTTTCTCAGCAGCAGCAGCTATCAGCAACTCATTGAAATCAACTAGTTCAATCAGGCAGGTTTCAGCATTGTCGCCCAACCGGTTACCTAATTTGATGATGCGTGTATAACCACCTGGACGAGCAGCTATTTTGTCTGCCACCATCCCAAACAGTTCTTTCATCGTTTCTTTGTCGTTCAATGACCTGAACACGATGCGACGATTCTGGTAGGTGTCATCCTTAGCGCGGGTCAGAATTGGCTCTACGAATTTGCGAAGTTCTTTGGCCTTGGCTACTGTTGTCTCGATACGCTTGTGCAGGATCAGCGACGAAGCCATGTTTTGCAGCATTGCCTCGCGATGCGAGTGTGTGCGGCTGAGGTGATTATCTTTTTTACCGTGTCTCATTATTGTGTTGGCTCAGGGTCTGGAGCATGGTTTGCTCCATGCTCCAGACCCAAATCTTAGTCTTCGTCTAATCTGTACTTTGCAACGTCCATACCGAACGTTAAATTTTTCTCGGCAACTAATTGCTCAAGCTCCGTTAGCGACTTCTTACCAAAGTTGCGGAACTTCATCATATCTGAAATCTCCAATCGAACAAGATCGCCCAACGTCCTTACATCAGCTGATTTCAAACAGTTATACGCCCTTACTGAGAGGTCAAGATCTGCCAGTGACGTTTTCAGAAGTTTCCGCATGTGCAGTACTTCTTCGTCTACCACATTTTCCTCTTCTGCCTTCGCCGTTTCAAACGTCATCGTTTGGTCGGAGAAAAGCATAAAGTGTTGAATCAGGATATAAGCGGCTCCCTTCAAAGCTTCTTCCGGGTGAATAGATCCGTCCGTTTCAATGTCTAGCAGCAAACGCTCATAATCCGTTTTCTGCTCAACACGGGTATTCTCAACGCTATATTTTACGTTTTTTATTGGCGTATAAATAGCATCGATAGGGATGTGCCCAAACGGTAGTTCATTGGCACGTGGCTCGTCAGCCGGGACGTATCCGCGACCTTTCTCCACGAAAATCTCCATTTCCAGATCTCTCGTATCATCGATGTGACAGATTTCCAGTTCTGGATTCAGCACTTCGAACGATGGAGAAAATTTAGATATATCACCCGCTTTAAGAACCGATTGTTTCTTAATATTCACGGTAATTTTGTTGTCGACCATATCGTTGATCTTCTTAAAACGAACCATTTTTAGGTTCAGAATGATCTCCGTTACGTCTTCAACTACGCCCTCGATAGACGAAAATTCGTGTAGAACACCCGGGAATTTTACACTTGTAATAGTGTATCCTTCCAGGGATGATAACAGAATGCGACGAAGCGCATTACCAATTGTTACACCGTATCCTTTTTCGAGGGGTTTAAATTCAAACACCCCGTGAAAGTCGTCAGCTTTCTCCACTACGACTTTGTCGGGCATTTGGAACGCTAAAATTGACATACTTTTCGTATTTTAACAGCAGTTCTCTGCCTGGCGTGAAGACTGAAATTTGTTTACGGTTTTCAGTACTTCGGTTCTGGGTATTCACTTGGACTGAAGACCAGCTTTCTACCGAAAACCAATCGACTTTAAACCGTAAACTATATAAATCCAGCAAAACCCGAGATGGATTCTGCTGGTAAAGTTTACTTCGAATATAATTCGACGATGGCCTGCTCGTTGAAGTTCTCAGGAATCTGGTCACGCTCAGGGAAGCTTATAAATTTGCCTGCCATTTGCTGACTATCCCACTCCACCCAATTATACCGCTTCGTACTACGAGCTGATAAACTGGACGTAACAGCCTCCAGTGATTTCGATTTTTCCCGGACGCCGATTAGCTGGCCGGGCTTTAACGAATAAGAAGGAATGTTTACAACTTCGCCATCAACGATAATATGTTTGTGCGATACCAACTGACGAGCTGCCCGACGGGAAGACGCAATACCCATACGATAAACGGTGTTATCAAGACGGGCTTCGCACAATTTGAGGAGATTTTCTCCGGTGATTCCTGAACGAACCTGTGCCCGGTGGAATAACGCGCGGAACTGACGTTCCAAAATACCATAGGTGTACTTTACCTTCTGTTTTTCCAGAAGTTGTAATGCATATTCGGATTGTTTCCGTTTGCGACCACGGCCGTGCATACCCGGTCCGTAGTTCTTCTTTTGGAGCGCTTTGCTCGGACCCATAACGGGTTCGCCGAACTTACGCGAAATTTTGGCCTTTGGCCCTGTATAACGTGCCATTCTTCAATGAATGAATAAAGTGAAACATTGGACAGACACAACTAAATGTCGCCTGTCCCTATTCATGCCATCCGTAAATTATACGCGACGACGTTTTGGCGGCCGACACCCATTGTGCGGCAGCGGGGTAATATCACGAATTGTTGTTACTTCGATACCCGAATTCTGAATGGTACGGATAGCCGACTCACGGCCTGAACCGGGACCTTTAACAAACACTTCTGCCTTGCGCATTCCCAGATCGTGGGCTACAGCAGCACAGTTAGAAGCAGCAGTCTGAGCAGCGTAGGGGGTGTTTTTCTTAGACCCCCGGAAACCCATTTTGCCTGCCGATGCCCAGGATATAACCTGGCCATTCATGTTCGTAATCGAAATGATGATGTTATTGAACGTAGCCCGAATGTGAATCTGACCAACTGGCTCAACAACGACCACCCGCTTTTTCGCTTTGTCTTTGCGTTTTGCTTGTGCCATCTTTTGTAGGTAATCGTCAATGTGTCATGGGTTATCATTACTTGCCATTTAATTAGTAAATGACCACAAATGGACCTTGTGACGATGAGCGACCGATTAGTTATTTTGTTACTTTCTTTTTGTTAGCAACAGTCTTCCGCTTCCCTTTCCGGGTACGGGAGTTGTTCTTTGTATGCTGACCACGAACTGGTAGACCTTTACGGTGACGCAGTCCACGATAGCAACCAATATCCATCAAGCGCTTGATGCTCAACTGAACTTCCGAACGAAGCTGACCTTCCACCTTGTACTCATTCGAGATAGCATTACGCACAGCGCTCGCTTCATCGTCCGACCACTCAATAGCTTTCTTATCAACACTGATACCAGCGTCGGTCAGGATTTTCTTAGCTCGGCTACGACCAATGCCGTAGATGTACGTCAGCGCAATTTCGCCACGCTTCTTATCTGGAATATCAACACCTGCAATACGTGCCATACTTATCCTTGTCTTTGTTTGTAACGGGGATTCTTTTTGTTAATCACGTACAGCTTCCCTTTCCGCCGGATCACTTTGCAGTCTACGCTGCGTTTCTTAATTGACGCTTTAACTTTCATGATTTTGGTTTCGTTTGATATCCGAATCTCTGAAATTCAACGCTTGACTTTGCCAAGTTAAACTTCAAATTGTACATGCCAAACTGTTACTTATACCGATAAACAATCCTAGCCTTACTCAAGTCGTAAGGTGACATTTCTAGCTTTACACGATCACCTGGCAAAATCTTGATGTAATTCATCCGCATTTTGCCAGAGATATGAGCAATTACCTCATGCTTGTTAGCCAACTCGACCCGAAACATTGCATTTGACAATGCTTCCAAAATTATACCGTCCTGTTCTATAGAATTCTGCTTTGCCATATTCGCTTTAAGCTGCCATCAGTTCATTTGTATCGACCATCAGGCTTGTATTGGCGGTAACTTCTTCGATGTATTCAAAAGTTGTCAGGATTTCCGGTTTCCCTTTCCGAACAGCCACTGTGTGTTCAAAGTGTGCTGAAGGTTTACGATCTACCGTTCTAATTGTCCAGCCATCGCGCTCCTGAACAACTCCCTTTTTCCCAAAATTGATCATCGGTTCAATTGCCAGAATCATACCTTCATGCAATCTAGGCCCCTGACCTCTCTTACCGTAGTTGGGAACTTCAGGAGCCTCATGCAAATCCTGCCCAACTCCGTGACCTACTAACTCCCGGACTACTGAATAACCAAACTTTTCTGTATAAGTCTGAATAGCATATCCGATATCACCAACCCGGTTTCCTTCTATGGCCTTTTCAAGACCGATGTAAAGGGATTGCTTTGTTCGGCTTAGTAGTCGACGTACAGCGGGACCAACTTCACCAATTGGATAAGTATAAGCACTATCGCTGTGATACCCATTCAGTTTGACACCACAATCAATCGATACGATGTCACCATCACGAAGCTCGTAACGGCTTGGAAATCCATGAACGACTACGTCATTTACTGAAATGCACAGAGAGGCTGGAAATTTATTATAACCTAAGAATGACGGTGTTCCACCATTATCTTTAATAAACGTTTCAGCCACTATGTCCAGTTCCTTCGTTGTCACACCAGGCCGGATAATCTTAGCCACTTCGGCATGTGCTTTTCCAAGTACATGAGCACTGATTTTTATAAGAGCGATCTCTTCATCGCTTCTAAAAAAAATCATTTTGTCTTTCTTATCAGAGCCAGCCATCTTTTCTAAGCTGCTACCGTTTCGCTACTTGTACGTCCCTGAAGACGACCCGATTTCATGAGACCTTCGTACCGACGCATCAGTAAATAACTTTCAATTTGCTGAAGCGTATCAAGTACTACACCAACCATAATGAGGAGTGACGTACCCCCAAAGAATTGGGCGAATCCACTGGTCATGCCAAATATGTTAGCGATGGCTGGCAAGATAGCCACAACGGCCAGCATGATAGCACCAGGTAACGTGATTCGGTCGAGAACTGTACCAATGTATTCCGATGTTTGAAAGCCTGGTTTAACCCCCGGAATAAATCCACCACTCCGCTTCATATCATCCGCAATCTGGACCGGGTTGACCGATATAGCTGTGTAGAAGAACGTAAAAACGATGATCAGTAGGGCAAACAAAGCGTTATACTGCCACGTTGTATAACTCTGAAAAGCGTTTTGTATACCAGCTGCAAAGTCGCTTCTCTCCGAAAACAGCCCAGCTACGTACGTTGGGATAAACATCAATGCCTGAGCAAAGATAATCGGCATCACACCAGCAGCGTTTAGTTTCAGCGGTAGATATTGCCGCTGACCACCTACTACTTTGTTTCCGATAACTTGCTTGGCATACTGAATAGGAATTCGACGAACGGCTTGGGTGAGTACAACCGCTCCCATAACAACAAAATATAGCGCCACCAATTCCAGAACGAAAATCAGAATACCACCTGATCCTCTCGACTGTTGTTCGCCAATCAACGCACCCGGAAGCCGGGAAACTATTCCAATCATAATGATCATGGAAATACCATTTCCAATTCCCTTATCCGTAATCCGTTCTCCCAACCACATACAGAAGATAGTACCTGCTGTAAGGATAAACAACGAGGAGAGGGTGAATAGCCCCTGATCGATTAGTAACGCTTCTTTCGGGATTGTTGTACGAATGTAAGTCAGAGCCTGCACTGCAGTGACTATAATAGTTAGTATCCGCGTGATTTGATTCAGCCGCTTCCGCCCGGACTCACCTTCCTTTTGCATCTTCTGGAAATAAGGAAGTGCAAGTGTGAGTAGCTGAATAGCAATCGATGCCGAGATATACGGCATAATGCCCAGTGCGAAGATTGATGCTTTACTGAATGCTCCACCTAAAAAAGTGTCCAACAAACCAAGTAATCCCTGAGGATTTAGATTTAGCTTATTAGGATCGACACCGGGCAACACAATAGCTGAACCAAGACGGAAGGCCGTGATGAACAGTATCGTGTTGAGGATTCGACTCCGCAACTCGTCAATCGCAAAAATATTCTTAAACGTGGTGATGAGTCGGTTCATAAGAGTAGGTCGGTCGTTACTATGATCACAACTTAGTTAGCTGCTTCTCCTTTCGCTTCTTTTTTAGGCACTATTGCCTTCCCACCTGCTTTTTCAATGGCTTCGATGGCGCTGGCCGAAAACGCGTGGGCGTGAATTTCAACAGCGGTTTTCAACTCACCACGACTCAAAACCTTGACAAGATCTTTTTTGCCTACCAACCCATGCTGGAGCATAAAATTCATGTCAACTACAGTCACGTTGGTTTCATCAATCAACGTTTGGATGGAATCCAAGTTGAGCGGCTTGTACTCGACGCGGTTGATATTCTTAAAACCGAACTTCGGTACCCGACGTTGTAGCGGCATTTGACCACCTTCGAAGTGCGTTTTACGGCTATAACCCGAGCGCGACTGCGCCCCTTTGTGACCACGCGTAGACGTTCCGCCCATGCCTGATCCTTGCCCGCGTCCGACTCGCTTGCGCTCTGTGACGGAACCTTTTGCCGGTCTAAGGTTGCTTAAATTCATGTCTATGATTATTAAAAAGATGATTCTTTCAGTCTTTCAAAACGTTTCTTACAGGTAGTTAGAACGGTCTGAAAACCAAAAGAATCGCAAAGATACTTAAATTTCTTCAACCTTCACCAAGTGCTTAACCTTATTGATAGCTCCTTTCAGCGAGTCATTATACTCCAGTTCAATACTGTGGTTGATTTTGCCCAAGCCTAACGACTTAATGGCATTTTTCTGGGATAACGGCCGCTTGATGGTGCTGCTGACCTGCGTAATGCGTACTTGTGCCATATCTGTTGCTCCGTTTATTAACCGTTGAATACTTTTGCCAAGCTTACCTGACGCTGGAATGCTACCTGGTGTGGTAACCGCATTTTCAACAGCGCATCAAGCGTAGCTTTTACCACGTTGTGAGGATTTGATGACCCCTTTGATTTCGCCAGGATATCATGCACACCCGCAGATTCCAGAACGGCACGCATAGCACCTCCAGCAATTACACCTGTTCCCGGAGCGGCCGGTTTCAGCAGGACAAAGCCACCGCTGAACTTACCTTCCATCTCGTGGGGAACTGTGCGCTTTAAGAGAGGAATTTGTACCAGGTTCTTCTTGGCATCTTCTACCCCCTTGGCAATTGCATCTGTTACTTCGTTGGCTTTACCCAATCCATAACCTACAACACCGTTACCATCGCCGACGACGACAATTGCCGAGAAACTAAATCGGCGGCCACCCTTTACTACTTTCGCGACACGGTTAATAGCTACGACCTTTTCCTTTAGGTCAGCCTCGTTAAACTTTGTCGGTCTTGCTGAATTGATATTCATCTTTTCGCAGTTAATGCTTAGAACTTAAGGCCACCCTCACGGGCTGCATCGGCCAATGCTTTTACTTTACCGTGATACAGGTAACCATTGCGATCGAATACGGCTGCACTAATATTTTGCGCAACTGCTTTTTCGGCCAGACGCTGACCTACTTTCTTCGCTGTTTCTATGGTATTGCCTTCGGCTTCGCTTTTCAACTCTACTGACGAGGCTGCTGCTAATGTGCGACCGGATATATCGTCAATCAATTGGGCATATATAGCTTTGTTTGAGCGAAAAACCGATAAGCGGGGGCGCTCAGCCGTACCCGACAATTTTGCACGGATGCTGTATTTGATCCGTTGTCTTCTTTCTTGCTTGTTCGTTGCCATGTTATTTGATTCCGACCAAATAGGCGTTTAAGTAATTGAATGTTTAATAACTGAAATTTGATACTGATCGTAATAAAACGTTGACTATCAAACCTCAGATAGCAAACTTTATTTTTTAGACGAAGACTTACCTGCTTTCCGGCGAACCTGCTCGCCAACAAAGCGAATACCTTTGCCTTTGTAAGGTTCTACTTTACGCAGTGAACGGATTTTAGCCGCTACATCACCAAGAAGCTGCTTGTCTGAACCTTCCAGATACACTTTTGGATTCTGTCCTTTCTCCGTTACTGCGGTCACCTTAATCTCACCCGGTACGGCTACATACACATTGTGCGAATAGCCAAGTTGTAACTCAAGGACGTTATTCGTAACGGAAGCTTTATAACCAACTCCGATAACTTCCAGATCAAGTTTATAGCCTTCGCTTACACCCTGTACCATGTTGCTTAGCAGCGAACGGTACAGGCCATGCAGTGCTTTGTGGCGTTTCTGCTCTGTAGGGCGGGATACTTGGATCTGACCTTCTTCGATTGCTACCGAAATGTCCGGATCAACCGACTGGGTCAGGGTGCCTTTAGGCCCTGTCACCGTAACTACGTTCTGCGCGTCAACAGACAGCGTAACGTTGCTTGGGAGGGCGATGGGTTTCTTACCTATGCGTGACATCGTTCAGTTCGAATTAATATACGTAACACAATACCTCTCCGCCGACATTCAATGTCTTCGCTTCTTTATCCGTCATCACACCTTTTGAGGTTGAGATGATAGCCACACCTAATCCGTTCAGGATACGCGGCAGGTTATCGGCACCCCGATACTGACGTAGTCCCGGACGGCTGATGCGTTGCAGGTCAACGATAGCGGGTTGCTTCGTCGTTGGATTGTACTTCAGCGCAATCTTGATGATGCCCTGTGGGGTACTATCGTCGAACTTATAGTTCTGAATAAACCCTTTGTCGTACAAAACTTTGGTAATCTCTTTCTTTATATTCGAAGCAGGAATTTCGACAACCCGGTGCTTGGCCCGGATGGCGTTTCTAACACGAGTTAGGAAATCTGCTATTGGATCTGTATTCATTCTTAGCGTTGCGTTACTTACAAACTCCCGTTTTTTAAGAAGTTCGCAAAATTACGGGAACTGAATTTCAAATAGAAATGGAAACTGGAACTACCAGCTCGCTTTTGTTACACCTGGAATTTTGCCCGCCGATGCCATTTCCCGGAACGTTACCCGAGAGATTCCAAATTTGCGCATATAACCCCGAGGACGTCCCGTTAATTTACAACGGTTATGCAGCCGAACAGGTGATGCATTTTTAGGTAGCTTATCAAGGCCGATATAGTCACCGGCAGCTTTCAGGGCTGCCCGTTTCACGGCATATTTGGCTACTAACGCTTCACGTTTCCGCTCCCGTGCTTTGATTGATTCTTTTGCCATTATTTTAGCCTTTGTGTCGGTTATTGTTTACCACTCTTAGCAAACGGCATCCCCATCGCTTTCAGCAGCTCATAGCTCTCGTTATCGGTATTGGCGGTTGTCACAAATGTGATATCCATTCCCGAAATCCGTGCTACTTTATCAATACTGATTTCGGGGAAGATGATCTGTTCCTGTACGCCGAACGTATAGTTACCGCGACCGTCAAATCCCTTATCGCTAATGCCTTTGAAATCACGAACCCGTGGCAATGCTACCGTTGTCAACCGGTCCAGGAATTCGTACATCTTAACACCACGCAACGTCACTTTCGCACCAATGGGCATTTTTTCCCGCAGTTTGAAGTTAGAAACGGCTTTTTTCGACATTGTCGGAATAGCCTTCTGGCCCGTGATGGTCGTTAGTTCATCTACCCCTACGTCAACTAATTTCTTGTCGGCGACAGCGGCTCCAATGCCCTTATTGATGACAATTTTGTTCAAACGCGGTACTTGCATAACCGACTTATACTGAAACTTGTCTTTCAATTGAGGTACAATCTCGTTTACGTACTTTTCTTTCAGTCTTGGCGTTGCCATCTTTTTCGACCTTTTTTATTTACGACCTGCATCGGCAGACCGATCAGGAATGAAGTTGCCTGTCTTTTTAGAGAAGCGCTGCAGTTTGCCTTTGTCATTCAATTTACGACCGGTGCGAGTAGGTTCGCCTGTAGCAGGGTCAACCAGTTTCAAGTTACTGATGTGAACAGAACCTTCTGTTTTCTCCAGGCTCCCCTGCGGGTTTGACGCGGTAGGTTTCAGGTGTTTTGTAATCATAGCCACACCCTCAACACGGGCACGATCCTTCTCTACAATCACTTCCTGAACTACTCCGCGAAGCCCTTTCGAGTTTCCACCAATGACGACGACCGTGTCGCCCGTCTTTAGGTGAAATTTATGTTTTGGTAGCGTTATTTTCTTCTCCATGGCTTATAGTACTTCCGGGGCTAACGATACAATTTTCATGAACTGCTTCTCGCGCAGTTCGCGAGCTACGGGGCCAAAAATTCGGGTACCTCGTGGCTCATCGTTATTATTGAGCAACACCGCTGCGTTATCTTCAAAACGGATATACGATCCATCCTTCCGACGTACTTCCTTCTTGGTCCGAACAACGACAGCTTTTGACACTGTACCTTTCTTCATGCTGCTGGACGACAGGGCCTGTTTCACCGTCACGACAATCTTGTCACCGACTGATGCATACCGCTTACCCGTACCGCCCAGGACGCGGATAACCAGCACTTCTTTAGCACCACTGTTATCGGCTACTCCTAATCTTGATTCTTGCTGTACCATGGCTTACTTCGCTTTTTCGATGATTTCGATTAAACGCCAACGCTTATTTTTGCTCATGGGACGGGTCTCCATCACACGAACAGTATCACCGATACCACACTCATTTTTCTCGTCATGAACAGTCAGTTTCTTCGTCTTGTTCATGAACTTGCCATACATTGGGTGCTTTACCTTACGATCAATGGCAACGGTGATCGTCTTTTGCATTTTATTGCTTGTCACCCGTCCTATACGCTCTTTCCGAGCGTTCCGTTCCGATACCGACTTCGCTTCTCCGGTTATTGGAGTAACTGCCTTCGGTTCTTCTATCGCTGCTTCCACAGGAGCTTTTGATTCCTCCGGTAGTGCTGTTTCTGCTACCACTGGTGTAGTTACTTCTTCCTGTGGTTCTGGTGCTTGTTGCTCTTCCATCGTCGTTTCTTATTAGGCTTGCTGCGATTTAACTGTCAGTTGCGTGTGCAGGCGAGCAATGCGTTTGCGGCTTTCGCGGATGCGCATTGGGTTCTCAATGGGAGATACTGCATGCGCAAACTTTAGTTTCAGCAGGCGATCCTGTTCCGCACCAATTTCAGTACGTAACTCATCAGCCGATAACCCTTTTAAATCTTCTTTTTTCATCTTGTTCGTCGCTTAAGGATACTATTCTTCGCCTTGCTCCTGATAATCGCGCCGGACTACAAACTTTGTCCGAACGGGCAACTTCTGGGCGGCTAGGCGCAGGGCTTCCATTCCCGTTGCCAGATCAACACCTGTCGCTTCGAACATTATCGTTCCGGGTTTAACTACGGCTACCCAATACTCAGGGGCACCTTTACCCTTACCCATCCGTACTTCAGCCGGTTTCTTGGTAATTGGCTTGTCGGGGAAAATTCGAATCCAAACCTGGCCTTCGCGTTTCATTGCTCTGGTTACGGAAATACGGGCAGCTTCAATTTGACGGGCGGTTATCCGGCCAGGCTCAAGCGACTTAATACCGAATGTACCGAAAGCAATTTCATGGCCGCGCGAAGCAATGCCTGGAATCCTTCCTTTGTGCTGTTTGCGAAATCTTGTTCTTTTTGGCTGTAACATAGCTCAATATCAGTTAATCAGTTAGCCAGTAATTAAGTCAGTCGGTTATTGAGTCGGGAAACAAAATTTATTCAGTTATTTATCGACTGGCAGACTGACTACCTGACTGAATTTATCGTCTTGGTCCTCCACCGCCCTGGCCTCCGCCACCACGATTACCACCGCCCTGGCCTCCGCCACCACGATTACCACCGCCCTGGCCTCCGCCACCACGGTTACCACCGCCTTGACCTCCACGGTCATTTGCACCACGCTCACCTCGTCCACGACCACCGCGATCGTTACCATCACGGTCACCACGAGGGCCACGACGATCTCCGCGATCATTTGATGATGTAGAGCGCTCGCCAGCCTGTGCCTGACTCATCATAGCTGCTGGTGATAAATCACGCTTTCCGTACACTTCACCTTTGAAAATCCACACCTTGATGCCGATTTTACCATACACAGTTTGTGCCTCAGAAATAGCGTAATCGATATCAGCACGAAGTGTGTGAAGAGGGACACGTCCTTCTTTGTATTGCTCCGAGCGGGCAATCTCTGCCCCACCTAAACGGCCTGATACTTTCACCTTAATACCTTGTGCGCCTACCCGAAGAGCTGATTGAATAGCCTGCTTCATAGCGCGACGGAATGAAATACGAGCTTGTAACTGCTGAGCAATTGCTTCGCCAACCAGTTTCGCATCTACCTCTGGGCGTTTGATTTCGAAGATATTGATCTGGACATCTTTGCCCGTGATCTTTTTCAGCTCTTCTTTGATTTTGTCTACTTCGCCCCCTCCCTTACCGATAACAATACCCGGACGTGCCGTGTGAATTGTCAGGGTAACACGTTTGAGAGTACGTTCGATTACAACCCGCGCAATAGCACCTTTGGGGATACGGGCGGCTATGTACTTACGGATCTTCTCGTCTTCAACGAGCTTCTCTGCAAATTCTTTACCTCCGTACCAGCTTGATTCCCAACCACGAACTATACCAAGTCGCAGGCCAATTGGATTTATCTTTTGTCCCATCTCTTAATTCTCGTTTTCAGGGGTTTCTGCTTCTGCTGATTCCAACAAGGGTTGCGCTGCGCTGTCAACCACGATTGTGATGTGATTAGAACGCTTCCGAATCCGATGACCACGACCCTGAGGGGCCGGACGTAAACGTTTCAGCATAGGGCCACCATCAACAAAAATGGTTTTTACATAAAGGTCAGCGTCTTCAATCCGCTCATCTTCATTTTTCTGCTGCCAGTTGGCAACAGCCGACAAAAGCACTTTCTGCAACACGTCGGCACCAGCCTGAGGCTGATATTTCAACAGGCCCAATGCCCGGCTAACGCGCTGACCACGAATCAGATCGGCGATTAACCGCATCTTACGGGGCGACGTGGGCACATCTTTAAGTTTTGCTACTGCTTCCATTTTTTTGGTTTTCGGTTTTGGTTTTCGGTTTACAGTTCGCTAAAACCATAAATCGAATACCTTAAACTGCTTATCGTTTGCCCTTGTCTTTTTTTGCGGTGTGCCCACGGAAGTTACGCGTTGGTGAAAACTCACCAAGTTTGTGACCGACCATGTTCTCCGTTACGTAAACCGGAATAAACTTGTTGCCGTTGTGAACAGCGAAAGTGTGGCCTACAAAATCCGGCGAAATCATCGAACGACGCGACCAGGTTTTGATGACCGATTTCTTGCCCGAGTCATTCTGTGTCTGAACTTTATTGTCCAGACGGAAATCAATATAGGGGCCTTTTTTGAGTGAACGTGCCATGTTTATCTGTTACTTTTTGCGTCGGCTAATAATCATGCTTTCAGATGCCTTATTCTTGCTACGGGTCTTCTGACCTTTGGCAAACTGACCATTGCGCGAACGTGGGTGTCCACCGGATGCCCGGCCTTCACCACCGCCCATTGGGTGATCGACTGGGTTCATAACCACGGCACGAACGCGAGGACGACGACCTAACCAACGACTCCGGCCAGCCTTACCCACTACTACGTTCATGTGATCCGGGTTTGATACAGAACCAACCGTTGCCATACCTGCACTCAAAACCCGGCGGGTTTCGCCAGAAGGCAAACGCAGGATAGCGTACTTGTCTTCGCGGCCAACCAACTGGGCATAGGTCCCAGCCGAGCGGGCCATCGAACCACCTTTTCCTGGTACCAACTCAATGTTGTGAACGATGGTACCAATAGGCATTGCGGCCAGCGGCATTGCATTACCAACATCGGGCGTAACACCTTCGCCTGACTGAATCGTCTGACCTACGGTGATACCCTGTGGTGCAATGATATAGCGCTTTTCGCCATCAGCGTATTGCACTAAAGAAATACGTGCTGATCGGTTTGGATCATATTCTACAGTCAAAACTTCGGCTTTATGGCCGACTTTATCGCGCTTGAAATCGATAATACGGTAATGCCGCTTATGACCTCCTCCAATGTAGCGCATAGTGCGGTGACCTTCGTAGTTCCGGCCACCGGTTCTCTTAATGGGCTCCAGCAGACTTTTCTCTGGCTTGGAGGCTGTTATTTCCGCAAAGTCGGGTGCCACGCGAAAACGTGTACTCGGCGTTATTGGTCTTAGTTTTTTAACTCCCATGACTGGTATATTGGTAGAGCTAGGCTCGGTTTACAGGTCTGCGTAAATATCGATTACTTCGCCCTCTGCAACCGTGATGATTGCTTTCTTCGTAGTTGGGGTCTTACCCGATACAACACGTCCATTGATATTCTTGCTACGTTTCTTTCCGTATACGCGGAAGGTATTGACAGCTTCAACATTTACACCGTACATCTTCTCGATGGCTTTGCCAATTTCGAGTTTATTGGCTTTCAGTTCGACCTCAAAAGCATATTTCCCCTGCTTGTTCAGGCCCGTCATTTTCTCCGTGACGATTGGTCGTTTCAGTATGCTCATGGTTTATTTGTCGAACAAGGTTTGAATGGTTGACAAAGCTCCTTCACTGATAAGTAGTTGATCGGCGTTCATCAGGTCATACGTATTTACCTGCGAAGCGGTAGTTACTTTCGCCTTCTGTACGTTCCGGCTGGATAGTACAACATTCAGGTTCACATCGGGCAGGATGAGCAACGTTTTACGGCCCGTTAGGTTCAGATCATTCAGGAATTGAATGTAATCCTTCGTACGGGGTGCCTCAATCGTGATGTTGTCGATAACCGAAATCTTTTCTGCCTTCGCCTTCACAGCATAAGCTGACTGACGGGCAAGGGCTTTTACTTTTTTATTCAGTTTGAAACTGTAGTCACGGGGACGTGGTCCGAAAATAGTACCACCACCTATAAATACTGGTGATTTAGCACTACCTGCACGCGCACCGCCCGTACCTTTTTGTTTCTTCAGTTTACGGGTTGAGTGAGCATTCTCAGCCCGCTCTTTCGCTTTATGCGTTCCCTGACGCTGATTAGCCAGGTATTGTTTCACGTCGAGGTAAATCGCGTGCTGGTTCGGTTCGATTCCGAAAACCTCTTCCGGCAGAGTGACCTTTTTGCCTGTGTCCTCGCCTTTGCTGTTATATACGATTACTTCCATGACCTATTTCTCGATAATAACGTATGAATTTTTAGCTCCGGGAACCGAACCACTTACAACGAGCAGATTCTGCTCAGGCATAACCCGTAAAACACGCAGGTTCTGAACCTTTACGCGGTTACCGCCCATGCGGCCACCCATACGAATACCTTTAAACACGCGCGAGGGAAAGGAGCAGGCGCCAATCGAACCTGGGTGACGACCCCGGTTGTGCTGACCGTGGGTTTGACCACCCACACCAGCGAATCCATGACGTTTTACAACACCCTGGAAACCACGACCTTTTACTGTGCCAACAACGTCAACGAAGTCTAACTCAGCAAACACGTCGGCAACCGTGAGTGTTGTTCCCAAACTCAGTTCCTGCTCGAATTCTTTGAATTCAACAAGCTTGCGCTTTGGGGTAGTACCAGCCTTTTTGAAATGGCCGATCTCCGGTTTGTTACTGTGCTTCTCATTCTTGTCGCCATAACCTAGCTGCACAGCCGTGTAGCCATCTTTCTCGATGCTACGAACTTGTGTTACGACACAGGGACCCGTCTCAATCACTGTACATGCCAGAGCCTGCCCGTCCGCATTGTACACGCTGGTCATCCCGATTTTCTTGCCAATTAAACCAGACATTTTTGTTTGTTTAAAGTAAGCAGGTAAAAAATTAGGTAAATTTTCCCCGATTCAAATCGCCGAATCGGGCCGCAAAGGTAGGCAACTAATCAGGAAAATCCTATATGTGCTTAACAATCAGGCCCGGAAATGACATTAAAAAAGGCCGGATGCACAGCACCTGACCTTTTTTAACACATAAAGCCAGGCCGTGCATGGTTTATTTGCCAAAAGTCAGATGTGGTTTCTGTTGCAGACCTTCATCTTCGTATATCGTTAACTCGTTGTTCCGAGTTTGGGACTGCAAAAGTAGAGAATTGCTGGGAGAAAAGAAAAGATATTTTGAAGAAAGTTTATCGATTTGTTCTCATTCGGATAATTGAGTGCCATTTGAGGGATTAATTGTGGAAGAGGACCCCTTATTCACCCATTAAATAAAAGAACCCCGGATAATGCTAACCGGGGTTCTTTTATTATAAATACTCGACTCACTTAGCCCTGTACATTTTCGGTAGTCAACTGGGCACCCAGGTATTCCCGGTTCATGCGGGCAATATGGTCAAGCGAAATTGATTTCGGACATTCAACAGAGCAGGCACCCGTAAACGAACAGGCACCAAAGCCCTCGGCATCCATTTGTGCAACCAGACGCTCTGCCCGCTCTTTGTGCTCGGCTTTACCTTGCGGTAAAATGGCTAACTGCGATATTTTCGCCGATACAAACAGCATTGCCGAAGCATTTTTACAAGCAGCAACACAGGCACCACAACCGATGCAGGCTGCGGCATCCATTGCCTCGTCGGCGATACTACGCGGAATCAGGATTTCGTTGGCATCAGGTGCAGAGCCGGTATTGACCGATACATACCCACCTGCCTGAATAACGCGGTCAAAAGCAGTCCGGTCAACCATCAAATCTTTAATGACTGGAAAAGCCCGTGCCCTCCAAGGCTCTACCACGATGGTGTCACCGTCGTTAAACGACCGCATGTGTAGCTGACAGGTAGTGGCACCCGTTTGTGGACCATGAGGACGCCCGTTGATGTACATGGAGCACATACCGCAGATACCCTCCCGGCAGTCGTGGTCGAAAGTAACTGGGTCTTCTCCTTTACGGGTCAGCGAATCGTTTAGTACGTCGAACATTTCCAGAAACGACATATCTTCTGATACATTATCTAATTGGTATTCCACCAGTTTTCCGGCGACGTTACTACTTTTTTGTCTCCAGACTTTTAAGTTGATCTTCATCTTTGACAGATTTACGCGGTTCCCCGCCGGGATTTATGGTTTACTGCCGCCAGTCTGCCAATATTTACGGGCAAGCATAAATCATAAACCCATCACTTATTTATAACTTCTTTGTGTCAGTTTTACGTTTTCAAACTCAAGTTCTTCCTTGTTGAGCAATTCAGGCTTGTTTTCGCCCTGAAACTCCCAGGCGGCCACGTAAGCATAATTGGCATCATCACGAAGGGCTTCGCCGTCGGGCGTCTGGTATTCTTCTCGGAAGTGACCTCCACAGGATTCGTCCCGATTCAACGCATCATCAATCATCAATTCGCCCAATTCAATAAAATCAGCTACACGCGATGCCTGCTCCAGAGCCTGATTCATCTCCTCTGGTCCACCTAGTATTTTTACATTCGACCAGAACTCTTTCTTCAACGCCTGGATTTTCTGCTTGGCAATCCGCAATCCTTCTGCATTACGCGACATCCCGCAGTATTCCCACATGATATGACCCAGCTCCTTGTGCAATTCATCAACGGGTCGTTCTCCTTTAATCGATAGAAGCTGGTCGATCTGAGCCGCTACTTTTTCCTCCGCTTCTCTGAAGACGGGAGCATCAACGGGAATCTTGTCCGCTGGACCAATGGTCGCCAGGTAATCACCAACAGTGTATGGAACCACGAAATAACCATCAGCCAAGCCCTGCATAAGGGCAGAAGCACCAAGTCGGTTGGCACCATGATCGGAGAAATTAGCTTCGCCGAGGGCATACAGACCTGGAACGCTGGTCATCAGGTTATAATCTACCCACAAGCCACCCATCGTGTAGTGAACGGCGGGGTAAATCATCATTGGCAATTCGTACGGATTCTCGCCGGTGATTTTTTCGTACATCTCGAAGAGGTTACCGTACTTGGCCTCAATCGTTTTTTGCCCATCGCGCTTAATGGCATCAGCAAAATCCAGGTAAACGGCCAGTCCCGTTTTACTAACACCCCGGCCTTCGTCGCAGATATATTTAGCGTTCCGGGAAGCTACGTCGCGGGGTACCAGGTTACCGAAAGCAGGGTATTTGCGCTCTAGGAAGTAATCCCGATCGGCTTCAGCCAAATCGGTCGGTTTCATCTGACCTATCTGGATTTTCTCCGCATCCTCTTTTGATTTGGGTGCCCACACCCGTCCGTCATTCCGCAACGATTCCGACATCAGGGTCAGTTTCGACTGGTAGTGACCAGATACGGGAATGCAGGTTGGGTGAATCTGGGTGAAGCAGGGATTGGCGAAAGCTGCTCCCTTTTTGTGTGCCCGCCAGGCCGCCGTAACATTGCTACCCATTGCATTGGTTGACAGGTAGAACACGTTACCGTACCCTCCTGTACAAAGCAGTACAGCATGACCCGAATGGGATTCTATCTTACCCGTAATTAGATTACGGGTAACAATACCCCGTGCTTTACCATCCTGAACAACTAGGTCCAGCATTTCGGTACGAGGATATAACTTAACCTTCCCATTTGCTACCTGACGACTGAGGGACGAATAGGCACCCAACAGCAATTGCTGACCTGTTTGACCACGGGCATAAAACGTGCGGGAAACCTGCGCTCCGCCGAAAGACCGGTTCGCTAATGTACCGCCGTATTCCCGGGCAAAAGGAACGCCCTGCGCTACACATTGGTCGATGATGTTAACGCTTACTTCGGCAAGGCGATGCACATTGCCCTCACGGGAGCGGTAATCCCCCCCTTTTATCGTATCGTAAAATAGCCGGAACACACTGTCTCCGTCATTCTGGTAGTTCTTAGCCGCATTGATTCCTCCCTGAGCCGCAATGGAGTGTGCCCTGCGGGGACTATCCTGGAAGCAAAATGCTTTGACATTGTAGCCTAATTCTGCCAGCGATGCGGCTGCTGAAGCACCCGCCAAACCCGTTCCTACTACGATTATATCGTATTTGCGCTTATTGGCTGGATTGACCAGCTTTAGTGCAAATTTTTGCCGCGCCCATTTTTCGGCTAACGGGCCTGCAGGGATTTTAGATTCCAGTTTCATAATTCAATTGTGAATTGTGACCGGGTCGCCGGTGCGATGAGCGAATTAGTGAATGAAAAGGATGAGACAACTAGTTGCTCATCGCACCGGCGACCCGGTCACAATTCAATCGTACACTCATTATATAAAGTGGTGAACCTGTAAATACACGTAAATGGGCATGGAGGCAAAAGCCGCCGGTATGATGATAGCAAAGAAATATTTACCCAGGAATTCAATAATAGGCGTGTACTTCCTGTGACGGATACCCAAGGACTGAAAACCACTCTGGAAGCCATGTGCCAGGTGGTATCCCAATGTTACCATACAGACAACGTACAACACTACGTACCATAATTCGCCAAAGGCTGCCTGCACAACCGAATAAAGGTCTTTGTACTCTTTACCGTCATATTCTGCCATAGGCACCGACCCGAAGTGCATTTCGTACCAGAATGTACGCATGTGAATAATAATGAACAGTAGCAGGACGGTTCCCAGAATACCCATATTGCGTGACGACCAATCACTGTTGGCTTCGGGCTTACTATACGCGTATTTGACAGGGCGAGACGACTGATTGTAGCGGGTAAGAATAAACGCCATTAGTGCGTGGACCATAATAGACGAATAAAGCAAATACGAAACGGTCATGATGAGCGGGTTGTGCGTCATGAAGTACGTATACTCGTTGAAGGCACGACCGCCATCGCCTTTGAATAGCTGCAAGTTGCCAGCCATGTGAATAATTAAAAAACTACTCAGAAACAGCCCTGTCAGTGACATGATGACCTTGCGGCCAAGCGAGCTGGATAGTGTTTGTGTTACCCAAGCCATATGGTGAACGACACGAAATTTTAGTGTAAATAATTGAACAGAAGCCTGATTAAACGGCGCGTCAAAGCTAAATCACAAACGGCAGGGAAACAACACTGGGCGCCTTTATCACGCTGTTTGTACCTTAATTTACACGCAACATCAAATAGCAAAACCTTGTAATTTTTCAACAGCCTGTTTGATTTAATGGTTTTGCGAATAACAACTTTTTTTAAAATAATCAACGGCAGGGCGAATTTCTGAACTGTTCGTTTTTCTCCGGGCTGTAAAATGCTGACCATAAGATTTTTATGGCTAGACGTTGCTTCTCGTTTTTGAACAACGTTGATAAAGACTCTAATTTGCACCGACTTGGAGTTATTCACTAATCGGTATTTACATGAAAGCATTCGTATTCCCTGGACAGGGTTCGCAATTTCGGGGCATGGGGCAGGACCTTTACCAACAGTCGGAAGCTGCCCGCCAGCTTTTTGAACAGGCTAACAAGATACTTGGCTATAGTCTGACCTCTATTATGTTTGAAGGAACAGATGACGAACTCAAACAAACTATTTATACACAACCGGCTGTTTTTCTGCACGGTGTTGTTCTGGCCCTAACGAACGATTCTTTTCAACCTGATCGGTTCGACGTTTCGATGGTAGCGGGTCACTCACTCGGCGAATTATCGGCACTAACGGCCGCAGGCGTACTTTCCTTCGAAGATGGGTTGAGCCTGGCGTCCGTTCGGGCAACGGCTATGCAGCGTGCCTGCGAACTGGCTCCTTCTACTATGGCTGCCGTGCTGGGATTGGCCGATTCTGTCATTGAGGCCGTATGCGCGGGTATAACGGAGGAAATTGTTGTCCCTGCCAATTACAACTGCCCGGGTCAGGTCGTAATTTCGGGAAGTGCGGCTGGTATTCAGCTAGCTGAAGAACGGCTGAAAGCGGCCGGTGCCAAACGGGTTGTGCCCTTGGCCGTGAGTGGCGCTTTCCACTCGCCTTTTATGGAGCCAGCCCAAACGGAATTTGCCGAAGCAGTTCAAAACATGGTCTTCTCGGTGCCCCGTTGTCCGGTTTACCAAAATGTGAACGCGCAGGCCATAACTGATCCGGCGCAGTTGAAAGCTAATCTGATTGCCCAACTTACGTCGCCTGTGCGATGGACACAGTCGGTTGAACGAATGGTGGCCGACGGAGCAACCGAGTTCATAGAGTGCGGACCGGGTAAGGTTCTTCAGGGACTAATCAAAAAGATTAGTCCTGCTGTCCCCGTTACAGGGATTTAATCAGGCATTATCCTTTGTAAATCAGTAAATAAGGCTATTTGTGCTATGGCACACCCTTTTTTTTTGGACCAGTATTTGTTTTTGACGCCGGGTAACCGTTATCTTTGCACTCGCAATTGCAAAAACAGCCCGATAGTATAAGGGTAGTACGACAGATTTTGGTTCTGTTTGTGGAGGTTCGAATCCTTCTCGGGCTACTGATTAGTAAAGCGAAATAAGTATTAAGTCCCCTGTAAATTAGGTATTTGCAGGGGACTTGAGTTTTTTAAGGGCTTTTATCCTGTTTTTACTCAGTTTGTTTAAGTCTTTTAGTGTACTCGTTTATCCTTCTCGTTTGCTACTGATTTGCTACGGAAAGTTTGCCCTATTTGGTTAGATAGGTTTGTGCCGTTCAATCATAGCAAATGGCACAATGAGCAAACTAATCAACATTAGAGTAATCTATAATAGACGCGACGAACTAGACAAAAGTGGTAAAGCTCCAATAAGTGTTGAAGCTTATCACAATGGCAAGCGGCAGTATGAAAGCGTTGGTATTCGATTGACCCCTAACCAGTGGGATACTAAGAAGAACGAAGCAAAAGGGAATCCCCAGCTAAATCGGGTGATTCGGGAAAAAGTACTTGAGATGGGCTTTGTTGCATGGCTCCTTATGTGCCTAAAATGACCTCCAGTCGCTATTGTTTACGAGAACAATCAACATACATAAGTAATCAATTGTGATACATTTTACTACATGCATTGCCTGTTACCACACTGGAACCCGATCAAAACAAGCCTATGATGAGCCATGCAACAAAGCCCTTGAGATGGAAAATTTTATACTCAGCTTTTCCGCCCAACACAGTCGCCCGTGTACACTGGCTGACCTCAAAGCTATGAGGAAAGCCCAAAGCGTACTCCCTGATAAATCAACCTTCACAGCTCATTTTGCGCAACAGCTTGAGCGTGACAAAGCTACAATCGGTAGATTCACATCGCTACGCAGACAGCTAGTACTAAAACGGCTAACGGCTTTCCACCAACGTCCAACTATTGAATTTGATGTGCTCACGTTAGATTTTATAGAACGGTATGATGTGTATTTGAGAACCGCTCAGAGGCTAAGTACAAATACAATTCATAAAGAGCATCAAATCATTCAGCGGTACCTGACCAATGCTATTCAGAAAGGGTTATTTGACAGTGTAAAGAACCCTTACAACACGTTCCGGCCAAAGCTTGAAAAGGTCAATAAAATAGTATTACACCCCGAAGAGATTACGCGTATTGAGCTATTGACATTTAGTCCAGAAGAACAACATCTTGCATTTTACAGAGATGCTTTTCTGTTCGGTTACTACACTCTATTACGTATCAGTGACGTAACACAACTATGTCAAAGCAATCTGCTTAACACATCAGAAGGCATAATACTGGAACTGAAAGCACAAAAAACGGGCAAGCTTAACCGCCTACCTCTGTTTTTGCTCCATGCCACTATCGGTGATATAAGTAAGCCCGAACGTTTGGTAAGACATTATTCTAGGACAGATAAACGCCCCCTGTTTGGTAGATCACATGTGAAGATTAATAAGTATCTGAAAAGAGTAATGGAGCTAGCTGGAATAACAAAATCAGTTAGCTTCCATACCTCACGGCATTCAGGTATAACTAATATGCACAAGCTGGGCATTCCCCCAGCCATTATTCAGTATATAGCTCAACATGCAGGTATACAGACTACTATGGGCTATACGCATCTAAATCAACAGGACGTAAACAACGCCCTCAATAATGTTCGTATCTGGGAAAATTCTTAGTTCTATGAAGTCAACTCCACGCAAATATCAAAAGCATAAAGCCGAAGGTAAAATAACGGTAAAGCATTTTTTTAATACGCGATTGAAAGGTAAGACTCAAGAGAGTGGGGTAGTTGTATATCCGTTGTACGTGCGAATAATGGTTAAAGGGCAACTGACTGACATCAAGAGTCGCCTTACTCAACTGGTTGACCCTCATAGCTTTGATTTGTTTGAGAACGATTATAGTGCTTTTTTACAGCAGGAGATAAAGGATATAACTAGTATTGTAAAAGACTTGAAGCCTTTTGATAAACAAGACTTTAACTTACAGACTGTGACATCTTTATATAGTCAATCAGCTACGCCAATAACAACGATTATTGAAAATTGCTTAAAGGATGAGGTACGGTATTGTATCGCAATCAATTATCCTGAACCCTCTCATAATGTAGACATGAATGATAAGGCTGTAATAATTGCCTTAGCACAGGATAATGAGTTGATCTCCCTTATTGATTGGCAAAAATCATCGTATATGATATTAACTTCCTTACAAACCATCATACCAAGTCTTTTTGATCCATTGAGAAAGCTGGAAATTATGTACGGACCCGCTTTTAGCTTCGATGGTTACTACAACACTCTATATGCTACTCATCGTTACCCAGTCAAGCCTACATTGACTGACTGGAAAAGTGGTAGCCTTAAGAGAGACATCAACAATCCCAAAGTTATAAGTTCAATAGACTTACTATTAAAAAATCACTACTCTCTGTAGTGATTTTTTTTGTTATTTATTCTATGTTATTTTTTTAACATAGAATTTTAGTACATTTACAGCTACTAAAAGATAATAACAGATAAAGCTATGCAAACAACCAAGACAGCAAGGCCTGACGAGTGGCTAAAGCCCAAAGATGTACAACGTCTTTTCAAAATAGGCCACAGTAAGTTTTATCAATTTGTTCGGGATGGAGCTTTTCCCGTTTCAAAGCCTGATCCTAAAGGCAGGGCCGTTTTTATTCGTCGTAGCGACGTTGAACACTTCTTTGAGCAAGGCTATCCCAAAGCCGCCTGAACATCGCCTAACCTACTCATAAATGGAACCCATATACTTTACGATGGATGAACTCATGCAGGAGTTCAACAACAAGGTCATCAAGAAAGGCAAGAGTACGCAGATTGACTACACCAACGCCTTAGACCTGCTACTACACGAACGATTCGACCCCGCCCACTTTACCCTGTTTGCCGGATTCGTTCGGGGACTCAAAAGAGCCAACGCCTTTACTAACCCCTAACCTTTTGATGCAATGCGACCCATAAAAACAGATAGCCAAACCCCAATTTGGGTAACAAATCCCTACACCGGCCAACAAGTCAACGTTGAGCCGCTCTTTCGCTTTAACGAGCAACCCCGTAACCCACTCGATCAAGCCTACCCCCTGCACCGGACAATCATGGTATTGGCCAATGCTAAACTGCTAATCCACGAACATTTGCAGGGCAATAATATGAATCCTCTGGTAGCCACAGACATCAAGAATGCCCTAGCGGGCCTAATGCTGGCTCTAGGTGAAGTAGAAGAAATGTCGAACCAGTCAACCGCGCAACGCGCCTCATCACGATGGCTAAAATACGTCCGTTGAACCCTACAATCGAAGAGTATAGGATGAGGGTCATTCAGGCAACGATCAATTATCTGGAAGCCAACCCACTCGTACAAATGGAATTAGTCGATGTCTTTTTTACCCGCCGGATGCGTCGATTAATTACACGCCAAATTGACCAGATGCTTGACGAAGTAACTCAGACCGCCCGTACCCAGACCGATCATTTTGGCTACCCACCCCAACGTGCTTAAGCACAAAAAAGCCGCTTGCATTATGCAGATGCAAGCGGCTTACTCAATACGAAATTGTAAAAACTAAATAGCGGGACAAAGATATGGCATCCGAGCTTTCTACACAACCCCCCATTAACCCGCCTTCACCCCTTGAAGAGCCACAGTTAATTTTTAGTAACCTACTGGCCACCATTGGCAAAGCTGATTTTCGGCAATTGGCTGGCCCTCTGTTCACCGATGATGCCGAACGCAAGCTGACCCAACGGCACTACCTGATTTGTACGGTCGAGCACGTACTGACCCTAGCCAAGCAAGTAGGCTATGACCTCTGTAAGCGGAATGGCATGGTGTACGTCTATAACGGCGCGTTCTGGCAATTGGCCGAAGATGATGAACTGCGGAACCTGTTAGGAAAAGCGTCGGAACAAATGGGCGTGGATAAATTCAATTCCCGCCATTACGAGTTTCGGGAAAAACTGTACCGGCAGTTTCTATCATCGGGTACATTTTCGCAAGCGCCCCGCGCTAAGCAAACGGTGCTGATCAACCTGCAAAACGGCACCTACGAGATTACGCCTGGTCAACAAGCCTTACGCCCCCACAGTAAAGCCGATTTTCTGACCTATCAGTTACCCTTTGCCCATCAACCACATGCTACCGCGCCCCTTTTTCAACGCTATCTAGATACGGTACTGCCTGATGCTGACTTACAGGCAATCTTAGCCGAATACATTGGTTACGTGTTCATTCGGCACATAAAACTAGAAAAAGTCTTACTCCTGTTTGGTACGGGTTCTAACGGTAAGTCGGTCTTTTTTGAGGTCGTTAACGCTCTGTTAGGCAGTCAGAACGTATCTAACTTCTCCCTGCAAAGCTTGACCAATGAAGCATACCGGGCTAAGCTGGCCGATAAACTACTCAACTATGGTAGTGAGATAAAAGGCAGTCTTGAAAGCGATGTCTTCAAGCTCATGGCATCGGGGGAACCCGTTGAAGCCAAAGCATTATACCGTGATCCCTTCACGATGAAAGAGTACGCTAAGTTGATGTTCAACTGCAACACATTACCCAAAGAGGTGGAACATTCCGAAGCGTTTTTCCGTCGGTTTCTAATCGTACCGTTTGAAGTCACCATTACGGACGAACAGAAAGACCCGGAACTACCCGCTAAAATCATTGCGCATGAACTCTCTGGGGTGTTCAATTGGGTGCTGAGTGGCCTTAATAGGGTACTCAGCACCAAACGCTTCACCGACAGCGAGAAAGCCCGTCAAATGCTGGCAAAATACCGTATGGAGTCGGACACGGTAGCGGTCTTTTTGAATGAAGAAAATTACGCCCCCTCAGTCAATGCAATAGCCCTACCAACGCTTTACGAAGAATATCGACGCTTTTGTACTAATTCGGGATTTGCCTTTATGAACGCCAAAAACTTTAGGGAAAGAATCGAAAAAAATAAGATTCAAGTGAAGCGGCAAACATCTGGTTATGTCGCTTACGTACTTAAGACTCCCTTTTGATAGTAAGTGCGCTGATAATTAATAGGTTATTTCTATTGATCGCGTGTGAATCAAAAAAAACAAAGTTTTATAGAACTTACATTTCTTGCATTTTTTACATGCGTCAAATAGCCATCATGCAAGAAATGTAAGAAATGTAAGCTTGAAAAAAAGGTTTTTTTTCTGTTTTCCTGCGCGATTCCAAGAAACAAGATAAGTAAATAGATGGAGCACAGCCCCCCCAAAGGGGTAGAAAAAAGGAGTCCGACATGAACACCATAGTTTCACCCCTAGAGCATTATACCAATACATTCAAGGCTGAAAGCTATCACTATCGGTTAGTGAATCCGCTAACCGGACAGGTTAAACTAGGTGACTACAGCCCTGAACAATTGGTAAAATCAACCCGCTTTTTTCGCGCTCAGAACGCACAGGGGTTTAACGTATATGCTAGGCCCGTTGGCTATCAATACGTCCTGTTAGATGATCTCACCCGCGACGTTCTAGCCGATGTGGCCAGTCTGAAACCCTGTATGCTGATGGAGACTAGCCCCGGCAACTTTCAGACATGGTTGATCCTGCCTGAAACTCCTACCGACCGGGAAGCGTCCAAAGCCATTTGTCACGAATTGGCCGTTAGGTTTGGGGCTGACCTGGCCAGTGCCGAACCTGACCACGTTGGCCGCTTACCTGGCTACACCAACCGCAAGGCAAAATACCAAAATGTAAGCGGGTATTATCCTTACGTAACCCTGCACCGGGCCGAACATCGGCTGTCTACTTTCTACCCCCGTGGGGGGGCTGTGCTCCATACACCTTGGGATAGTACCCCGCTAGTTCCCAATACGAGACACGATCATAGTGTAAGTAATGACAGTGTGAGTGAACAAGACTTTGGGGTTGCCTGTGGTTTGGTTCGGATTGGTCGAACTGACAGCCAAATCTATCAGCATCTAATAACGACCAGTCCTGATTTATCCATTCGTAAGGGGAAACATATTGATAGTTATCTACAGCGAACCATTCGCAACGCTCATAGAGCGGTACAATCTTACCGAGTCCATCCATGTTGACCTATCCCTATCCAAACCGCCCCCCCTGAGTGTAGTATTTTGGCGACTTTCAAGCCGCTAATGACCAAGTAAATAGCCTAATTGAACCGTAAAAGCCGCTTCATTTGTGCTGAATTGCCGGAACAAGTCAAGCGTTCTTGATGCCTGAAAATGGCTAAAACGAACTTTGCAGGGCATTGAATAGCCATGTAAGCACAAACTCATGAGCAAAAAGAGGCTCTTTTTACACTTTTTCCGGTCTGTTAACGAATTATCTAATTGATAGGTAGGCACTTAGATTCAAAAATTACCCTATTTTTTCCGGTGAAGTCGATAATGACTGCCCGCACTTTGACGAAACTGGCGACCGCCAACCAAAAAATAGAATATATGCCGACAGGATTACATCGAAAGCAATGGCTGAGTTGTGTCCTATCACTTGACATATAGCAAAGCGAGCTTTGCCAACGAAAAAGTCAAATAATCTTTCACAATTAAACAACCAAAGTCAATGAGTAAACTTCATTTTTTAGTATTGGCAACTGGCCAACAGGGAAAGTTGGCAGAAGCTATCGAGAAAGCCGGACACACGTTCGAGTCCTATGATCCAAACAATTTGTATTTATACATTTCCCAATCAGAGAACGGTTATGACAGTGTGTATAACGGCGATCCTGAACTATTGGAGCCAATACGGCTAAAGGCCAAAACCTATGATGCTGTTATTTCCCGTATTGGCGATAGCTTAAATCATGGAACAAGCATTCTAAGGCATCTGAACGAGAATTTAGGCATTTATGCCACGCAACATGCTGACGGACTGTTGACGGCCAGCAACAAGCTGAAAACGACTCAAAAGCTAAGTTCTAATGGTCTGCGAGTTCCTAAAACGATTTATGCCAAGAATCCCGTTCACGTTGATTTCTTATTGAAGAAAGTAGACGGTCTGCCCGCTATTGCCAAACTCTTGCAAGGTTCGCAAGGGGTAGGGGTGAATATCTTAGAAACCCCACTAGCTACGAACACGATGTTAGAGAGTTTCTCCAAGTCGAAGATTGATTTGAAGATTCAGAAGTTTATCAAAGCCAATGGCAAAGACATTCGGGCTATTGTCGTAGGGGATAAAGTGTCTGTAGCAATGGAACGGATGGCCAATAAAGGGGACTTTCGGGCCAACATCAGCAAGAACGGTTCTGGCCGCAAAGTGGAACTATCCGATGAAGATGAAGTCATATGTATTAACGCAGCTAAAGCCGTTGGGCTTGAGTTTGCCGGTGTTGACATCATGAAAGACGAAGAGGGTAAAACTTACGTAGTTGAAGTGAATGGAAACCCTGGCACTAAGATTATTAAGATAACAGAGCACAACTACTTTGTTGATTTAGTGAAGCTAGTTGAAACGAAAGTAAGTAAAGATGTAAAAAAAGATGAGAAAGGTGAAAAAGCTATCATTACTGAAAGCGACGAAACTCTAGGGTCGATTAAGTTAGCCCTATTCGAACAAAATGCAGAAAAGCATCTTCACTTAAATACAGAAGAAAAAGCGAAAATTGAGAATATTAAACGTCTGAAAAACAAATATCCTAGTTTAATGGAAGATATAATTATTTAATAAATGGGGCAGGGATGTGAATCCCTGCCCCATTTATTGAGATCTGATAAAAATTAACTTCTATTTACTTTTCATTTGCTATTTTTCTTAATTTTTGCTCAAAATTCTCAGAACGATAAAAGATCAATTTCTGACCCAGTTGGTTTTGTCTTAAATAATCAAGTTGCGTTAAGTTGAGCAAATCAGCCCTTGCAGTTTGATATACCACATCGAATCGACTGGCCATTTCTCTTATCGTAATAGTTTTTTGCGAATCGTTTAGTAGACTTCTAAGAATCTCAAGTTGTCTTTCATTGACGTGTTCACTTTTTATTATATTATACAACTCTTTTTTTTCTCTAATCTTTCTATTGATATAATCTTTTAAACTTTTCAGTGCTAAGTCTAGAGACTTTAGATTGTAGTCAATAAAATAAGTTAGGTCATTCTCATCTGTTTCTGTATATATATACGCTTTTGCGTATGATGCAGTTGACTTTATAATAATTCTTGAAATAGATAGGTATTCTAGCAACCAATACCCCCTTGATAATAGATACCAATAAAATATAGCTCTTGCAGTCCTTCCATTACCATCAATAAATGGATGGATGTACCCTATCAAAAAGTGAAGAATTATTGCCCTTATTATAGGGTGTATAAATATACCTTCAAAATCGTCGTCTTTAGCATTTGCGAAATTACAGAAAGCAGTCATTAACTCATCAACGTGTTTGCATTCAGGTGGAGTATAAACTATTTCACCTGTAACAAAATTCACCACATTAACTTCATTGTTATGTCTGTATTTGCCTTCGTATTCCTTCTTATTTAAAGTGTCTTTTGAAATGACTGAATGTATCTCTAAAATCAGATCTTTAGTTAATGGTTGGTCTTTTAGTGTTAAAATTTTTCTAATAGTTAAATAATTATTCATTATCATCTTTTCTGAGGTGTTCCTAGGCTTCCTATTTGTTCTCAACATATCTTTTGCTACCTCTCTCGTAGTAGCTGCCCCTTCGATTTGGCTAGATGCAATTGCCTCTTCCATAATTGAACTTATAAGGTATCTACTTTTGTCTTCTGAGGGGACAATCGAACTTCCTTCTAAGACACCCCCTAGATTCATATCAAACTCGTGAAGGTATTTTAAAATATTGGCCGTAATACTAAACTTAAAGCCAAAGCCCGGAATATTACTTATAGTTAAATTATTGCCTTTCGATTGCCTTTGAAGTTTTACTAACTTCCAGCCTAATTCTGGGTCAATGTTCTTCGCTTTCGCTATATGTTTGAATTTATCCCAATAGGGGTACCCCTTTTCAATTTCCTTTATAGCTTTACTTTTTTCTGGATCCGTTAGCAGACTCATTACTGCATTAAAGTCCTCTTTTGAGTTGAGTTCGTGCGAGGGTGGGGTTTCAATCTTGCTCATAGACCTGCTAATTTTCCCTAAAATTAGCAGGTTTCGTAACTAGTCGGTCATTTTACAGAAAAAACCTACTAATATTTATATAGATTAGTAGGCTTTATAAAGGTGCTGTTGCTTCTGCTGCTGTCACTGCTGCTTCTGCTGTCACTGCTTCTGCTGCTGTCACTACTGCTTCTATCGTTGTTGCTACTCTTATAAAGCCTACTAATGTTTATATAGATTAGTAGGTTTTATAAAGGTGTTGCTGTCACTGCTGTCGTTGTTGCTACTGTCATTGTTGCTACTGTCGTTGTTGCTACGCTTATAAAGCCAACTAATGTTTATATAGATTAGTAGGTTTTATAAAGGTGGTGGTGTGAATGCTGTCGCTGTTGGTTCAGTC
>JBBSTD010000010.1:0-93160 GCA_038236215.1 Cytophagales bacterium | reverse complement strand
CCAGGTGGTTTATGACAAACAAGTTGAGTGGGAAGAGAAGGATGTTTTTCTATTTTTTCTACCTACGTACAGTCCTCATTTGAATCCGATCGAGATACTTTGGCGCTTCATTAAATACCGCTGGTTGCACAAACAGCACTATCGTTCATGGGGTCGATTAAAAAAAGCTATTTTCGGTATTATTCGTCAATTTGGCACTGATTATCAGATCTGTTTTGAGGGGTTAGTGGCCAAAAATATACTTCAGTTTAATTCTGCGTGATTACTTACTTAATATAAAAATGCTACCGCTCATCTTTTGTAAGATAAGTATTGGCAGAGTACATGGCTTGAATTTTTGCCAGTTCTGTTAATTGTTCAAGTGAAATATTAGCGTCCTTATTTATACTGCCATAAATTTCTATCATTTTACGATACCCATTAATAGTTTGAGAACTATGAGAGTTTAGATACCTATTCTTTAATTCAGGGTATTCCCCTTCATTAATCCATTTTTTAAGAATAAAAAAATGTTTCTCATTTGAGTAATCGTTCAGATCGAAACCTTCAAATCTAAAATACTGTGGATTTATTTTTGCACTCGATCTTAATTTTTCTTTTTCTTCCTCACTGAGAGCATCTAGGCTATACTGGATATGCCTATACATACTTAACACATCCTGAATTTCCTGTTCGACTTCGTACTGATTGTTTTTATATTTCTCCATTGTAGTATTTATAGAATATATTTTAGCTAGGACCGCCCTATAAAACAAGGATAGTCAACTGAAATATTAATAGTTAGTGGGTTACCTTAACTTCTTATGTACCGTTAGAATCGCAGAACAGCAACTTAGGTAAGGGTATATTCTGTTTTTTTCGATGCCCAATCACAGGCAAGAGATGCCAAAAGCTGTATTTGTACAACGGTTGGTTCACACACCGCGAAGCAATATTTGGTACGTATGAAGGATAACCCCACTCTAAGTGCTAGAGCCGGGAAAAGCAGATATAATATGATGCCATTCTTGACTTTCAGGACATAGAAGCCGAAAAATATAGAACTAACGCCAAGCAGACGTACTAGGATACAAAGGGCCAACACCGGCCCTTTTTCTATTCCATTTAACTCAACAGCCTAAAATGTTTTGCAACTTGTTTTGCAACCTCAACAAAAAAGCCCTTACACTAAAAACGTAAGGGCTTGATTATCAATGAGCCAGTGGAGGGATTCGAACCCCCGACGCGCTTGCGCATCCTGATTACAAATCAGGCGGAATCGACCGCTATCCGACACTGGCAACTATTCCTGACCCGTTTCTGAATCGTGATGCAAAAGTAGTGTTTTTAGCACGTTTTCGCAAATAGCTGCGGTTGCTTTTTCTGCAAAATTTTACGCCTGCTCTACCCGCAACTGCTGCCGCAGGTCGTCCAGTTGTTTTTCTGAATCAGCAATTTTCTTGTCGATGTCGGCGCGGAGCTGGTCGGCGTTCTTCGAACGGGCGAAGAACTCAATGTTGTTCCGGTATGTAGCAATATCGTTTTCGATGGCCGTCATGCGTCGGCGGATGTCGCTCTCGCGTTTGCTACCGCCACTATCGCGGTCATTCCGGTACGAATCACGGTCGTAGCCGCCATCCTGATAGCCTCCGCCATCCTGACGCCGATCTCCCCGTGAACCCCGATCCTGACGGGGCCCACCCGATGAGCGACGATCTGACCGTTCCCCGCTATCCGGACGCCGGTCTGACCGGAATCCGCCCGAGCGGGTAACTTCAGCTTCGCTCTGGAGCATGATCTGCTCCTTGTCCTTAGCCGGAATTTTACCCGTTGCACTCACCAGCGCATTGACGGCGTTGATGTACCGCTTCTGGATGGAATCTTTATCTTTCTTGGGGACAAAACCGATGGCGTTCCACTCCTTCTTGAACTCGTTTAATTGAGACAGGTCGGCGTTGGCAGTAGCAGCGGCTTCGATGCGCTCGATGAGGGCAATCTTCTGCGTGAGGTTGCCCTCAAACTCCCGTTCGGTTTCCTGATTTCTGGAGCGTTTCTTATCGAAGAAAGCATCACAGGCCGCTTTGAACCGGTCGAAAATAGTATTTTTCTGCTTCTCCGGTACTTGCCCTACGTTTTTCCACTGACGCTGCAATTCAATAACCGTTTGCGTCGTTTCGGGCGATTCTTCGCCAGAGGCCAGGATGGCTTCTACCTGCTCGCAGAGTTGGGTTTTAGCCCGCAGGTTCTCTTCCCGCTTGCTTTCCAGTTGCCGGAAAAACTCGCCTTTATTGTGGAAAAACGTTTTCAGGGCGGCCCAGAATTTCTTGCTGAGTTCTTTCCCTTCTTCGCGGGGCATGGGGCCTTTAATGCCGTTCCAGCGGTCCTGAAGGGCCATAACTTCCTTCGTCCTGTCGTTCCAGTCGTTGATACTGTTAGACGAAAAAGAGGTAATGGGAATGAGTTCTTCGTAAATCGCCGACTTCTCTTCGTACAGTTGCGCCGATTCTTTACGCTGCTCGTTGGTCTGTCCCCGGCGTTTGTCATACAGCACATCCAGGGCTGCCTTCATCCGTCCCCAAAGTACTTCCTGCTCCGCTTTGGGCGCCGGGCCAATGTGCTTATATTCTTCAAAGAGGGCGTTGGCTTCGTCGATGGTTTGCCGGGTAACGGGCGTTTCCTCCGATGCTTTTGCCATGGCTTCGACCTTCTCGATGACGTCCGTTTTAAGGGTCGTGTTCCGTTTGCGGTCAAGTTCTTTTAACTCGAAATAAATATTCCGGTTGCTATAGTACCGATCAACCAGCGCGTGGTACGTAGCCCAGAGCGTGGCATTGTGCGGGGAATTCATGTTACCCGCCGATTTCCAGTCGTCCTGAATCTTCTTGAACTCGTTCCAGCTTATTTTAGGATCACCCGCGTTATTCTCATCATTTTCAACCAGATCACGCAGACGGGACAACAAATCGGTTTTCGATGCAAAGTTGGTGTCTTTGGCCTTGTCTAAATTCTGAAAATAGGTGTTCTTCTGACTCTTGATCTGTTTGTACAGGTCCTCAAACTGGCCAACGGTTTCGTCGTATTTATAGTCGAAACCTTCTTCTGATTCTGTTTCGGCCACGTACGACTGAAGGGCGGCTTCTCGCTCAGTCCGCGTCACCTGGTCGAACAGGGGCTTTACTTCTTTCAATACCTGGTCCGCTTTTTTGAAATTACCGGGGGTAACGGTCGGGGTACTGATAGCGGCTAACTGCGTCTGAAGCAGATCGACAAAATCCTGTTTCGAGTACTGGCTATAATCAACTTCCTGCTGGGCGTGGTGATCATCGTCCGTTTCCGATACATCGGCGTATTGGGCCGTAATGTCTTCGCTGGCGACCGATGTATCGCCTGATTCTGAGGAGGAAGGCTCCGGCGCAGGGGAAACACTGACTACCGGCTCTTCCGTTGCAGGGGATGTTTCTTCACTAACTGATGCCACGGGCGTATCTACAACAGGTTCCTGAGTGACTTCAGTTTCTGCAACCGGCTCATCGTCAGCCGACTGAGGAGAAGGAGTCTGGTCGGTGCTGTCTTCCATGGTAGGTGTTGTCTCAGCAACAGGTTCTACCTCAGGGGCCGCTGACGCAACCGTTTCGGAAGGGATATCCACTTCAGCAGTGGGTTGAGGTGCCTCATACGACGTTGGTTCAGCGGGTGTAGCCGATACGACCGGTACATCAGCCGAATCTGTCTCTGTGGATACAGGATCAGCAGGTGTATCTGTTAATGATTCAGCCAGTGTACCATCAACTGCCGGGTCTCCCGGCGTTTCTCCGCCCGGAGCAGTGGGATCTTCTGCCAGTGGAGGCAAAGTCTCTGCCTCATCAATTGTTGGTGCGGGGGAAACTACAGCCGGAGTTGCAGTTTCTTCTGGAATTTGCGCAGCCAGCGGACCTTTAGCCAGATGAGTGGTTTCGGGTTGCTGGTTTATTTCCTGTTCTTCGTTTGCCATGTTGGGAACGTACCGATTACTTTTGCAAAAGTACGATAAAATGCGAAAAGTACTGTAGTTAAGCCGTTAAACACCACTTATACGATGCCATCTGACATTCGAGACCTGCGAAATGAGTATACCCTGAGTGGTTTGGACATCACGGATGTATTACCTGACCCGATTGCCCAGTTCCGACAATGGTTTGATGCGGCCGTTCAGGCCAATGTTCCGGAACCCAATGCGATGCACGTCAGTACCGTTTCGGCGGGGGGGCGGCCTGATGGGCGAATTGTGCTTCTGAAAGACGTTTCCGATGCGGGTTTCGTGTTTTATACCAATTACGAAAGCCGGAAAGGAAAGGAGTTAACCAGCCAGCCGTTTGCGGCCATTACTTTCTTCTACCCCGAACTAGAAAGGCAGATACGTATTGAAGGCATGGCCGAAAAAGTGAGTCCCGGTGTATCCGACATTTATTTTGCCAGTCGCCCGCGAAGCAGCCAGATTGGGGCCTGGGTATCGCACCAAAGTACAGTAATTGATAGTCGGGAAGTGCTGGAGAATCGGCAGCGGGAACTGGAAACGAAGTTTGCGGGGCAAGCTGTACCGCGCCCGCCGTACTGGGGAGGCTTCTGCGTCGTGCCCGATGCCATCGAGTTCTGGCAGGGGAGACCCAGCCGCCTGCACGACCGGATTCGGTATCGAAAGGAAGGGGGGGAGTGGCTAATCGAACGTTTGTCGCCGTAATGAATGAGTGAATGAGTGCCGTAGGGAAAGGGTGAAAGAGTCAATTGGACAGCTTTTGCTCTTTCATTCTTTCCCTACGATGCTACGGTAAAATTTATAGACTGTTTTCTTTTGATGGCGCACATCTCTTTTCCGCTTCCTCTATGGCCGGCAATAAAGCCAACGTGAAACAGGGCGTTTCTACCCGTACGTTATTTAGTGTCATCTCGGCCTCATCGGTCGGAACCCTCATCGAATGGTATGATTTCTACATTTTCGGTAGCTTAGCCGCTGTCCTGTCGACCCAGTTTTTTCCGCAGGATAATCCTACTGCGGCCTTGCTTTCTACGCTGGCTACGTTTGCGGCTGGCTTTATCGTTCGCCCGTTTGGTGCGCTGGTTTTTGGCCGCCTGGGCGACCTGGTGGGTCGTAAATACACGTTTCTGGTCACGCTGGTGCTCATGGGTGGCTCCACCTTTGCCATTGGATTGATTCCGGGTTATGCCACCATTGGGTTCTGGGCACCCCTGCTGGTACTACTTCTTCGTCTGATACAGGGGCTGGCGCTGGGGGGGGAGTACGGCGGGGCAGCAACTTACGTGGCGGAGTATGCACCCGAAGGCCGACGGGGCTTTTATACCAGTTTTATCCAGACGACGGCCACCCTGGGTTTGTTCGTATCGCTGGGGGTAATCCTGCTTACCCGCGAGTCGCTGGGAACGGAGAAGTTTGCAGAATGGGGCTGGCGGGTGCCGTTTCTGCTGTCGATTATTCTGGTAGGTGTGTCTATCGTTATCCGGTTGCGGATGGCTGAATCACCCCTGTTTTCTAAATTGAAAAGTGAAGGGAATCTCTCTAAAAACCCCCTGGCGGAGAGTTTTGGCAAGAAGCAAAACCTGAAAATAGTACTGCTGGCGTTGTTTGGTGCTACAGCCGGGCAGGGGGTTATCTGGTACACGGGGCAGTTCTACGCCCTGTCGTTCATTCAGAAAGCCTGTAACGTCGAGTTTGTGCAGTCGAATATCATTGTGGCGGTAGCGTTGCTGGCGGCAACGCCCTTCTTTGTCATCTTCGGTGGTTTGTCGGACCGTATCGGGCGAAAGGGCATTATGCTGGCGGGTATGCTGCTGGGCGTACTGACCTACCGGCCCATCTACGAAAAACTGTATAGCCTGACAGATGTATCCCAAAAACAGGAAATCACCGATGCCCGGACAATTGGCCGAAAACTAATGAAGCAACCCAACGGCGACCTGTCAACCATTACCACAACCACGCATTTTTATTCGGATGGCCTGATTCAGAAAGACATCGGGAGAACGATTACCGCGGCTAAGTCGGGGGTAGTTGGCAAACCGGAGGTGAGTAAGGCCATGACGTTGCCCAATGCTGATTTCTGGCTGATGGTTTTTCTGATTTTTATCCAGGTTATCTACGTCACGATGGTATACGGCCCCATTGCGGCTTTTCTGGTCGAGTTGTTTCCGACCCGCATTCGCTACACGTCAATGTCCCTGCCGTACCACATTGGTAACGGTATTTTTGGGGGGCTGACCCCGTTTATTGCTACGGCTCTGGTTGCTACCGCCACAAAAGCCAATGAACTGGTACCGGGATCGGTCGATAAGCCGTACCTGGAAGGACTCTGGTATCCAATTCTCGTGGCCGGGGTATGTTTCGTGATTGGGCTAGTGTACCTCACGAATAAGAAACGAGTCACCGACTGAAACCGAAAAACGGCTTTTATTTCTCTATTCTCTAGCGTCTTACCTGATATGGAACCCATCAAAAAATACCTTGGCATTGTCTGGATACTACTCGGCGTCTACGTTGGCTACGCCCAGATTACGGATAGCGTTACCAAAATAGGTAGCGACAAACTTGAAGACCGCGTATTCGGCTGGATTATCCTGTGCGTACTGGTTCCCATTGTGGTTGGTGGGCTGATTCTTTTTGGCAAATACGCGCTGGAAGGCGAGTACAAAGACGGTAAATAGCCAGTTTCCTTTCTCCCGGAAAAGAATCGGCTATTTACCCGTGCGGAAGATTTACTTGATGGCGATGAGCCGGGTTGGCTCCTGTCTGGCGGGTGTGCCTAGTTGAAATTGAATTTCCTCTTTCTGGGCACCAGCCGTAATCTGGAATTTGTAGTTGCCATCGGGCAATTGACTGATGTCGAACTGCTGACGACAGGCATTTTTTCTGCTGCGCTTGCCTAACAAAATTTCCTGGTGTAACACGTCCCCACGCTGATTGACCAGTTGGAGGTTGACGGTATTTTCGGACTGATACTTTTCCAGAACGACCCAGAGTTTTGAGGCATCGATGGTGGGGAAAACGGCTACGCCGAAAACCTTTTTTTGCCCGTGGTCATCGGTTGCCAGTACGGATGATGATAGGGATACAGTCAAAAACAGGGCACTGGCGAGTGATTTGATGGACGTTTTCATTGAGTTGATAGGATTAAATGGAAGACCTTTAACTGTCGACTCAATGATGCGGATTGGGCCGCCTGACGCTGTCGTTCCGGAGCAGCGGTTTCCCGAAATGATGAACGGTTTAGGCTACTCCACGAAGTCTAAATCGTTCCCGAATGGTTCGTCAATCTGGCTGAGCGACCAGAAGCAAAGGCCATAAACGATAACGCCTAACAAACTGGCCGTCAGCAGCGCGCCCATGGACGGTTTCAGCGCCTGGAAGAACAGCGTCATGGGAATAAGGGTGCCACGTACCACACTGGGCACCGAGGTAGTGGCCGTATTGCGGAGATTGGTACCGTACGACTCCGCCACCATCGTCAGATACATGGCAATATAGCCGGTACAAAAACCGATCAGCAAACAGATGGTGTACAACCCTTCGGCCGTGTTAATACCGCCGAACAGGTAAATGCCACTGAGCAGCCCACTGCCCAGTAGTAAACCGGTAATGGCTTTTATCCGTGATTGAAGCCACTGGCTCAGGGGGCCGCTGAGCAGGTCGCCACCCGCCAGGCCCACGTAAATCAGCATAACGCACCGCCCCGGTTTTACGATGTCGGCGATACCCAACGCCTTGCCAAATTCATTGGCAAACGTAGCCAGAATGCCTACCACAAACCAAGTGGGCATCCCCACTGTAACGAAACGCAGGTATTTGAGGGTTTGTGGCCAGCTACTGACAAAGTGCAGCAGGTTCCCCCGACTCACCCCCTGGTGTTCGGCCTTCATCCGACTGAATAAACCTGATTCGAATACACTGACACGCAGCAGCAACAGGGCCAGGCCCAGGCCACCGCCTACCCAGAAGGCCATCCGCCAGTTGAAGTACTCGACCGTGAGGTAAGCCACCCCGGCCCCCAGGTAACCAATGCCCGCTACCACCGAAGAACCGTAGCTTCGGAGGGTTTTGGGCAGGGTTTCGGACACGAGCACCATAGCCGCACCAATTTCACCCGATAGCCCTACGCCAGCCAGAAAGCGCAGGAAGGCATAGGTATTTACATCCTGTACAAACCCACAGGCAATGTTGGTAAGCGAATAGGTAAGGATACTGCCAAACAGCACCGACATGCGCCCCCGTTTGTCGCCCAGGATACCCCACAAAAAACCACCGATTACCAGACCCGCCTGCTGAAAATTCAGGATAAACGTACCCGCCTGCGACACCTCCGCTTCGGTCATTCCCAGCGATTGCAGACTGGGTACCCGCACAATGCTGAATATCAGCATGTCGTACACATCCACAAAAAAGCCCAGTGCCGACACGATAACCGGCAGCGCAAAGAGCGGACGGAACGAGACAGGTGCCTGAATCGGGATTTGGTTGATTTTACTGGTTCCCACGCGTTTAAGCAGCTACATTTTTTTTGGTCAGGGGAGTAAGTCAATGGATGAGGGCTCCGGCGGGATTGCCCTCATCCATTGACTTACTCCTCCAGATAATTCAAATCTTTGCCGTGCGTTTCGGCGATGGTGAGGATGGAGTAGAACCCAATGGCGAAACTGAGCAAACCTACAACGGCACCGGCATTGATGGGGGCCAGTGACGGCTTCAGGTATCCGTACAGACTGGTCATCAGAATAACAGTGCCCCGCACCATATTCGGTATGGTGGTAGCTGCCGTAGCGCGGAGGTTGGTGCCAAACTGTTCGGCCCCGATGGTAACGAACATGGCCCAGTAGCCAATGCCGAACCCCAGAATCAGGCAAAGAACATAAAGAGATGTAGCGCTTTTAACCCCGGCATATAGATAAACCAGGCTAAACACCAGTGAAATCAACATGAGCAGCACAACCGACTTCTTACGCGATTCGAGCGCCTGACTGATGAACCCACTGGCCAGGTCGCCCACGGCCAGCCCGACGTAGCACCACATGATAGCCAGACCTGGCTGAACTTCTTCGGTAATACCCAGTGCTTTGCCGAACTCGTTGCTGAACGTAGCCAGAATGCCGATAACGAACCAGGTGGGTAGTCCGATACCTATGCACCTCAGGTAGCGGAAGAACCGTTCTGAATTGGTGAAAAAAGAAAAGAAGTCACCCCGATTGATGTGCTTCTGGCTGGTAACGTCCGTAAACATCCCCGACTCCACAACCCCGACCCGCAGGAGTAACAAGCCAAAACCCAAACCACCCCCTACCAAAAACGCCATTTGCCAGTCGAATAACTGAACGGTGAAATAAGCGACCACTGCGCCAAAAAGACCAATTCCCGCTACCAGCGAGGTGCCGATGGCCCGTTTCTCTTTTGGCAGAATTTCACTAACCAGGGTGATACCCGCTCCGAGTTCACCTGCCAGCCCAATGCCCGCAATGAACCGCATCAGGGCATAGTACGTCGTTGGGTCCATGAACGTAACCTGCTTGATAAACCCACAGGCAATGTTGGCAATGGAATAGGTGATGATACTGCCAAATAAGACCGATAGCCGTCCCCGTTTGTCGCCCAGAACGCCCCATAGGATGCCACCTAACAGTAACCCACCCATTTGCCAGTTGATGATGTTGGCGCCAACGGTCGAGATTTGTTCGGGTGTCAGGCCCAGGTCTTTCAGGCTGGGAACCCGAACAATACCGAACAACAGCAGGTCGTAGATATCAACGAAATAGCCCAGAGCGGCCACGATAACGGGCAGACTAACTAAACCAGCCGAATTGGACGTACGGTTGGGAGAGGGAGCAGGTGAAACAGCCATTCGGCAACAGGAAGGGTTAAGGGAGTTGAATTATTCTGCAATAATACGAAAGGGCCAACCAATAGCAGGTCTGAAAAGGAATTGACCTTACTGCTTCGTGCGTACTAATTTCTGCTGGATAAATACATCGGCGTACCGCCGACCGAGAGTGCGGGCCGAAGCTGCATCGAAGTGGGTAGAATCACCCTTGTCGGTTAGCCCCGACGAAACGATGCAGTAGGCGTTGGGTATATGCTGGACCGCCCGTTTCAGGGCTTCATTGACTGTTTTGGCATCCGGATTACGATTCACCACAAAGTCGCCCAGAGTGCCTGCCACGAAGGGGACGTTCGGCGCGTTCAGTTCCCGACGAAGGCGTTGTACCAGTTCGGTTAGTTTTGCTTCGTACGCATCCGCCTTGTCCGGGCTGGAATCCGATTCACCCTGGTGCCACAGTATGCCCGCCAACTGACCCTGTTCGAGCGCTTTCCTGGCCCGAAGCATCATGTCATCATACGGGTGTGATTTTGTCGGCTCGTAATAAGCGCCCGGTTTCCAGACGTCAATACCGGAGCCACCCACGGCGCAGGGAATCAGGCCGATATTCGTTTTGGGATAGGTTTCGGCCAGCCTTCGGGCGAATGCCAGGCCCGGTCCAACGCCCGTAATTCCTGGCTTATCGAAGTGCATGGGGTCTTTGGCAGCTACCCAGTTGAGGTCTTTGGTTAGCATCCAGATGCGCGGATTGGTTCGTTCGTCTTCTGCTTCGGGGACGCCACGACCGGCCATATTCGACTGACCAATGAGCAGGAACAATTGCAGTTTGGGCGGCACATCCTGCCGGAAGGATAATAGCGTGAATAAGCTGAAACCAGCCAGAAAAGCGTTAGTACTAATTTTCATGCGGCTTGGTAGTAAAGGGGGTGACGTTCGGCGACGGATTAACGCCTGTTTCAATAACGCTTTTAGCCGTTCTTTCTACCTGTTTCGCGGTGGAAAGAACGGTCAATCCCAGCATTCCATCACGAGCAGATCGCCGGTTTGGGCTTCTACGCTGACAAAGCCATCCTGAGCGGCTTCATTACTGCTACTGGTAAAATGACCGAGGGTCAGCGTAGCGTTTTGAAGGTCGTATTTTAATCCGGTTGAGGTGTAGCCAGTCACGGTGCCAACGGGAATCAGCGAAATGGGGGTGCCCGCTTCGTACCATTTCTCGAACCGCCCTACTAGGGGGAAAATTTTGGAATGGTCGTCAATCAGCACAATCCGGATCTGGTTTTTGTACCGGACAATGTTGGTCATGTTAGTCAGGGTGTGGTCGGCCCGGCGACCGGTTGCCCACACGATGTTAACCGCTGGAAAGCCCCGCTCAATCAGATATTCGATGCCTTTGTCGAGGTCGGTTTTGTTCTGGTCGGGCGCGTGAACAATGTCAAGCGGGTACTGTTGCGCCCGGATGTCGTCCAGGTCAATGCCCCGGCGACCAACCGCAGCGTCATCAAAATCGCCGAGTAATACGTCTACTTTGATACCCAAATCTAGTACCCGCCAGATAGCGTTATCCAGTACCACTACCAGCGGATTCCATTCCAGCAACTGGCCGAGCAATTCAAAGGAACAGGCTTCCCCGTTGGCAATCAGCAGGGCAGGTTCCTGTTTATCCCGAACGATATGATGCGATGACATAATTCAGTGTATAGTTTGCCCGTTGGGTACGGGTGATGAGTGGCTACCGTAACCATCACCTGGGTAAACCCATGTCGCGGATTATTTTATCGATATCAGCCTGACTATCAACACTGGGTGTCTGAAAATTGGTGGGAACCAGCTTTATCCGATAACCCGCTTCCAGCCAGCGCAATTGCTCCAGCGACTCGGCCTGTTCGAGCGGAGAAGGGGAGAGTTGGGTGATTTGGTCGAGAATGTCGGCGCGGTAGGCGTACAAACCAACGTGCCGGTGGTAGGCGTGGTGCAGATGCCACTGGTCTGGCTCAACGCCCCACAAAGAGGGTATGGCCGAACGGCTGAAGTATAGGGCTTCATTCCGGGAGTTGATGGTAATTTTGGCTTCTTTTGGGTCGTGGAGCATAACCGCCGAATCTACCGCTGCCATTTGGGTCGCCAACTCTACTGTTCCATCCAGTATGGCCGTCAACTCATCAATCTGGGCGGGGTCAATAAACGGCTCATCACCCTGAATATTGACGATATAGTCCGTGGTGTTCCCCGGTATCAACCCATCGGTAATCAGCCGGGCGTAGGCTTCTTGGCAACGGTCGGTGCCGCTGGGATGGTCAGTGCGGGTCATCACGACCGATTCCCCCAGTTTACGAACCGCTTCGGCAATACGCTCATCGTCCGTGGCAACAATGACTTTCGCTAGTGAGTTAGCCTGTTTCACCTGTTCCAGCACCCGCTGAATCATGGATTTACCCCCAATGTCGGCGAGGGGTTTTCCAGGAAAACGGGTCGAGCCGTACCGGGCGGGAATAATACCGATTATCATGCGTAGTTGGCTAAGTATCGCCCACTGTCGGGCGGGATTAGTGGATTGTTCTGTTCGCTTATTTCCGTTCCGGCCCATCGGGACCTACCGTCCAGTAACCTGGTTCGACAGCCTGTCGTTGCTGGTAATAGTCGTTGTAAACGGGGTGATACCGGAGTCGTTCCTGCATCACGGTATCGTACTGACCCAGTAAACCCAGCAATAGTTCACAACTTTCGCGGATGGCAAACTGTCCACTCTGGCTACCCGTAATATAATCGACCAGACCATTGTCGGTAACGTACCGGGTAAACAGTGGATTCGCGTCCCGGCGAACCATGATGCGCACTCCCGCTACTTCCGATACAGATAAATCGAGCGCATCATCGAAGAAAAACGCTACTTCGCTCGGTTGTAGATTGTGCTGGTCGAGCAGGTGCTGGAGTACGTCAATCTTGTGCTTTGCCTGTGAGTAACTGGCGTGGAAATGCTCCCGGCGCACGAGCGTTTCGGATTGTGTGTTCGTAACTCCCGTAATAATGGCCGCTACGGGCAACTGCCTGTCCTGCTGTAACCAAAGCCCAAACCGGAGCAGGTTGGTTCCCATCGAATCGACTTCACTGAATGAACTGCTGCCTGCTTCGGTCTTGGTGCCATCGTTGAACACGCCATCCCAGTCGAAAACGATAGCCCGAACGGCCCGCAACTTCTGGGTTAATATGTCAACGGGAGTAATAAACTGGCCACCGAGGTCTGTAAAAATGCGTTCAATATCAGTCATAAAAGGCGATTGCTACCATCGTAGTTTGACAAAAGTAAGGAGAAGTAAAGGGCAAAAAAAGGTTGTTTGCCTCGGTCAGTGGTCTGGTTAGATAATGAAGTTATTCAGGATTTTAAATTTCCCTCATGATTGAGGTTAAAATGAGCGTTTTTTGTCATTCCGACGAAGGAGGAATCTCAATCATGCTAACTTGGGATTCCTCCTTCGTCGGAATGACAAAAAACGCCGATTAGTCACAGAACATCAAACGGCTTCGATCGGAGCTAGTTCTGTAATGTCGGGCCGTCCCTTATTATCTGTTATTTTGCAGGAATTTAGTCCATCCGTCTGCTATTGAAAACACTGCTTGTTATTGCTGGGCCAACGGCCGTTGGAAAAACGGCCCTGTGCATTCGGTTGGCCAAAGCGTTGCAGACCGACGTTGTTTCTGCCGATTCCCGCCAACTCTACCGCGAACTGAGCATTGGTACGGCCAAGCCAACCCTGGAAGAAATGGATGGCGTCCGGCATCATTTTATCGATTCCCACTCCATCACCGACCCCGTGAATGCCGGGCGGTACGAACGGGAGTGCCTGGCGTTGCTGGATATATTGTTTCAAACAAATGATACTGTTATTTTATCTGGGGGGACGGGACTGTATATCAACGCCGTATGCAACGGCCTGGACGACATGCCATTGGTCGACCCGGATTTGCGGGCTCAGTTACTGGGTCGATTTCAACAGGAAGGGTTGGAGCCGCTTCAGCAGGAACTGCGCCAACTGGACCCGGTTTATGCTGAGTCGGCTGATTTGCAAAACCCAATCCGCGTTACGAGGGCACTGGAGGTTTGCCTGTCAACGGGCTTGCCTTATTCGTCGTTTCGTCGCCAACAAACGGTTGAGCGTCCTTTCCGGTCTGTTATGGTAACACTCGACCGCCCACGACCGGAATTATACGAGCGGATTGATACCCGGATGGATGCTATGCTCCAGGCTGGTCTGGTAGATGAGGTCCGCACTTTATTACCTTATCGGAATTTGCCATCCCTGCAAACCGTTGGCTATCAGGAAGTATTCCCGTATCTGGATGGCCTGTACAACTACGAGGAGATGGTGCGTTTGTTGAAACGCAACTCCCGGCGTTATGCCAAACGACAACTAACCTGGTTCCGCAATCAAGGCAACTATACCTGGGTAAGTCCCGACGACCAAGAGGAAATACTTTCAACGATGAATGATGAATTATTTTATAAAAAATAATTTATCATTCATCGTTGAACCACCTACTGCGTCCGGTAGGCCAGCATGCCGCCAATAACGTTGCGGACGTTGGTAAAACCGTTTTCTTCCAGAATTTGCTGCGCCCGGGCACTTCGGGCACCCGACCGGCAATGGACGATCACTTCTTCATCCTCCAACCCTTCCAGTTCGTCCAGGCGATAGGGCAAATCACCCAGTGGAATCAGGGTAGCGCCAATGTTATCGTCTTCGTATTCGTTGGGTTCACGAACGTCGAACAGGTTTAGCTCCTCGCCGGTATCGAGTCTTTCTTTCAATTCCTGCACGGTAATATCCATGGTCGTTTTGGTAAGTTTAGTGTTGAATAATCAGTTTTTGGACAATGGTTCTCTGGTCAGTGAAGAGCCGGAGCAGGTAGAAGCCATCGGGCAGGTAGCTCAAATCTAGGGTTTGCTGGCCGCGCGCCGGGGCATGGGCCAGGAGCATCTGTCCACTGCGGTTTATCACCTCCACGCGGGTCACGTTGGGATTATCCCAGCGGATAAATCCTGTTGTTGGATTTGGATATGCTTGCAGTGGGACCAGTGGTTCCGGCTCATTTATGGCTGTAACAATGGCTCTCTTTGCGCCCATTACCGGCCTGAGCATGAAGGCACCCGGTACCTGTAGAGAAGAGGGGGACCCGTTGGGGCCACGTTGCAGATTCTGCTCCCAACTCGACCCACCATTGTAAAAAATATTGGCCCCAAACGGACTGTTTTTATCAAATCCCAACCGCAGGAAGGTAGTATCACTACTACTAACTTGTTGATAGCCAAGGTAAAAGGTATCTTTTACAATAATGTTTCGGGTGAATTGGTATTCGATGAATCCGTTTCGGGTGGCAGGATATTGCGTCTTAAACGATTGCTGGTAGAGGGCGGCCCCCGGCTTACCGTTGGTGTTAGTATAGACTGTCATGACGAAGGATTGCCCCGTCTGGTCTTTGGAAAAAGGCACGATACAAAGCCGAACGCTGCCAATGGTATCCGGCTTGTTTAAAATGAAGCGGACGGCAATCTGCTCCCGCTGCCGGATTTGCTGGGCGTATTCCCACGACCCATCGTCGTAGGCGTAGTAATTGCTGAGCGTCGCCACGGCCGCAATGGTGTCATTCCGGAGCAGTGTGAGTGGGTCGCGCTGGAAAATTGGATTTTCGTTATCACTGGTTTTAAGCGCGACTTCGTAGCGTAGCTGAAAACTGGTATCTGCCGTAGCGGGTAGCCGGGGTGTTGGTTTGAAGGTCAGTTGCTTTGACCCCAATGCGGCAATCTGGGTGAACAATGTATCATATTGTAAAATCGCCGATGTGCCGTTGTAAACCCTAAAACCGACGCTGGTCCGGTTGAAATTATTAAACAGGTTGTTGATGTCGGTTGTAACCGAATCCGCCAGCTCGGCCGTCCCTTTTATTTTATACTGGGATAGGGGCATTGCGGTGTAGCGCTTCAATAGGGGGCTAAGCTGTCGGCGAGTAGCCAGATCCTTAATGAACGTATCATTCGCCGACCGACCCTGATTTAGGTAAATGTAATCGACATGCCAGGTATCGAACGGGCCGGAACGTCGGCCAAAGGAGCGAAAACGAAAGGCGAAATTTCCGTTTAAATAAGCGGAGTTTGTTACGGGAACGAATACCTGGTGAAACAGGCTATCGGCCTGACCGCCTACTTTTGCCCATACCGTTTTCCAGGTGCCCGAAACGTCCCGAAACTGCAACGTAAGAGAATCTCCAGGCTGTAGCGTTGGGGGCACACCCGGTAATTTAGTCAAAGTATCGCCGGGATCGGGTAGTTCACCCAGTCCCTTTATCTGCCAGTAAAAACTAAGACAAACGCCGTTGGTAGCAGACAGTCCCGACAGGTTGATGGGTCTTGACTCCAGCGTATCGGTATAACCCTGGTCCAGTGGGTTATCCCGCACGTAAGGGCGGCCGTTGGCCTGTAATCCATCGAACGTAGCCACATTTTGGGTAGGCTGGTTGAAGGCCATCGTGTTGTTGATGTAAACCCCGCTGCCCGCCTGCCAGAGTTTCGGGTCGGGACGTTCGGAACCCGACCGGTACACGGAGGCCGTAAAATCCTCAAAAAAGGGTAGTTGCAGGGCGCTCTGGGCATCGGCTATCGATGCCTGAAAAATACCCCAAATCAGCACAATGCCGCACAGTAATTGTCGGATTGGTACGGTAATCGGCTGATCTAATGACAAAATTCTCATTGGGGCGTTGGTGCCGGAAATAGGTTAATCAGTTTGGGTCGATAGGGCCCACAATCCACAAATCCATCGTTTCGCCCACACGAATGCGTTCGCCGGATCGGGCTGCGGGGCGTTGCTTGACAACGGTGCCGACTTCCTTTTCCGGGTCTTCCACTGAAATTTTCGTGCCAACTTTCAGATTAGACCCCCGGATGGCGGCTTCTGCCTCGTCGAAGGGTAATCCTACAACGTCCGGAATCGCGAACATGGTACTTCCCAGGCCATCACCCACTTCCAGGTCAATTTGTGCGCCTTTCGGTACGGCTGTTCCGGGGCTGATTTCCTTGCCATTGTACAGTTGCCGCAGCACCGCGTTTTTGGCGATGTCGGGTACGTAAATGGGCTCGCCAACAACCAGGTCCATTGATTTGAGGTTCAACTGGGCACTGCGAAGCGTCAGGCTGACCAGATTTGGCATCTGCACCATTGGGGCTACCCGCTTGGTAATGGTCAGGTACACCTTCCGGCCTTCTTTTACTTTGGCATTGGGTCTTGGGTATTGCTGGATAACGGTTAAAGGCTGGGCCCCAGATACATAGGTGCAATCACTAACCTCGTAGCGCAGGTTCCTGTCGTCCAGCAGGTTCTGCATTTCATCCAGACTCTGGCGGGTCACGTCGGGTACCGTAATGGTTTGTCCGTGTTTGGTCGTGAAGGGCAGGTAGAGAAAGAAAAATACCAGAAACAGGGTGGCTACGAGAGCGACTATAATGCCAATGTGAATCAGCAGGTCAAGAAAAGAGCGGGTGCTGATTTTCGTCATTTGGGAGTAGGAGTGATTGGTGCCATCGGTATGCTTCCGTCACAAAAGTAGTACAATCCTAAACACCTTCTCATTGGTAGCTTCCAAGCATTTTTTTTATGTACTTCCCAATGATGTCAAACTCCAGATTGACCGTGTCCCCAACCCGCAAATCGCCGAATGTGGTGTGGTCGTAGGTGTAGGGAATAATCGTTACCCGGAACTGGTCGGGTTGTGAATTAAAAACGGTTAAACTCACGCCATTGATACAAATCGACCCTTTCTCGACCGTCACATTGCCCGACGTATCAAGCTGATACTGAAAATCGAATAGCCAGCTGCCATTCATATCCTGAACGTTGGTGCAGATACCCGTCTGGTCGACGTGCCCCTGTACGATGTGCCCATCGAAGCGACCATTGGCGGGCATACAGCGCTCCAGGTTTACGCGGTCGCCGGGTTTGATTTGGCCCAGATTGGTTTTTTTGAGGGTTTCATCCACCGCCGTTACGGTGTAACTGCCATCGGCAACGCTGGTAACTGTCAGGCAAATACCGTTGTGACTGACGCTCTGGTCAACTGTTAGTTCGGGTGCCAGCGTAGACTCAATGCGAAAGGTGAGGTTAGTACCATCTGCTTCGATGGCCGATACCCGACCGGTTGTTTCAATAATACCTGTGAACATAGAATTTTATAGTAGTCGTAAACGTCGTAATAGTCATAAGTGGCTGGCACATCCAGTAACGGGACTTTGAGTCGGGCCACCTGGAACTCTTCTCTTTATGACTTACGGGTTTCACTTACTTTTTTTAACACCATCAACAAGGAACTGCCGAAGGGGGTTCGGGCAAATAGTTTTTGTTCGGTGTAGGATACCCGATAAAGGGTTTCATTGAGCCAGGCACTGGGTAAATACACGTCAGACTGCGCATTTTCGGCGGTTTGCCAGCCGAGAGCCAGGCCTAGTCGCTGCCACTGCCGCATCGCTAAAATCAGGGGTGACAACAGGAAACTCCAGTAAGTAGACTGGCTGATTTTTAACCCCGCGGCCGGCATCAATGGGATAAAATCGGCTAGTACGAAGCGACGGAGAATCCCGACGGCAATATCGTGTTGCCCCCGGAAGCTGTTGAACGCGTTATTGTTGGTGATGAGCACGCCATCTTGCTTTAGCCGATTCGCCAGCGCAGCCAGTAGGGGAGGGAGTTCTGACCCGGTGAAATAGCAGAACACATCGTTGCAAATGATGGCATCATACCGGATTTTCGGTTCAAAGTGAGCCACTTGCTTTAAATCAACTTTCGTAACCGGAAGGCCGCGTTCGTGGCAAAATGTCACAGCATCATCTGAGCCATCGATTCCCCGCAGGTTTGTATAGCCCTGCTTTCTCAAAAATTCCAGCATACCACCCGTGCCACAACCGGCGTCCAGCACACGCATGTCTTGGCGGTTGCCAAACTGTTTGAGTAACGCTGTTTCTACCCGCTCGTGCAGGCTGCGATACCACCACAACTGGCCCTCCAGTTCAAACATTTTCGCGTACTCTTCCGAACGGCCAATCATCAGGGGAGGATTAAATCATGGGGCTACAGGTCATGCGGATTCAGGCAGGTCAGGCCATCAATCGACTGAAAGTCTTTGGTGTTGCGGGTTAGCAGAGTAAAACCCTGTACAAGTGCGGTAGCGGCAATAATGGCATCGGGAAGTTTAATTCTCTTCTGTTTTCGCAGTAGAATCGTCTGTTTTTCAACATCCTGTGTTAACTGGAAGGTTGTCGCCAAATTTAAAAAAATCAGCTAATTTTTCTGTGACTGACTCATGCCCCAATACTTCAATCCTATTAATGACTGAAATGTTGAAAACCTCACTAATCACATCATTCACGAAGACATGGGCCTTCCCGGGCAAAGAATCCGCTACATATTCCAGCAATGTGTTCGTATCAATCAAATAGCTCTTTCCCATTCGCCACGGCTACGATCAATATCTGTAATCATTTTTTGCGCCGTTTCCCTGGAAATAGAGCCTATAAAATCGGAAGGCTTGCGTCGGTTGGTGTCCTGTTTCGACTTTCCCAGTTCCTCCAGATCGGGGTGTCTGGCCGTGATGGTCTGCCACTCTTCGATAGGAATAACGATGGCCGTGTGTCGTCCCTTGGCATCGGATAGATACTGTACGTTCATGAGCAAAGGCAGTTTACGTTATGGGCAAAGCCCTGTAAACTACGGGTAAAACTAGAAAATATAGCCCTGTAAAACCAATTAAGCAGAACTTACTGGTTTTGTTCGACATCTTTTGCCCAAGCGATTACTACGCTACTTACCTGTTCCATTGGTGGCTGTATCAGTAGCTAAATTGCTCCAGGCGGGCGGATCAACACCCAAGAGGTGCTTCACAAAGAAGTCCCGACGTTTGTGTTCGCCGTACTCGCCCCCCGAGGTGTGGCTCAATCCGGGCAATACCACCAAGTCGAAGTCTTTATTGGCTTTGATGAGCGCATCGGCTACCTGCATCGTTGAGGCCGGGTCGACGTTGTCGTCTACTTCGCCGACCATCAGCAGCAGATTTCCCTGTAGTTTATGCGCGTTCACCACGTTGGAGCACTCGGCGTACTGCGGCCCGATTGGGTAGCCCATCCACTGCTCGTTCCACCATATTTTGTCCATCCGGTTATCGTGGCAACCGCAGGACGACACGGCAACTTTGTAAAATTTCGGGTGGAACAACAAAGCCCCGGCCGAACTCTGTCCCCCGGCCGACGTACCGTAAATACCCACCCGGCTGAGGTCCATAAACGGATACTTTTTGGCGGCCGCCTGCATCCACAAAATCCGGTCGGGGAAGCCCGCATCCTTTAAGTTCTTCCAGCATAGGTCCTGAAACGCCTTCGACCGGTTCGAGGTCCCCATGCCGTCCATCTGCACCACAATAAAGCCTAGTTCGGCCAGTTCGTGCATCGAACGATTGGCGGTCATGAATGATTTCGGGGTAAAAGACCCGTGCGGCCCGGCATAAATATTTTCGATAACCGGGTACCTCTTGGCCGGGTCAAAATTCGTTGGGCGGATGATGATACCCCAGATGTCGGTTTTGCCATCGCGCCCTTTGGCGGTGAACACATCGGGCGTTTGCCAGCCTGCTTTCTGCCATTCCGAGGTGTCGGCAGTTTCCAGATTCATCAGCACCGAGCCGTCAGTGGCACTACGCAGCACCGTTACCGGTGGCATATCTACCCGCGAGTACGCATCGACAAACGTTTGAAAACGGGGTGCAAACGTAGCGATGTGGTTGGCATTTTCGGTGGTGAGCGCGGTTAGATTAGTGCCGTCGAAATTCACGCGGTAGTACTGCACAAAATACGGGTCCTGACCGGGGACTTTACCGCTGGCTGCAAACACAATGGTACGTTTGTTCTCATCCACTACCACTACATTCCGAACAACCCACTCACCCTTGGTGATCTGTGATTTAACCTCTCCCGTTCGAGTGTCATACATGTAAAGATGATTCCAGCCATCCCGCTCCGATGCCCAGATAAGCTCGCGGCCATTGGCCATATCGTAGCGGTAGCGTTTACCGCTGTAGTCGATGAATGTTTTGCTCTGCTCCTCTACCAATGGCCGGACAACACCGGTAGCGGCACTAACTTCCAGCACCCGGTAAATCTGGTGTCCGCGCTGATTGTATTCAAAAGTGAACGCGCGGCTATCCTTTTGCCACTCCAGCCGCGACAGACTGAAGGGCTGACTAAACAGCGTGTCGTCAACGGGGAGTTGCTTCCCTTCGTTCACCAGAAAAAGCTGTGGACGACGTACCGGCAGCGTATCGCCGGGTTTTGGGTACTCGCGATTTTCGAGTTTGGGCTGTAACTGATCGTCGGGCGAGGAGCGGACAAAGTAAATCAGGTGTTTTGTATTCGGCCTGACTTTGTTCGTAACAATCTTTTTCGAATCGGGTGACCACAGAATAGTACTGGCGTAATAATCGCCCTCTGAACCGTCAAAACTCAACTGCCGCTCCTGTTTCGTTTTTTCGGAACGAACGTAGAGGTTATAATTTTTGATGTAGGCCGTCTGGCTGCTGTCGGGCGACGAAACCGGTTTGTCGCTCCGTTCGCTATCGTTGGCCCCCCAGTAACGCCGATCAGGCGACTCGGCCCGAAACGGCCCCTTTTTGCTAAAGGCCACTGCACCGCTGGTGTCTTCCCCCAGGCCATATTGCCAGGTAAACCCTTCGGCTACGAACTCAATGGACTGGTCCTCTTTGCCGAATGTCAGCGTAGTGAATGGCAGGTTATAGGGGGTAATCTTCTTGCCGGTAGCTTCCGATAGCTTTTTCGCCAGTTGTTCCTGGTCGAAAGCCAGTTGCCGGGTTTTCTGTTTCGGATCGACCACAATAAATTCTTTGCCGCGTGCCGTCTGGATGGTGTACCAGCAACGGGCTCCGTTTTTCGTCCAGTTCACCTGTTGTGGGGCATTGTAAACCTTGTCCTTCAGTTTCGTTTTCAGCGCTTCCGACCGTTGATAGTCGACCAGACGCCCCTGCGCGAGTATTGTGCCCGATACGCTTAGTAGTAGGCTGATTAATAGGCTATGCCGGTGGTTTTTTGACAGTATCATAGACAAAAGTTATTGAAAAAAATGGATAATAGGAGCGGAGTTATCCACTCCGCACTTATTTTTCAACGTAAGTCGGCAACCCACTATAGGCCATAAACAGCCTGCCGAGGTATTCGCCCAGGATACCCAAAAAGAGCAGAATCAACCCTGTGCCCGTGCTAATGGCCCAAAGAATGAGAGTTACTCCCGTCGGAACGTATGTACCGGTTAAGGTTCCGGCCAGCATCAGCAATCCAGCCAGCAGGCTCAGTCCCAAAAGCAAAGCCCCCAACATGGTGAACACGCGGATTGGCCAAAGGGAATACCCAATGAAAACATTCAGAAACAAGGATAGTAGCTTCCGAAAGGTGTAAGTCGAGCGACCGTCGGCGCGGGAATTATGCGGCACCTCTACACTGCTAATGTTGCGGGTTACCCGAAATATCAGGCCGTCGATGTAAGGGTATGGTCCCCGGTACCGGATGATTTCGTTGGTCACTTCCCGCCGGATTACTTTAAAACTGGATAGATACAGGTCGCGGGGTTTATCCAGCGAATAGGTTGTGAGGGTGTTGACCAGCCAACTGCCCAGATTCCGGAACCAGTGGTGTTGCTTCTGGGCGTATCGGCTATAGACCACATCAAACTGGCCCGCTTCGGCGGTATCAACAAGGGTACTAATGGCTTCGGGTGGGTTTTGGAAATCATCGTCAATGATAACCGCATACTGACCGGTCGTGTGGTTTAACCCACAGAGCACCGCGTTGAATTCGCCAAAATTCCGGCGCAGCGATATAAACTGAACGGTGCTATACCGGGTGGCTAACTGTTGGCAAATGGATTCAGAACCGTCTTTACTACCGTCATTAACCAGCACAATCTCGAATGCTTGTCCGGCCAGACAGTTCTGCAATTGCTCCACCAACGGGCCAATCGTTTGTTCGCTGTTGTAGACCGGGATAACAATGGATAGTCGCATAGCCGGAGTCCGTCAGGTAAATTGGTTAATCATGTCAACAATATACGCAGCCTCGTCATTGGTCAGAGTGGGGTTGAGTGGTAAACTCAGCACTTCCCGGTGTAGTGCTTCGGCAATGGGAAATGACAAATGAGCCAACTCTGGATACGCTTTTTGACGATGGGGTGGTGTGGGATAATGCACATCCGAGCCGATACCCCGGTCGTGCAGGTAAACTCGCAACGCATCGCGCCGGGGATGCCGGATGACGAACAAATGCCAGACATCCTGCCTAATCTGGTCGGCGGGGGGTAAGGTGACGGCGGGGTTCTTCATCTCGGTCAGATAGTACCGGGCTATTTCCCGTCGACGGTTGTTTTCCTGGTCGAGGAAGAGGAGTTTTGCCGAGAGGATAGCCGCCTGTAATTCGTCAAGGCGGCTGTTATGGCCCCGGTAATCGTTCACGTATTTCTGCGACGATCCGTAGTTTCGTAATGCCCGCAGCCGCCGGGCGAGTGACTCATCATTGGTGGTGACAGCACCCGCATCGCCCAAAGCGCCCAGGTTTTTGCTGGGATAGAAACTCCAGGCAGCGGCATCGCCCAGATTACCAGCTCTACCTGATGGGTACAGTGCCCCGTGCGCCTGAGCCGCATCTTCCAGTACTTTCAGGTTGTACCGTTGCGCTAACTGGTTGATAGGTTTCATTTCGCAGCATCGTCCGTACAGATGAACGGCCATAATGGCCCTCGTACGCCCGGTGATAGCCGCTTCGATACGGTTTGGATCAATCAGGTACGTTTGCGGGTCTGGTTCAACCAAAATGGGTTTCAGACCAGCGTGGGTAATGCTCAGCACCGACGCGATATACGCGTTAGAAGCCACAATTACTTCGCTGCCGACCGGGAAGTTCCAGGCTTTCAATACCAGCGTCAGTGCATCCAGCCCATTGGCAACGCCGATGCAATAACCTGACTGGCAATACTGAGCAAACTGACCTTCAAAGGCTTCAACTTCGCGCCCCAGGATGTACCAGCCCGACTGAATAACGCGCTCAGTCGCCTGTTGAATAACTGCCTGATGCGGTTCATTGATGCGCTTCAGGTCCAGAAATGGAATCATTCTAAAACAGCCATAGATGCTATATTGAACTGCCGACTGTTGGGATAGGGCTCGTAGATGTAATCGTCTTTATCGTACATTTCATTCGAAACAACCAGTAAGATAGCATCGTCGGAGAATTCATCCATTACGTGCCAGTCTTCGGGTTCAAGCACCAGGCATTGCCGGGGATTAGTGAGTTGAACGATTGTTTCCTCCTGCCCATTGTGGTTGTAAACCCGGCAGCTACCCGCCAGGCAAACGAGTGCGTTCCAGGCCCGGTGGTGTCGATGCCCAGCCCGAACCGAATTGCCTGCTTCATAGATATAAAACACCCGCTGGATGGTACCGGGAATGATTCCTTCAAAAACGGTTAGGTTCCCGTTGTCTGATGTTACAGTTTTTAGATCGTAAAGTTGTGCCATTGGCCGAAAGTTACTGATGGAGCAGGGATATGATTCGAGCACTAAATGTATTAAAAAGCACTTAAATTATAAAGCAGGGAAATCATTATTAATGCCAGCCTACCCGTCTGTAAGTGCAAAAGATAGTGTATGCTAAGGGTAAGATAGACTATTTTTCTCTACGTGTTCACGCAATAATGGATAATTTGACTTTTACTTTGTCACTGGCACTCATTGTTTGCTAGTCAAAAACTAACTGCTGGAATGATAAAAAACAAATTTCTCCTAACTGGTCTTTTTCTGGTTATTCTGGTCGTACTATACTATTCTTTCTTCGATAGCGGTACTACCTCCGTCGGTGGGTTAACAGACGTTATCAATCCCGAAACGTACCGACAGCAGATGGCGGAGAAGCGAACAAAAAAAAACCAGTTCTTTCGCACTGATGCCGAATCACCCCTCATCGACAAAAAAGGGTTTACCAGTCTGTCCTATTTTGCGCCCGACCCAGCCTATCGGGTTGTTGCCCGGCTCGAACCCTTTGCCGATAAAACCCAGAAACTCGTTGTCAGGATGAGTGATGGCAAAGAGGAAGTGTATGAAAAGTTTGCCCATGCCGTGTTTCGTTTACAGGACGAAACCTGCCGACTGCTCATCGTAAAAATCGACAATACATACTCTATTTTGTTTCGTGATGCTACATCGGGCAAGACAACCTACGGCGGAGGACGGTATCTTGAACTGGATGAATCCATGCTAACGAATAACCAGGCCATACTTGATTTTAATACGGTTTATAATCCCTATTGCGCTTATAATCCGGGTTATTCCTGTCCATTACCCCCTTCCGAGAATTCCCTGCCTGTTGCCGTACAAGCCGGAGAGAAATACGTTCCGCACGAATAAGAAAATAGACGCAGGACGCTTTTTTTAGGGTCAATTACTGGGAGGTGCCTTTAGTCAATCAAGCAATTGGCTAACTTTGTGGTCCTTATCTGTATTGCCCCCGTATGGAAGTTTCGTATAACTGGTTAAAAGAGTACATTGAATTGACAGAATCCCCCGAAGAGGTTGGTAAACTGCTGACGTCAACGGGCCTTGAAGTAGAAGGAATTGAAAAAATTGATGCTGTACCCGGTGGCCTGGAGGGCGTCGTACTCGGTGAAGTACTCACCTGCGAACGGCACCCGGATGCCGATAAATTAAGCCTGACCACGGTGGATGTCGGTGCCGGACAAGCGCTATCTATCGTGTGTGGAGCACCCAACGTAGCGGTCGGACAACGGGTGGTGGTTGCTCTGGTAGGTGCCACGCTACACCCCAAATCAGGCAACGGTGCGCCAGCCGAACCTTTTCAGATAAAAAAGGCCAAAATTCGCGGAGCTGCCTCGGAAGGGATGATCTGCGCGGAGGATGAAATAGGCCTGGGTACCTCGCACGACGGAATTATGGTGCTTGATCCGAACGGTCCGGCTGCCCAACTGCCCAACGGAACACCAGCCGCCCGGTATTTTAACCTCGAAGCGGATTACCAGATTGCCATTGGCCTTACCCCCAACCGGATTGATGCGGCTTCCCATTTCGGAACGGCCCGCGATTTGAAAGCGGTGCTGAACCGCCCGTTGACACTACCATCAGTAGACTCGTTTGCTGTCCACGATACCAGCCTTACCCTCGATGTGCGGGTGGAGGATGCAGACGCCTGCCCACGTTACACGGGGTTGACCATCAGCGGCCTGACCGTGGGCGAATCCCCCGACTGGTTGAAAAGACGGCTGCTTACCATTGGTCTGAACCCAATCAACAACATTGTCGATATAACGAATTTCGTTTGCTACGACTTGGGTCAACCGTTACATGCGTTCGATGCAGACAAGATTGCGGGCCACCAGGTCATCATCAAGACTCTGCCCGAAGGAACGCCCTTTGTAACGCTGGATGGCGTAGCGCGCAAATTGACGGCCACCGACCTCATGATTTGCGATGCTGAAAAGCCCATGTGTATTGCAGGCGTGTTTGGCGGTCAGTATTCCGGCGTGTCGTCAGAAACGACCAGTATCTTTCTGGAATCGGCTTATTTTTCGGCTATCTCCGTCCGTAAAACGGCGCAGCATCACGGTCTAAAAACGGATGCGTCGTTCCGGTTTGAGCGGGGTACCGATCCTGATATGCCGGTATTTGCCCTCAAACGGGCGGCCTTGTTGATTCAGGAAGTAGCGGGTGATACGGCACACCGGGGGATAATCAGCTCGGAGGTAACGGATTTATATCCAAATCCGGTTGAGCCGTTTCGGGTGCCCGTTCGGTACCGCAACATCGACCGGCTGATTGGCATTGCTATTGACCATGCCGAGATTCACCGTATTCTGGAAGCACTGGACATTCAGGCCGAGGAACAAAACGCGGATGGGTTCGTGGCTATCGTACCGCCTTACCGCGTGGACGTAACCCGCGAGGCCGATGTCATCGAAGAAGTCCTGCGAATCTACGGACTGGACAATGTGCCGCTATCCCTAAACCTGTCTGCCGACTCCCTCTCCGGATTCCCTAAGACCGACCCTGACCAGTGGAAGAGCCGGGTAGCGCAGCTAATGGCAGCCAACGGCTTTTACGAGATTGTAACCCTGTCCCTGACCCGGCCCGCTTATCACGATGCCATTCGGTCGTCGCTATCAGGTGCCGACGTGAAGTTGCTCAACCCGTTGAGCGACGACCTGTCGGTGATGCGGCAAACGATGTTGTTTTCAGCCCTCGAAACGTTGGTGTACAACCTGAACCGTCGGCAGAAAGATTTGAAGGTGTTTGAACTGGGTAAAGTGTACAGTCAGGTGAAGCTGGAGGATGGAACTACAAAGTACAATGAGCAAAGCCGATTGAGTATAACCCTCACGGGGAACAAATATCCTGAAAGCTGGCTGCAAAAAAATCAGCCGGTGGCGTACCACGATTTGGCTTCGGCCGTGCAGCTTGTGCTGAATCTGTTTCGGGTAAAAGCGTTCGAAACGCAACCGGCAGATCCAACGCTGTTTCAGTATGGCCTAACTTACCTGGTAAACAAAAAGCCATTGGTGAGTCTGGGTCTGGTTCAGCCTAAGTTAGCGAAGCTGGTGGATTTGAAACAGCCGGTTTTTTACGCTGACTTCGACTGGCAGGCCCTGCTCAAACTGACCACAACTAAAGCGCGTTACGAGGAGGTCGTACGCTTTCCGGACGTACGACGCGATTTGTCACTCGTCCTCGACAAGGGAGTTACTTTTGAGCAAATCAGTCGGCTGGCCCGGCAAACGGAGCGAAAGCTATTGAGGTCTGTCAATGTCTTCGATGTGTATGAAGGGGAGAAGGTGGGTGATGGTAAGAAATCGTATTCGGTCAGCTTCCTGTTACAGGACCAGACCCAAACCCTCAATGACACGACCATCGACAAAACGATGCAACGGCTCATGGCCGCTTTTGAACAGGAACTAGGTGCCGTAATCAGAAAATAATGAGCGAATGAATGCCTGAGTAACCAGTACTGGTTACTCAGGCATTCATTCGCTCGCTCACTCATTAAAAGCTGTGGTTAGTGAACATCAAATTCTCGTATTAGTTGAACGACTGGATGATAAGATTCGGGTCCTGAGGGAGTTATATGCCGGAACGAAAGACCAGGTAAAGCAACTGGAGCGGGAAAAAGATGCGTTGCAAACTAGCCTGAAAGCGCAGCAGGAGCGGGTCATCGAACTACAGAAAAAAACCGACAAACCAGAAAAAAACACATCAAATTCAAAAGATAGTAGTATAATTGTAAAAGACAACTTGTCTGTTACAGATACGAATGCTGAATTAAAACACCAACTCGACGAGTATATCCGGGAATTGGAACGGTGTATTGCTCATTTGAGTAGTTTGTCATAAAACCAAATTGACTCTGGGGTTCAGACCCCGACCGAGCCGACTGCCGTAATGGAAGAACTGCCAATTCGCGTAAACGTAAAAATTGCGGACCGGCCTTACAGATTGTCTGTAGATCCGGAATCGGAGACCGTTGTGCGCGAAGCCGCGAAGATAATTCAGGATGAACTGATTAGATATCGGGACTTGGGGCACACAGATACACAGGAGGCCCTGGCTATGATAGCCTTCGACAGCCTGGTCCAGCGGATCAGAGGAGAACGAAAAATGCAGCGATTTCAACAAACGGTATTTGACAAAATAACTCAATTAGATCATGTCGTTACGCCGGCCATTTCAACATAAATAAAACGGCGGACTTCCAGTTCGTACAAATGCGGGTTTGTGTTCAGGACAGCCGTATCGCAGCAGGTTGATTAGTTCATTTTTTCAACCACTAACGATATAGTCCAATGGACATTTGGTTAACGATTCTTGCTGCCCTCGTAGGGGGTGGTATAGGCATACTGATAGGCCGTCAAACGATGGCAGGAGTACGTGCAAAGCACGAAAAAGAGGCAGAAGAACAAGCCGCAACAATTATTAAGAATGCGGAATTACAGGCGGAAAACATCAAGAAAGACCGGATGCTGGAAGCCAAGGAGAAGTACCTGAAGCTAAAGGCGGAGTTTGAAGAAACAACCAATCAGAAACGGAATTTACTCCTTCAGAACGAGAATAAACTCAAACAACGGGAACAGCAGCTAGGCCAGCAGGCCGATCAGCAACGTACCAAGGAACAGGAGTTGAATCAGCAGCGGAACGAAATCGGGCAACAGAAAAATGGCCTTACCCAACAGGTAGATGCCCTCAACCGACGGAAGGAAGATGTAGACCGGCGGCAACAGGAAGCCGACACTATGCTGGCCGACCAGCTATCTCAACTGGAAAAAATTGCCGGTCTCTCTGCCGACGAGGCTCGTGACCAACTCATTGAAAACCTACGGGCCGAAGCAGAAACCCGGGCCAGTTCGTACATCAAAAACATTGTTGAAGAAGCGAAGCTAACAGCTACCAAAGAAGCAAAAAAGGTCGTTATCGAAACCATTCAACGCACGGCTACCGAGCACGCTATCGAAAACTGCGTGTCCGTTTTCAACATCGAATCCGACGACGTTAAGGGGAAGGTTATTGGCCGCGAAGGCCGTAACATCCGTGCGCTCGAAGCTGCAACCGGCGTCGAAATTATTGTGGACGACACCCCCGAAGCCATTATCATTTCCGGGTTTGATCCCGTACGACGCGAAATTGCCCGCCTGTCGCTGCACCGCCTGGTGCAGGATGGCCGTATTCACCCCGCCCGCATTGAGGAGATTGTGGCAAAGACCCGCAAGAACATCGAGGACGAAATCGTGGAGATTGGCGAGCGAACCGTCATTGACCTGGGCATTCACGGTTTGCATCCCGAACTGATCAAGATGGTGGGCCGGATGCGTTTCCGGTCCAGCTACGGACAGAACCTGCTGCAACACTCCCGCGAGGTAGCTAAGCTCTGCGCTACGATGGCCGCCGAACTGGGACTGAACGCCAAACTGGCCAAACGCGCCGGTCTGCTCCACGATATTGGTAAAGTATGGCCCGAAGAGGCCGAACTACCACACGCCCTTTTGGGCATGGAGCTGGCCAAGAAGTACAAAGAGAACCCCGAAGTTATTAACGCTATTGGTGCCCACCACGACGAAATGGAGATGACCAGCATGATTTCGCCCATTGTGCAGGTGTGTGATGCCGTATCCGGCTCACGCCCCGGTGCCCGGCGAGAAATGATGGAGTCGTACATCAAACGCCTGAAAGAACTCGAAGAACTGGCGAATAACTTCCCCGGTGTAACCAAGTGCTACGCCATTCAGGCGGGTCGCGAACTCCGTATCATGGTGGATGCCGACCACGTATCCGACGAACGGGCGGGCGTTTTATCGTACGAAATCTCGCAGAAGATAGAGAAGGAAATGCAATACCCCGGTCAGATTAAAGTGACCGTAATTCGGGAAATGAGAGCGGTGGCTTACGCAAAGTAACAGTTTGTGTAATGAAAAATGTACGATGAATAATGGATATGCTATGCCCTTACTCATTGTACATTTTTCGTTATACATTTTTCATTTAATCTCATCATGGACTTTTTAACCACCGTTTTGCTTCTTCTCGTTGGTGCGGGTGGAGGACTTGCCTTCGCCAACGTAGTACGTAAACGCACAGGCGAAACCGGTATTCGGCGGGATTCAGTCGTGTTATTGGAACGCATCGAGAAGGTGTTCAAAGTGGTGATGGCCGAAGGGTACTTCTCGGAGATATACAACTACCAGGACCAGAAAAAAATCCTGTATGTGCTGAACGATCCGAAGAAAGCGATGGTCATTGCCAAATCGAAAGTACTGGTGGGTTTCGACTTTGCCAAAGTTCGGTTTCGTGCCCCGAGTAATGGTGAGAAAAAACTGATTATCGAAGCGTTTCCTGAGCCGGAAATCTTGTCGATTGATACCGATTATCAGTTTTATGATATACAGGCGGGGTTTCTGAACTACTTTAATAGCGAAGATTATACCCAGATTCTGGATGACGCCAAGCGGGCCATGAACGAGCGGGCTATGCAGAGCGACCTGCCCAAGATTGCCAATAACCAGATTCAGTACATGATGTATCAGTTGGCTAGTTCGATGGGCTGGAGCCTGGAACTTCCCGAAGCCGATCAGAAAAAACTGGAGGCTATAAAAGCGAAAGCCGAGGCTGGTACACAAGAACCCCCGTTACTGAATGTAGGTCGGGAAAACGAATAATGACCGGTTAATTAACTCATTGTCAACTTACCGGTAAAGTCAGCAAAATGCTATCCGTATGAAGAGTTTATACCTCTTATTCCTGCTTCTGGTTTCTTCACTTGCCAGCGCTCAGATTATAAGTGAAGGGATACAGGCCTGCCAGATAGGGAAAACGCGCGCGGCTGAACGGTTTGTAACCAACTCCAGAGCGCGGCTGGCCTATCCCGGCGATGCGTCAATCGACGTTACGTATTACGGCCTTGACCTACGCCTGACAACAGCCCCCAACAACCTGCGGGGGGCGGCCACGATTACGCTGAAAAGTACGGTAGCCAGCCTGACCACTTTTTTTCTGGATTTAAGTACCACTACCTCGGCCACCGAGGGGCTGCGGGTTGACTCCGTGAAGGTAGGTGCGCAGAAAGTTACGTTCCAGCACGCCCTGAACAAACTGACCATAACGCCAACGCAACCCGTAGCCAATGGGCAGGCACTGACGCTGACTGTCTATTATCAGGGCGTTCCCAGTTACGAACAGCAGAGTTTCAAATTCGATAAACACCAGAACACCGCCGACCCGGTCATCTGGAGTTTGAGCGAACCCTACGGGGCTTCAAACTGGTTCCCGTGCCGCGATACACCTGCCGACAAAGCTGACTCATCGTCGGTGCGCATTACGGCTCCGGCGCAATTTATTTCGGTTTCTAACGGAAAACTCATCAGTACAACGACAAACACCGACGGGACTAAAACCTACTTCTGGAAGAACAGCTACCCCATTGCTCAGTACCTGATTTCGATTGCCGTTTCCAACTACGCCCAACTGGAAACCCCTTTTTCTTACGGTAATCAGACGCTGCCCATTACGCACTACATCTATCCCGAAGACCTCGCGTCGGTTCAGGCTAGCCTAAACACGACCCCGGCCATCATGCAATTGTTTACCAACCGGTTTGGCCCTTATCCGTTTTTGCGGGAAAAATATGGCCATGCTCAGTTTGAATACAGAGGTGGCCAGGAACATCAAACCATCAGTTCAATGTACATAAGTGCGCTGACGCCTTACGTTATTGCACACGAATTGGCTCACCAATGGTTTGGTGATAAGATTACCTGTCGCGATTGGCAGAATATATGGCTCAACGAAGGCTTTGCATCGTATGGGGAAGCCGTATACGCCGAATTGGTTGGTGGGCAGACCGGTTATAAGGCCTACGTAACCAATTTCATGAATGGTGCCCGGCTGGCACGGGGTTCTATTTACGTTCAGGATATTAGTAGTGTCGATAATATTTTCAACAGCAACCGAAGTTATGCAAAGGGTGCTGTCGTACTTCACATGCTGCGGGGCGTGGTGGGTGACAGTACGTTTTACAAGACGCTGCGCACCTACGCGGCCACACCGACTCTCGCGTATGGCACGGCCGTGACGGAGGATTTTCAGGCCGTGGCTCAACAGGTTTCCGGCCGAGACCTGAACTACTTTTTTAAGCAGTGGATATACGGCGAAGGTTTCCCCAGCTATACCGCCACCATTACGGGTGCGGGTAACTCGGCAACGGTGCGCTTGCAGCAAACCAATGCGCTTGCTGCAAGCCCGGCTTCGTTTACCATGCCGGTGCAGATGCGGGTGTTGTCGACGGCGGGGGATACCACGATTACCGTTCTTAATGACCAGGCCGACCAGACATTTACGCTGTCAGTACGTGGAACCATCACCAGCGTGGTTGTTGACCCGAATAACTGGATTCTAAAAAACCTGAGGACTACATCTGCCCTATCAACCGTAACGGGTGTGGCAGAACCTGTTTTAACCGGCTTGCGCGTTTACCCAAACCCAACCGCCGAAACACTGACCGTTGATTTTACCCTGACAGCGGCCGGGCCCATTTCGTTGGTACTGACGAATCTGTCCGGTCAGGCTCTTAGGCAAACTAGCAACCCCGGTCTGGCATCGGGCAATCATAGTAAAGTCGTTGATGTACACGGGCTATCGGCAGGGCGTTATACCATTACGATACAGACTGGAGCCGGTGCCGAAAGCCGGGTGGTGGTGGTGCCATAAGGCTCCTGTCGGATAATCGCTCAACGGGAGAATTAAAAATCAACTACACCGCTTTACCAGCAGGAAAAACAAAAAAGGGACGCGCTACCGTAGCACGTCCCTTTTTTTGAGTAATCGAGTGCAATTACAGCCCAATTCGGAAGAGGTGCATGGGTAATACATACGGGTCTAGTTCCACGTAATTCTGTTCACCCTGCCAGGTGTAATACGCTTCGGTGAGCAAATCATGAACCGTATAGGACTGGTCGGGCCCAATGCCCAGTTGCCAGATGGGTACCTGAACGATACCGGCCCGACGGTTGTACGCATCCGTATTGATAACGATAAGCAGGCGATTGGAGCCGGACGTTTTCAGATAGGCCATGATGGCATCATCATTGACTTGGCAGAACGTAATGTTGTTTGTTGTTTGCAGGGCCGCGTTCTCGTGCCGAATCCGGTTGACCAGCTCAATCAGGTACGTTAGCCGGTTGGTCTTCTCCCAGTCCCAAAGCCGAATTTCATACTTTTCGGAGTTCAGGTATTCCTCTTTGTTCGGAAAGGGAACGTGCTCCATCAACTCGAATGAAGGCCCGTAAATGCCGTAATTGCTGGACAGTGTGGCCGCCAGCAGGAACCGAATAATGAACTGCGGCTCGTGCCCCCCCTGCAAACTATACGGGTTGATGTCGTGCGTGGTGGGCCAGAAATTAGGGCGGAAATAGTAGGCCATCGCATCCGGGCGACCACCGGTTTGGGTTAGTTCCGTCATGTATTCCTCCAGTTCGTACTTGGTGTCGCGCCAGGTGTAGTAGGTGTAGGAGTGAGCAAATCCGCGTTTGGCCAGCTCCTGCATCACTTTGGGTTTGGTAAAGGCTTCGGCCAGGAAAATCATATCCGGAAATTCCTGCTTCACCTGGGCAATGAGCCACTCCCAGAATATAAACGGCTTGGTATGCGGATTATCGACCCGAATAATACGAACGCCCCAGGAAGCCCAAACCAGCATAACGCGCTTGAGTTCTTCCCACAGGTTTTGCCAGTCTTCCGTTTCGAAATAAACCGGGTAGATATCCTGGTACTTTTTTGGGGGATTTTCGGCATATTGGATGGTGCCATCGGGCCGCTTTTTGAACCACTCGGGATGGTCTTTAGCCCAGGGGTGGTCGGGCGAGCACTGAATGGCAAGGTCCATGGCTATTTCCATGCCGTAATTGCCAGCAATAGCAATCAGGTGTTTGAAATCATCGACCGTACCCAGTTCGGGGTGAATTGCATCGTGCCCACCCAGTTCTGAACCGATACCGTACGGAACCCCCGGTTCGCCCGGCTGGCAAATGACTGAGTTGTTTTTTCCTTTTCGGAAGGCCGTGCCAATGGGATGGATAGGGGGTAGGTACAGGACATCGAAGCCCATTTTTGAGATGCGGGGCAGCAGTGCTTCCACATCCCTGAAGGTGCCGTGGGCGGGTACGCTGCCAGTCCCTTCCTTCCGCGATGCAGAACGAGGAAACAGACAATACCAGGTGCTGAACCCCGCCCGTGCCCGGTCTACTTCTACCGCCAGTTCGTGCCGATACCGGGCGGAGTGCTGGCGTTCGGGATATCGATTGGCGTAAAAGGTAAACTGGTCGCATTCAGCAATGGCTACGGCTTCGTTGTATAGGTTCTCCTCCGTCAGGGCCGCGCCATTCCGAAATAAGGTGGCCATTTCGCGTAATGCTTTTACATCGGGTGACTCCTCAAACGTCTCTTTTTTCTTTTTCCCCGTTCCCTTAGCAACGGTTGTTTTTAGACCAGCCCGTAAAAACATGCCATCCAGGTAATGGGCACCAGCCTGGAGTTCGCTGGTGATGCGCTGACCGTCGGCTACTTTCAGGTGTATTTCGTGCTGCCACGAAGCCGGATGATTTACCCAGGCTTCTATCGTGTACAGGTATCGCCCCTGTTTTTCAACGATAAACGAGGCACCCCAGCGGTCGTTGACCAGTAAAGCCATTGTCATTTCGGACCAGCCTGCATCGTCGAGGTGTTTATACAGGAGTTTAGCTGACAGGTAATCGTGGCCATCCGCAAAGATGTCGGCTTCAACGGCTATTACATCGCCGGGAACGGCTTTTATGGGAAACTGCCCCCCATCGAGTTCAGGCGACACGCGTTCGATAGTTACACGGATCTGGCCCGGAATGGAGGAAATGGTGAGGTTTTCTGGATGATTCATGCAGTCGTTGTTTATGTATTAAATCGGGATTGGCAGGACAATGTTACAAAAAAGCCGGATTATCGAATCCGGCTTTCTGTTTACTTTCCGTTGAGTTGCCGTATAGATTGCCTGCTTTTTCTCGTCACTCTGGGGAGATGGGTTAGGCTATTTTACCGGAAAATAGATCAAAAACGTAGAACCATGCCCTACTTCACTTCGGGCCGAAAGGTAGCCCCCGTGGTTTTCGACCACCTTTTTACAAATAGCAAGACCAATACCCGTGCCCATATACTCAGACCGGCCATGTAGCCGCTGAAACAAATTGAAAATCCGGTCGATGTACTTATCATCGAACCCAATACCGTTATCAATGACGCTCAGTTCCAGGTACGTGGGATACGTTTTGGAAAGAGAATCCGGTAGATTGTCTCCTGAAATCAGTTGAGAACGGATACGAATAATGGGTATGCGGTCGGATGGGGTAAATTTCAGGGCATTGCTCAATAGATTTTGAAACAGTTGGCGTAGCTGAAGTCCATGTCCCACAATGTTGGGTAATTGATCGACGGTAATCTGGGCATGCCGTTCCCGAATAGCTGCTTCCAGATCCCCCTGTACATCGACCAGTAAGGACGACAACGCTACTTTGTGGAGGACGGGTTTTTCGGTATTCAGTCGTGAGTAAGCCAGTAAGCCGCGAATCAACTCCTGCATCCGGCCGGTGGCAGATTGCATTCGTCGGATTATATCCTGCGCATTCGGGTCGAGGGAGGGTGCATACTGCTGAGTAAGCATAGTGCTGAACGACTGGATTTTTCGCAGGGGTTCCTGTAAATCATGGCTGGCCACGTAGGCAAACTGCGCAAGTTCCGTGTTGCTGCGATTCAGCTCGCCAATGTTATCGGCTAACTGTTGCTGACTGTTTTCTAACTTGCTTTTGTTCTTCCGGAGTTCTTCGTTATCCCGAAGCGTCTGCTCAATCACTTTCTGGGCATCAATGTCCATCAGGAACCCAGTCCAGTGAATCACCCGCTGGTCGGAGTCCCTCAGGGGAGTGGCCGAGACCATATGCCAGACATGATCCCCGGTTAATCCACTCCGAACACGCCAGTTGCCTTTCCAGGGTAACCCAGTAGACACGCTGTCGATCCAGGTAGTTTTAACGGCCCCATAGTCGTCATCATGGAAATGGCTAAGCCAACCCTTACTGTTCAAAACGGGCAGTGTGGCACTCAAAAAAGTCGTAAATCCCTGATTGGCATACAGTAATTGCCCATCAGAATTCATGGAGAAGATAAGCAAGGGCAACGAGTTCGTTACCTGCCGATACTGTTGTTCACTCTGGGTAAGGCGCTCGGCCAGTTCCTGTAGCTGACTATTTTTCCGTTTTATATCGTCGTAGGGCGAAGCAGGAGGTTCCCGAAAAAATTGCTCCTTCCAGCCATCGATTCGTACCGTACTGACCGAATTCATACTGGCGACCTGGCAGTACAATCGTATGTCGGTACCTGAATCGGTGATGTTGATGGTCAATGAATCGACTAACCGACGGGCGTGCTGGACGGCGGTTTCTGTTTTTTGAACCGGGTAGGGCCGATGATCCTTCAGGTGAGCTAGAATACTCCAGCCCTTCCCCTCATCGGTGTTGTTGAAACCAAGCATCAGCCAGGCATGACTGCCGTTGGTAATGGCTAATCGAGCTACTTCCGACACCGCCGTGGCAAATGTTGTCTGGGAAGATAGAGAAAGCCCGGCCAGTTCCGCCAATTTCATACTCCGCTTATGAACCAGGATCAGATCCATTTCATTATCCAGCAGGAGACTCGTTAATTCATGCATTCAATTAGTAGAGTTTGCCAACAAGTACCGACATGTCGTCGGTATGCCGGGCGCATTCTTTATAAATGACAGCCGCCAGAATAGACGCGTCATATTGATTGATACCCGGATACCGGGCGGGATTCCAGCGTGAGCGTAGCCCATCAGACGTCATAATCAGCCATTGCCCGCGCTCGTAGGGCAGTTCGTAAGGGAGCAACGTAGAGGGTATCATATAGCCCAGAATACCATTTTGGGGAACGTATCCTTTTACTCCTCGCGACGTACTCAGTTTTGTTGTAATATTACCCACTCCGCAAACCAGCCATTTCCGAGTAGGGAAATCAAAAACGGCGCAGGTACCCACCAGCCCACGGGTGCCGGTAGTACCCTTGTGTACGAGTGCCAACAGCTTTTCCGGTATAGTCTCCCGTGATTGACTTAGTTGGGTGATAGCCTGGGAAACGGCGATTTCTGCCGCTACGCCATGACCCAGCCCATCGCCCAGAAACAACGTCAGCGACGATGTAGTAAGCTGGTGGTAACAGGCATCACCACAAACGTCTTCGCCCGCTTTAGGCACACAAATCCATCGGACATCGGCTAACTGGCTTGTCAGCTTCTGGGGACTGCTGCGCTGGTAGATGCGGGCCAGTACTACCGTTCCCGTGCTGGGTTGAGAATATAACTGAAATTCGTCCGACAGGCGTTGTACGGCTCCCAGTCCCAGTCCCAGTGAACCTCCGGTAGATACACCATCTTTCAGCATTTGGCTCGGATCGGCCATTCCCGGTCCACTATCCACGCTGATGAGTTCTATCCCCGTCTGATGGGTATCCTGAATGGGGCGTATCAGTAACTCCCCATCATTTCCGTACTTTACCAGATTAGAAACCAGTTCGGCTACAATGATGTCGAGTTCCCCTTTTTTTTTAGTTGAAAACGACAGTTCCCCAGACAGTTGGCGCGCATGATGGCTAATTATTGCCCCGTAACTACGGTCTGTAACGGCAAATGAGCGGTGGTGCATCTTAGTCATTTGTCCACTTTGCAATCGTTATCGTTGTGCCCTGCCCCACCACGCTGGCAATGTGAAACTCGTCCATTAAGCGTTTGGTGCCGGGTAGGCCCAGACCCAGCCCTAACCCACTCGAATAGCCATTTTCCATGGCTCGCTCAATATCAGCGATGCCCGGTCCATTGTCCGCAAACGTTAACCGTACTCCCCGCTGTTTTCCCCGGGTCAACTGATCAATTATTACCTGACCCTGGTCCGCGTAGTTGAGCATGTTTCGAGTCAATTCGCTGGTAGCGGTGATCAGTTTCGTTTGGTCGAGTGAAGTCAGGCCAACCTCACTGGCATGCTGGCGAATCAGTGCAACGAGTAGCATAATGTCTTTTCCGTGCCCAACAAATACCGTTTCAGTGGCCGTAACATTAGTCGTTGCTGGTAGCATTTTCGTTGGTATCTGTCTGGTTTACCAACAGTTTCATCCCCTTTTCTACATTCAAAGCCGTTCGTACACCCGTTAGTGGAAGACCCAGTTCAACCAGGGTGATGGCAACCGCGGGCTGCATGCCTACCACCACCGTTTCGGCATCCAGTATGTGGGCCATACGCGCAATGTTGCTGAAGATACGCCCCATAAACGAGTCAATGATGGACACGGCCGAAATGTCAATGAGCACCCCCCGGGGATTATGCCTAGTGATTTCCTGAATAAGGTTTTCCTCGAGCGCAAGGGCTAGTCGATCATAGAGGTCAACCTGGATGGTTACCAACAAAAATTGCCCCATCTTCAGAATCGGGATTCGTTCCATTGCCAGCAGGGGTTAGACGTAAGCCAATCCATCAGACGATGGGGTGGAAACTTTTTTAACCTCCAGTCGTAAAAGCCGAAAAGCATGCTTCAGCGCGCTGGCCAGCGAGGCTTTCGTTACGATAGAGGATAGATCGATACCCAGATGCACAATCGTCTGAGCAATTTCGGGGCGTATGCCGCTAATAATACATTCAGCCCCCATCAGGCGGGCAGCACTCACCGTTTTTATAAGATTTTGCGCCACCATGGTATCCACCATCGGTACGCCCGAAATATCCAGAATCGCGATGCTGCTACCCGTGTTGACAATCTCCTGTAGTAAACTTTCCATAACCATCATGGCCCGCGAACTGTCGAGGGTACCAATGAGCGGCACGGCCAGAATGCCCTCCCAAATCTTTACGACGGGGGTAGATACATTGATCATCTCGTCGGTTTGACGAACGATAATCTCTTCGCGGCCCTGAATGAAGGTTTCAAACGTGATGATTCCCAGTGAGTCAATGAACTTGCCGATTTTTAGTGATTCATTAACCAGCCGCTCCGGGTCATCTTTTAAGGCAAACTGAGCTGTTTCCAGTAGGGTATCCTTCAGGCTAAAGATGTAATTGCCCGTTTCGCGGGGAGTAAATCCCTGTCTGGCCCGTGATTTAGAGATGCCCGACAACATATCCACCAGGGGGTTGAGGGAGGCCGAATCGGGATGGGCTAAACTGTCGTCAGTCAGTACAGTGAAGAGCGTATCGAGTAGCTTTTCCGACTGGATCCGCAGGTCTTCGTTGGCCATCAAATCGTCCCGTAACTGACTGTCGGCTAGCTGACCTTTCATCCAGACGGTTAAAATCTGCTTCTTTTTTTGTCGAAGTAATTCGACGATTGAACTGGTCATACGTACAATTGCTGCTATTTTATCAAATGTACTTATTTATACTTGTTCGTCTATCTATGAATTGGCAGAGATTTGATCGAAGTAGGTACAACCCGGTCAATAACAGTTTGTTCCTGTAGGAAATAAGTCAGTGGGCTAAAAAGGGCATGCCTGTAGCTGGCTCGACAAAAGGAATTTCTTACTTAGCCCCGTCGGCCTTAGCCCCCGTAACAGCCAATTGGCCAATAAGTGTACCCCAAGTTGCCCCGGCCTCATTGTCGAACTGATACTGCGTTCCACTGTACAGACCCGATAGGCTGGCTTCTGCGGCCTGAGCATTCAGGCGGGTCGCTTCATCCGGAAACAGGTGGGCAAGCACCGTAGCGGCCGCCGTGGACACAGTGGCCCGGTCTGCTACGTAACTTGGCGTATTCAGCATGGTGGTGGCTGTTTTTATGGCCGGGTCAAGCTGGGCAGGGCGGGGCACGAAATACGTGTATTGAGCGCGCCAGGTAGCCGTTGTGGCGTCCTGCATGGCCCGGTTCAGCAGGGCGTAGGTGCGCGCCGTTCGTAACTCATTCTGCCCTCCCTGCCGGATGAGGTCTTCGGCCAGGAAATTCCATAGCCCCGACAGTAAATAGGTATTGGGGCCATTTTCCCAGTAACTGGCAATTCGCCATTGTTCGCGGGTGCGGCTGTCGGACAGAGTTCTCACATCGCTCAGGGCTTTCTGAAATTCTGCCGATGTGGTGGCGGGGGGAGCCGCCGGTAAAGCCCGAAAAATAGCGGTCGAATCATACCAGGTTTTTACGTTGCCCGCCAGGGGTAGGAGGGGCGGGCGTTCGGGGATTTCGAGACTTTTCCACTTCTGGTTGTAAGGTGCTTTTGCAAGGGCCGTTTGCCAGGTGTTGCCCGGATCGGTACTGGCGGCAAACCGGTCATTTCTGGCCCGTTCAACGAGTTTGGAGGCCAGTGCAATCGCGATGTCTTCGCCCGCTTTGATATCGCTCGGCACACTGGCCCCGGCCCACAACTGACTTTGTTTGTGCTCCGTGGCTTTGGCTTTGAGCCAGTTTACTTCGTTGGGAAAGAGGTAAGCCAGCATCTGGCACGAGGCCTCGGCAATGGCCGCATCCTCCGACGGGTAAGAGGGTACGTCCAGTATGGGCACTCTGGCCACAACGCCCTGCCGTTCCAATGATGGACGATTGTACTGATATTTCGCCCGCCAGGCTACTACCAGTGCATCATATTGGGCAACGCTCAGCAGCGCATAAATCCGGGCTGCGTAGGGCGCTCCGGCGTAGGGATTAGCCGCATCAGCGGGGGAAACCTGCCCGGTTGCATAATCATAGCCGGGGGGTACATTGTATTTCGCAACCAACTGACGGGCAATCTGATTCCAGCGCACAACACCCCCCACAGCCCAGTAATTAACGGCTGTATTCTGCTCAGGGGTGGATGCCAGAAGTCCGTTCTTTATGGCCGTCAGTTCCGTTTTGTACGCGTCCGATGTGATGGGTAGCGGTTGCGGAACAGTAATGTCAGTGGCTGATTTCAGAACGATGGTGCGCCAGTTTCCGCCATCCGCATCCACCGAGGTAGGGACGCTGAACGACTGAATGCCTTCATCAATAGTCGGTTCCTTACAACCCGTCAGCCATAAAAGCAGACTGCTTAGTAGTATAGGCGTTAAAATCGTTTTCATGTTGTACCAATAAAATTTTACAGGCCAAGTACCAGCCCGCCATTGACGCGTGTTGCTTTGCCGGTATTACGACCGCTGAGGGTAGTGCTGGTAGTGGCGGTTATCCCTACTTTGCCAAATAGCTTAAGCCAGGCCGTAGTGCCCACCCGCGTAAAACCAACCCCATTGGTTGGGAATGGAATGCCGGGTCCAATGTTGGTGCCCTCCGTCTTAGGGGTTTGTTGCTGGCCCCACACGTCGATACTAACCCGCTTTGTGACAATTCCCGTTCGGATAATCAGTTCAGTCACGTCGATGACATTGACTTTCATGCCACTGTTCGGATTAAGCTGGCTGGGGTCATAGTTATTGACGACATGGTCCAGGGTGACCTGTCCGCGACGGATGTAGCCGTACTGACCCGTTATGAAAAACGGCCCCGCCTTGTAATGAAGCATGGTGCGGCCGTCCAGATTTTTCGATCCATACCCAAGGCGTACCATGGCATCGCTCACGTACTCCTGCATCGGCATGGAATACCCGGCGGCAAACAGCCAGGAGAGCCGGGTTTTCCCTAGTTTGTAGTCAAACGCTTCCCAGCGCAGTGTTCCCGATACATCCTGCAAACCTTCCTGTTTTGGAAAGTAGCCCGCACTGGCCTGCGTCCGAATGTACGGAGCCGATATAATTAAGTCGAGGTCATAGCCTAATCCGTAGGTGCCCACAACGGTAAGCGCCTGGGTCGTAACGGTGCCAAGGTTTGGGTTTTTCGTTTCGGCCGTGTTGATGTAGTACGTATCGTAGGTTTCCTGCGAGGCCAGAATAGCCAGACTGGCTTTGCGCTGGCCCTTCATGAAGCCGTCCAGAATACCCGGGGCTAATCCCTGGGCATACGTTTGGCGGGCAAGAGTGAACAGAAACGCAACAGTAAAACAGGTAAGTAATCGCATAAAGTCAGCGGAGGTTGTGCAAAAGTAGCCGTTCCCGTTCAGCATCCGGCAGCGGTTCCTGTTTTCCTTGTGAATGGTCAAAAAGAGAGCCGGGGTTTCCGCCCGGCTCTTTTGGGTTCCTACCCTGTAAACGGATAAACCACGCGTAGCTGTACGTACAACGTGCTAAAACCAGCGTGAAACGTTAATTGACACCAGATAATCGGCAAAGGCAGCGTCACCATGTTTCAGGCCCAGCGGGTCCAGGCGGTCGGCAAAACTGGTAATGCGGTTACGGTAAACGGCAATGGGCACCGTGGCAGCTACGGATGTTTTGTGCCGCATGTATGACAAGCCGGGTTCAACGGAAATGATGTAGCCGGGTCGACGAAAACCCGAACTGCCGCCAAATGCATCAGTAGCCGGAACGCCTTCTACCCGCCCGCCCAGCATAATGGCTAATCCGGGAACGGCGCTGATGGATTGACTCAGGCCGATGCGGGCGGCAAACTGATCGGCTATGGAGAAGGTACCCGTTACCAGATCGGGCGTGGTAGCTTCGGGACTGCGAACAACGCCGTTTGTTTCACGCGGGTTGAACAGGTAAAACCCATTGGCATAGGCCGTCAGGGTTTTGGATAGGGAAGCATATCCCTGTAATTCGATGCTTGCCCCTACGCCCCCATCACCGAGCTGAATTGACTGGTCGACGGGTTTGTTGATGGCGTAGTCCTGTCCCTCTTTGGTCAGTTTATGGAAATCGTCGGTGGCTGCATAATTACCCGTGGGCAGTTTTACCCCCAGCCCAACAGCCAGATTGGCTTTGGGGAGCTTAACTGGATTGACCAGCCAGTAGCTGCCTGAAATGCGTACATCGCCGATGCCCATAGATTGGGTGTGAAAGCGTTTCTGGTCGGGATTCTGCGCCAGCGTATTGCCGTAATGCTCGTAAAGTGATGACCGGTCGTTGTTCTGAATCGGCAGATTGACCGAAAACGACAGCCGCTGATTGACCAGGTAGGTAATGCCCAAATCGAGGGCATGGGATACATTGATTACGTTAGTCCCCTGCTCAACACGCTGTTTTTGCTCGGCATCGCCCACAAAATGCTTATAGGACCGAAAGAATCGGTAACCCGCCGACACCTGCCAATGGCCGGTACGCTGTTTGAAATAATCGGCCGAACCCACCGGGGCAGCACAACTCATGTGCCGAACCGCTATACAACCCTGCGCCGATGTTGGGATGTTGGAAATAAGGATATAGGCCGTTGCCAGAACGACGGTAAAAATCGTTTTCATAATTGGAAATGTCTGAAAGACAGTTTGAATGGTCTAAGATTGGGGAATTTCCTCGTGCGCTGTGGGCATACAAGGGTGGAAAGCCAGGCCGGGAGGCACGACTTACCATAGAAGTATTACTGGACAATGAAAACCACCAGCAACTATCCAATGCGGTAATGCATCGGATACGCTCAGCAGAAAACTGCGTTCAGCAACAGGAAACACATCTTAGCACTCAGGCGGGGGCGAATGAACGGGGAGGGAACGCGTAGCAACCACGAAAAAATGGCTGGGTATGCGAATGGCCTCGCGCCAGTTGGGAGAGAGGAAATCAAAAATAGCCCGCGTTGTTGGCGAGTACTCTTTCAGCAGAAATTTCAGGAATTGACTGGCCTTCTGGTGGGAGTCAGTAGCACCGGCAACGTGGTTATTCAGGAATGACAACAGGTCACTTTTCCAGAACGAAGGACTTTTCGATTCCATCCCCACAATTTGCAGCATCTCGCCCACAATGTCAATGCTAACGACGGAGTAGTAATGTCCCCGGTAACTGAATCCATCCGCCGTGGTCTGGGTAATGGCACTGGCATCGAGTTTATCCTTCAGTGGAATCTGAAACTCTACCATACTATCCACTGACCGATAGACCGAAAGTCGTTCTGAAAGATCGTGCTCTGCCTGCCACCATGTACCCACACACACCAGCACATAAGCCAGTGTGTGGTAGGCCAGTAAGGCAAAGAGACCGATGGAGACTACTTTCTTCAAAACAAGGGCGGCTGAACTTTAGCCAAAAGTACTATTTAATCGTTAACAAAGTATAAAGTATTGGGTAATGGATGAGTAGCCCGGTAAATAGGACCAAAGACAGGTTGACGAAAATGCGTTTTGCCCCCCTGGATAGCCCTGCTCTTTGTAATTAAAAACAGTAGTTTTGTGTTAGTCCAACAGCGTATGATTTACGATAACCATAACCGTCCTATTACCTACCTCCGGCTGGCAGTAACCGACCGCTGTAACCTGCGGTGCTTTTACTGCATGCCCGAAGAAGGCATCAAGTATCTCCACAAAAGTCAGGTGCTGACCTACGAGGAAATGGAGCGACTCGTCCGGGTTCTGGCTCGTTTGGGCGTTCAAAAAGTGCGGATTACGGGAGGAGAGCCGTTTGTGCGGGCAGGGCTGATGGATTTTCTGCACCGGCTGGCCGCTATCGATGGACTCAATGATATTTCCCTGACTACCAACGGCGTGCTAACCGCTCCGCACGTTGCCGATTTAGCTGCCCTGGGCGTCAAGTCCGTTAATCTGAGCATGGATACCCTGGACCGCGAACGGTTCCATACCATTACCCGGCGCGACGAACTGCCCGCTGTACTGAAAACTCTCGACGCGTTGCTGGACGCTGGTATTCAGACAAAAATCAACGCAGTGGTGATGGATGGGCAGAATACGCAGGACCTGATTCCGCTGGCTGATTTGACCAGGACTATGCCCGTTGACGTGCGCTTCATCGAAGAAATGCCGTTCAATGGCGAGGGTAGCCATTACCCCGTACTACACTGGACGCACAAACGCATTGTCGACGAAATCAGGAGCCATTTCCCCACGCTGGAAAAGCTTCCCGACCCACCCTTTTCAACCTCGGCCAACTACCAGATTCCGGGCCATCAGGGCACTATCGGTGTGATTGCCGCTTTCAGCCGTACCTTCTGCGGTACCTGCAACCGCATTCGCATGACGGCGCAGGGAACGCTTAAAACCTGCCTGTACGATGATGGTGTGCTGGACGTTCGGGCGTTGCTTCGGTCTGGGGAGTCGGATGAAGTGTTGACCGCAGCTTTTTTGAAAGCCTTCTCGCACCGCCCGCTCAACGGTTTTGAGGCCGAGAGAAACCGGAGTACCGTAACGGAATCAATGTCGACCATTGGCGGGTGAGAACATGCGTCTTACGCTCCGTAATGAAATAAGCCCAATCTGCCTGCCTCTTAAACCCGTTTAGTCATGCGCAGTCTTACCATCCAGATTCCGCAACCCTGCCACGAACGCTGGGATGATATGCAACCGGCCAACCGGGGCCGATTTTGCGCCAGTTGCCAGAAAACGGTCGTTGATTACACGAATTACTCCGATCAGGAATTAGTCAGGTTGCTCCGTAAATCGCCACAAACGGCTTGCGGGCGTTTTCTGGATGCGCAGTTAAACCGCCCGCTGATTCCGGCAACGTTGGGCCTCCCGGTTTGGCGACAATGGATTGGTTTGCTCACGATGGGTTTGTTCGGCTGGCAAACGGCCAAAGGGCAGCCTAGCCAGGTTGCCAAACCAGCACAGTCAGTCTCGGTAAGGCCAGTGTTTTCGGTTGCTGCAATTACCATCCAGAAGGCTATCAGTCCTGATGCGAAAGTAATAATCAAGGGGCTTGTTATGCTAGAAGATTCTAACAGCAATCTGGCTCCTATGTTGGATTGGGAAGTATCCGTTTTTCAATCAGGAGAAACCTGGCAAACCAGAACGGATAGCAGCGGCTTTTATACGTTGACTGTACCGGTTCGGGTATCGGAGAGTCCCATTCAGGAAGCCCTCATCTTTTCCGTCAGTGCATCGTACCCGGGTTATCTTCGTACCGGGTCTAGAATCAGCGTAAAACCAACGGCTACCTCGGTGGCGGTGGATAATATTGTACTCCGGCAATTGATGCATCAGCGGTCTATTTCTGGTGGCGGCATCTGCCTAATCAAAACACCATCCCGCTGGCAGAAGTTTAAGCGCAAATTGTTTCATTGATCCGTAAATACCGTACTTCTACAGGTATTCGTTTGTAAACAGAGTATCTACATCCAGATGCTGCACCAGTCCGCCGTCGGCATCTTTTAGCAGGTTGCTACGAATAAGAAAATTTGTGAACGATTCCCAAACGGACTGCTGCATATTTCCCCAATGACCAGCCTCATTCAGGTAGTAGCTGGATGCCATTTGCTGACTCTTTTTCAAGAAGGCGTGTTCATGCAACGTGGGATGGTTCGCGGTTTCAATCAGCATTTGGGCTGCCTCGTCTGGGTTTTGAGTGGCAAAGATGAATCCCTCGGCGGTAGCAGCCAGAAACTGACGCAGCGTATAGGCGTTTTGGCTGGCCCAATCGCGGTGGGCAATCAGTACCGGGCTGTATCCGTATGGAATAGCGTAATCTTCCAGTAAAAACTGATTCAACTCAATACCCTGAACCTGGGCTTCAACTCCTTCCCACGGCAGGAAAATCCAGGTAGCATCCGCTTCTTTGGTAAGCAAAGCCTGCCAGATAGCCAATCGAGCGGGTTGGGATGATACAAACTGACCGGTACCGCCGTCGTTCCGAATCATCTGCCGGATTATATCCTCTTCGTACCGCGCTGCATAGGACGCATACATTTTTCCGTCTAACTGACCGGGTCTAACAAGACCACTGGCCTTCAGCGTAACGATGGCACTGGCATCGCGGGCCAGCACGGCGGCTACGGCTTCTACCGGATTGCCGTTGGCCTGATGACTAAAAACACTTTCGGAGGGAGCAATGGCTAGGTCGGCCCTGCCTTCAACCAGGCGTTTGACCGGGGTCAGTTCGTAGCCATCCTCGTCGGGTAGCAGAAGGTGAACATCCAGGCCCGCCCGTTTGTAGGCACCTGTGGCTAAGGCTACGTAAAATCCGGTGTGGTTCGTGTTGGGAGTCCAGTCAAGAGCCAGACGGATACTATTTTCCATGTAATAGTAAGGCTACTTTACCAGCGCATACCGGCAGGTACGCTTTCCAGGTATTCGTTGGTGAATAAGTTGTCGGCGTCCATTTTCTGGATCAATTCGCCGGTAGAATCCGTTAGCATCCGGTTCCGTATCATCCAGTTAACGAACGATACCCAGATGTTTCGGTGCATACGGCCCCATTGCCCTTCGGGGTCCAGGTAATAGCCCGAAACCATTTGCTGGCTCTGCTCCACAAAATTGCGGTCGGTGAGCATGGGATGGTTGGCCGTTTTGATGAGCATCCGGGCAGCTTCGTCGGGATTTTTCACGGCAAACTGGAAACCAGCCGCCGTTGCCTCCAGAAACCGGCGCAGGGCATCGCCATTTTCATTAACCCAGTCGCGGTGGGCCGTTAGTACGGGATTATAACCGTACGGAATTTCGTACTCGTCAAACAAAAACTGGTTCAGGTCAACCCCATCGACATAGGCTTTCACGCCCTCCCAGGTTAACCAAACCCAGGCGGCATCGACTTCGCGGGTCACCAGCGACTTCCAGATACCCGTCCACGCCGATTTATGCGGCACAAAAGTTCCCCGGCCGTCGTCGTTCTGAATTAACTGCCGGATAATGTCCTCTTCGTAGCGGGCACCGTAGGAGGCATATACTTTGCCATCCAACTGCTGCGGCCGTTCGATACCACTTTCTTTCAGGGTAACAATGGCACTAATATCGCGGGCCAGCAGGGTGGCCACCGCCACCAGCGGTACCCCATTTGTCTGGTAGCTTATAACACTTTCAGAAGGGGTTATTGCCAGGTGCGCATCGCTCTGCGAAACCCGTCGGGCAGGCATCTTCTGGTAGTTTTCTTCATCGGGAGTAATAAATTGCACATCGAGATCGGCCTTCTCATAGGCACCTTTTGCCAGAGCAACATAAAAACCGGTATGGTTGGTATTGGGGGTGCGGTCGAGAGCCAGGCGAATAATTGTTTTCATACACTACAGCGCTGTTACGGCTAATTTAACTATCCTGAACGTATAAGGTTTTTACAGACCCCACAGCTTATCGGGCTATTTGGCTGTCTGCATAGAAACCGGGTAGGTTTTATAAGCAAACGAAGCGGGTGAAATACTTCTTATGTCCGAAAACCCGTTACGGATGCTAAAAAAACTTCTAAAAACTTTGTTGGGACTTTTCAACTTTCTAGTCGTTGCGGCAGGTGGTCTCGTTATGTTCGGTACGTATGTCACCTGGCATTTGCCCTAAAAAAAACCGTATTCGATACCGTTTTACCAACCGGCCCTGGTGCTGTTGGTGAGAAAATTGGGGAAAGAAACGGGCTGGGATGTCCACACGACCGAGGACGGCGCATTGGTCAACAACGATTACATGAGTCAATTCACTGTCGTTTCTCCCCCCGTCATTTACCGGCGCAAGTAGACGAGTGGTATAATTTTAAGCAACGCGTAAGCGGGGATTATAGTACTCAGGTGTTGCTGTCGCTTAATGAAGCCCCATCGCCAAATGGACGGCGACACCCCATTTCGTGGACAAATAAAGTGAGAAACGGACGCGCATTTTATACGGACATGGGTCACGTTAATGAAACTTTCACCGACCCAAACGCGATGCCGCACATCGTAACCGGTATTGAGTGGGCGGTAAAGGTTAGTGGTTTACGGTTTACGAGTGCGTCAGCTAACCGTAAACCGTAAACCACTAACCAAAACTATTTGCCGTCGAAACTCTGAGTCATGTTCCGATAGAACGTTTTGGCACTCCACTGGCCACCCGCAATGATTCGCCGGATGGTGTACAGGGGCATGGAGTCATCGCGCTTATCGGCCAGGGTGAAGGCGGCTGTATAGCCACGCTTCTGAATTTCGGGAAGAACGGCATGGCTCCACAAGCCAAAAGGATAGGCGAAATAGTTGACCGGCTTGCCCGTGATGGCTTCCAGTTTGGCCTTAGGCTCCTCAACCTGAATTTTCCAGTCGTTGCCCTGGTATTTCTTCACGTTGTGGTGATCCCAGGTGTGCGCGCCAATTGTATGTCCTTTGTCCGACAAATCTTTAATCTGTGCTTTGTCCATATAGGGCTGTTTGCCGTGACGGCCGATAGCCACCGTCATGATGAAAAACGCGCCTTTAAAGCCGTGCTTATCCAGAATAGGCAACGCCGTTTCGTACTGATCGAGATCGCCATCATCGAAGGTAAGCATTACTGGTTTTGAGGGTAGCGCTGCGCCTTTATTCAGGTAAGCATAAAGCTGATCGGGTAGAATCGTATGATACCCACTATCAGCCAGCATCTGCATCTGTTCCCGGAAAGAAGCCACGGGAATGATATAATCCTTCGCCCCTTTGGAATCGCTACCCCGCCAGTCGCGTATCTGGTGGTAGCACAGGATAGGCACCTGCGGGCGGGCCAGGATGGTGGCGGCACTGGCTATTGGTCCCGACAGGTCATCGGCTGGTTTAGCTTCCGGGTCGGACGATGGGGAAGCCGTTTCGGTCTTTTCCGCCACTTTTCCGGAACTTGTGGTGGTTTCGCCGGTAGCCGAACCATTGGACTGACAACCCGTGAGGCCGCTGGTCAATAAAACAGACAGACAAATTGCCGCTGCTAAAGGGAGTGTTTTACAGATAAACATAATTTGTTTTATATGGTCCAAAATTACGGAAAAAGTAAATAATACTAAGTCAGATTTGAAAGGACACAAGAGAAAAGACATAAGCAGGACAGTATCTGCAAGAACCCTGACTCCTGGCTCTGTCATCTATTTTCATCTGTATTAGTCTATTGGTACTTCCCAATTTTTGACGTTCTTCGCTATTTTGGGAGAAGTTTTCGTTCTCAGGCATTAGTTTTCTGTTAAAAAAAATGGGCTGTCATCGTCTTTACTTCATGAGAAAAGTTCATTGCATTCTTTACTGTCTTACCCTTTTTGCGTGTTCGGGTAGAGAAAATGCTACCCAAACGGCTCGTGTCGATTCGGATCGGGTTTCGGATGCGCTTCCTTCAACGGAACGAGTTGAAGGACTACTAAAAGAGTCGGAGCCAAAGCAGGGTGTTACTACCCGTTCTATAAACTGGCAGTATGAGAAGACCGTAAACCAGGCGGGAGAAACAGTTTATAAGGCATCGCTAAGTTCCCCTACGCGGCTCCAGTTTGGCTTTCCGTACGCGGGTGGTTCAACGGCCGCGCTAACCATCCGGCAGCGACAGAAGAGTGTAACGGCTTATTTAAAGGTATCGAACGGGCAATTTAACCGGAGTTTTCAGGGTGGGCATGTCCGTATCCGGTTCGATGATAAACCGCCGGTCACTTACGCGTATTCAGCGGCTGAGAGCGGGAGTGCTACCGTTATCTTTTTCGATGAAGCCGGGAAATTAATCCGGCAACTGAAAGCTTCCAGAAGAATGGTTATCGATGTTGTATTTTATGCACAGGGAAACCGACAAATCGAGTTCCGTACCACCGGCCTGGTGTGGAACCATTCGTGAAGCGCTGTTTATGCCCCTGTCGGGTAGCAATGTATCTGGAAAAGAAAGATGTGAACTGGTCTTAGTCAGGCCTCAAAAAGGATAGACACGTCTTTAATCGCTTCTCGAATGGGCAGTTGTATTGCCTTGTAAATAACAAGAGCATGGAGCCTTGTCTGACTGACAGGTAGTTAACTGTGCGCTGTTTATTTATACCATTACTGAAAGCGGGTTTTGGTACCAGTTAAGTACAAATACTTATCTTTGCTTATATTTACTCAAGTAACTTCCAATCAATGCGTTGCATAGTAAAAGGTAAGTAATGCATCTTTATGAACGACCAGTTTACAACTATCGAAAGTGTGGATACGGAGCAGCTATCTCTCAAAAAAACGTTAGATATTGTCTGTGGGAAATGGCGATTATTCATTGTCTATCAAATTGGTACCGAAGCACGCCGGTATGGCGAATTAAGGCGGATGATTCCGGAAGTGAGTGAAAAAGTGTTGGTCCATGAGCTAAAGTCACTCGTTGAATTGGGCATGGTAGAGAAGAAGATTTATGGCGAAGCACCGCCCCGGGTTGAATACTCACTGACCAAAAAAGCGCTGAAGATCTTACCGACGCTGCTTGAACTCACCGCCATTGGCGAAGTATTTCTTGAACCCTAGGTAACTGACTTTTTTTGACTTCGGCTCGTTAATTGATAGCAACGAATCAAAATTGGAGTCAATGAATGTAAAGCTGTGTTGCCTTTTTATCGGTCTGGCTGGGCTATTGCAATCGGCCCAGGTAAACTGGCAGCATGGGAGTATAGGGCCAATCCAGCAATTGTGGTTAAAGCAGGTCCGTGCTGCAACGGTTGATTATCAATTCGATAGAGAACTTCAATTCAACATCTACCGGTTTCTCGTGTCCGCTCCCGATAGTGGTCGCGTCCGTACCGTAACCATTAAAGCGTACCGTGGTGAACTGCTTCTTACCAAATTTACGGTCCGGGTGGATGGGGCGGTGACCGGGACCGACGTGGCGGACCTGGATGGAAATCGGTTTCCCGAATTGTACATATTCAGTACCAGCGATGGCAGTGGTTCATTTGGCCGCGTATATGCCTGGCAGTTTATGCCTGAACGCAAAGCCGATATTTCCCTTCCCCGAAACTGGCTGCCAGAACCGGTGCAGGGATACATGGGGCATGACAGTTTGTGGGTCGAGAATAACATACTTCGCCGAAAGTATCCGATGTATTGGGCTGGCGACGCCAATGCCACCTCATCAGGCGGTTACCGCATAGTGCGCTATCAACTGGAACCCGCAGGAACGGGTTATGCGCTAACCGAGAAACAGGAGTAACAGGGTTAGCCACTACATGACCAACCCTGTTGGAACGACTGGCTTCTAAAATAGTTTGTACCCAATGGAAATGGTCGCAATGCCCAGGAAACCCTTGATTCCCTTGTCTTTATAAACCCCGCCCACCGGTACAGCATACCGCAAATCGACATCCAAACAAGGGATTGGAGTGTAGCCAACCCCTAATTCGAGCGCGTACGTGAAGTCTTTTACTTCCAGGTTCTGCGCTTCGTACTTGTTCAATAGATTCGTGGTGCCGGTAGTGGCAGGAATTTCCGTCTGGGGAAATGCAACGGCGCTGTTGGCATTCAGAATTCCTCCTGTGTTACGGGTAGCTGTTGCTTTCTGTACGAAGATGAAGTTAGGACCGGCATAGCCGCGAAACTTCCCATCCATCCAGCGTTTGCCAAACAGAATGGGAACATCCACGGCTTGCAGAACGGATTCCGATACTATGTTCAATGTGGCATTCAGCAAACCGGGCTGTACACTAATGGGCAGAGCATTAGCCAGCGCCGGATTCGCATTCACATCGACCGTAATAATGCCCTTCTGTTTTAGCACGAAACGGTTGTACGTTACCTCTGCCTGAATAAAGAAGGTAGGGAAGTTTTTGCGTGCCCACAGCCCACCCGAATAGCCTAATCCAATGCCATTGCTTTTATTTTCCAGGTTTGGTACCTGCACACTCCCTGCCATCTGGCCGGGTATGGTAGTGAAGCCGTGCGTAAAGGTGGCTCCCCCCTTTACACCACCCTCGATGGTAGAAAAAAAAGCCGATTGGCCCGAATGTTGAGCCACTGCCGCCGATGTGCCAAATAAGAGCAACGTGGCGACTAAAAGTTGATTTGGTTTCATTCGCTTGTTTTATTGTTGCAGTAACACCCGGCGGTAGTTGGCCGAATTAACCTGCGAAATGGTAGAGCCGTATTTGGCGTTGATTCCTTTAATAATTTCATTAGCCATCAGCGCGTAGCCAGCCGGGGTAAGGTGGATACCATCCAGACTGAACACGCCCCCCTGTATGAAGCTTGATGTGTACGTAATTCCATTCTGGATCAGGCCAGCAGCCGCCCCAACTTGTGTCAGTACCGTGTTGGGGTCAACGTAGGCTACGCCTTTGCTGTCTGCCTGGGCCTTCATAATTCCGTTGAAAGTGGCAATGCTGGCGTTCAGGGCTATTACTTCGCCCGCGTCCAGCACTACATTATTTGGCAGGGGATTAGCAGGACTAAGGCCATAAGGACCACTTTGGGTACCTACTGCTGTGCTCCCGATACTGGCGTAGTTCGTTGCATTGGGCAGCGTTAGTAAATCACCCGCTTGCGTGGCCCGAACGCCAGTGCTGGTTTGGATGTACAACGCTGTAACAGGCGTGGTCGGTTTGAGCAACAGGTTAATCTGGGCCAGCACCAGGGGTATCGACAGGGTAGAAAAATAGGGTGCCGTTATGATGTTTGGAATACCAATGACAACCCCTTTCCGGCCACCTTCGCTTAGCTTGTTCATGACAGCCGTAAAGTTGGTAGTGAACAGGGCTGTAGTGGTTAAAGGCGATGTGCCACCGGATGTAGCAAAGCCAAGCGCGTCGTTATTCCCCAGCCAGCACGAGAAGAAGGTAGCATTGGTCAGGTTATTACTAACGTATTGAAAGTAAGTCGTTGATGGGTCCGTAACGAGCCGTTCGAAGTACGGATTACCTGCCGCCGAACCGTAACCAACCGTCAGGATATCGGCTGTTCGAATACCCGGTACGCCGAGGTTCTGGTTGGCATCGGTAAACTTAGTGTACAGGACTCCCCCGTTTGTGCTGGTTCCCCGCACCGCGCCGGGGGCTACCTGCCCAATGGAGGTGATTAGACTGGTGGGGTCGGCCAGGGAGGGAACCCGGATAAGTTTTAGGTAACCCGAACCAGTGGCTTGGGCTTCCGTAAAGAGTGGCTGGGTAAAACTGCCCCCCCCCACCGCGGCAAACTGCCCCGCCAGAATACTAGGGTACGAATTCAGTTGACTGTCGCGGTAAAGCCCTCCATCGGCAAAACCGGCCGTTAAGGAATTACCCACCGCTACGTATTTAGTGAAATCGGCACTACCCCTGGTGGGAATAATGGCGCTACTATTGGCATTGGGGTCAATGTCGTTGTTTGTGCAGGCATTCAGACCTACCAGTAGGGATAGTACCAGGCCCCACCGAAATCGATTTTTACTGTACATTTTGAAACGTAGTATAACTGAAAGAGTAATGAAGAGAACGCAAAAGTAATGGCTTTATGCGCCTGAAAAGATTGCTGTATGGTCAGAACAACGGGTCCGTTGAAAATAATAATAAACAAACCCTAAAGTAGCGGTGTTGTTTATCAGTAGAGAGTTGACTTAACTGCCAGCTACTCACATATTGTTCCATTTTAACTATACTAAACCAATGGGTCTTTTATCATTTTTTAAGGGAGTAGGCGAGAAGATTTTTCATAAAGATGATGCACAGCCCGCAGAGGCTGCCAAAGTTGAACCCGTTCGGGCGCAGGCATTGCTCGACCACGTCAAGCAACTTGGTCTGGCTTACAATACATTGACCGTTAAAACAAACGGTGATACCGTTACCCTGACCGGTTCGGTTAAGAAGCAGGAAGATGCCGAAAAAATTGCCTTAGCAGTGGGTAATGTAGAGGGTGTGTCGGCTGTTGATAATCAACTAAGTGTAGACGAGCCAACACAGGAAGGCAAATACTACACCGTGAAATCAGGCGATTCCCTGTCGAAGATTGCCAAGGAAGTATACGGTGATCCAATGAAATACGGTGTCATCTTTGAAGCGAACAAACCGATGCTGAAAGATCCCGATTTGATTTATCCGGATCAGGTATTGCGCATTCCGCAATTGTAAGCCACAAAGAGTAGTACTAAAAAACGGGGTGAGTTTGTCAGTTGACCGAACTCACCCCGTTTTTATTTCCGAACATTTGGAGGTGAGCCTGGTTTTACTGGACATAACTCAACGAAAATACCATGGCCGTCCATCTACTATCGTACCTGAAAGAGCAGTTTACACCGGCAGTAGTCGATCAATTCAGCAACGAACTAAACGAAACACCGGCTGGCACCCTGAAAGCCATCAACGGTATAGTGCCAACGCTGTTGGGGGGACTCACCCGCCGAATTCAATTAGGAGGAGCTTCGTCAATTATTACGTTCCTCGATAAACAGGAATATGAGTCGACTCCGCTGGATATGAGTCAGGCGGTAGGAGGCCCCCCCGACACCGCCGAAAAAAGCCAGGCCGGGCGTTCGTTCCTGGACCATATCCTTGGCGATAATCTGACCCGCACTACCGAACTTATAAGCCTGTACAGTACGACAAAAGCGCAGTCGGTTTTGGCGATAATGACCCAGGCGGGCACGGTACTAATGGGTGTTTTAGGGCGACAGGAGCAGGAAAATGGTCTAACGGCCGAAAGCCTGAAAACGCTGCTTCTGGGGCAGGCAACGGAGTTTAGGAAGGCACTGCCCGGCGGATTGGATGGAGTAGGGAGTTTACTGGGTTTCGATGAACTGGTAACACCTACCGGGCCGGAAACCGAGGTGCAGGGAATGGACAACCTGAGTGGAACGATCATTAACCCAAATATTCCGAAAAGTGCCGAAGGGGATCGCCGGAATGAAAACAAACGCTGGCTGCGCTGGGCACTCATTGCCATGGCCGTTCTGGTGTTTGCCCTGCTGGTGCAGAAGTGTAGCGAAAATCAGAATAGCGTAGACGGTATCAGCACGGATTCTACCGCTCGTGTGGAATCGAATGCCGTGGAGGATACCTCGGCCGCTACCAAAGAAAGTATCCGGGATGCCCACGGGCAGGTATATGACTCAACGGCTTCGGGGCCGCTTGGCATCCGCGACTCAACAGCCATAAAACCGTAGGGTTGTAGTACTTGGGTTAGGGCAGCAGGCGGTGGTCCAGCCACCGAACCACTGCCAGTTATGGCTGCGTTGGGTAACCATGGAAGATTGTAGGACGAACCTGGAACACTGAAGCGAGTGAGAGACAAAAGGGTAACTAAATGGTTAATAAGATGTTGGTTTTAGTTCTTTTCTCTCTCTTCTTCTTCTCGCTATGCATGTAAACTGGAAACCACAAACCTTAAACGGTTGCCTATTCCTATCTTGCACTAGAATTCAAGTCAATCCGTAACTCCTCTTTTATGTTTGTTGACGCCATTGAACGCGTTGATCTGTTTACCCGTCCCCTGCATTCGATTGTCAGACTATATGGGCACGACGTAGTGGTGCCGGGCACGGCTACCCTCTTTTTTGTCAATCAGGAAGGGTGCGCCGTAACCTGCAAACACGTAGCCGACCTGATTGCGCAGGCTGACTCGATATTTCAGAATTACCGGGAATTTCAGGGTGCCCGCAAGGCCGTTTTGCGCGACAAAAACGCCAACCATCTCGTCAGTCAGCTGGAAGCAAAGTATAAACTCAATGTCGACACCATTATTCGGGTTCGCAATAACTTCGTCGGCTGCGTCGATCAGTTTCAGCAACTGCACATAGACCGGCACCCGACCCAGGATCTGGCCCTACTGCGTTTTGAGGGGTTCAACCGACTCCTGTATAAATCACACGCTACGTTTCTGGGCGATACCAGCCGGGTAAAACCGGGCCGCAGCCTGTGCCGTCTTGGATACCCTTTTCCCGAATTTACCAATTTTCGCTACAATGCCGCCCTCGATGATATTGAGTGGATCAGTACCGGAAGAGCCACGTCGCCTTCGTTCCCCATCGACGGTATCGTGACTCGTTTATCGGGCGATGGAAACGCAATTTTGGGCGTAGAACTGAGTACGCCCGGTTTGCGGGGACAGAGCGGTGGCCCTTTGTTCGATACGGCCGGTCTGATTTACGGGATGCAGTCGGCTACCAGCCATTTGCACCTCGGTTTCGATATTGAAGACCACGAAGTACTCATCAACGGCCGAAAACGACGGGTTTCCAACTATCCGTTTCTGAACGTAGGCCGGTGCGTTCACGTAGACGTAATCAAGGCTTTTCTGCGGGAGAAAGGCGTTGCGTTTTATGAGGGGTAATCGCTCTGTTGATGCCCAAAAAGGCCATTTGTAAATTCGTTGCCCTTATATTTGGGCAACCAACGCTTTTTGTATGACGCAACCCGATGTTCAACACCTAAAGCAAACTACGCTCCCGGCCGATGCCCTCGCCCTGCTCAAACGCCTGATAGCGACCCCATCATTTAGCCGGGAAGAAGACGATACAGCTCGGCACATCGAAGCGTTTTTTCAGGAAAAACAGATACCATTCGAGCGGCTGAAGAACAACGTTTGGGCTAAAAACTGCTATTTCGATCCCGCCAAATCAACCATTTTACTTAATTCCCACCACGATACCGTCAGGCCCAATCCTTCCTGGACGCTCAATCCATTCGAGCCGCTGGTGCGGGATGAAAAACTGTTTGGGCTGGGTAGCAATGATGCCGGTGGCTGTCTGGTTTCCTTACTGACCACCTTTTCCTGGTTCTACGACCGACCCGACATGGCGTATAATATCGTGATGGCCGCCACTGCCGAAGAAGAAATATCGGGTCGCGACGGGCTGGAACGGCTCCTGCCCGACCTGCCGCCCATTAGCTTTGCCATCGTGGGGGAACCCACCGAGATGCAGCTGGCCATTGCCGAAAAAGGGCTCCTGGTGCTCGACTGTACGGCGCACGGTGTTAGTGGTCATGCCGCCCGAAGCGAGGGAGAGAACGCCATCTACAAAGCAATTCAGGACATAAGTTGGCTGACTACCTATCAATTTCCGAAGGTTTCGCCCACGCTTGGGGCTATAAAACTTTCGGTAACAATCATCAACGCCGGTACGCAGCACAACGTGGTGCCGGATACCTGTACGTTCACGGTTGATGTGCGGGTAACGGAGCAATACACGCTCGAAGAAGTGATTGAGACCATCCGGGCTAACATCCAGTCGGATGTGAAACCACGTTCCATTCGACTCAAACCGTCGTCTATTCCCGCCGACCATCCCATCGTGCAGGCTGGACTGGCGCTGGGCCGACATACTTATGGCTCACCCACCACCTCCGACCAAGCCGTGATCAACTGCCCGTCGCTCAAGTGCGGGCCGGGGCATTCGGGCCGGTCGCATTCGGCGGATGAGTTTATCTACCTTCGGGAAATTACGGAGGGAATAACCGGCTATATCCAGATGCTGGAACAGGTAGTCCAATGAATAAAGAATTTAGAATGGAGAATAGGGTATAGAATTTTCATCCTCTATCCGCTTCTCCCTATTAGTAAGTATAAGGTTCAATGAAACACATGAAAGCTGTCCATTTTCTATTTTTCGGCCTATTAGTCGCCACTCCTTTAGTAGCGCAGCCCACGGTGAAACCTTCTCCCCGCCAACTGGCTTGGCAACCATTAGAAACTACGGCCTTTCTGCACTTTACGGTCAATACCTACACGGATAAGGAATGGGGGGATGGCACCGAAAGTCCGGCCATTTTTAACCCGACCAAACTCGATGCCCGACAGTGGATTAAAACCCTGAAAGATGCCGGGTTCAAAATGGCAATTATCACGGCTAAGCACCACGATGGCTTTTGCCTGTGGCCGTCTAAAATGACTGACCATTCGGTCAAAAGTAGCCCCTGGAAGAATGGAAAAGGCGATGTGGTACGCGAAGTAGCGGATGCCTGCCGGGAGTTCGGACTGAAATTTGGCGTGTACCTGTCGCCCTGGGACCGGCACGAACCCCGTTACGGCACGGCTTCGTACAATGATTACTACAAAAGCCAGCTTCGTGAACTGCTCACCAATTACGGCCCGGTTTCGGAGGTTTGGTTCGATGGGGCCAAGGGCGAGAACGCCAAAGACATGACCTACGATTTTGACGGGTACTGGGCCATCGTGCGCGAATTACAACCTAATGCCGTCATGTTTTCGGATGCCGGACCGGATGTTCGCTGGGTAGGCAATGAAGCCGGTAACGCGGGCGAAACCTGCTGGTCGACCATTGATACGACTGGCCTGGCACCCGGCAAAGCCGATTCTAAGTACCTAAACCGGGGCGATCCGGCGGGCAAGCAGTGGGTGCCGGCCGAAACGGATGTATCCATCCGGCCCGGCTGGTTTTACCATCCGGCCGAAGATGCGAAAGTGCGGTCGGGGGCAAATCTGGTAAACCTGTATTATCAGTCGGTGGGGCGAAATAGCCTGCTGCTACTTAACGTTCCTCCCAATCGGGAGGGCTTATTTTCGGAGCCGGACATCGCCAGTCTGAAGGCGTTTCGCAGTATTTTGGACGAAACGTTCAAGAACAATTTCGTAGCGAAACAACCCAAACTGACCGATGGGAAATTAGCTACATTCATAACGCTGTCGGCTAACCAGCCGCTTGTTCTTGACCTAAACGTCGAACAAGCCGTCGATCGAATTGCGATTCAGGAGAACATAGCCACGGGGCAGCGGGTAGCCAGCGGGAAAGTCGAGTACTGGAACGGCAGCGACTGGCAACCCCTCCAGACCTTCACCACGGTAGGCTACAAGCGACTCCTACGCTTCCCGGCGGTGAAAGCGACCAAACTACGGCTGTCCTTCACGAACACCAAAGGCCCCGTACAACTGGCCGAAGTGGGGGTTTACAAAGCCTCGGCGCGGGAGAAGTAGTAGAATAATGTGCTATTAAACTGATTCTAAATTGGTACTAATTCATTGTACTATACAAACTTTAGCGGGTACTTTACGTTAAGCACGTGAAGACCGGTACTTATGAAATCAATTATTGCCTGTTTGCTGGCGTGCCTGATGGTGGGGAGCAGTTTGCTGCCCGGCTTTAGCGTTGAGCAGTCCACCAAACTGGTTGAATTGATTCAGCACTACCAGCAACACGCCAAAGCAGAACCCGGTCTAAGCTTCACCGATTTCATGGTGATGCACTACGGAGCAAATTCCGAACACCAGAAGCATCCCAACCACAGTCACCACAATCTGCCCTCGGCCGGCCATGCCGTACCGGCATTTGCCCCAACGGCCGTTGGACTGGGGATGTCGTCGCTGGTGTCTGTTGTGCTTCTTTCGAAGGCAGCTTTTTTTCGGTATACCAATTTCTATTCGTTTCTCGCGATTTTCTCGCTGATTAATCCCCCACGAGCTTAGGTTTTGCGTAGCCACAGGCCAAATTGTGCCCATAGGTTTTTAGTTTCGGCCAGGCTACGCCAGTACAGCCTCATTTTTCTATTTCCTGCCTGCTCCGGTTGCACCGATTGTTGTCCTGCTATGGGGACGGATGCAATTTGACAACCTTAACTTCTTTGTGAGTCTTCTGTCTTCCATGACCTGGCCTGACCGGGATGGGGCAACTATTATTTTTGATCGATTAGCTGTTAGTTCTCATGCTGAATTCCATAATTCATTTTTCTATACATAATAAACTCATTATCGGTTTCCTGACGCTGGCCCTGGTTGGCTGGGGCATTTGGTCGGCCACGCAACTGCCGATTGATGCGGTTCCGGACATTACCAATAATCAGGTACAGGTTATTACCAGCAGCCCGTCATTAGCGGCCGAAGACATCGAACGGCTCGTTACGTTTCCCGTCGAGGTGGGTCTCTCCAACATACCCGGCCTAATTGAAGTCCGCTCATTCTCCCGTTTTGGCCTGTCTATCGTAACCGTTGTGTTTACCGACGCTACCGATGTATATTGGGCACGGCAGCAAATTGCGGAACGGCTGCAAAACATTAGTGGGCAGATTCCGCCGGGAGTGGGTACCCCTATAATGGCACCCGTTACGACGGGGCTGGGCGAAATTTTCCAGTATACCGTCGTGCCTAAAAAGGGGTACGAAGACCGCTATACCCTCACCGATTTGCGCAGTATTCAGGACTGGATTATTCGGCGCGGGTTGCTCGGGACTACCGGCGTAGCCGATGTGAGTGCCTTCGGTGGCATGCTCAAGCAGTACGAAATTGCCGTTGACCCCGACCGGATCCGGAGTGCGGGTATCACCATCAACGATATTTTTACGGCCCTCCAGCAAAATAACCAGAATACGGGCGGAGCTTACATCGACCAGAAACCCAATGCCTATTTTATCCGCTCGGAGGGCCTTATCGGTTCGGTGGAGGATATTGCCAACATCGTTATCCGGCTAAACGGGCAGAATCAGACCATGAGTTCGGGCATACCCATCCGGGTGCGCGATGTGGCGCAGGTACGCATCGGGGCCGCCGTGCGCTACGGTGCCGTAACCCGAAACGGGGAGGGCGAAACCGTGGGGGCAGTCGTCATGATGATTAAGGGGGGAAATTCTTCGCAGGTTATCAAGGATGTAAAAGCCAAAATTGCCGAAATCCAGCAAACCCTGCCCGAAGGCGTACAGATTGTTCCGTTTCTGGACCGCACCAAAATGGTGAACAGCGCCATTGGCACCGTAGAACGGAACCTGATGGAAGGGGCACTCATCGTCATTTTCGTGTTGATACTCCTGTTGGGTAACTGGCGGGCGGGCGTGGTAGTCGCTTCCGTTATTCCGCTGGCCCTGCTGTTTGCCCTTTCTATGATGAAACTCTTTGGCGTATCGGGTAACCTGATGAGCCTGGGTGCCATCGACTTTGGGCTTATTGTAGACGGGGCCGTCATTATCGTAGAGGCCACCCTGCACCATATCCTGCTTCGAAACCGGGATAAGACGCTCACCCAGGAACAGATGGATGATGAAGTGTTTGGAGCCGCCAGCCGGATTCGGTCGTCGGCAGCTTTCGGCGAGATTATTATCCTGATTGTGTACCTGCCTATTCTGGCGCTGGCGGGCGTGGAAGGGAAAATGTTCCGGCCAATGGCCCTGACCGTAGCCTTTGCCATTCTGGGAGCGTTCATCCTGTCGCTGACCTACGTACCGATGATTTCCGCCGTGCTGCTGAGCAAGAAAGTGGAACACAAAGACAACTTTTCGAACAAGTTGATTACCCGCATTCAGCGGGTGTACGAACCCGTTCTGCTCTGGTCATTACGGTACCGGCTGCCTATTCTGGGGGCGGCTGTGGGACTGCTGGTACTGGCCGGGTTTCTGTTTTCGCGCATGGGAGGGGAGTTTATTCCGCAACTCGATGAGGGCGATTTCGCCGTTGATACCCGTACGCTGATTGGTAGTTCGCTGTCCGAAACGGTTGATGCCACCCTGAAAGCAGAACAGATTCTACTGAAGCAATTTCCGGAGGTGGAGCAGGTAGTCGCCAAGATTGGTTCCGGCGAAATTCCTACCGATCCCATGTCCATCGAAGCCTCCGATTTGATGGTGATTCTTAAGCCGAGAGATACCTGGACATCGGCTACTACCCGCGATGAACTGGCGGGTAAGATGGCTGATGCATTAACGGTTATTCCGGGTGTAACCTTTGGATTTCAGCAGCCAGTTCAGATGCGTTTCAACGAACTGATGACCGGTGCAAGGCAGGATGTGGCGCTGAAAATTTACGGAGAAGACCTGAACAAACTGGAAAAACTCGCCGGGCAGGTAGGGGGTGTTATCCGGAGTGTTAGCGGAGCCAAAGACCTGTACGTGGAACAGATATCGGGAACGTCGCAGATACTGATCAAACTGGACCGGAACCTGATGGCCCGCTACGGTCTGAACGTAGACGATGTGAACCGCACCATTAACACGGCCTTCGCCGGACAGTCGGCAGGACTGGTTTTTGAGGGCGAGAAGCGATTTGATCTGGTCGTGCGGCTGGCTTCCGAGAAACGGCAAAGTATTGATGATGTACGGAATCTGTACATCACCGTACCCGGACCGATGGGAGCGGGGGGGCAACAGGTTCCGCTCTCGCAGGTGGCAAAGGTGAGCATGGAGCAAACGCCCAACCAGATTCAGCGCGACAATACCCACCGTCGGGTAACGCTCGGTTTCAACGTGCGGGGCCGCGATGTGCAGAGTATCGTAACCGAACTACAGCAGAAAGTAAAACAGCAGATTAAATTCCCGCCGGGCTACTACGTGACCTACGGGGGGCAGTTTGAGAAGCTGGTCGATGCCAAGAAACGGCTCAGTATCGCGGTACCCATTGCGTTGTTCCTTATTTTCGTCCTGTTGTTTTTTACCTTCAATTCAGTCCGGCAATCGCTGCTTATTTTCATGGCTATTCCCATGGCGGCCATTGGGGGCGTGTTTGCGCTGCTGCTTCGGGGAATGCCGTTCAGCATATCGGCGGGGGTTGGCTTCATCGCCCTGTTTGGCGTAGCCGTATTGAATGGCATCGTACTGATTGCTGAATTTAATCGTCTGCGGCACGAGGAGGGCCTGACGGACATGGTCGAAATTATCCGGCAGGGGGCCGAAATCCGTCTTCGACCGGTGGTGATGACGGCATTGGTGGCTTCCTTCGGTTTTATTCCAATGGCTATTTCCAACTCCGCCGGGGCCGAAGTGCAAAAACCCCTGGCAACGGTCGTGATTGGGGGACTGTTTACCGCTACACTGCTCACGTTGATTATCCTGCCCATTCTCTATTCGCTATCCGAAAGGAAGGCCCTTGAGCGCGAAGCGAAAGAACAGACCAAAGGGCACAAGCCTAAAACGGCCGCGGTTGCAACGGTTATTGCCCTGCTGTTGCTGGCTACAACAGGTAGCTGGGCGCAGGTGTCGCAGATGCAGACGCTTACGCTGGACCAGGCTATCCAGCAGGCTACCACGCAAAATGCCCAGGTTCAGATTGCCGGTTTAAGCGTCAGTCAGCAGGAAGCCCTCCGCCGAACGGCTTATGATCCCGGTCGGCTAACGGCCAATTTGATGGTGGGTCAGTATAACACGCGTCGTTTCGACAATAACCTGACCGTAACCCACACCATTCCAAACCCGACGCTGATGCGCCGACTGGCTGACCTCAACGACCAAACGGTGGCCGGACGGCAGACGGCTGCCCTGGTGACGCAAAACGATGTGAAATACCAGGTTAAATCGACCTATTACGAACTAATTTATCTGGCGCAGAAAACCCGGCTGTTTTTGCAGCAGGACACCATACTCACCGAGTTTGTGAAAGCCGCTACCCTGCGCTTTCGAGTGGGCGAAACGGGTAATCTGGAAAAGGCCACGGCCGAAAGCCAGTTAGCCGATCAGCGGGTTAAACTGGCGCAGAACGAAGCAACCCAAACGGCAACCGGAACCCGGCTCCAGACGCTGCTCTACCGTACCGACCCCATAACGATACCAGAGCAGCCACTTTCCAAACTACCGCTTTTGTTGCCAACGGACAGTCTGCTAAGTGCGCAAAATCCGCTTATTCGTCAGTTGCAGCAACAAATCAAGGTAGCCCAGCAAACCCGATTGGTGGATCAGGCCCGGCTCAAGCCCGATTTTATCGTGGGATTCTTCTCGCAGACGCTGGTTGGCAGTCAGTTAATCGACGGACAGGAGTTATATTTTGGTCAGGGATATCGGTTTAACGGAGGGCAGGTTGGAGTAACGCTACCGCTGCTCAGGGGGGGCGGACGGGCACGGGTTGAGGCTGCACGAGTGGGGGAGCAAATAGCCCAGACGCAATTGCAAACGCAGCAATTCGCGCTTAACCAGCAGGCGAGTCAGGCCGTTCGGCAATACAACCAATACCGCGATGCGCTGACCTATTACGAACAAAATGGCCTGCCTCAGGCGGATCTGATTCAGAAACAGGCCCGGCGGGCATTCGGCGGGGGCGATATTGGCTACGTAGAGTTTTCACTGGCACTACAACAGGCACTGACCATCCGGCTTAACTACCTCGATCTCCTCCACCAGTACGACCAGTCGGTGCTGTACATCAATTATTTGGCCGGTAATTCTTAACGTACTTTTCCTGATCATAATATCCATGAATCAATTTCTTAAAACGATGCCCGTCCGGCATCTGACCATACAACTCGTCATTGGCGTACTCATCGGTTTCTCGGCTTGTCAGTCCGAAGAAAAGGCCGACGATCAGTCGGATAACCAAAACAGGGCTACTGCTACAACCGATTCGACCCAAAAAAAACCTGATGGGCCCGTTCGGGTTACGCTGACGCAGGCCCAATACGAAGTAGCCGATATCAAACTGGGTCAGCCCGGCGAACGCTCCATGCAAACGACGTTTAAAGCGACGGGTGTATTCGACGTACCGGCTCAGAATTTAATGTCCGTTTCGGTGCCGTTTGGGGGGTATATTCGCCGGATAAACCTGGAGCCGGGCATGGCCATCCGCAAAGGACAGACCCTGGTTATCCTCGAAAATCCCGAATACATTCAGCTTCAGCAGGATTATCTGGATACCAAAGCCAAACTGGAATACGCCAACCTGGAATTTGACCGTCAGCAGGAGTTGAGTCGTGATAACGTTAATGCGCTGAAGGTGTTCCAGCAGGTTCGGTCCAACCGACAGAGTTTACAGGCGCAACTGGCAGGCATGGCGCAGCGACTGGCCATTATCCGCATCAACCCGGCTACATTAACCCCCGAACGGCTTACCCGTACCATTGCTGTACCCGCACCGGTTTCGGGTTTCGTGACGGATGTGCCGGTTAATAACGGACGGTACGTGAACCCCTCCGATGTACTGGTACAAATCAGTGACATCAGCCATATGCACGCAAAGCTGAGCATTTTTGAGAAAGACATCAGTCGTATTCATGCCGGGCAACTGGTGCGGTTCAACGTGGGGGCCGATACCAGTACCAGCCGATACGCGCACCACGGGGACGTTTTCCTGATTGGCAAATCAATCAACCCCGACCGAACAATTCCGGTATTGGTGCATCCGGAAGGCTACTCCGATGATTTTATTCCGGGAGGCTACATATCCGCAGAGATAGCAGTAAAAACGCAGCCATTACCCACACTGCCCACAGAGGCTGTGGTGGAATATGGTGGTAAGTCGTACATATACGTATTGGAAAAACGCGAAGCGAAGAGCGGGAAGGCGGCTGTTTACCAGTTTCGGCAGGTCGATGTGAAAACCAGTGTTCGGGAGAAGGGCTATATTGCCGTCATGATACCCGCTCATATTGACCCTGCCAAAACCCCCGTTGTGATAAAGGGAGCCTACAGCTTACTCGCTAAATTGAATAATAGCGAGGAGGAATAGAAGTGCGGTTTTTGGTTTACGGTTTACTGACGCACAGGTTACGAATAGCTTTCGCGTTAGCCAACCGTAAACCTAGAACCAAAAACCGTAAACGTAATACTAATACACCTCCATCTCCGGCTCTACCTCCTGCGCCCAGGCGTTGATACCGCCGTCCAGGTTGTAAAGGTTGGTCAGGCCATCCTGCGTATAGAGGTACTGGATAACATTGGCCGAGCGAATGCCGTGGTGACAGTATACCACTACGGGCCGGTCGGTGGGGATACGCTTCCGGTTATTGGGAATCATGCCGATGGGAATCAGGACGGCCCCTTCCAGATGGCAAAGGTCGTATTCGGGCCGCTCGCGTACGTCGAGCAAGAAGATGGCTTCACCCATTGCCAGCCGGTCGGCGAGTTCCTGGGCCGTTATTTTGTTCGCCCCGGCTTCATCCGAGTTAGCTTGCGTTGTTGCCGGTGCCAGCCCCTGCCGGGCCAGTTCATCGGCATCGGCCCGTCGTTTGGTTTTTATTTTCTGCTGACTGACCGCCAGCAGGTCTACCATCAACAGGTGTTCTGTTAGTGGCTGGCCGATGCCTGTAATGAGTTTGATTACTTCACTAGCCTGATAGGTGCCAATTACACCGGGCAGCACGCCCAATACGCCTGTGTCGTTGCAGTTTGGTATTTCAATATCGTTGGGATATTCCGGAAACAGACACCGGTAGGTTGGCCCCCGCCTGCCCGTTCCGAGGTCGGCATTGAAGACGGCTACCTGCCCTTCGAACCGGTGGATAGCCCCATAAACGAACGGCTTACCTAAGGTAACACATACATCGTTAACCAGATAGCGCACTTTGAAATTGTCCGTACAGTCGACCACAATGTCGTACGAATCAATAATACTACGGGCATTGCTGATGTCGAGAGCGGTTGTATGTATATCGAACGAAAGGTCTGGATTCAGGCGGTTGAGGTGGCTGGCGGCCATCTTCGCCTTTGGTTTGCCTACTTCATCCGTCGTATAAAGCACCTGCCGCTGCAGGTTACTCAGGTCTACCACATCGGGGTCGATGATACCGATAGTGCCCACGCCCGCGGCCGTCAGATACAACAATACCGGGCATCCCAGCCCCCCCGCTCCAACAACCAGCACGCGGGCGTTCTTGAGTTTTAACTGACCAGTCGGGCCAATTTCGGGCAGATTGAGGTGCTTTTGATAGCGTTCTTTTTCGGTCGGGACAAGCATTGTAGCTTCCATGATATGAGGGAGTAGATAAAGGTAACGTAGTGTAGCAGTAATCCAACAGATTTAAAGACCTGAAAATTGCGTTGAATCCGGCACAATTTGAAATATTTAGGTAACGTTTTATATGTGATTTTTTTAGTAGTATTGCCCCGATAAAGTCCTAACATTTCTCAATCTATGGATAAAGTACATTTTTCTGCCGGCACTACGCTGGCTACCAGTCTGCTGGCTCTTGCCCTGACGCTGAACGGTGCCCCGACTCAGGCTTTCGTTACCCCAACCCGCCTTTCGGCATCCGAATTGCCCGAAACGGCACCGAAGAAAGGAAAGTGGGAAACCCTATTCGATGGTAAAACATTAACTGGCTGGCATACCTACCTGAAAGCTGGGCAACCTGTATCGGATAAGTGGACGGTAGATGATGGGGCCATTCACCTGGCATCGGGTGGTGCCGGTGATCTGGTGACCGACAAAGAGTATGGTAATTTTGAACTGGAGATAGAGTGGAAAATTGCCGAAGGGGGCAACAGTGGCATTATTTACCACGTTCACGAAGACCCAAAATACAAAGCTACCTACAATACCGGTCCTGAAATGCAGGTGCTGGACAATGAGCGCCACCCAGATGCCAAGCAGGGTCGCGATAACAACCGCACGGCTGGAGCGCTCTATGATTTACAGAAACCCGTTAACCTGGGCACTGCCAAACCCGCCGGTGAGTGGAACAAGGCCCGCCTGGTTGTCAATAACGGAAAAGCGGAACAATACCTGAACGGCAAGAAAACGGCCGAATACCCAACCAGCGGTCCCGAATGGGATAAAATGGTTTCGGAGAGTAAATTTAAGGGGTGGGAAGGCTTTGGTAAGTACGACAAAGGCCATATTGCCCTACAGGATCACGGCAATAAGGTCTGGTTTCGTAACATCAAGCTACGCGAATTATAATGCATGGTAGAGACGCAATACCTTGCGTCTCATACCCGGATGATTTTACTGACACGTAGGAAACGCAACACCTTGCGTCACTTTCTGTGGATGGTGTTGCTAATGAATGAGAGACGCAATACATTACGTGTCTTATGCGAACGGTTTTGCTGACGCACAGAAGACGCAAGGTATTGCGTCTCTACAAACTTTATCATTATGACAACCCGCCGAACGGCCCTCAAAACCCTGACAGGTACTGCCTTTACGCTGCCTGCGCTTACCAACTCATTTGCCGGTTCTATGAGTCAACCAGATACTATCGCCCCGCTCGCGCTGAAAGGCCATATCAATCACTCTGTTTGTAAATGGTGCTACGGGAAAATTCCGCTCGATGACTTTTGCAAATCAATCAAAGCGATGGGCATCACCTCGGTCGATTTGACGGGACCAGTGGAGTGGCCTACCCTGAAGAAGTACGGGCTGACCTGTGCCATGGCCCAGGGAGCAGGAAAAGGAATTAACGATGGCTTTAACGACCTTAAGCTGCACGATGAACTGGTGGCCAGTTACGAAGCGATCTTTCCCAAAATGAAAGAAGCGGGCCTGACCAACGTCATTTGTTTTTCGGGAAACCGCCGGGGCATGAGCGACGAAGAAGGGTTGAAGAACTGCGCTGTTGGTCTTAAACGCCTGATGCCCAGTGCCGAAAAGCACGGTATCGTCGTCGTGATGGAATTGCTGAACAGTAAGGTGAACCACAAGGACTACATGTGCGACCACTCCGCCTGGGGCGTCAATTTGTGCAAGGCCGTGGGGTCAGAGAACTTCAAACTGCTGTACGATATTTATCACATGCAGATAATGGAGGGCGACATCATTCGCACTATTCAGGAGAGTAACAAATATTTCGCCCACTACCACACGGGCGGTAATCCGGGCCGGAATGAGATTGACGAAACCCAAGAACTCTACTATCCAGCTATCATGCAGGCGATTGTGGATACTGGATTCAAAGGATACGTGGCGCAGGAATTCATTCCCAAGCGCGATCCGCTGACGAGCCTGAAAGAAAGTATCGTGATTTGTGACGTATAAAATAGCATCGCAGCAGTCGTAACGGGTCGTCCGTGCGGTTGTAAAAGGCAGTAAGTGCTGAAACACGGGCAATGCTCGTATTCCGGCGCTTACTGCCTTTTTTTTGCCAGTTTGTAGTTCCTGTATTCGCCAATTCGCCGACCGGTCAGCTTGTCGGCCAGGTAAGCCAGTTTCATTTTGGTGGTCATCTCCCCGGTAAGTTTCGATGGGTCAAATTCGTAATTGCCGTTTTTGATCCACTCGGCCATAACCGCCGGGTGCGTTCCTGAGAAGGGTACTACCCGCTCAATGCCGTAATAATCGTGCGTTTTCCGACTCTCGAAGACTTTGGTATGCTGGGTCTCGTCCATGTAGTAATGGGCGAAAATCTGTGACTTCTTCAGCATTTCATCGGGGGGGCGCACGTAACTGTAATGATATACCGGAACGCCTGTTTGCCATACGTTCAGTTTTATGCCCTTATGCTCACTCAGCCGCTGCTGTTCGCTGTCGTAACGCCGGAAACCCTGCGAATCCCGGTAAGAGAAGGCACCAATGCCCCGCCGAAAAACCCTGATTTCTTTGGTATGCTGGTAGCGGCTACCGTTCAGGTAGTTGTAGCTTCCGTAGAAGTTCAGAAAATCGAACAATAATCCTTCCACTTCTGGATTACCATCTGCCTGTTCGATTAGGCTTTTAACCACAGGCAGGTCGTTTTCGTGAATCACTTCGTCGGCCTGAATATGAAAGAGCCAGTCACCCGTGCAGGCAGCGAGGGCCAGGTTTGTTTGCTGGGCAAATATTTTACCCCCAACCCGCATTTCATCGTCCCATACGGTATCGATAATCCGGATTTTAGGGTTGTTCAGGGCCAGAACTGCATCGCGCGTTCCGTCCTGAGAATCGCCAATGGCCAATACGAACTCATCGCAGATGGGCAGAATAGACTGTATGGAGGCCAGAAAAGGATATTGATACTGGATACCGTTTCGAACATACGAGAAGCCACTGATCGTCATAAATAAAATAAATCAAAGAAATTGAATACGCTTGTTAGCCTACCATAAACGGTTTTACGACAGTACAGCAACCGCTCTTCTGGCAGGTAAATGGGCAGAATCATTTTGAAGACTACATGCCGTAAGGTACAAAAAGACAGCGTTGATTGAAAATCAGCCGTAATTGGGTACTGCCTGATCTTTTCGGTGCATAAGGTAAATAACTCTAAACCAGATAAGTACGCAGGGCAGCGCTTTTAGTACGTAGGGTTTCACGAACTGCTCCCGCAGAACGGTTGGAAATATATCGCTGGGCGACAGTACCGTAAATACAAAACAGGCAATGAGCAAACTACGGTCCAGCCAGTTTTGGGGGCAGCAAATCCACCAGCACACCACGCCGGTAACGGCTGTAATGTACGTTGGTGATTCGGAAACGGGGTTGAAAATAACCTGAAACAGCAGTACGGAGGCTACCATTAATAGCCGGAATGCAGGCTCCGTATAACGCTTTACCTGTACATACACCGTACAGAAGAGCAGCACCCCGGCCCCAATAATAGCTGAAGTTGAAATATCGGGCGAGATGGTCTGATGCACAAGGCGGTGAATAGACAGGTTAAGCCACTTGTCCACGTCAGATTTTATGAGCAACTGGTTCACCCACAAGTCGTATTGCCAGAGTAGCTTGTCGGGTGGGGTGAGCAGAAGCGGTAGCAAGGCCATCACAACGCCCCATCCCAGGGCGTAAGCCAGGAACCGTAGTTTCTGCGGGTACAGCAAAAACAACGCCCCGGCTACCAGGCTGTAAATTTTTATGTTGAAGCCCAGTATGATAAAGAAGGCGGCCCAAACTGGTTTTCGACGCTCAAAACTCAGGAACGTAAACAGCGAAAGAGCGCCAATGAGCGGATTGGTTTGGCTATTGACGAGCGACGTAAACAATTCCTGCAGACAGAACCAGTAGGCAAACACTTTCTGCTGATGCGTAAACGGCATCCGGTAAATAGCGTAGAACCAGACAGCCGTAAACAGGGGTTGCCAGATGAACAAGCCTACTGAATAGGGGAGCGCAAAAATTGGGGCAAACAGGGCGGCAAACGTAGGTGCGTAGTGATAATGATCCACGTATTCGGCAGGGTAGGCTGCGTAGAGACTTTTACCCTCCAGGATATGGGCCAGCGAATAGTAAAAAATGCTGTACACACCAGACCCCTCAAAGAACACGAGCTTTATGCTTGCCAGCAGGGCAAGTGCCGCGTAAACGCCAACTATGAAACGGGTATTGCTGAAAAGAGGGTGCCTGTAAAAGGGAGTCATAGCCTATTCCTGAATCGTACGCAGGCAAACAAAAACAACCTCGCGAACAGCGAAGATACTACCCAGTCATTTATTACACCCAAATCCTGTTCAGGAAGATGCTGTTATTCATCGCTGTTGCCTTATAGCAAAAGCTGCCGTTTATGCTATAAGGGGCAGGCGGTGGCCGATGATGGACGCTATACCTCCCGAATTCCGCTCATTATACGCTTGCTCCCAGCAGCATGGGAAGCCCAAAAAACAAGGCACGGAAATTGGGGTGCTACCCTTTCTCCATGCCCTGCCAACATTACTTTATCAGAAACTTACTACATACCCTGGGTATCAAACTGTACCTTATCAACGGCAAACAGCGGTTTTTGACCGGCCGTTGGATTAACGAAAACGAGGTAGAGTTTGTGAACACCCGATACGGGCTTACGGAACGGTAAATCAATTGGCCCCATCGTTCCCTGTTTGGCATCGGCTTCGCCCAGAAGCTGGCCCGTGGGGGAGTCCAGCCGTGCTTCGAGTTTGCCACCCGCTACTTGTTCGTTGGCCGAGAAAACCGTTGGCTTGAGACCCGTGATGCCCGTGAGGTCAATATCCGTAAACTCCAGGTAACTACCCGACTTCGTTCCAATGGCGGCTGGGCCCATCTTCGGAATGTCGTACTGGAAAATATCCTGCTTCACATCCGCCGAAACGGCCTTTATTACCGGCGAGCGCAGTGCTACGCTCGATGAACCGGTAATGGGGCCAATGGCACCATTGCCCCGGTCGGTGTACGTAGCGGTCAGGATGTATGAACCATCCTTTTTCTGAACTGCCGTCACGTAATCACCCGATAGCGGCTGACGGTCGTCTTTTTTCTGGTCAGCCAGCGATAGGATGTAACGTACCATGTCGGTTGCTTCGCTTTCCTTTAGTTGGGGGTGGGCACTCATGGCCTGTTCGCCCCAAACACCACCACCACCAGAAATTACCTTTCTGGCTAATTTGCCTTCGGCCTGGAAAGCGCCTTTATATTTCTTGGCTACGTCGATGTAAGCTGGTCCGATGGACTTTTTGTCAATAGCGTGGCAGGCTTTGCAGTCGCTCAGCTCGATCAGTCGCTTGCCGGTGGCAAAACCCGTGTTGGCCTGGTGACCCTGTGCCAGCATCGTTTTGTCGAAACCTTCGAGGTAATTGATGGTCATGGTCACGTCGTTGGGGTCGATACCTTTCTGTAGGTTTCCGTCCTCTTTGTCGGCCACCTTAACGGCGTATTTGACCGGCTTGTCGGGGAAGTAGAACGTCTTGTTTCCAGCCACAGCCACTTCTACTTTGGGCTGGTCGTTACCCACTTTGATGTCCATCGTTTTGGTCGCTACGTTTCCGGCAACATCCGTCACTTTGAGCGTAGCCGGGTAAACGCCGGGCTTCGTGAAGGTTACGGTTGGGTTAGCAGTCATCTGTTTTGGCATGCCGGGGCCAAATGACCACTCGTATTTGAGCGCGTCGCCATCGTAATCCATGGATTCTTTCGCGTCGAATTTCACCGTCAGGGGAGCTGCACCAACCATTTTGCTGGCATTGGCTGCGGCTACGGGCTTGCGGTTGCCGGCGTTATACGTAATGCGTGACAGGCGGGCATCGGCGTTGGCGGCAAACCACTGCTGTCCGTATTCCAGGGTGTACAGCGAACCGTCGTTGGCAAACTGCATGTCGATCGTGTGCGAGAACTTAGTACTCGGCATAAAGGTCTCCATCTTCACAAAATCGCCGTTTTCTTTCATCGTGACCGGGTGAATCCAGTCACGCATCCACTCGTAGAAAAAGAGTTTTCCGTCATAGGCCTTCGGGAATTTTACGGACGATTCTGGATAGTCATCGTAGTAATAGACTGGTCCGGCCATGGCATTACGCCCACCTTTACCCATAATCGGACCAAATTCCGGCGAATCGGCGTAGGGGTAGTAGATGAAGGCTTTCTGAGCCGGGGGTAACTCCTGTAGACCCGTGTTGTTGGGCGAATCATTAATTGGCTTCATGGGGTCGAACAGGGGGCCGGAGGTGCTATCGGCAAAATTAAAGGCGTGGTAGGGCCGATTGTCCGCCACGAACAGCGGCCAGCCAAAATAGCCCGCCTTCCGGGCCTGATTGACTTCGTCGTGCCCGCGCGGGCCGTACTTTTCGCTGTTCTCACCCGCATCCGGGCCTACTTCACCCCAGTACAGAAAACCCGTACGCTGGTCGACCGCAATCCGGTAGGGGTTACGATTACCCATCACGTAAATTTCGGGCCGGGCCTTGTCCGTTCCTTTCGGGAACAGGTTGCCTTCGGGAATGGTGTACGTGCCGTCTGCTTCGGGGTGAATCCGCATGATTTTACCGCGCAGGTCGTTGGTGTTGCTCGACGTGGCACGGGCATCCCAGCCCCGGCGACCGGGCCGCCCGTCGATGGGGGCGAACCCTTTCGAGTTGAATGGGTTGGTATCGTCACCCGCCGAGAGATACAAATTGCCCTTCTTATCCCAGGCAATCGAGCCGCCCGTGTGGCAGCAACCGTCACGCTTCACCGGAATGGTTAGCAGGACTTTTTCGGTACTGAGCAGCAGGGTGTCCTTCACATCGTCGTACACAAAGCGCGACAGGTGTTGGGCGGTATCGGCCACCGTGTTGCCTGTAATAGGCGAGTAGTAGGCGTATAACCATTTGTTCTGCTTGAAATTAGGGTCGACGTTCAACCCCATCAGGCCGTATTCAAACTTGGTGAACACCGGGAAGTTGGCAACTACTTTCACCGATTTTTTGGCGGGATCGTACAGTTTCAAAGCGCCTTTCCGCTCGGAGAACAGCACTTTACCGTTGTCCAGTACCACCAGTTCCGTTGGCTCATCGAGTCCGGCAGTAAGAATCTGGCGGTCGAAGCGGTTTTCTTCGGGGTAAGGCTGTGTTTTAGCCTGTCCGAATTTAAGGCTCGTGGTCATCACGGATTTGATACCACCCAGAATGTGGGCTAAGAACATCTGATCGCTATAGGACTCATCGGTATGACCTGCACCGGTATAGAACGCCTTGCCCCCGTCGAAATCGTGGTACCAGATGAACGGGTGGTTATCCCCGTTTTTACCCCCTTCGTAGGTTTTCTCATCCAGCTTACCCAGCACTTTTATGTCGGGCGAAATGCTTTTGTAGCTGTACCACTCGTCGAACCGTTTCCAGACGTCGGGCAGCATTTTGGTAGCCGGGTGGCTTTTATCGATAATGTCGATTTCGGCATTCTGCTGTTTGGGGTGATTCAGGAAGTACGCACCCGCCAGTTGGTTATACCAGGGCCAGTCGTATTCCGTATCGGCAGCCGCGTGGATACCCATGTAGCCGCCACCCGCCTGAATGTACCGCTCAAACTGCGCCTGCTGGGCTTCGTCGAGTACGTTGCCGGTGGTGCTGAGCCAGATAACCGCGCTGTACTGCTTCAGGTTATTTTCAGTGAACTTGCTGGCATCTTCGGTCGTGTCAACGGCAAAACCGTTTTCCTTACCGAGTTTCATAATAGCTAGTTTGCCCACCTCGATGGACTTATGCCTAAACCCCGCTGTTTTGGAGAAAACAAGCACCTTATTTAAGGCAAGAGGGGCCTGACTTGAAGTCGTTGCCGGTTTTGCCGCGGTCGTTCGCCGGGCTGCCGTTTGTGCCCAGGCCGGGTTGTCTGCGCCAGAGACCACCGTTGCCAGCACGCCCGCCAGCAGCCATAGGCGGGAGGGAAATTTAATGTTAATCATAGAGTTTTGTGATTTATACAAATTGATTGGCACACCCGCTAATCGAAGTCAAAATGCTTAACTTATTTTAGGATTCGATTGGCTTTTAGTAAGAAACAAAAGTAACGAAAAAGCGAATGCCATGCTGTAGTCATTCGCTTAAAATATGCCTGAAACTGAATTTAATCGACTTTTTTAAAGGTCAGTACAGGGTTGCCCTGCCGGTACAGCGTCAATTTGTCCGAATCGATCCGGTAGGTCATTGGCTGGTTCAGCAGACGCAGGAAGTTAGTTTCTACCGCACCGTCCGGGCCCATACAGGCCATTTTTGTGGTAGCGAGTGGCCCAAACACAATCTGGTGGGTATCTGCCATGACAGGTCCATTTAGCTGGTTGCAACCGGTAGTGCCGGTTACGCGTCCCTGGGTGAGTGAAATCTCCAGACGGGGTATTGTCCTGGCTGGTCCATCGGCGGTAATGGAGTCCCCCTGCATATTGGTTAGTACCCATATGTCCTGTAATAAGGCTAACTGTCGTAGTGAAACGCCACAGCCCACCACGTTTTTACCCTGACTCACCACATCCACGCGGTAATCATACCGTTGGCCGGATAATTTATCCGTGCAACTATCGGGCCTGAACGACACCTTGATTCGGCCATCCCGCGACTGGTATCCGAACGCGCCATTGGTCGGATCGTCCGTGCGGCTAATCTGATTTTCGGAAAGGGAAACGAGACTGCTATCGCCGTACTGGGGTTTAAAGAGTAAGACCCCTTTAGATGGGTTGACCGTTAATGACCAGGCGGGGTCACTGCCTACGGCTACCAGTTCATCACCGGCTTTCAGATAGCGGGTATAATCGTCGGGTTGATTGACGGGGGTGAGCATGGCCGAGAACTGCGTAGACGGACGGCGGCAGGCAACCGTCAGGAGTAACAGGCTAACCAGTAGGGTTCGCATAACGTTGGTACGGGTTGTATTGAGGGTAAGACCTTCAGTAGCCAAAAAAGTTTAACGGTTTCAGGTCATGTATCGAATGAAACCGAAAACAATTCCGAACAAGTGAGCAGAACCCGCTTTTCCGGCAGGTTACACCGCAGGCATTTCTGCCATAAAACTCCTTATAGTACAGGTAATGATTGCTCCGGAGCTAGCAAAAAGACCAACTGGCCGATGAGTTGTCGCCAACGGCGCATCGAATGAGTATTTACCGTAAATTAGGCGCTTGCAGTAACGGTTGCTCTGACGTTACAACTCCTGAGGGATTATGCGGTACGCGCTCACTACGCTTTGCTTCCTGTTTGCCTGTCTGACGTATGCTCAGCAGGTCAGTAAGCCAACCCAATTGAGCGGGCCTGGGCAGCAGGACGAGCCAATAACGTTTGAGCATTACGGGCAGGAGAGTGGCCTGTCGCAGGGGACCATCAATGCGGTTACGGCCTATAATGGCTTCCGGTGGTTTGCTACGCAGGATGGGCTTAACCAGTTCGATGGCTACGGGTTCTGGGTGTACCGAATCGGGCAGGGACTGAACAGTAACCTGGTGCAGACCCTGCTGACTGATTCGCACCAGCGGCTCTGGATTGGCACGGGAGCCGGGCTGAACCTGTTCGACCGGGCAGGTGGCCGGATACGGCGATTTACGGAAACGTTTGGCATCCGGCACCCGGTCGATAGTCTGCCCGTCGACCGGCTGGTGGAAGATAAACGAGGACGTATCTGGATTCAAACGAAGGCAAAGGGGCTGTTTTGCTTCGACCCGATCCGAAAAAAAATCAGGCAATACTTACCCGCTATCAACACGATTCAGAGTTGTTGCCTGACCCCTGATGGGCAATTTTGGGTGCTGACATTCAATGAATTGTACCGATACGATTCGGAACTGGATACGTTTGTGGCTATTCCCATTCGTCAGCGCCTGACAACAGCCTCCCTGTTTCAACACCTCCTGTCCGACAAACGCGGAAATTTGTGGCTGGGTACCGCCGATGATGGCGCCTTCCGGCTGGAAAATCCGGCCAGCCCGCAGGGGCGCGTTACGCACTTTGTGCAGGGGGGCACGGCGCGGCACCTGAGCGGCAATACGGTGGAGTCTTTGCTGTGCGACAAAACTGGCAACGTCTGGATTGGTACCCGCACGGGGGGCATAGCCATTTACCACCCGGATACTGATCAGTTCTCCTACGTTCGTCACTCAACACTGAACCACCGGAGCCTGCGCGAAAATTTCGTATGGTTGCTTTATCAGGATGAGCAGGACATTGTCTGGGTGGGTAGTAGTAGCCAGGGTATCGACAAATATGACCCCCACCGACTTCCGTTCGGGCTGATTCAGCAACAGACCGACAGTCCGGCGCAGGGCCTGCCCGATAACGTAGTGTTCCGGCTGTTCGGCCTGGGAAACCAGCTATACATTGGCACCGAAGCCGGTGGATTTGCCTGCTATTCGATACCGGACGGAACCATCACCTCGTTTCCTGAAACGGCCGTTCCAGCGGCTAGTGCCATGCACGGTGAGGTGCGGGTGATTGATGCCGATTCTCAGGGCAATCTATGGTTTGCTAACTGGCACGAACTTACGCAGTATGATCCCCGCCAAAACAGGGCTCATGTGTACCCGATGTCGAGGCCTCGCAAACAGAAATACGCCTACACAGCCCACATGCTCAGCGACACTAACGGACGGACCAGCGAAATCTGGGTAGCGGGCGATGGGGGGCTAACGCGCTTCGACTGGCAAACGAAGCAGTGGAAAGGCTGGCAGGATTTGCCCGCTATCGCGGCTATTTCGACCGAACATATTCGATTAGTCTATCAGCAGGAGCGGGATATTGTGTGGTTCGGAACGTTGGGAAGCGGGCTGCTTCGCTACAACCGCCGTACCCAGCAAGTTAACACGTTCAGGCTCGCCAACGGACTGGCCTGCCTCAATATCCGCTCGCTGTTGCAGGATGGTTCTACCCTCTGGATTGGTACCGACTGTGGCCTGTTTGCCCTGGATTTGACCCGCAATGTGGTTACCCGCCAGTTTACGAGTAGCAAGGGACCAATGGCGTTTCGGTTACCTAACGATGTTATTTATGGTATTCTGAAAGACAATGAAGGGTATTTATGGCTGAGCAGCAACCAGGGGCTAACCCGCTTCTCGCCCACGAAGGGCGTGCTCAAAAACTACGATGTGTCGGATGGGCTCCAAAGCAATGAGTTCAATACCAATGTGACTTACAAACATACCGACGGTACATTATTTTTTGGCGGTGTCAATGGCGTTACGTACGTCAGAACCGGGCAGATGCAGCGAAATACGTTTGTGCCGCCGGTTCGTATCTCCGCCCTGACCGTGCTGGACAGTGCCTACAATCCGAACCAGACGCACCTGACGCTCAACCCCGACCAGAATTTCATTGAGTTTTCCTTTGCGGCCCTCAACTTCTCCAACGCACAAAAAAATCGCTATCAGTACAAGCTAGAGGGTATCGATGCGTCCTGGGTGCAGGCTCAGCACCGCCGAACGGCCAACTACACCAACCTGCCACCGGGCAGCTACGTATTTCGGGTGAAGGGCAGTAATGACGATGGTATCTGGAATGAGCAGGGTGCTTCGGTGAATATCCTGATTAAGCCGCCCTTCTGGGCCACAGTTTGGTTTCTGGTAATTATGCTCATGCTGCTGGCAGGAGGGCTGTACGGCGGCTACCGGTACCGAATTGCTATCCTTAAAAACCGGCAGGCCCACGAGTTGATCGTAGCCATTCGAACGCAGGAGCTGGAACGGCACCGGTTCTCCAAAGAACTGCACGATGGCGTAGGGGCCAACCTCACGGTGCTGAAAATGTACCTCTCGTCGCTCGGCGCACCCAACGTAGCCGTCGATGATGTCAGAAGTCGTTCCCTGTCCGTGCTTAAATCATCTATTGCGGATATACGCAGCATCATTCACGATATGCACCCGCGCAGCCTGGCCGAGTTTGGGCTGGTTCGTACCATTGATGATGCGGTGGCGTTGATGAATGAGAGCCACCGGCTGAACGTGACGTTTACCAGTCGACAGGTGCCGCAGAAACTACCCGAAAGCATCGAAATCAACCTGTTTCGAATTGTGCAGGAATTGCTCCAGAATGCGATCAAGCACGCTGAAGCGACCCACGTTCTGATCGGTCTGACGTACGAGACCAATACCCTGTTGCTAACGTATCGCGATGACGGGCGCGGCTTTGACCCCACACGCGTTCACAATCACTCACTGGAGGGCCATGGTTTGGTCAATATCAATCAGCGGGTCACGCTCGTGAAAGGCACGTATCAGGTAACGTCGGCCGACAATCAGGGGACAACTATTCGGATATCCGTTCCGGTTGCCTGACCGGGAAGCACGCCAATTCGTGTATAAACACTTAGCCAAGTTTGGCCGTTACTCACCCAACACATACACGCGACACGACACAATGAAAAAGGGCTGGATTATTGCGCTCGGACTGCTGTTTATCGGCATTCTTGGCGCCTATATCTATTACAATCGGTTGAAAAATAACGCAGAAGCCGAGGGCGGTGCGTACGATGGAACCCTCAAACCCCGCTTGGAACTAAGCCGGTTTGACTTCGAGAACATCACCGACGATGAGATTACGATGAACATGCACCTTCTCCTCGACAATCCACTGCCCGTTGCCCTGAAAGGGCGTAATGTCGATTACTCGTTCTACATCAACGATCAGGAGCTGGTTAAAGAGTCTTATGAGAAGGTAGTGTCAGTGAAAGCGCAGGACAGTACGGTTATTGCACTGCCCGCTAAACTGAAAGCGAAAAAAATGACGGCTCTGCTCAATGACCTCGACCGGCGGAAGGTCGATAGTGCTGACTACCGGCTTCGTATTTCGTTCGATACGGACGTGCCGATTCTGGGCGAAAAGAAAATTAACATCGACCAGACCCGCCGACTGCCTACCTATCACATTCTGCAATTTACCGTAGAAGACATCGACTACGGCAAACTGAGTCTGAAAGCGATGGATGTAGCGGCAAAAGTCAATATCATCAACAAAAACAAGTTACCCTACAACGTTACCGACCTGCACTACACCGTAGTTATTGACGGGAAAGAAATTGCCGAAGGGGCACAGGCCGACCCAGTTCTGGTAAAAAAAGAAGCGACGACGCCCGTGGTGTTTCCAATGACTGTGAAGCCAGGCAAAGCCCTCGGGTTACTACCCAAAGCCCTGTTCGATAAGAAAGATACACCCTATGAAATTACCTTCCGGTGTAAGATTCTGGATAAGAATAACAACCCCATGTTCCAGCAAAGCAAGTTTGTGACGACTCTAAAGGGAACGCTGCTTGATTTTAAAAAGAATAAGTAAGCAACAAACCAACTACTACATGAACCACTACGACGTACTGGTTATTGGTGCCGGATCGGCCGGACTCAGCGTAGGTATATCCATGAAACGGCTCGGTTTCAATGTACTGATTGTAGAAAAAGCTGATCACCGAATTGGGGGCGACTGCCTGAACGACGGCTGCGTGCCCAGTAAGGCCCTCATCCACGTTAGCAAGCAGGTCCACCATGCCCGGAGCGTAGACCGGTTCGGCGTGAAAGCCACCGGTGAGGTCAACGTGGTGGAGGTGATGCAGTACGTTCGGGAGCGGCAGGACATCATCCGGGCGCACGAAAGTGCCCGCTATCTGCGCGAAACGGAAGGAATCGACGTAGCCCTGGGGGTGGCTCATTTTGTGGGCGAAACCGAGATTGAAGTGGCGCTCAACGATGGGGAAACGATGCGGGCGACTGCCAAAAACATTGTGCTCTGTACGGGTTCCGTACCCCGCCAACTTGAAGCCGACGGGCTGGACGCCGTAGCGAACGTGCCGGGTAAACTGCACACCAACCAAACCATCTTTTCGCTGAAAACCCTGCCCAAACGACTACTCATTGTGGGGGCGGGGCCCATTGGTATCGAGATGGCCCAGGCATTTGGGCGGTTGGGTAGTGCCGTAACCGTAGTAGGAGCCGAAGATCGTATTCTGGACAAAGAACTGCCGGAAGTGTCTGAACTGCTGCAACAGCGATTGGAGAAAGAAGGAATCACGTTTAGGCTAAAGCGGAAAGTGACCGCCTTCCCCGATGTAAATACGGCGGAGATAAAGGCCAAAAACGGCCATACGGATACTATTCCGTTCGATGTGGTACTGGTAGCCATTGGGCGCACGTCTCAGTACGATGCCCTGAAGCTGTCCGCTGCCGGAATTGACCTGGATGATAAAGGGCGCCTTAAGATCAACGACTACCTCCAGACTACCAACAAACACGTCTTTGCCGTTGGCGATGCAGCCGCTGGCGCACCAGCCGGACAGCGCCTGTTCTCGCACGGTGCCGAGCTACAGGCATCCATTGTGGTCACTAATTTCATAACGCCCGGCGTGTTCGAGAAAAAACTTACGTACGACCATTTTTCGTGGGTCACCTTCACCGATCCCGAAGTGGCCACGTTCGGCTTTCAGGAAGAAGACCTGAAAAAGAATGGGAAAGAGTACGAACGCATCGACTACGATTTCGCCCACGACGACCGGGCTGTCATTGAAGATTACGAATACGCCCGGATGATTTTATTCGTCAGCCCATCGGGCATAAATCCCTTCGGCCCAAAAATTTTAGGGGGAACTATTATTGCACCAAAAGCGGGGGAGTTGATTCAGGAGCTTATCCTGGCGCAGCAAAAAGGCCTGACGGCGGGAGATTTCTTCAATAAAACTTATCCGTATCCTACGGCCAGCCGGGTCAACAAATCCATCTGGGTCGATAAGATTGGCAGTCACCTGCCGGAGCTCATCAAAAAAGGGGCTAAGTGGCTGTATTGATGAGGGTAAGGGTATAAACAAAAAAGAGATGGCCCGTCTATAGAACAGGCCATCTGCCGGACTCACCTAATTAACAAAACCCATAATAGGACCCATCTATAGACTCACTCTTTGGATAGGCATCATATGTACGGTCAAAAAAAAGGTTTGGTTTTATTCCGGCCGTGAGTTCATAGGTGGGTGTGGCCCGATTTGTGTGCTTTTTTGCCCTGATAACTTTAGGGCGGGGCAGGGATAACTAATCCAAACATCGGCTATCTTTGCGCGGTTTTTACCCGCCTAAAAGCGATAAGGCTCAAGCCTGGATATGGAAGATAAGAAACACATGGATGCCGTTTCGGCTGCCGGTTTGCTGGTAGCAATGGGTATTATTTACGGTGATATTGGCACATCGCCCCTGTATGTTTTTCGTTCGGTTGTGGGTACTACCGCGCCCATTCAGTCTAGCGTTGTTCGGGGAGCCCTCTCCTGCATTTTCTGGACCGTAACGCTGCAAACTACCTTCAAATATGTCATCCTGATTCTTCGGGCCGACAACCGGGGGGAGGGGGGCATCTTCGCCCTTTACGCCCTGGTCCGACGCCATGCCAAGTGGCTCACCATCCCGGCCATTATTGGCGGGAGTTCCCTGCTGGCCGATAGCATTATTACTCCGCCTATTTCGGTTTCGTCGGCGGTAGAAGGGTTGCGTATCCTTTATCCGGATATTCCGACTGTACCCATCGTTATTGGTATTCTGGCCTTCCTGTTCCTCATACAAACATTCGGGACCAGTGTGGTAGGGACCGCCTTTGGCCCCATCATGCTGATTTGGTTTACGATGCTGGGCACACTGGGGCTTATCCATATATTTGATGATATAACGATTCTTGCCTCGCTTAACCCCATGTATGGCTACCGGTTTCTGACCGAAACGCTTGGCGCATTCTGGTTGCTGGGGGCCGTTTTTCTGTCCACAACGGGTGCCGAGGCCCTCTATTCCGATATGGGACACTGTGGCCGGTCTAATATTCGGGTTAGCTGGGTTTACGTGAAAACCTGCCTGATGCTTAATTACTTTGGACAGGGAGCGTTTGTGGAAAGCCTTGTCGGACAGTCACTGGGCGAACGGAATCCGTTTTATTCACTCATGCCCGACTGGTTTTTGATCATCGGTATTTGCATTGCAACGGCTGCCACGGTTATTGCCAGTCAGGCCATGCTGACGGGGGCCTATACGCTCATCAGCGAAGCCATCCGGCTTAACTTCTGGCCTAAAGTTCGCCTTCGGTACCCGTCCAATCAAAAAGGACAACTCTACGTGCCCAGTATCAACTGGCTGCTCTTTGCGGGTTGTATTGGAGTAGTACTGTATTTTCAGGAATCATCGCGCATGGAGGCCGCTTATGGGCTGGCCATCACCCTAACCATGATGATGAGTACTGTTTTGTTCAGTTACTACATGTACTCGCATAAATACAATGCCTGGTTTGTTGCCTTTTTCCTGGTGTTCTATCTGGCCATTGAAAGCTGTTTTCTGGTGGCCAACCTGGCTAAATTCACGCACGGCGGCTGGGTATCTATCCTGATTGCGGGTGCCATGGCTTTTGTGATGATTGTCTGGTTAAGGGCGTTCCAGATCAAACTACGCCTGACCGAGTATGTCCGAATCGACCAGTATACGCAGGCCATCAAAGAACTCAGTCGGGATATCAGCATTCCCAAATATGCCACGCACATCGTATTTATGAGCAATGCGGCCCGGCAGTCGGAAATAGAGTCGAAAATAATTTACTCCATCTTCCAGAAGCGACCCAAACGGGCCGATATCTATTGGTTCGTTCACGTCGATACCACGGACGATCCGTACACAATGGAGTACAAAGTGAATACCATTGCGCCCGACGATGCCTATAAAGTGACATTTAAACTGGGCTTCCGGGTGGAGCAGCGCATTAACCTGTTCTTCCGCAAAGTGATTGAAGACATGGTGAAGAATAAAGAAGTGGACATCACCAGCCGCTACGAATCACTCAGCCGTCAGAACGTAATTGGGGACTTTCGCTTTGTGGTTCTGGAGAAGTTTCTGTCGTTCGAAAATGAACTTCCAACCACCGAGCGCATAATCATGAGTATTTATTTCAGCATCAAGAGCTTCACCACGCCCGAAGATCGCTGGTTCGGACTGGACAGTAGTTCGGTGAAAATAGAAAAAGTACCCCTGGTTATCCGCCCGGTCGAAAATGTACAATTGAAACGGATAACAACGTAGAGAGCGAAAGAGCGAAAGAATGAAAGAGTAAATAGCTGGCGCAACTCTTTCGCTCTTTCGCTCTTTCACTCTTTCACTCTTTATAATTTATGAAACTTCTCATCACCGGCGGGGCCGGATTTGTTGGTTCGTCACTGGCGATCTCACTAAAAAAGAATTACCCACACTACGAGATCTTTGCGCTCGATAACCTCAAACGGCGCGGGTCGGAACTGAGCCTTTCGCGGCTCAAAGCGGCTGGTATCGAATTCCTGCACGGCGATATTCGGAACAAGGAGGATTTTGATGCGCTGCCCGCCGTGGATACCGTCATCGAAGCCTCAGCCGAACCCTCGGTGCTGGCAGGGCTGGACGGCACCCCCGATTACCTGATCAACACCAACCTGTTCGGGACCGTTAACTGCCTCAATTACGCGCTGAAACACAAGGCTAGTTTCATTTTCCTGTCGACCAGCCGCGTGTACCCGATCAAAACCATCGAAGCCCTCAACTACGCCGAAGCCGACACGCGCTTTGTGCTGACGGATGAGCAACCGGTGCCGGGCGTATCGGCCAAAGGAATTGCCGAAGATTTTCCGCTCACGGGCGCACGGTCGCTGTACGGCACTACCAAACTGGCCTCGGAACTGCTCATTCAGGAGTACAACGAGTTTTATGGCCTGAAAACGGTCATTAACCGCTGTGGCGTCATTACCGGCCCCTGGCAGATGGGGAAGGTCGATCAGGGGGTGATGGTGCTCTGGATTGCCAAACACTATTTTGAACAGCCACTGGCCTATATCGGCTACGGCGGAACGGGCAAACAAACCCGCGACATGCTCCACATTGCCGACTTGTACCGCCTGATCGACTGGCAGCTTCACCACCTCGACCAGGTAAATGGGGAAATTATGAACGCCGGGGGCGGGGTAGAAAGCAGTGCGTCCCTTCAGGAATTGACCCGGATTTGTCAGGAGGTAACGGGTAAAACCATTCCCATCAAACAGATTACCGAGAACCGGTCAGCCGATATCCGCCTGTACATAACGGACAATACCAACGTAACGAAGCTAACCGGCTGGAAACCCGAACTGAGCATCCGGGAAATTGTGACGGACATCCACGCATGGCTCAACGAAAACCGGGACGCTCTCGAACCGATTCTGAAATAGTCGGTCGTAGTCAATAAAAAATCCCTTATCCGATCTACTGGATAAGGGATTTTTATTGACTACTGACCGGCTGGCTGGGGCTATTTCAGGCTACTTTTTTACCAGGAACTCACTTCTGTTTCGTCCTCTATATCATTACTGAAGAACTTTCCCGTTGGGGCGTCGGCGTCCGTCAGGGTGTGTTTGATGATGAAAGCAGCGGCACTCTCCACGGTTCCGGGACCGCTGTGGTGGTTGAAATCGGTGGCGGTGTAGCCGGGGTCAATGGCGTTTACTTTGAATGGCAAGTCGCGCAGTTCGTACGCCAGCAGAATGGTGAAGGCGTTCAGCGCGGCCTTCGAGGGTACGTAGCTTGCCAGTTTAACCTCGTAGTATTTCCAGGTTGGGTCGCTGTGGAGGGTGAGTGACCCAAGCCCGGACGTGATGTTGCTGATGCGGGGTCTTTCCGACTTTTTGAGCAGGTCCAGAAAAATTTGGGTAACGCTGATGGTGCCGAAGTAGTTAGTGTCGAACACGTCCTGAATGTCCTGAATGGAAGTGGTCAGGGCGCTTTCGGGAAATCCTTTGCTGATACCGGCGTTGTTGATCAATATGTCCAGTTTGCCCTGCTCCCGTTCCACAATGTTTTTGGCCGCCAGGATGGTATCGGGCTTTGTAACGTCGATTTCAATGGCTTTAAGATTCTGGAACCCGGCTTCGTTTAGCTCCTTCACTGTTGCGTTTCCTTTGGTAAGGTCGCGGCTTCCTATGTAGATGAACAACCCTTTTTCTGACAGTTGTTTGGCTGTTTCCAGGCCAATGCTTCTATTGGCGCCGGTGATTAGTACTGATTGCATGTTGCTTCTGTTTTGATTGATGAGGCAAAGGTTGCCCATTCGAATAGGAAATCAGTTGCCATTTGGCAAAAAGCGAATCAGCCGATGTTTTTTCTGATGCGGCTCAGTGACGATTGGGTCATGCCCAGGTAAGAGGCCAGATAGGAGAGGGGGATGCGGTTGATCAGATTAGGGTACCGTTCCATAAAACTCAGGTAGCGCGTAGTGGCATCTTCCGAAACCAGCGGGCTTATTCGGGCTACTTTTTGAAGCAGGGCTTTCGAAATAATTTTACGAACCATAGCCTCCCAGCCGACAATGGTATTCAGCAGATCTTCCCAATCCTGTTTCGAAAAAACGATTATTTTGCAGTCGGTAACGGCCTGCACGTAGGACGAGGAGGGAATGTCATTGTCGAAGCTGCTGAGGTCCACGACGAGGTTGTTCTCTTCAATGAAATACTTGGTAATTTCTTCGCCCTTGTTGTTGTAATAACAAACCCGCGTAATGCCGTCCATGATGAAGCCGACCTGTCGGGACACTTTCCCCGCTTCCGAAAAGTACGCGTCTTTGGGCAGGGTCAACTCAGTGGCCTTTCTGGAAATCAGGTCGATTTGCTGCTGGTTCAGGCTCCCGAACTGAAGGATGTACTCGATCAACTGGTTCATGAGCGCAAGGTAACCATCGGCTGTCTACCGGTAGTTGCCATTTGGCAAAAAGGGATTGGCCGGGCAGCCAGCTTTGACCTTTGTCAAAGCTGGCAACTACTGCATTTGGCTTCAAAAATGAGGATTACCTCGTTTATATTCTTCGTTGCCTCCTTAAATTACCCCTGTGAAGCCTGCCCTCGCTTCGGTTGATTGCCACTATACCTATCGACCGATTGTTTTGTGCCGCCAGATGGCTATAATATTCGTGTCTGCGTGATCTACTGTTGGGTTATTGTCAAAAAGGCTTTTCTGAATGACGAAGGTTAGCTGATAATCATCGAGTAGTCCGTATTTGTTTATATCCGTTGGCGAAGGTGTTCCGTCCAGACCAAAGCAATTCGTTAGGGCGCTTACGCTATAATACACCTTTTCCAGCAGGTCGTACCCTACAAATTCGTACCCGGCCAGGAGAACATGTTTGCAATCCTGCTCCGGGTTGATAACCACGGCCAACAAATTGAACCGGCTCCCAGTATTGGTTTTACGTAGTATATAGTCGGGTGACGTAAAAAGATCGGTTATGAAACTGCCATCTGTATAAATGAAATTCCAGTGGTCGGCATCCCTGTATTCCAGCTCAGGTACAAGGCCGTTCAGGGACCCGTCGAGCGAAACAACTTCGGTTAAATGAGTTGGCTGACCCCAGCCAATATAATCGTACCATGTCTTTCCATACTTTTCGGTGGATTGGTTGAATACCTGTCGCGCGGTGTATAGAAATGTCATTTATCCTGCAAGTTGGGTGTATTTTAAACTAACCGCCACCGGGTGGGACTTCCTGCACCCGTTTAAAAAGCGTGTCAAGCCCAGGCCGAAACTGCTACTAAGTTACGGTCAAAAGGCTGATTATAAGACTTTTCCAGCGTTTATTTAGTAACCGGAAACTTGCGGGGTTTCACCTCTATTCAGCCCGTTCACCACGGGGCCGCTGGTGACTCCCGTATTTTTCATCGACTCCAGCAAGCTGGAGTCTGTCATCGTAGCGTTCAGGGTATCGCTGCTTTCGGCGTTGAAAATGCTGGTTTCCCGTCTGAATTATCCGCTGCGTTGTTGGGGCTAACTATTGGCAGGGCCGCCTGGATTTGTGCCATGGGTGATTGTGCTTCCGTTAAGCCCCAATGGCACAAATCCTTTTGGTAGCAGCCGTTTTTCTCTCTACTGTCGTTGCGATGAAGTTGCCAGTAATTCTTCCAGATTTTTCATTATCATCGCAACTCCTTCCTTGAAGCCCATGTCAATCATCTCCTCTAAACGGGCAAGGGATTCGTTGTAAATGGTAATGCGGACTTTCGTGGTTCCGTTTTGCTCACTGAAATTCATATTCCAGTCAGAACCCGGTAATTCAGGGTTTTTATCCTTGTCCGCAAAGGCAGTCAACATGGTGAAGTTGGTCTTTGGCGTAATGGACGTATACGTCTGAATCGACCAACGCTCCTGTCCTTCCGGACTTACCATGGCATAAAACCGTTGTCCGCCAACGTCAAAATTCATGAATTTTGTTTTTGAGGACCAGGGTTTAGGTGCCCACCATTGGTCAAGAATTTCCTGTTTGGTAAACGCATCCCAAACCAGCGAACGGTCGGCGGCAAATTCTCTGGTAAAGAATACCGTTTTTGTTGTTTTGTCAACAGTGAAATCAACTAGTGTATCGTTGTTCATTTTTTCTCCTGTTTAAGGGTTGCTAATACATTGTCAAGTTGACTGAATCGGGTTTCCCAAATCTTTCTGAACTGGTTTACCCATTCATCAACCTCTTTCATTTTTTCAACTTCGAGGGAGTAGTAAATTTCCCTGCCTTGTTGTTCCTGTTTCACGAGTTCGCATTCTGTGAGTATGCGAAGGTGTTTGGAAACCGCTTGCCGGGTAGTATTGAAGTTGTCGGCAATGGCGTTTGGTGTCATTGCCTGCAAGGCAATCAGGGTAATAATGGCCCGTCTTGTCGGGTCGGCTATGGCCTGGAAAATATCTCGTCTCATGCTGTTTATAATTATATGTAAGCAACCAATCGGTTGCAAATATGTGCGCAACTAATCGGTTTCGCAAATTTTAGTCAGAAAGAAAGCTAGTTGAAACTGTTGGCTTCGAGGGTGCGCCTATGATTGCTGTCAGCAACTCTTCCTGTCGACCCACCCCTGCGCTTCGAATACAGCAACAGCCATCCTATTCACAACTTCGCGTTCGGGGAGCCGGGCTGGTGTACATAGACTGGTTTACACTTGCCGGGCAGGATGGGACCAATGGCGTCTTTTCATAGTTCAACGCTACAAAAAGTTGGCCCATGTGCAAGTTTCATAGGGTGCTTCAACGAACGGGCAGTTAACGTTTGGAGCATCGCGCAGTAAGCAAAGCTTTCTATAAAATACCGCCACTTCGAGACTGCGAGTTTTTATGAGAAAGCCTTTCTACTACTTTTTACAGAACGTAAACAGGTCAAGTTCGTGAAAAACTGTTGAATGGAGGACGTTATTCCCGCTCATGCCAAACCGGCGTTAGCGGTTGACCGTCTCTTGTTTCCAGATGGCTCCGTTCTTTGTCGTTAGTTTAGCCAACTCTCCGTTGCTGGAAAGTTCGTTCAAAAACGTTTCGCTTTCCTGTCTTGGCATGCCCGAAAGTTCTGAAAACTCTTTTGCCGTCAGCGACTGGTATGCTGCGAAAAGAGCCTCCCAGTTTTCGCTGTATTCATTCCTGGACGCGGATGGATTTAGTGTTAAAACGGCTTTTTCATATAAGGTATACGGTTTTGTGCCGTATACTTTCTCTGTATTGCCTGAATTGTCAACAAAGAACAGTGTCGGGAAACCTCTTACGCCAAGCTGTTTTGCCAGGTTCAAATCATCGTCGAAACGTATTTTTGCTTCCCCCTCGAAATCCGTTTTCAGTTGGTCAGCATTCAGCCCGACTTGCCTGGCAGCCGTGGCTATGTGTTCCCATTTGGTGATATTCTTTTTCTGTAGGAAAACCATTTCCCGTATCTCCCTCAAAAACAGAATCGCTTTTTTACTGTCCTGCATTTGGGCGGCTTTGAAGGCAATGGAAGGCGGATAGGAAGACGACAAAGGATCTTCCAGCCAAACATCTCCGTCAATCGGCATATCGTAGTGGATGCTTACTTCGTCCCAATGACTAGCCACGTCAGACGGTTTGCTGATTCCCCCGCTGTTGTAACTCCAGTCCGGCAACAGACCACCCATGCGATAGTCGAACTCCAGGCTGTTTCCGTAGGCTAGTTTCAGCTTCCGCAGTTGCGGCTCTATGCCCCAACAGGAAGAACAAATGGGGTCTGTGAAATAAATGACCTTGATGGTCTTTTGTGTATGCTGAATGGTAATTTCCTCATGCGCTGCACTACCCGGCATTTCGCAAATACCCTCAATGGGATCGCACAAGAGTGGATTGTTGTTTTCTTCCATTTTGCTGTTTGTTCTGGCTTTGTAATATAGTCAAGCCTTATAAGCGGTTCGGGTGTGTTTTTGGTTATTTGTTATTTTAGGCAGCCGCACCAATCACTGTCATGTAGTAGTTTATACAATGTACTATTGTTAGTAGTAATAACGCCTTGTTGTTAAAGTTGTCAAACTGTTGGGTTGTTTCAATGGTGTAATCAAAGCTGAGCTTACTCCATTTGAAGGCTGTTTCTGCGGCCATTAATTCCGTCTTATTCGTATCGATCAGGACGAACTTACTACTCAAAAGCCCACTCAGTGCCAGTAAAAAAGTGTCTTCCTTGCTGTCGAAAAAGGTTTTGATGATAATTCCTTTCCAACCCATTGTAAATTCTAATAAAGTTTGGGTGTCATCTTTTAATTCGATTGTTGTATTCCAAAACCCTACGGGTTCCAGTTGATAAGTTGCACCGTCAAACAGTATGATTTCCGCTTCAAAAGAATACCACTTTTTATAAATTAATTCTCCCAGATTTTGATCGTCGAATGTAAGACTGAAATTTCGAGAATCAGTTGAGTTTGCTTTGTATTGTCCCATGTTGTTGAATGTCTATTATGTTACTAAGTTCCAAGTTTGGTCAATCCTGCCATCTCGGCCGCTTGTCCGAGTAATAGTTTCCCTAGTCAATCAACGAATAAGGTTGAATCTATGGCCCTATCGTTGCCTGTGTTGGCACGGCGGCATCAAAAGTGAGTTGATTGTCCATCCATAATCCGGGTTAGGGTTAGCCAGTTTATCCTAAAACCCGTGTAACTGAGACCAGTCAGGGTTCCCCCAGTTCGATCTTATTGCCGTCGGTGTCCATGATGTGGACGAATTTACCGTAGCCGTAGGACGTGATGTCGTCGAGGATGGTAACGCCGTTTTCCCGGAGTTGATCGACCAGGGCTTCGATATGCCGGACGCGGTAGTTAATCATGAAGTCCTTGGTTGAGGGAGCGAAATACCCATCTCCTTTTTTGAACGGACTCCATTGCAGCGCGTGTACCTCATTGGGACGGTCAACGTCCCGGGTGTCAAAACTCGCCGAACCCCAGGCATTGATGTCGAACCCTAAGTTTTTGGCGTACCACGCTCTGATTTCTTCCGGATTGTCAGAAAAAAAGAAGATGCCACCAATGCCCGTTACTTTTGGGATTGTGGTGTTCGTGGAAGTGATATCTGTTTGTGTATTGTTTTGTTCGTCCACTTTTTAGCTGCAACGAATAGGGCTTTGCGATGTTGGGGAATTTGAAAAACGTCAATCCCGGAACCGCTGCCGATTGAAAAAAAATGTACAAGATAACAACCAAAAGCCCACTGATGATTGTCCTGCCTGAACAAATGCTGCCATGTTGCTAAAGATAAAGATTACAACGTTATGCCCCAATATTGCAAAACCCCATGTTAGGCACAGCTTTTATTCGTTGCTAACTCTATTTATAATCAAAGGAATTTCATCAAAGGAAGTAAACCAAATAATAATAACGCCCAATTCCTTCATAAGCTCTTCATTTAATTTGTGATGTCTATTTAGAAATATTTCTGCGGCTTTGATATTGTCAATAACTTGGTTTTGTTCCTTTTCGTTACTTTTTGAGTGGCAAAATTCGTCGAGTGTTAGTCTTTGCATAAATGCAAAATGTCTTGGCTGTTCAATATTTCTTGCTGATATCTCCAATAGTCTTCGAAGGTTAGGATCAGTCATTGATAACCCAATCATTAAACAATTATTTTCTCTTAAATTATATAATTGAACTAAGTTAGACCAGTGATAGGAATCTGAGTAAATTTGATGATATCCTTCTTCAGAAAAAACTAATGTGCTTTTTTCAAGTGCAGTATATTTTGTTTTGTCTTCTGGCAAAAATCCGTGCACATGGTACACAGGAAGTTCATCAGGGTCGGATAATTCATTTTCTGTATAGATGCTATGATATCTGATCGATTTTGTTTCAAGTTCTCTTTCTAATAAGTCATCAAAGTTATAAGTAACTACAGCCTTCACTCTTGCGCCTGTTTGTCTTGGCATACATAGGCTTGAAATTGCTTTAATTAGATTTGAACTAATATCCCTTTCTGTGTTCCTTAATTTATATAGATTATGGCTTTGTTGCATGGCTCATCATAGGCTTGTTTTGATCGGGTTCCAGTGTGGTAACAGGCAATGCAAGTAGTCAAATGTATCACAATTGATTACTTATGTATGTTGATTGTTCTCGTAAAAAATAGCGACTGGAGGTCATTTT
>JBBSTD010000009.1:0-96431 GCA_038236215.1 Cytophagales bacterium | reverse complement strand
TTCCTTCCGAACCGGCAATCAGGGAGGCAAAGTTGAATTGCGATTCCGTTCGTTCCGTCAGGGGGCGAATTAATTCGCCCCCTGACGGAACGAACGGAATCGCAATTCAACTTTGCCTCCCTGATTGCCGGTTCGGAAGGAACGTTGTGCTTCATTACCGAGGCCAAACTGAATCTGCTGCCGTTGCCTCCCAAAGAAATTGCGCTGGTTTGCGCCCACTTCCCCACCATTCGGCAATCGCTGGTAGCAAATCTGGTGGCGTTGGCACATAACTGTTCGGCATCCGAACTGGTGGACGATTACATTCTGGAACAGACTAAAACAAATATCGAGCAAAGCAAGAACCGCACCTTCGTGGAGGGTGACCCGAAGGCGATTCTGATGGTCGAGTTTTTCGACGATACGGTGGAAGCCGTTACCCGGCGGGCTGAAGCCTTCGTGGCAGAGTTGATCGAAAAAGGTCTGGGCTACACGTATCCTATTCTGTTCGATGAAGAAACCAAAAAGCCCTGGGCACTGCGCAAGGCGGGGCTTGGTGTGATGTACAACGTTACTGGCGACGAAAAACCAGTAAACGTTATTGAGGATACAGCGGTGGATGTACTCGACCTGCCGGACTTTATCGACGACCTTGACCGGATGGCCCGGGAAAAGTACGGGCTACGGCTGCAACTCTCATCCCACGCGGGGGCGGGTGAAATCCACGCTGTACCATTGATGAATCTCAAAACGTCGGCGGGGCGTGCCGATTTCCGGTCGTTGCTGATGGATACGGCGCAATTGGTCAAACAGTACAACGGCTCGCTGTCTGGTGAACACGGCGATGGTCGCCTGCGGGGCGAGTGCATCGCCTTTATGCTCGGCCCGAAAAACTACCTGTTATGCAAAGACGTAAAAGCGCTCTGGGACCCGCACAACGTATTCAATCCGGGTAAGGTAGTGGACACCCCGCCCATGAACGAATCCCTGCGCTACGTGGTGGATGTGGTACTTCCCCAACCTAAAACCACCTTCGATTTTTCGAACGAAGGTGGATTGCTGGAACTGGCCGAAAAATGCTCCGGTTCCGGCGATTGCCGCAAAACCGAAATTTCGGGTGGAACGATGTGCCCCAGTTACATGGCTACCCGTCGGGAAAGCGATACCACCCGCGCCAGAGCCAATATACTGCGACATTTCTACAGCAATCAGGACACCCCCACCGACCACGATTACGAAGCCGCAAAAGACGTACTGGACCTGTGTTTATCCTGTAAAGCCTGCAAAGCAGAATGTCCGTCTAGTGTCGATATGGCAAAAATGAAAGCCGAATTTTTGCAGCAGCAGTACGAAAGAAACGGCATTCCGATCCGGGCGAGGCTGGTGGGCAACTTCACCAAACTGATGTCGCTGGCCAGTTTGGCCCCCTGGGCGTACAACGGCTTTTACGGCTCCTCCGCACTGAGCAGAATGGCCAACCGGGCCGTTGGTTTTCACCCTAATCGGAGTATGCCCGAATTGGGGAAGATAACGCTAAGGAAGTGGTTTTCTTCAAGGAGTGAGGAGTTACCGGGCCGCCGGGCGGGAGTGGAGAGTTACCGGGCCGCCGGGCGGGAGCCATCCAACTCAATCCTTCTCTTTTGCGATGAATTTACCAACTACAACGATGTAGCGGTTGGACAGAAAGCCACGCAGCTCATAGAGCGTTTGGGGTACACGGTTAGCCTTCCCAACCACGTTGAAAGTGGCCGGACGTATTTGTCGAAGGGATTGGTGAAAGAGGCCCAGCGACTCGCCATCAGGAATGTGACGCTACTCAAAGACCTGGTTACGGACGAAATGCCCCTGATTGGTCTGGAACCATCGGCCATCCTGACCTTCCGCGATGAATATCCCGACCTAGTTCCGGCTGAGTTGAAAGAGGATGCCCGACGACTGGCCAAAAACGTTTTTCTGTTTGAAGAATGGTTGGCCCGCGAGGCTGATGCCGGGCGAATCGACCGTACGGTATTCACCACCGATGCCCAACTCGTAAAAGTACACGGCCACTGCCATCAGAAAGCTTTGTCCAGTATGATACCGGTCAAAAAAGTCCTGTCACTGCCCCAAAACTACACCGTCCAGTTGATTCCATCGGGCTGTTGTGGCATGGCTGGTTCCTTTGGCTACGAAGCAGAACATTATGACCTGTCGATGCAAATTGGTGAACTGGTGTTGTTTCCCGCCGTTCGCCAGGCCGAAAATGCCATCATTTCGGCCGCAGGGACCAGTTGCCGCCACCAGATAAAGGACGGAACGGGCCGTAAAGCATTGCACCCCGCCGAAATCCTTTTCAATGCCCTGAAGTGATCCGAATTTCTGTCCGCGTTAGCCGCCAAAAACCTTTTCGGTTCCCGGTTGTTTTCCCTATACCAAAAGAACAGACACTACAATTATGGAAGATTCAACCCTTAGCGATGGCGCTCAACAGGCTAACCTGGTTTCGAACGAAAATGCGGAAGCTATGTTCGGGGCCGACCAGGCCGAAACAAATATGGTTAAACTCGTTGATGGCAAATTAACACCCATCGGCAATACGGAAGACGATGTTGTAGACGGTCAGCTCAAAAACCGATACAGTTCCGACGTAGAACGTAGCCTTCAGGGCGATGAACTGCGCGGGAAGACATACGAAAACTCAGAAGCAGCCCTCCAGGCTGGTGAAGGCCTTGGTAATGAGACAATGGACGAAACCAATGCCGAATCCGCCATTGCCGTAGCCGAAATTACGGGGAATCCAGATGCTGGTGCCACGGTAAATACGGGCCTGCCATCGGAAGATGCGCCGGGGGAACCGTCAAAAAAAAACAATAAATCAACCCCAACTAATTCGTTCGGTGGCTGGAATATTATAGGTGGTGGTCAGCCCAAGGGCGATATGATTCCGGCGACGCCGGGTAGCCCTGACCCAATGCAACCCGTTCCGGGTATTCCCGAAACGCCCCCCGCTCCGCCTATGCCGGGACCGGAAATTCCAGACCTACCGGGTTCACCCAATCCCATAGCTCCCGAAATTCAGGAACCCGACCAGCCCGACCGCTCGCATGAGATCAACGCGCAAACGTTTGCGTTCACCTCGGCTACTCCCGGTGTGGTGCCAACCAACGGTCCAAAACCGGATGGGGCTGTACCTGAAACGAAGTATGAAGGGCTGGACGAGGGAGTTACAGCCGAACCCGGTTCGGAAGAGGGTATGCAGGTGAAACCAAACACCGGCGACTCCGCCCGTCCGTACGATGTAAACGCCAAAGACAACGCCGGGCATAAACCCGGTGAGCGTCCGGAAGAAGCGAAGGAAGCCCGGAATATGCCCCGCGAAATGACCGACGAGAGTAGTATAATGGCGCAGGATATGGTATCTGGCCCGGACCGCTCCGATCAGAAATCAACCGAAGGACTGGACCGAAAATATAATGACCCCGAAGCGGCCCGCGATATGGCTACCTAAAAATCTGATTCATCTCGATGCAACGCGGTCAGCAAGAGACAATATGCTCTTTTCTGACCGCGTTATGTTTTTGTATACCTTTAACACAAAAATCTGAACTCGATGAAACGACTACTTCCATTAGGGGTGCTATTCTGCCTAATAGCGTTCTCCTTCACGTTCCCACCCAAGTGGACTTCCCTTTTTGATGGAAAAACGATAAAAGGCTGGCACAGCTATCATAAGGACGGCGTTGTTGGCTGGTCCGTTGAAGATGGCACCATGACCCCCGACGGAACCGGTGGCGACCTGGTGACTGATAAAGAATACGAAAATTTTGAACTGGAGTTTGAATTCAAAATCCCTAAAGGCAGCAACAGTGGCGTCGTGTACAAAATCATCGACAGCCCCGATATCAAGTCGACTTATATGTCGGGGCCTGAGTACCAGGTAATTGATGACAAAGGCTATCTGGACGGCGAAGGGAAACTTTACAAGCTGAAGGATACCCAGATGACGGGTGCCAATTACGACGTAATGCCCCCCTCAGATTTTACCGTTGTCAAAGCACCCGGCGAGTGGAACAAGGGACGGATTGTGGTGAATAATAACCACGTCGAGCATTTCCTGAACGGAAAAAAAGTGGTGGACTATATGTACGGTACCAATGAATGGAAAGCCATGGTTGCCAAAAGCAAATTTGCTGACTGGGCGTATGCTACGCCCCACGCCAAAGGCAAAATAGCCCTGCAAAACCACAGTCCCAAAGAGCGCGTCTGGTACCGGGATATCAAGATCCGGGAATTGTAGTGCTGCATTGACTGAAAGCGGGCTGTAAGAAAGTGGATTACTGAATAGCCAAACTCAGTAATCCACCTTTTTACGGCCCGCTTTCGTGTCACCCTTCTTTTTTTTGCTGGTGATGCGTTCTTCTACCGATGCTTTTGAGGGCCTGGTTGCCCGGCGGGGTTTGGGTATTTCGAACGCTTTTTCAATCAGTCGGTAAAATTTCTTCGTTACCTTCTCTTTATTAGCCAGTTGTGTACGTTCGGTTTGATGCGTCAGTACCAGCTCGCCATCAGTCGTTAGCTTACTGACTAATTTTTCTTCCAGAATTGCCCGTTCGTCGTCGGTTAATAGCGAAGAATTACGGACATTGAAGCGCAGTTCGGCTTTCGTGGCTACTTTGTTGACATTCTGCCCACCGGCACCGCCACTCCGGGCAAATTGATACTGTAGGTCGGGTTGCAAGCGGGTAACATCCATCTGAAGGTAGCGAACTGGTTTAGCTATAGAATTAAAAACAGGCGAAGCTGACGAAATGCGATTTACTCAATTCTACGCTTACAGACCAAACAAACGGACAGGCGACACGTTTATTCTGACAATCACTAAAACCATTGACTATAGTATGGAAGGAACCGAAGCAACCCTGGAGCAACGAATGCTCACTGACACGCTGGGAGCATTTGGCGATGGCACACAAGCAAAAATTTCGGCCGAACGGGGGCTGTTGTTACTCGAAGGCTGGCTGAATGCGCTACCCGGTTCTATTGGTATCGGGCGAATTTTGTCGGAAATTGAAACCCTGCGCGACCATCTCAAAACCGGTGAATACGACAACGAAATGATTCGTACGCTGATGCTCAATATGGCCAGCCACACGTTGACCATTTCGCACGAACCGTTGGTCGACGACGCGACTTCTCATCAGCTTGGTCAGCTAGCCAACGCGCTGCGGAACTTCACCAATCAGATAGATTAAAGGTTTCGGTATTTGGTTTATAGTTTTCGGTTGCGGTTCCTCTGCTTCATCGCACCGACTGGGACTAGCGTAAGACTGGTGATGCGTCAGCCAACCGAAAACTATAAACCTTAAACTTATTTCCGCTGATTCCAGTAAATCAGGACGTTGTGCGTTGACCGGCCGGATGCAATTAAGTCCAGGTCACCGTCGCCGTCCAGGTCGGCGGCTTGCATGTCTTCGCAGGCCATGCCAACGCTGTCGTCCAGCGGGTAGCCTTCCATGTTGCCCGGTTCTTTTTGTTTGAAGAGCCGAACGCCTACTTTCCCTTCAACATTGGGGTTCCGCCAGCCAGCCACCATCTGGTCGCTGCCTAGGCCCAGGAAATCCCCGCATACCAGTGCATGCCCCTGATTAAAAATGTCGGTGATGAGGGTTATTTCCTTTTCATCAACGGGTTTTCGGGGTTCGCGAAAGGAGTAAAATCCAGTCTCTATCTGAAGCAGATTACCGTGCATCGGCTGAATGGTAGCAATACGCTGCCCGTTGTCCATGCGTCGGATTTCGCCAATGCCGCTAACGCCTTTGCTGAGTATATCCAGCGTATTACTGGCCGATTCGTCATCAACGGGTTGCCACTTATTTTTCTGCCACCTAAAAATCTGCCCCCCTTCTTTACTGGCCACAATCATTCCTGTCGCGTTTCCATCTTCCCAAATCTCAAAATTATGGGTGAGGTGCATGGTTGAGTCGACCAGATGCTGTTTCCAGACCCCTTTCGGATTCTTCGGAAAAGCGTATCCCCAGATACGCACACCTTTCCCCTCACCGTTTTTGTTGCCCAGTCCATGCAGGGGTACTACCACCAATTGGTAACTGTCCGAACCAACTTTGGCCCAACGCATCCGGTGGGTCGTTACTTCATGGGGTAACCGCACAGGTTCCCACCATTGCGTTGGGTCCTGCGGCCGAATCAGGTAGAAAACCGCGCCCGATTTGGTACTGTCGCTGGTTTCGGACGGGTTCCAGCCTGCGCCAACGGCCACCTCTACCCGACCATCGCCGTTGAGGTCGCGGGCGGCAATGCACACATTGTCCTGCGGGGTTAGGTTTGCCGCCATCACGTATCGTTTCCAGGGTGATGTTTTGTTTCCGGGGTTCTTATACCAGACAATCTCTTTCTGGTCGGCCAGCAAAATATCGTCTTTCCGGTCGCCATCCACATCGCCAATGGCCAGCCCGTATCCAATACTAATTTGACTATCGACCACCTGAACAGTGAATTGTGGCTTTGGTTGTGCCAATGTTGACGAGATTGCGATTATGTAAAGAAACAGACAGTTTTTCATCGTTTTTGGGTTGTTGCTGACAAAAGTGATGGGATGCCCAATGTCTACCGGCTCAGGCTTATTCGTTCCCCCAATTGCATGACATGATGCGGTGTGCCGTACTGCTGGCAAGCTTCAATAAAATCGTTAGGGTCGGCGGTGTTAAATTCAAACAGGTCATAGTGATGGGGCACAACCAGTTTTGCTTCTATAGCGCGTCCCAGCCGAGCGGCTTCGTCGGGGTTTAGGTTACCGGCTACCCGCCGTTCGGGTATGTTGCCGTTGATAGGCAGGAAGGCAATGTCGACCGCAAAGGGCCGGAGTATATCCATCATACCATCGTACCAGAGCGTATCGCCAGAGTGATATACACGGAATTGCTTACCATTCTCTCCGGCTATCTCGACCACAAATCCCATGAATTTACAACGCCCCGCGTCATCGCGCTCCAGGTCGTTGTGCGCAGCCGGAACGCCGTGAAACGTGAACGAACCTACCGTAGCTGACTGCCCTTCATTCATCCCGATTGGCCAATCCAGGCCGGGCCTGGATTGGCCGGGCCAAGAGGAGTCACACGCCAGCCGGTCGGCAATGAACGCCCGGTTGGCTTCTGGAATAACGAATTGCAACGCGGGATTAGCCGCCATGAGGGGGCGTAACGTATCGGCATCCAGATGGTCGGTATGGTTGTGGCTTGACGTAACCACATCAATCATCGTTAACCGGGCGGGGTCAATGACCCGTTCCGACAAACGCACGTGCGGCTTGTCAGTATTGGTGTACTTTCGACTCAGCGAGTCGGATAGATACGGGTCGAACAGCAGATGACTACCCGCGAATTGCAGCAAAAAACCGCTCTGACCAAGCCACCAGATGTGCAGCCTGCCGGGTTGGTCACGACACTGGGCAATGTCGGTGAGTAGGGCATCATCTTTCAGAAAAGCGGGTTTAAGCATTATCAGACTTTTTTTACTGGTTTCAACCCACTAACTCGCCCAACGACCCAGTCAACCAGACGGGCGGGCAACAGCCGGGGAAGTATCCAGGACGTCAATTTTCCGGGCACCAGCGCATACCGAACCTTTGGCCGGGGTGCTTCGTAGATTTCAACCAATCGCTTCCCAATGTATTCGATGGGGAAGCCACGCTTTTCAGCAGCTACTACCTGTTTTAAAAACCAGTTCATGGCCGGGTAATAAGGCGTTTCCCGATATAGACTAATATCCGTTCCTTTTCCCCAGATGGGCGTTTTTACGGCACCCGGCCCCACGATAATCACCTTAATACTGAACAGGGCCAGTTCCCGGCGCAGGCTGTGCGACAGTCCTTCGACGGCATGTTTGGAGCCAACGTAAGCGCCCATGAAGGGAATGGCTACCTGCCCGTTTACGGAGCTTATATTCAGGATTCGACCCGGCGGTATAGGATGATTGGGCCGGGCACCCAGTAGGGGTAAAAACGCCTGCGTAACCTGCACCAATCCCATTACGTTGACCTCGAAATGCTGCCGGAATACATCCATCGGCTGGTCCTGAATGGGGCCACCAATGGCTATGCCTGCGTTATTGATCAAGGCACCCAGACCATTACCAGCTAGGTGATTTGTCAGGAACTGAGCGGCCTGGTCAATGGCATCGGCATCGGTCACATCGAACACGAGGGGAGTGAATGATTCACCCAGTTCGGCCTGTAGCCGGTTGGCATCGGCCTGTGTTCGTACACTGCCAAAAACAGTATATCCGCTCTGTATAAATTGTTTAGCTGCCCCGTAGCCAATACCCGTGGAAACGCCGGTAATCAGAATATTTTTACTCGCTGGCTTCATCCTATAAACTTACAGATAATCCCCCTTAACAAGTACACATTCGTGGCCTTTGCCGTGTGGTTAACACTGTAAATTAAGTTTTACTGTAGTTCAGGTTAATGGATTAACCTTTGTATAGTTATTATGTCTGGTTTTGCGGGCTTGACTAACGGCGAATTGACAAGCAAATCTTTGTAGAACGTTGACAACATTCAGCCGCCCCGGTACCAACAGTTTGATAACCCACATTGAGTATTCAGGCCAGGGCTACGAAGGTTTTACCCTGGTTGAGTTTAGGTAAAGCGGTGGTCCGATTCATATCGTTAATAGGGTAGTGTACCTTTACTCAGCAAATTGGTTAGGTAAAGTTGGGCTCCAGCAGTAAGTTTAACGTGATCTTTTTGCGTGAAACAAAAGAACACGTTAAACTTACAACACAGGGTATTTAAACACGTATATGAATTACTACAGCAAAGCAGGTTTGACATTAGTAGGAATGATGGCTATGGCAGCAAATATACAGGCTCAGTCTGGCAGGCTTGATTCGATATCGGTGGTAGCGCCGAATGCGGAGCTTAAGCAGGTATCCAGTCAGTTTACATTTACCGAAGGCCCTGCCGTCAATAAGAAAGGGGACATTTACTTCACCGACCAGCCCAATGACAAAATATGGCTGTACGACACAAACGGTAACTTATCCCTGTACCTGGATAAAACAGGCCGCTCAAACGGGCTGTACTTCGATAAAAAGGGGAATCTGATTTCCTGCGCCGATGCTAAAAACGAATTATGGTCAATCAGTCCGGATAAGAAAATTACCGTTCTGCTCACCGACTTTGAGGGTAAGAAACTGAACGGCCCGAATGATTTGTGGATCAACCCTAAAGGCAGCATTTACTTCACCGACCCTTACTACCAGCGCGATTACTGGGAACGAAAAAAGCCGGATATCGACGGACAGAAGGTATACTACCTGCCCAAAGGGAGCAAGAAACCCATCATCGTTGATGCCGATTTACAGCAGCCCAACGGCATTGTAGGAACGCCCGACGGGAAGCACCTGTACGTGGCCGACATCCGGGCTGGCAAGACGTATAAGTACGACATTGCCGCTGATGGGGCATTAACAAATCGACAACTGTTTGTTTCGCAGGGTTCCGATGGAATGACGCTTGATAATCAGGGCAACCTTTACCTGTCCGGCAAAGGGGTAACCATATATTCACCAGCCGGAGAGAAAATGGGTACTATTCCGGTTCCATCCCGTTGGGTGGGCAATCTCTGCTTTGGCGGTAAGGGACGGAATGTACTGTTTATCACCGCCACAGAGTCGGTGTATACGCTGCCAATGCGGGTGAAAGGGGTGGAATAACTAGCTGTCTTTTTGCTTGGTCGTTATAGTCTGCACAACTTTACCGTTTTCGATAAGCCGGGTTTTCAGAACGGTTTGCTTCGGAATGGACAGTAGTAACATGGGCTGTATTGTAGCGGGCAGCGGATGATTAATTGCAGTCGTGTCTTTCAGACGAATGTAGCGAATCGTTAGGACGGAGTCCTGCACAAACACCCGGCTGACCGATAATTTAGGGGGCTTGCTGGTGGGCGGGATGACAATGCCAATCGCCGTTTCTTTCATGAAATTTATGGGAGTGGGCCGTTTACCGGTATCATCTGGTTTAAATACTTTCCTAAACTCATCAGCCTGTTCAAACAGTAATAGCGTGGGCCTTTCTTTACCGACGGAAGCGTCGGCATCTAACGTATAGCTGGTTAGCAACCGATAGTTAAGAGCAACCTGGGCAAGCGCAACGAGGCTGAAAAAGAGACCGATAACTAAAAAAAGGGGTACGCGAAAACGGGAAATAATGCGGGCAAAAGAAGACATAAGCGGCACTAACTAGATAGGGTTACTTTCTTTCTAACGTCTGATTCGAGCGTTCGGTGTGTAGATAAACAGAAAAAATGGGTTGTACTTACGGGTAGTAAGTACAACCCATAAAAGAATCTGGTTTAAACAAGTGCCTATTTGAGCTTGCCAATAGCCACGTGCAGGCTATTCTCCCACCTACTCAACTCATTGTGCACCAGAAGAAGAAATTATACGTGTCATTTTTTTGCAAACACGATTGAAATGCCAGCCAGTCCGTGTCCGATAGAGAGTCTGCGGGGTTTCGAGTGTCTGACGCAGGCTGCCGAACATAGCCCTAATTTGAACCGGCAGAGCGGTCTGGATTCCGAACGGTCATTCCGGCCACGTTGAAGCAGGAGTTTTCGTTATCGCTCTTGCACTCGAATAAATCGAAGGATTCAACGCCGGGGTCCAGCCGCTCGAAGTACAATACAAAGGGTATCCGCTGGTCATTCTTGATGTCGAGCGATTCGGGTGTCATCGGAATACCTTCTGTTTTGAGCAGTACGTACGTTTTTCGGCCATCTGCCGACGCTAACACCGCTTTCGGATTGAACGAAATAGCACTCGAACCGTATAAATTGTTGTTCCGCCCGTCCGGGTCTTTGCCGTACCGCATGTACAGTACGGTATAAGTGGCCGTCAGTCGGATATCCGTCACTTTGATATCCGGGTCCTGCGAGTGACCTAACCCGCCTTCCGGGTCGGGATAAAGGCGTGGCTGAGAGCCAGCAATGGGTTGGCTGCGCTGATAGTATTCGGCACCATCAGCCGGTGCGTTTACGGTCGGTGTACGGTGCGATGCGCAGGCAGAAACCAACAATAGAGGGGCGATGATCAGTGCTTTCATATAGTCAAACTACGTCTTTTCAACGTAATAACCAAGAAGTTACAGAATCTGTTTTTGCGCTACATCAACGGTTAGCGTGTTCCAGATTTGGTCATACACATCCGTCGCTTTCATCGACTTGCCGACGTTCCGGCTACTCACAAATACCGGATGGTGTTCGGGAGCCGTACCTACCCGCCCGTGCGACCCTTTGATGAGGGTCGCATCCAATGAAATGACGTTCATCAGATACCGGAAACCGAGTAATTTTCGCCCCAGCTTGTACCCTGCTTTCAGTTTAATGAGTGGGTTGGTCTGGTCCATAAACATCTCGACGGGGTCATAGCCGGGTTTCTGATGGATAGCCACCAGCCGAGCATAGTCTGGGGCGCGGGCGTCGTCGAGCCAGTAATAATAGGTAAACCAGCTATCGGCATCGGCCACCACAACTAAATCGCCCGACCGTTCGTGGTCAATATGATACTTTTTCTGTTGCTCTTTATCCAGCACTAACTCAATACCGGGTGTATTTTCCAGCAAGGCCCTAACCTTTCCGAAAACAGACTTATCATTGATGTATACGTGGGCAATCTGATGGTCGGGTGTGGCAAAAGCGGGAGAAGCTCCGGCATCGAATACTTCCAAACCGCGTTCTTCCCGGTAGCGAATCATACCGGCTTCGCGCAAAATGCGATTAATGTGAATGGGCTTGCTGACGTTCGTAATCCCGTATTCCGACAGTACAATCACTTCGGCGTTCTGCTGTTCGTAGTACTGAATCAGGTCCCGGCAAACGTCGTCTATCTCGCGCAGGTCTTTGGCTATTACTGGAAAATCCTGGCCGAACTTTTGCAGGCAATAGTCCAGATGCGGCAGGTAAATCAGCGTGAGGGTCGGGTTATGCCACTTATCCACCAACAGGGAGGCATCGGCAATCCAGCGGCTGCATTTGATGGTGGTGGCAGGGCCCCAGAACTGAAACAGCGGGAACGTGCCGAGTTCCTGCTGTAGCTTATCACGGAGATCGGCGGGGTGGGTATAGCAATCCGGTATTTTCATGCCATCCGACGGATATTGAGGCCGGGGCGTGGCCGAAAAATCGGCGGTGGAGTACATATTGTACCACCAGAACATTTTGGAAACGGTGAAATTGGGATCAAGCTTTTTGGCGGCTTCCCAGATTTTCTCACCCGCCACCAGCTTGTTCGACTGCTTCCAGAATTTTACCTCAGAATCGGTGCGGTCATACCAGCCATTGCCAACAATACCCGTTTCGCTGGGCCATTTGCCCGTTACGTACGTAGACTGTACAGACGTGGTGAGGGCCGGAAGCATGGGGTCAATAGTAGCCTGATGTTTCTTAGCAAACCACTGTTTCAGAAAAGGCGTGTGCTCGCCAATAAGCGAATAAGACAAGCCCACTACATCGAGTACTACGGTCTTTTTCATGATATATTGAATTCAACCACACCGACGGCCCGGCGCGGTTAACTATTTTTTAGAACCCACTTCAACTCCCGTTCAATGGAGTCGATCAACTCTTTTTTCAATTCGCCGGGTAATACGCCCCAGGTGTAGGTTTCTACTTCCATCTGGCTCGTAAATGCTCGTTCGGCCTGCAGGCGCAATACCTCACGAATATCGTCCTGCGTTGACTTCAACACGCCGTAATCATTCACAAAAAGAGGAACGTGGAAATGCGCCCGCCATTCGGTATGGCTGCTGTCCAGCGCGGCCAGTGCTTCGGGCAAGTCAGGTAACCGGAGTAGCTCGCCCGACTGTGACCTGGCCACGACCTGGTGCAGATAAGTTGGCTCATCAAACTCGGCAAATGCCTGCTTAATTCGGTCTCGTCCGGCCTGATCGTTCGGGAATTCCGCTTTCAGGGCGGCACTGATCTGAATTTTTCCGACCCGAAGCCCGTAATTTTTAAGTTTATCCAGTACCTCGGCCGGGCGTTCGTACCCAACAGCAAAATGGCACACATCGTAACATAGTCGAACGTGTTCGCAGATAGTGGCCTCTGCTTCTTCGTCGGTCAGGCCAAACTGCTCGCTCAGTTGCTCGATGCCCATAGGCAACAGATAATCTGTGTACCAGGCAATGAATTCGTCGGCGGTTTCAATCACGCCATCGGGTTCTGGTTCCAGGTCCAGGTGCATGAGCCGGTCGGTTTGCTGCCGCAGCCGGACCAATTCGGCCACCACCTCAAGAACGTTCTGCGTTGTCTGCGAAAAGATATGATCGCGGGCTGCGGGCAGTTCCCACTCAAACCAGCGCCGGTACGAGAGTGGCGAGGTAGAAACGCCCCCCTGTATGGGGTTACCCAGCTCATCGACGGGCAGCAACACAGACAAAATTCGAAACAGTCGTTTAGTGTACTCAACCCTTGCTTCCGTAGTCCAGTCGGGGGTGTGTACCTGGTCTTTCAGCCGCACACCGTGGAAGCCGCCGAATGGAAACCCGTTCATCGTAAAGACGTAGCAGTCGTTATCGGCCAGCCAGTGCTGAAACGTCACCAGGTTATCGGGTTGTTCCAGTTCTTCACTGGCGATATTGGACAGCCGCAGTCCGATGCCAAATGGCGCATCGGGCGAGAGTCGCTTTTTCAGTTCGGGAATGGCTTCCTGTAAGGCCGCAAAATGGTCCGTCCAGGTTTCGCCCGTATGAATATTGGTGCAGTAGCCAAGGTGCCCAAGGAGTGTTTTCATACGGGTAGTGCCTGTTGTTCCTGTTTTTTCAGGGTGGCGATGGCCCGCCGAATCTGATCGGCATCCATTTCGTGTACTTCCACGCCCTGACCAATGCTTTTCAACAGCATGATAGTAAGCTGACCGCCCAGATGTTCCCGAAACTCGGCCAGCCCTTTCAGTACGCCTTCGCTGTTATTGTCATCCAGCATCGGTTGGTACAGTGAAAAGCCCAGCGTACGCAGCGTGGTCAGAATTCGGTTAGTATCGGCTTCGGTGAGCCAGCCGATTTGCTGGGAGTACAAACTATCCAGCGCAATACCAATGGCAACCGCTTCGCCATGGCGCAGCTCGAAATTGGTAAGCTGTTCAAGTTTGTGGGCGCTCCAGTGACCAAAATCCAGTGGTCGGGAAGAGCCCATCTCGAACGGGTCGCCCCCCGAAATATGGGCCAGGTGCATTTCCGCGCAGCGGTGAATAAGGTAATCCATCGCCGATTTGTCACGGGTGGCCAGTGCTCCGGCATTGGTTTCAATCCACTCGAAAAAAGCGGCATCTTTAATCAGGGCAACTTTCACCGCTTCGGCAATACCCGCCCGCCAGTCGCGGTCGTTGAGCGTAGTCAGAAACTGGCTGTCATTGAACACCGCTATGGGTGGAACGAAGGTGCCGAGGAAGTTTTTCTTACCCCGGTAGTTCACGCCGTTTTTAACGCCAACGCCGGAGTCGTTCTGAGAAAGTACCGTTGTTGGAATGCGAATATGCCGAATGCCCCGGTGCGAAATGCCGGCTGCATAGCCTACCAAGTCCAGCACAGAACCGCCCCCAATACCTACTACGTACGAATGCCGGTCGACACCGTAGCGATCAACGGCATCAACGATTTGCTCAACGTAAGCGGGCTCGTTTTTGGCCGCTTCCCCACCCGGAATGGTGAGTATGTCGGAGACAAGATCAACGGCACCAGTTAGTTGAGCAAAGTAGGTGCTTATGTCAGCTTCCAGGGAAGGGTGAGTATTGAGTACACCCGAGTCGATGACGAACAGGATTTTTTTGCGGGTTTCGCCATTTATTTGCTGGGCAAAAAAATCGGCAAGTACGGAATTGGTGGTATCAAAAAGTCGCTCGGTAAAAAAAACGGTGTACGTAAACCGAACGCTAAATGCCTGATGCAAATGATTCATGAACAGACAGTGGCAGTTGAGTAATACTGCCCCTGTCTGTCAAAAATACAATCAAATCGTTATTGGTTCCTTAAAATACTGGTTGAATTCGGCTCTTTGGCTTAAAAGCGGGGTTTTTAATCTAATAATTCGGCTATTATATATTCCCCTGGGCTTTAAACGACACAAAAGTGTTCGTATAACCCAGAGCACGAGTGTAGATTTTCTACAGATACAGCACTTTGTACTTAAGGGCCCCGTATAACCGCCAATAAATCGATACGAAGGGAGTAGCCAGTGCCGTAACAACAGCGTGCTTAAGGATTGGCCAGGTCAATGGGTTACTGGGGAGGTGTCGCATAATCAGGTCTAACGATAAGGCTGCCCATATACCTAATCCAGTCAGGGAAATAGAGGCCTGACCCATCGGCAGACAAATAAGGCTGATGGCTATACTCAATACGGCCGCGTAATAATGAAACACCTGCCGCCGGTGGGAGGGAATCCGTTCCCGGAATAAGCGGGGATGTCGTTTATACAGCAAAGCATCATAGCTATTGTTACGCTCGTCGCGCAGAAGACCGTACCAGGGGCAGGGGCGGATGTGGTAAACCACCACGGCTTCGGGGCATTTTCCGATAGGGATACCCGCCTGAATAAATTTAAACTGTAGGTCACTGTCTTCGTGCCAGGCCGTGTTGAACGCTTCTTCAAAACCGCCAACCCGCTCCAGCGTAGATTTTCGGCAAAGGCAGTTAGCGGCTAAAAAATCGGTTCGTTTCAGTAGCGTAGCCGTACGGTCGAGGGGTGTCGGTCGGTTGGGTAAATGGACCCGCAACTGACCCGTCATGACCTGGGCACCGCGCTGAAAACAGGGCAGTACCGACGATAGCCATTCCGGTTCGGGCAGGCAATCTTCGTCGGTAAATGCAATTACACGGCCACGGGCGGCCCGCCAGCCCCGGTTTCGGGCAGCGGCTGGCCCTTTCAGTTCTGGCTGACTGAGGTAACGAACTTCCAGAGGACCACCGTTACGGGCAACCTGTTTGGCAAAAAGTTGAACGGCAGTTTCAGTTTCGGGTAAATCGCCTTCACCCACAATGATAATCTCAAACTGGCTGCGCGGCAGTCGTTGACGACTCAGAGCATCAAGGCACTTGAGCAGTACAGCTGGCTGTCTATAGGTAGGAATAACAACCGAAAATTCTGGTAGCATACAGGGATGGCGAGAGTGATTATAAAAAAGCGTACAGAGTATGATAGGGGTTAGCGGCAGCAAAATGACCTTCAGACGGCCTGACAACTCGATTTTGTTCAAAATCACTACCTAAAAAGAACGTTGCAAAAACCTAACCAAAAACGGATAGCTACTGTGCCGGACAGGCCCATAAATTAACCAACACACTGTTTATCATGGTATTGCTTAATGAAATAAGGGTTCTCCTGAAACCCAACTCACTGATTAAACGGTTATCTTCCTCAAACCTCCGTTTGTGCGTTTATCTTTGCGAAATCATTTTCTTACTATCATTTCTATGGCTCGTATTGCACTCATTACCGGCGCAACCTCCGGCATTGGCCGCGCCACCGCCGAAGCCTTTGCTGACCTTGATTTTAACCTGATTCTTTGCGGTCGTCGGCAGGAACGGCTGGATGAACTACAGGAATACTTAGGGTCAAAAACGACCGTTACAACGCTCAATTTCGATGTACGAAACTGGGTGGAGGTCTACGAGGCCATTAACACCTTACCGGAAGAATGGCAGGCGATTGATATTCTGGTAAACAGTGCGGGTAACGCCCATGGGATGTCGGCTATTCAGGATGGCGACCCTGCCGACTGGGACCAGATGATTGATGGTAATGTGCAGGGGTTGTTATACGTGTCGAGGGCGGTTATGCCCGGCATGGTGACCCGCAAAAAGGGGCATATAGTCAACCTGAGCTCAGTGGCGGGCAAAGAAACCTACCCGAACGGGGCGGTGTACTGCGCCAGTAAAGCCGCCGTAGAAGCCCTCAGCAACGGCATGCGGCTGGATTTAACCCAGCATGGCATCAAGGTGACCAACATTGCGCCGGGTGCGGTAGAAACGGAGTTTTCAATGGTTCGTTTTAAGGGCGATAAAGAGCGGGCCGATAAGATTTATCAGGGCTTTACCCCCCTCACCCCCGAGGATATTGCCGATTCGATTGTGTTTGCTGTAATAGCCCCCGCCCACGTCACTATTTCCGACATGACTATTTTGGCCAGTGCCCAGGCTGGTGCCCAAACCATTCATCGGAAGTAATCTTTATGAGATAAATTCAAAATAATAGTTCTTTAATAACATGTATGCGAGAATGTGGTTTCTTTGATGGTGCTTAGAAACCACAACCATGACTAAGGCTTACTTTATCGTCGCACTGCTTTCCAGCTCACTACTTTTCAATTCCTGTAAAAAGGAAGAAGCTCAACCCCAGACCATTGCTACCGTGCTGGTAAATGGCGATATGGAAGCATCTCCTTACAACGACTGGGGTTCCTACCTCGGCCGGAATTCAACGACTAATCCAAATCCATACGTTGTTGATTATTCCACCGAAGCGGCCTCGTCACCGGCTCATTCTATCAAGGTCAGTAGTAGCGCGGTGAAGAATGATACTACTTATCAGTACATGCAGCAGTTCTTTAAAATAGCGGACCGGCCCATTCCTGCCGGGGCCAAACTAACGCTGAAAGCCAAGATAAAGACGAATACTGTTCAGGGTAATGGCATCTCGATAGCGATGGGGGGCTATCAGATAGTTACTAACTCAATTGGCCAAAATACGAACGTTAATTCTACATTTTACACGTCAACTGAGGGAGTAACGTCGATTACAGGAACCAACGATTTCAAAGAATATACCCTGACCTGGTCTTCTCTTCCGGCGGCTACTACTCATGTATTTGTCCTGCTGGCCTACCTGCCCAAAACCACGGGAATCGTTTATTTTGACGATGTAACACTTTCCGTCAACTAACAGGGGTCATATCATCGTCAATCTTATCCCTGCAAACGTTATGATTACTATCAGACGTAATACGCTTTTTCTGGCCGTTTTCCTGTTTTTTGGTTGTCTGGTCGCCTGCCAGAAAGGTCAGGACCCGGCTGCTCCATCGCCAACGGCTCAGGCTTATGTCGATAAACTAGTGGACGAGATGGAAAAGTATTCCATCAACCGGAAAATCATCGACTGGACCTCCTTTCGGCAACAGGTAAATGCGAAACTTCAGGGCGCCCAGACAATAATGGATACCTATCCGGCCATTCAGTTAGCCTTAACGTTACTAGCTGATAACCACAGTGCATATATAACCTCTGGCGGTAATTCTGTCTACGGAAACAGGTCAATTGTCTGCACGGATGGAACACCGACTCCCGTTCCGGCTAACCCTAAAATTGGGTATGTGAAGGTGAGTGGTTTCTCGGGAAGTGGTGTAGACGCTGTCAACTTTGCTCAGTCTATCCAGACAGCGATAAAACAGGCGGATACGGATTCAGTTCGTGGCTGGATTGTCGACTTGCGGGGCAATACGGGTGGGAATATGTGGCCTATGCTCGCGGGCGTAGGGCCAATTCTGGGCGAAGGAATAGGGGGGTATTTCATTTTCCCCGATGGAAACCCTTCCCCCTGGTCGTACGAAAATGGTGTTGCCAGAGAAAGTCAAAACGAACTAGTCAGAATTGGTACACCGTATACCCTTCGCAGAGCAAATCCTAAAGTAGCGGTATTGATTAACCCAGTCACGGCCAGTTCTGGCGAAGCTATGGCTATTTCGTTCAAGGGGCGGCCTAACACACGTAGCTTCGGTGCGCCTACCTGCGGACTCTCTACGGTTAACGCCGTCATGATTCTCAGCGATGGTGCTACTTTGGTCTTGACGCAGGGTACAATGGCTGATCGAAGCAAGAATTTATACGGAAAACCAGTTCAGCCGGATGAATCAGCTTACTCATCTATCGCCGTGGACAAAGCCATAGCGTGGTTGCTTCAGTAGTGTCTACCTGATAATTTTGGCTACTATCTATCTGTATGGCTACAAAAACAGGTAAACTCGCTATTCCGGCACCCTGTCAGCAACGTTGGCAGGATATGAGAGCGGAAGAAATGGGGCGGTTTTGTGCCAGTTGCCAGAAAACGGTGACTGACTTCTCCAGCCTAACCGACCAGCAAGTCGTCAAGCTGCTAGCGCGAAAAGATGGCTCGGCCTGTGGTCGTTTTCGGGCAAATCAACTCAATAGAGACTTGACTGTTTCGACACCTGTCTCGAATCCAGCCAGTCGCTTGCTTGGCTTGCTGACCGCTGGTTTGCTGGGCTATCAAACAGTACAGGCCGATGCCTTATTGTCAAAAGTTGAGCCTATAAGGCAGCAAGTTACGCAAAGCCATGTTGCTGATTCAGTACCATCAGGTAAGGCGGAAGTGGCATTAACCGACTCGGTGCGGGTCATTACGGGCAGGGTAGTCGGTCAAGCAGACAACGTTGCTATTCCCTGAGTAACTATCATTATCAGAGGGGTATCAACCGGTGCCAACACTGACGCAGAAGGACAATTCTGGGTTAATGTTCCAGATGAACTTGCGAATGACCTGATTACCCTGAAAATAGCCAGCATCGGCTATCTGGCTCAGGAAATACAACTTCGTCCTGAACAGACTGACCCACTAGTGATTAGTCTGAATGAAGATTCAGTTGCGCTGAACCAGGTTTTCGTTGTCGGCAATTATGAAAGGCCAAGGTTTTTTCAACGGCTATGGAATCGGTTGCGGGGTAACCACTAACCGTTTCAACACGTCAGGCTCCACCCGATGTACGTCGTCGAAAGGCGTAATTTTTAGGCCTGGTCTCCACTACGAGAGAGAATAAACTGAGCGTGTCCGAGCAATATCTTTAACAGAAACACTCAAAACCCCACCCGTACTTCGTGCCGCTCGCCCGAAACGGTTTGCTCATCGAAGTTGAAAATATCGGCCAGGGTCATAGGTTGGTCGGTGCGGTACTCCATACCGAGGTGACTGAGCAGGTTGTTGGCTTTGGCGGGCGACAGTTTCCCAAACGCATAATCCACCATCAGACGACCTTTCCGGAGTAACGCTTTATCCAGCAAGTGCTTACTGGCGTTGAACGTCGCAATCACCTGAATGTGCATGCAGTCGGCCAGCAGGCCATCCGTCAGGTTCAGGATGTTCGACACGCTGTTGGTATCGCCCCCCGCTTCACGCGATTGCAGAATCCGCTCCGCATCTTCAATAATCAATACCGACTCCTTATTATCCAGCAAGAAAGGAATGATTTCGGGCGAAGTCAGGTAATTGGTCATGTAAGGCGGCAGAATGAGCATATCCTTTTTGACCAGCGAACTAAGGTGCTTAATGTAGGTTGTTTTGCCGGTTCCGGGTTCGCCGTGCAGCAGAATGAGTCCCTTGCTTTTGGGCTGAGCCAGCAAACTAACCAACCGGTCATGAACAGCCGGAAAGTCTTCATTGTAATGAAGTTCCAGGTCAATATCGGGCGGCAAAATCTCCACGCGCTCCGTATGCAGCCCCCCCAACCCGGCCTGAATCAGATAAATATGCGTTTGGTTATCCTCATGCACGTATTTATGCTCCTGAAAGCCATCAAGCAATAACTTGGCCGATACCTCATCCCGGTAGTAACCGTATAACCGGAAAAAGCGGTCGCCAACAAACTCCGCTTTCAGCACGACGCCGTCATTATGCTGATAAATTCGTTCGATCATGTGCCAGCCTTGGTCGGTAACACGAGCGGAGTGATTGATTAGCGTAAACCCCCGGCTATCCAGCAACTGCTGGGCAGACATTTTAAAATCGTCGTTGAAGTGAAGGTAATTGGGGTAACTCCCAAAAGCCTGCACAAAGTGCGGAGCTAGTGGAAACTCTCGGTCAAGGTCGCTGGGGATATACAAATTCTGGATGATTGCTTGGCTGGGCATAGGGGTGTTGGCCGACAGGTAACGCAACAGGTCGGCTCCGAAAATTTCGTTGTCAGGTTTCAATGGAGCGTCTTATTGCGGTTTTGTGGGGTCTAATTTACCAAAAATTTTGTAGGCGTGGCAAGTACAGGAGTTTAATAGGTAAACGACAGCACGTTGGGCGCAAAGCGGAGCATAATTTCGTGTACTCCTTTTTGGTCGTACTGCATGGCATTGGGGCTTTCGGGGGTTTGTGAATTGAAGATGTAGCCCAGCCGGATTGCTTTGGTTAACTGGTATTCGGCAAACGCCTGCACGTAATTCGTTGAAATCAGGCCGGGGCTATTTCGCCGGTACGATAATCCCAACCCAATTTCTTCATTGAACCAGGCTCGCAGATTAATATCGAAACCAAGGGGGCGGTCGGCTATTTTTGAGATGAGGACCGATGGAATCAATACCGTATTTTCGGCAACAGCAAAGGGCATGCCCGCCTGAATCATAACCGGCCGAACACTTTTGTAGCTGTAGCGGCCCGTTAAGTCCGTTACCTGCCCACTGAGTTCGGGGGCGGAGATACCCCCGAAGAAGCGATCTGACCGGTAGTAAAGACCAACGCCAAAACTGGCTACTGCCCGATTGATACTCGCGGCCGCCGTAACATCGTAAAGCGGCACGACGCTAACGCCCCCCTGCACACCAATGGCTAGTTTGGCCAGGGCGGGCAGGTTGAACCGGTAGGCTACACTCCCGTATACGCCCGTGGCGGTAAAGACCCCCATCCGATCATTAAGGGCCTGAAAACCCAACCCTATACGTCCGTTTGCAATGGCTCCATCGGCCGATACGCTCTGCGTAACGGGGGCATAGCGCACACTAATCCACTTTCGGCGCAGAAAGGCAGTCAGGTGAAACGACTCACGGCTACCCGCATAGGCGGGGTTGATACTAAGTGGATTCTGGAGATACTGGGAGTATAAAACTTCTTTTTGTGCAAAAGCAGATGAACCCGAAAGCAGCAGAAAACTGCCCGTCAGCAGCAGTGTAGAAACGATAAGGTAAACAAAGCGCATAGTGTTATGGAAATAACTAACAAGTTGCGGGGTTTTGGTGGTAAAACCTAAAATGCCAGCTATACCGGAATGGCCCGGTGGTACAGCTGGCATTTTAGATTGGCACAAACGATTAGTCAAAGAACTTGTTCCTAGCCAATCAGTTTAACTTTATGATTTTGATCTCCGTCCGCCGGTTTTGCTGATGCTCCTCCTCCGGACAATCGACCCCATCCTTACATTTATTAAGCAGGTCACTTTCTCCATACCCTTTCGCAATCATTCGTTTGCTGGCTATCCCGTTCGACTTCAAATAGTCTACCGCTGCCTTGGCCCGTTTGCTGGATAGCATGCTGTTGTAGCTGGATGTTGCCCGGCTATCGGTATGGGAGCGCATCTCGATAATCATGGTTGGGTACTTCTTCATCAGGTCCACCACTTTATCCAGTTCAGCAGCGGCATCCGGGCGAATAGCTGCTTTGTTGACGTCGTAATAAATATTTTCAATTTTGACGATGTCCCCTTTTTTGAACATGGTGATATTGCCGGTTCCGCTGCCATCTTTAGCAATCCGGCCGCCCGTAGTGCCCATCTTGTCCTTCAGGGCCTCAATCGAATAGCCGCAGCCAGGCTTGATGACAAACTCATAATAGCCATCAGCATCGGTCGTGGCTTCCTCCGATGTGCCGTCGCATTCACTCACCAGTAGCACTTTCACCCCCGCAATGGGGGTTTTATCCGCTTGGGTCACAACCCGCCCACGCAGTGTCGAGATGACCGGCGCTTTGGGTTTAGAGAGAATAATTTCCAACTGAGATGGCTTATCGTCGAGTAGGTTTCGGGTCGAAAATCCAACTTTGCTATCGTCGTACCCGTCGCGACTAACCAGGAATTTAAAATCACTATCGGCATCAAGACAGATTCTGGCACTTCCAGTCGTATCTGTTTTAAGTTCTTTTTTCTGGTCATTGATCGCATTGTCCAGGGCCAAAGATGTGTTAGGCAGAGGCAGTTTGGACTCTGCATCAATAATGCGTACCATTAATTCGCGGCAAGGATACAACGATCCCTCGCGGACGAAATGGTACACATCGTCGTCGGCTCCACCGCGTTTACGGTTGCTGCTGAAATACCCCCCCATCCGGTCGGCATCGGTTACAATACCAAAATCATCTTTAGCCGAATTAAGTGGTTCGCCCAGGTTACGGGTCACCTGCCCCTGCTTACCATCGGGCGTGAGGGTGGTATAGTATATATCCAGGTCACCCAGACCGGGCCGCCCATCGGACGAAAAATAAATATTGCCGCGCTCATCCACGAAGGGGAATAGTTCGTTTCCCTTTGTATTGACCTCCGGCCCCAGGTTGGCTGGCACCCCCCACTTTTCGTTTTCCCAGGTAGACACGTAGATGTCGGTACCACCAAACCCGCCGGGTCGGTCGGATGAGAAGTAAAGCCGCTGGTCGTCTTTGGATAGCGTTGGATGCCCGGTTGAGTAGTCGTCACTGTTGAACGGTAACTCCTCCGCTTTGCTCCAGATACCGTTCACCTGGACAGCGGTGTACAGTTTGAGTTTGTTTACCCCATCGGCACTTTCCCGATACTGTCTTTCATTGTAGTTGTTTCGCGTGAATATCACCCTCGACCCATCTTTGGTAAACGTAGCCGGGCCTTCGTGGTATTTTGTGTTCAGGGTGCGGCCAAACCGGTCCGATTCGCTGATGGGATGGTTTTCGTAGCCCATAGCCAGATTAGGGCCGCCGTAATAACCAATCGTTTTGGTATCGTTGGGCGTGGGGGCAGTGTATTCATCCCTGCCCAGTACCTGAAGCAGTTGAACCCTATCCCGCCGGGCGGACCGTGAGCTCGCTACTGTTTTGAGATCGGGCAGGTAATAGAGGTCCAGGTAATGGGATTTATTCCCGGCAAATAGCCCCTTCAGCCCCCCTTTGCCGCGCCCTTCTGCCACGAATACCAGTCCATCTCTATACAACATTGGGCTAAACTCGGCCCGTCGGGTATTCATGCTCAGATAGTCAACTTTATAGTTGCCGACGTTATTAGTCAGATTACTGACATCACTGTAAGTTTTGGCGAATGATGCTGTTTTTTTGGTACCCGACGGTATGGCATCATACTTTTCGTAGGCAGCCTGGGCTTCGCGGTATTTGCCATTGCTGGCAAGGGCCTGCGCGTATAACAGATAATATCGGGAGTAATCAGGAGGAAGGTTGCCAGACGCTACCAGGTCACGGTAAATACGCTCGGCATTGGGCATATCACGCATTTGCTGATAACTGTAACCCAGGTTAGCCCGTGCATCCCTTTTTTCAACGTCCGATATGGGGGTTGGGTTCGTCAATGCCTTTTCATACAATTCAATAGCCTGCGCATAAGCCAACTCATTGAACTGACGATCAGCCTGTTTTACTAACGACTGAGCCAGCACCGGGCCAACCAGCAGCCAGGTCAGTACGACAATAGCAAAAGCATTTTTCATATGAAATGGAAATTGATGACCGGCAACACAGTAAGAAAGGTGTATTCTCCTAATTCGTCAGGAGAATACACCTTTATCCAAGCAAATAATGGGCCGGAAATAATTTTGAATGAGCGACGGGGCCGCCCGTGCTGTGAGTGAATGAGTGAATAGCTGACGCGAGATGGTTTGCGTTAGCCATTCACTCATTAAAAATAGCGCGGTGTCAGGATGCGGTTCTTGCCGAAGCCAAACTCATACCGAATCATGATCTCGTGCGAGCTCGGAGCCACACTCTGTAAATTATTCATCGTATGGTCGTAGGCATACCCAAACCGAAACTGATCGGTCAACTGGATTTCCAGCATCCCTACAATGGCATCGGTCGTGTACTTGGACCAGGACGAAAACTGATTCCGGCGAATGGATGCACCAATGGCAATGCGGTCGGCAAACCAGAAGTTGATGTTCCCGTCAAAGCCCAGCGGAGCACCATCGGCATACTTAATCAGCATAGACGGCTTCATTTTGATGCCGGGTGTGATACCGACGACAAACCCAGCCGCCAGATACGCCTGCCTAGCCTGTACGGAACGATAGTCGCCGATATTGTACTCACTCAGTTTGTTCTTAATCAGACGCGGCACCGACAAACTCAGGTACGACCGGTCGTTGCTCAGGTAGATACCCGTACCGAAGTTGGGGAGTATCTTGGAAATGTTACTGGCAAACGCCGGGTCGATCTGTCCATCCGGCGACGTTCTTACTTCCGTCAGATTGAGCTGGTAACTCGAAGCACCCGCCTGCAAACCCAACGCCAGCGTCGACTTGGCTCCTACTCTGATGCGGAAAGCGTACGAAGCAAAGCCCCCAGCTTCCTGCAACACGCCGATTTTGTCGCCGTACAGTTGTATGCCGACACCAATCCGTTCGTTGTTAAGGGGCATATCTGCCGTAAAAGTGGCCGTTTGGGGTGCACCCGGCAGGCCAGTCCACTGGTTTCGGTAGAGGGCCGACATGCTCAGTACATCGCGGCTACCGGCATAGGCCGGGTTGAGGGCCATCATGTTGAACATGTACTGCGAGAACATTTTGTCCTGCTGTGCCCGGACCTGGCTGCCACTGAATCCCAGGATCAGTAGCAGCACACCTGCCCAATGTTTGGTTGAAAAATTAGTTGACATCGGTATTAGCGGTTAATCGTCATATATCGTACAAACTTGCGTCCATCGCTCAAATTAATCACGTAGTAGTACGTTCCGTCGGGCAGCCCGCCCGCATCAGAGCCGAGGGTGACACCCGTGTTTGGCTTACCATCCCAGTCATTCCGATAAGTAGCATTCGTGTAGACCAGATTACCCCAGCGGTTGTACACATCCAGGCTAACGCTCAGGCCGGTGGTTCCCCGAACCACGAAAAGATCATTGACACCATCACCGTTTGGCGAGAAGCCTTCCGGAATGAATATCGACGCATAGTTCGGTGGCAGAATCAGCACCGTTGCTTCGCGCTCGTTCGAATCGGTTGGGTTTCCATTTCCGTTGAGGTCAGGATTCAAACCGGTCGTCGAGATATCCGTAACCAGACCCGATTTCGCTCTGGCCCTGCCGTAAGCAGAGTTCAGGAAGGTTGTCGTGCTGCCATCGGCCAGTACGTTCACGACCATCAGGAGGGTATCGGCTTTACCGGCAGCCAGCGTACTGGTACTATCACCCAGCACCAGCACGGGGTCAGACCCACCGTTGAAGCCTGGATTCAGTTTCAGCGCACTGCCTGTTGATACAATCACCGGCCTGTTAACCACCGAGAAAGTCGAACCCGTCTGGGTGTTGAACACCTTCTGGAGCGTATCGCTCACGCTAACGTGCGTCAGCGTATCCGGTCCGTAGGCCTTTATCACCAGCTGATACGTTACGTTCATGCTGCCATCGACCTGCCGGGCGGTATCCCGAACCGACATGGCCAGACCAAGGTACGACGACGATGCAAGGCCATTCAACGAAATAGGCGTTGGCTGGCTATTGTTGCGCGGATCGAGGTCGTTATCGGGGTCATCATTCGTACCCGCCGTCGACATATCCTCCACAACCTGCCCGTCAAGCGTGAGGGCAGTGGCTTGGGCCGTGTTATAGAAGGTCAGCGAATCAGCGTTTTTCACGTCTACCCGAACAACGAATTTCAGATAGGTTTTACCACCCGCAGGCAACGTACTCATCGAGTCAACGAGCATGTTTGTAATCATACCCTGACCGGTGTACTGCGGGTTGATAGTCAGGCTGTCGGCACTGGCCCCCGTACTGCTCACCGAAATCTGGCTACTCACAATCAGGGCACCGTGGCCAAAGGTTTCAGAGAGTTTATCCACTACCTGTACCTTCTTCAGCGGAACCGTACCGAGGTTAAACAGACCGATGGTGTACGGAATGTCATAAACCCCCGTTTCTACCAGCGTTGGCGTACCAACCGATTTGGCTACCCCCAACAGTGCTTTTGGCAGGTCGAAGCGAACCGTTGTCGCTACCGAACCGGCTGGTGCCGGATCAAGGCCACTGTTAGAGATGTCCTTAACCACCTGGCTCGAATCCGGCGTATGAGCCGTAACCGTTGCGCTGGAGTAGAACGGACCGTTGTTACCACCGGTTTTCACGTTCACCGTTATCAGCACCGTATCCTGAGCACCCACGGCCAGCGAGCTGGCAGGAGTCAGAATAGTCGGCTGCGTGTTTCCGTTAAAGCCTGTATTGACCACCAGCGTACTGCCTGCGCCTACCACCGGTGCGCCTACCACAGAGTAAGAAGCCGGGGCAGTGAAGGCATTAATAAGGCTATCCGTGAGTACAATACCGTTCAGGGCTACATCACCAAAGTTTTTGATGGTGGCCTTGTAGGTAATGTTGTAGGAACTATCTGGCTGCTGCCCTATCTTAATCACTGCCAGCGCCAGACCAATGCTCGGCCCTTGTGGCTGACTGATTCCCAGCGTGAAGCTGGCCGGACTGGTGTTGTTGGCTGGGTCACCGTCATTGTCCGGGTCCGAATCGCCCCCACTTACTGATATATCCGATACCGTGGTAAAACTGTTCAGGGCCGACGCACTCGCGTAATTGTTGAACGATTTGGTGGTATCGCCCGAAGTCCGGCGAACCGTTACATTCAACGTGAACATCTCCGAGTGACCGGGTGCCAGATGGCTCATCGTGTCAAGCATGTTCACGTTACTGCCAGTACCGGTAAAGGCCGGATTCAGTTTCAGCGAGGAGCCCGTGTTCGACAGTGTCAGCTTCGCTCCGGTTACCGTATTCGGCGAGAACGAGTAGGCCAGGTCATCGGTCGCCTGTACGTGTTTCAGGGTATCCTCACCAAAGTTGGTCACGACAAATTTGTACGAAATCCGGATGAGCGAATCCCCAACGGCCGCTGGCTGACCCAGTACCGCTTTCGCAATACCAATCAGGCTCGGCAGGTGCGTCGACGTGTCGGTTACCGTTACACTCGATTTATTGTTAGCCAGGTTGGTGTCTTTATTGTCGAGGTAGGTAACCTCGGCCCTATTGACAATCGCCTGCTTTTTCACCGTAATACGACCGCTGAAGACAATCTGCTGCGACTGCCCTGCTTTCAGGCTGTCGATGCGCTTCGTTATCACCCCGCCAGATACCTTGTAGTCGGACGTTGAAGAAGTTATCAGCTCCAGCCCTTTCGGCAATACATCCCGCACGTCGATGTTTTTCGCGGTGTGTGGTCCGGCGTTGCTCACCGTGATGGTATAGGTTACCGGTGCGCCGTTTTTCACGAATGCCGTACTGGCCAGTTTGGTAATCTGCACATCGGTGTCCATCGTATCGGCAGCGCAGTTGAATACGCTCACGACTACTTTGGCCGGTGCGCTCACGCAACCACTGGCGTTTTTCTCCACAATCCAGTAGTTACCGGCACAAACCGAATCGGGCCGAATAACGATGTTGGACGTGTTGCATTCGCAAATACGGTAGATGTACGAGCTACCCGGCGTTATTGACGACAGCGCTTTAGTCAGGTCGACAATTTTCTCCGGACAGGTGTTCCGCAGATTCCGCACCAGCGGAGTTTGAATTGGATCACTTATCTGCACTGTTACAGGCTCTGATTGAACCGAGCTACAACCCTTGCCATCCAGCAGTTGAACGCTGTAGAGGCCACTGCGCTTCACGACGATATCCTGCGTCGTTTCGTTATCACTCCATTTGTACCCGGCGGCACCGGCGGGTGCTTTCAGGATAACCGAATCACCATAGCAAAGCTTCGTGGCTCCCACCATCGTTATAGCGGGTATCGACTTGATACCATCAATGGTGAGCAGCATATCGTCCTTGGCTACCGGGCACGCTGCGTTGTTCGTGCTAACCGACAGCATGAGCGTTACTTTACCCGACAGTACATCTTCGGCACTGGCGGTGTAAATCGCGTTCAGGGCAAAGCTGTTATCGAAGGTACCGCTACCGCTGGTAGTCCAGTGGGCGGTTTTACCCGCACCACCCATCGCACCACTCAGCTGGTACGTCTTCGCAGCACATACACTGGCATCGGCACCCGCACTGGCGGTGGCCGGATTGGCTACATCGCAGGGCGTTTGCTCAGTACAGGTAGTAATCTGCGCATGAATCATTAGCGGTAGGCTCATACAGCCACTGGCCGTTTTCTCTACCACATAGAACGTACCGGAACCAACGTGTGCCGGGTCAGCCACTTTAGACGCATCGCTCAGCGTCGCATCCGTGAAGTACTCGAACACACCACCCGTTGTGGCCGGGTTGCCGCTTATGGCTTTCGCCAGGTCAGCCGTCAGCATCGGACAGGTATTGGTGATGTCCTTCACCGTTGGCTGTGGCACTTTTGGCAGTACCGTTACCGACAGTGCGCTCGACGGAGCACTCTTGCAGAGATTCGAGTTGCAGCACTGAGCCGTGAAGGTAGCCGAACTGGCCAGCGATACAGTGATGGAGTTGCCCACCTGGTTGTTGGACCAGGTTACGTAACTATTTGGTGAACAACCCTCGGCCACCAGTGTAACCGGTGCACCGAAGCAAGCCGTTGTGCTGCTGTTACCACCCAGAATCGAAACGGTCGGCGTGGCCGGTGCGCCTACCTTAATGGTTATGGCCGCAGACTGATCCCCTTCACAATCGCCCAGTTTACACTTCACGCGGTAAGTAACATCGGCCGTTGGCGAGATGGTCAGGGTACTACCAATCGTTGTTCCATCCGACCAGATATAAGTACCACCCACACAACCTGTAGCCGTCAGCGAAACGGGTTCGCCGATACATATAGACGACTTATCGCTCACGATGATTGGAACGGGTGGCGTACCCAGTGTAACCTGAACACTTGCCGATGGCTTGCTCGCGCAACCATCAACCGTACAGATAGCCGTTAGATTCAGGTTGCTGAAGACCGGCTTGATGTAGGTAGCCCCTGCCGTTCCATCCGACCAGGTAACGGTGCCATTGGTACAACCGGTGGCCGTCAGGGAAACCGTACCACCGCTACAAACGGTGAGCGACGGACCAGCCGACAGCACAGGCGGCTCAATGTTGTGTACCGTTACTTTCGCTCCGACAGCATCCAGACTGGCGCACTTGGTACCAATCAGGGCCAGTACATCAGCGGGTGTTGTTACACCCAGATTTACATTCGCCAGATTGAGGTAATTCTGGTCGGCAGCATTGGCATTGTATACCAGCGTATGAATGGTGTATTCAGCCGCGCCAGATGCCACAGCGAACCGTGGGGTTGGGCTGGTTCGCTGAATAACTCCGCCTTTCACCAGCACATAGACCAGCGAGTAACCCGTGGGCTGTACCAGTCCGCCGTTCATGGTGGCGGCTACCGTAACCGTACTGCTCGAACCACCGCAAACCGTGGCGTTCGTCGCTAACAGCCTGCCAGCTCTGGCAGCACAATCGCCGGGGTTGATAACAACCGGAATTGACGGGGTACTCAGGCAGGTGCGGAACTTACACTGGGCGTAGTACGTCTGCGTGCCTTCTGGCCGCACCACGATAGACGCGCCTTTGTTATTTCCATTAATATCATTGGCCGACCAGATTACCTCACCCGTACAACCTGATGCCGACAGGGTAACCGTACCCCCCGGTGCCACAGCCGTAGCCGAAACAGTAATCGTTGGGGCTACTACCGGCGCGACATTGATGGTATACTCCGGCGACGTAGCACTCCGGCAGGTACCGTCCTGACAGTACACCGAGTAATTAGTCGTTGCCGATGGCGTTACGGTCAGGCTAGTAGCGTGCGAGTCAGTAGCACTCCAGTACGGCGTGCCTTGGCAATTTTCTACCGTCAGTACCAGTGCCTCACCCGAACATACGACCGATGTGCTACAGATAATGGTTGGTGCAGGTATCGAGGTAATGTTTAAGGTAACGACGTTCGATTTCCCACTGCCACAGGTCGTACCACTGGCAGGCTTACAGAGTGCGTAGAACTCCCTGTTCGATGGCGTTGCGGTCACCGAAACAACTGGTCCGGTTTGTCCGTCCGACCACTGGATGGCACCACCCTGACAACCCGTGGCGGTCAGGGAGACAAGGCCACCGTTGCAGATGGTGGTTGTCGATGCAATTACCGTTGGAGCCGGTGCCGGTGAGGTGTTGACCGTTACACGCACCTTATTTGACGCGTCGCTTTCACAACTCCCCTGCTTGCAGGTAGCATAGTACTCCAGCGACTGCGTTGGGTAGATAGTGATACTGGCACCCACCTTATCCGTGCCATGCCATACAACCGTACCATTGCAACCCGTAGCGGTGAGCGATACAGGATCGCCACTGCATATGAGTGTTTTGCTCACTTTCACAATCGGGGCCGATGGCGATACCACCGCGATATTGACCGGCGTTGATGGATTGCTCAGGCACGTACGGAACTTGCACTGGGCGAAATAGCTGATGTTGGCCGTTGGGTACACCGTAATACTTGGTCCCGTTTTGCCTTCTACATTCCACACCACCGTGCCATTACAGTCGGCAGCCGTCAGGACAACAGCGCCACCGGCGCAAACCGTATCCGCACTGGCCGTTATCTTCGGAATAACTGGTGCTACGATATTTATGGTGTACACATCCGACGACTTGCTCACGCAGGCATCATTCTTACAGTATACCGAGTACGTATTGTTGCCAACCGTTGGCGTCACTATAATACTGCCGGTCGTAGCCGTTGTGCTGTTCCAGACGGGTGTTCCTACGCAGTTTTCAACGGTTAGGGTTATGGTTTCACCCGGACAAACGACCGATGTGCTGCAAACGATGGTCGGTGCCGGAATATCCGTCGTGATGTTAATCGTTTTCACTGCCGGCACACTCAGGCAACTGGCAACCCGGCACTGGGCCGTGTAGGTCGTTTTGCTGTTGGGAGTCACCACAATGGAAGCACCAGTCTGGGCCTTATCCGACCATTCGATAGTACCACCGGCACAACCCGAGGCCGTTAGCGTTACCGATGTGCCAGGACATACATTGTCGGCACTGGCCGTAATGGTTGGCATTTGTGGATCGAGTACCGTAACGACAATGGCATTCGATGGTCCGCTAACGCACTGATTTCCGGCTGAACATTTCGCCGTGTAGGTCGTAGTCGATGCGGGTGTTACGAAAATCGTTGCCCCTGATTGTCCATTGGACCACAACACGGATCCACCGGCACAACCATTAGCGGTCAACGTCGTTGTGCCACCTCTACAAATCTCGGTAATTGCACAGACGATGGCTGGTGCCTGAGTAACACAGTCAACGACCGATATACTGACCGACGAGGTGTCATTTCGGGTTTTGGTCAGGTCGTTGTTCAAACCGCTTACGCTGGCCGTGTTCCTGATCGACCCACCCGAAACGATGGTTGTCTCAACCAGCAGGTTTTGGTTCGATCCGTTGGTCAGTGTACCAATTGTCCACATTCCCGTTGCCGGGCTGTACTGACCGGCTGGCGTTGAACTGACATAGTTCAGTGACGCAGGCAATACCTCGCTCACCTTCACGCCGGTCGCCGTTAGCGGACCGTTGTTCGTTACTGTTATAGCGTAGGTAACTTTCTGACCAATACTATAGGGCCCTGGTGTTACGATTGTTTTTGTAACAGCCAGATCAGCCTGGCAGGAACCTACTGTAACGGTTACCGACGAACGCGTGCTTACACAGGCATCCGTAAAGGCTTCGGCATAATACACAGCGGCACCCGGTCCTGAAGGAGTTACCACCAGTTTGCCTCCACTCTGTGTGGTACCGAGTAGGTTTCCGGCCTGGTCGTACCAGTTGATCCGGGAACCCGGTGCAAAAGCAATCAGTTTCGTACTGCTGCCCTGGCAAACCAGCGTATCATCGCAGGCGACGTTGATGGGTGCATCCGGCCGCTTACTGATCCGGACAATTACAGAGCTGGTCGCTTCCTGACAAACACCACCCGGCCCGTCAGGATCGTTGGTCGTTGCGGTCAGCAAAACATTCCCCGTGGCTATGTCCGAAGCCGTTGCGGTGTAGGTTGTTGTCAGGCTATTTGGATTACTAAACGTACCCGTACCATTCGTTTTCCACGTTACGCTGGTGGCCGAGCCGGAGAGCACCGCCTTGAGCGGGATGGCATCGCCCGCACAAACCGATTGACCCGGCCCTACATTTACACCCGCCACGTTCTGGCAATTACAGTCAACAATTTGAACCGTCAGGATTGCCGGGGTGCTATAACAGCTACCGCCTTTGGCAAAAACGTAGTATTGACCCGCACCCACCGCCGTCAGGCTGGTTACCAGCGTAGCTTGCGAACGGGCCTGGCTTGTGTACCACTCATAGGTCAAATCCGGATTACGATTCTGAATCTGAATGGTGGTAAGATTAACCGTCGTAGCCGGACAGGTATTCCTGGTACTGGCCGAAATAACCGGTACATCTATCGTTGTAATGACAACGGCTACTGGTTTACGAGGGCTGATGCAGGTACCGATTGATACTTCGGCGTAGTACATCGTTGTATTTGCCGGACTTACCGTTATACTCGCTCCACTGCTTACTGTTGCGAAAGCAGTACCGCCAGACGATGTTAAATACCACTTTACCTGGGCGTTTGGTACGGATGACGAAGCTGTCAGGACAGCGGAACCATCAGTACATGTAGCCACATCGCCCGATAGAACCAGGCTATAGTCAGTTGGGCAGGTAGATTGCAGGTAGAAGCCCGCGTCCAGGTTGAGGTTGCTCTCACCAGTCGCCAGCGTTACCGAACGGGTCTGGCCCGTCACGGGATTCACGTCGCTGTCCGTTGCGTCATTGCCCCCAATCTGAGCCGAGGTCGATAGGTAACCCGTGGGTGTCACAAAACTCACACTATAAGGAACACCTGGTGTCAGCCCCGTGAACGAGTACAGACCCGAAATGCTGGTGGTTGTCGAAGCGATGGCCGTGTTAGACCCATTTAACAGTACCACCGCCACACCCGGTAGCGGACTGTCACCCCCGTCCTGAATGCCGTTCTTATTGGCATCCACGAATACATAGTCGCCCAAGCTACTGTAGGGTCCCTGAATAACCTGTATGTCGCAGCAATTGGAAGCCGGACATCCGTTACGATACGTTATAAATCGATAAACACCCGGACTTTTTATAGTCAGGGAAAGGTCGTTGTTTACTTCTGCCAGCGATGTGGACAGGGCTGATGAACTAATAGGAACATTATCCCGATACCACACAATCTGGTCGTAGCCGGATGGGACCGATACGGTGTATTCGTCCCCGAAGTAGTAAGTAATCGGTACAGAAAAGCAGATCGAAACGTAATCATCTTCGGATAGGCTCTGATTGTTTGGTGTAGAGTTGGTATCCGCCTGGTCGGCCGCAATTATCTCGGCCGTATTGAACCAGACGCCCTGTTCCAGCACCGTAGCCTTAAAGACCAGCACGGTAGAGTCGCCCGGTGCAATAGCCGGAATGGCCAGCGTGCCAACGGTGGCGGTAGCCGAACCCGTAGTTGCGTAAGTGCCCGCCCCGTGAATAACGCTGGCCGACGCGGGTACGTAGGAAACACCCCCGGCTGGCAGATCGTTTTTTACCGAAACGTTGGTAGCCGTCGTGGAGCCGGGAGAGTTGGCCACAACTACCGTATAGGTGACTACATTGCCAATAGCGGGGGACTGCGTACTGATGTGTTTATAAAGGCTAAGATTGATGGTGCCCGGCGTCTGGGCCTGCGCGGAAGTGCCAGCCAGCCAGAACAACATCAGCGCGAATAGCGCCATTGCCCCTGCCCGCAAAGGCGTTATCGGACTGTATTTATTACGGACAAATGAACGGAATAATTGGTGCAGGTTGCCGCCTGTATCTGGTTTCGTCCTGACGGTCACTCTTCCTGCACTCCGGTGTATGTGTACTGGCTGAGTAGTTGAGAGAGAGGATGCTTTTAGTAGAAATTTCTCATTCATTGGACGTTGTGTAAAGGAATGACGCGCTTCTTTTGTTGAATTAAGTCGGTGGGAAGGGGGGTTGGGGTCAGGTATATCAGGAGGCTCCTGGCAATAGGGGGCCGGATGACGTTCGCTTCCTTCTTCATATTCTGGCAGTTGGCCTGACCGTAAGCGGGTTCGGGTAGCGATTAGTGACGATGGAATTGGCTGAAACAGCCTCAACCGACCATAGATCAATCCCCAAACAGCGTGAATGACCCGCACAACAGTACGTGTTATAGTCGGACAATTCGTATCTGATTCATGGTGCGCCCTGGGGTAAATGCGATCAACAACAGCCTCAGAGTGTTCTGTGTGAACGGTAGATATTTCTTCCATCTGCAACTTAATTTGGAACAGGCTTAATACGAGTAAAATAGCACACCCAGAATACAAAGATATTCTGACCAGCAAATCGCTTATAAGTCACGATATGCCATTATGTGGTCAACGTACTCTTTTACTGTTTAAATTTTAACTAAAACTATGCCAAACAACGTTTACCTATTCCAACTAATCCTATACAAACATTAACCTTCTGTCCTTTAACTACTTACTGCCTAACCAGCCTGCACATACCGCATAGTATTATTGTGTACAGAATGGGTATTACGGGAAAGCAGGGGTTGACCGGAGTTACGGCTAGTTAGCGAAAACTATGCCAACTGTATGGTTCCAAGCCAGGCCCATTTATATAGTCAACCAGCCTAACTACAGGACAACAGATAGCCCAGTAATTACCAGACAATGTAAAAGCCCTGAAAGAGCACTAATGTGTCCGCAATTGAGTACTTATTTCTTTAGGGAAACGGGGGTATGACTGTACGAATATAGACATCAGTCTGTGGAATTGGTACAGTATTTACTGGTCGGTATATAACCGTACAAAAAAGCCGCTCCCCAGGGAGCGGCAAAAAAAAACAGAAAATGAACTCGCTTAAAAATCGTAGCCTAGCGTCAGATAAGGAATAGGTTTCCCTACCGACCGGTCTTCAAGACCCCAGGCGTAGTCGAATTTAACGAAGTATCCAAAGAGCATTGTTCGTATACCGGCCCCGTAGCCAATCAGGAAAGGGTTCTTGAAGTTCGTTACTATAGCCCGGAATGGTATACTGCCCCCACCAACTACTTCCGTATTCAGGCTGTTTTGCTTACTGAAAGGACCATTTCCACTCCAGGCAGTGCCGATGTCGGTAAAGGCAACCAGCTGAAGATTACGCAGAAAATTCGAGGTTATGTTGCCCCGATACAGGTAGCGAATCAGGGGAAGGCGAAGTTCGGCGTTGAAAAGCATGTAGCTGTTTCCGGTAAGTTTCCCCTGCCGGAAGCCCCGTAACGGAGCGGCAAAATCGAGGAAGAACACATCCCGATAGTCGTATGGAATCTCGTTCTGAGTCGTGTTAGGAATAAGCAACGGATTAGAAGCGACCTGTTCTTTCGTGTTGGTACCAATCCAGTTCTCCATTCCGCCCAGTGTACTCCTCTTGGGTGCTGCCCCCCCCGACTGGCTGAGAGCGAATCGCGTGGCCAGCACCAGGTCACGATGAATTTTCTGGTAATGCCGCAAATCGAGCGACAACCGGCGAAAGCCTTCCGACGAACTCCGTAAACCCGCGTATTCTTCAAACCGGAGTTTCATTCGGGTACCCATCACCATGTTCATCCCATTCACTTTGGTATTGTCAAAGACATATTCACCCCGCAAACCCGCATAATCAGAAGCCCGGTCCGGCTCACTGTAAGAGGACAGGTCAATCAGGCGGGTGATAGCGTAGAAAGGTGAAACGGTGAAACGGCTGTTGACCGATATAGGGTACGAAGCCGACACGGCAACCCGATTGTACCGGTATTTCTGCAACATCCCCGCCCCGTCCAGAAACAGGGTCTGGCGGTCGACACGGGCACCGTAGTCGATTCGGTGCGTCAGGTTCGTATATTCGGCAAAGAGGTCACTGTTTTTAAGGGTATTAGTCAGGCTGATAAAGCCCCCCGCCCGGAGTACGTGATTTTCCAGCAAGTCGGTCATAGTCACTTCCTGCGCGTAACCAAATCCTTTGATGGGGTCAACCCGCCAGTTAGATGGAGCCTCATTGATACCAAACGTACCTTTGTAGTCATAAGGTCCCCTGATGGTAATCGTTTCCCGACGGCGGTTGCGTGGCAACGGCGTAGCCAGCGTGGGCGTAACTCCCGCCACCGAGCGACGCTGCCGGTTCTCAACCGCCTTGAGAACATCCGGATCGAACTGGTAATTATCGGTATCTACTTCGCCCGGTTCCAGCGTGATTTTTGGTGCTGCATCCGGCTGTACGCTGGTGGTTGGATTACCACCGGCTGCACTTGAGTCCCTAATCGCCTGGCTGGGTTGGGCGGCTGTATCGGTTGTATTCTGCGTAGTACGAACGGTATTGGTCCGCTTACTATTCAGGGTTCGTTGCGTTGGTGGCGTCTGCAACTTTTGAGTAAGGTTAATCTGCGACCGAAATCCGATAAACTCATCACCATTTTTCAGACTGCTGTACACAAACCCGCCGTTTGCCGGATTGAGGTCGTACAGACGAATACTCTGCGGAAAAGCCGTTAGCTGAGCAACCGATTTGGTTTCGGTTTCGAGCCGGTAAAGGTTCCGGATACCGTTTACATCGTTGAGAAAGTAAACAGTCGATTCTCCCGCTGGTATTGGCTGGGTGGCTTGAGCCAGTGAATCCGTTAACTGGTTCACCGACAAATTACGAGCACTTCCTTCATGTGTGAACAGCATCAGGTCATCGCTGACACTTTTATAGGTGCCCTTATCCACACCCAGTGTATCGCCCCTCCGGTTAGAACTGAACACAACTTGCTGGGCAGTACGACCAATGAAGGACGGGTACAGGTCATCGTAGAGGTCGTTGGTCAACTGCTGGTAGGAACCCCGGTTGATGCTGTACAGAAACAGGTCGTTCTGTCCGTTGCGGTCGGCGCTCAAAATCAGGCTCCCTCCATCCTCCGACGCATCCATCCAGACAACCTGCGAAAGTCCATTGACCGGCCGTTTGAACTGACGTTTCGCTTTTTTCTCAAACCCCTCAAACTGATACAGATTGGTTTGCCCCAACTCATCGCTAATAATGAGCAGCTTATTGTCTTTCTGCCAGGCCAGTAACGGCGTATTGGCGTGGATCTCGACCCCGTCAAGCCGATAGCCTCCCGACAAAACAGTCGATTTTTTACGCGTTGCGGTATTGACTACTTCAACCTGAAACTTACCATCCCGCAGGACAGCGTACGCGATAAACTGCTTATCGGGGCTCAACTTCAGGCTTACCAAGGTTGATTTGTCATCGGCCGAACCTACTTTTAGCTGAAACTCGTCCGTGCCTGCCTGATAGGACTGCCCAACGCTGGTAGCCATGTTAGCGTAATATTCCCGCCATTCGCGCAGGAACCGGTTGTACGGCACACCCAGCGTACTTGAAATGCTGCTTTGCTCATTCCGGATAATGCGCGTCAGATTCAGGATGTTTGAAATATTGTCCCGACCGTATCGCTGAACGATATAATTCCAGATGGAGTGACCGACCAGTTCAGCCTCGGCACCATTGAGCAGTGACGGTTTTTTGACGGGACGGGTTATGGAAACATCCCGCATGTAATCATCCAACTCCAGGCTGTTCCCACCGGAAATGTACGAAGCAATACCCGGCATAAACCAGTCGGGCAGCGTTAACAAAAGTGAACTCTGAAGAGCATCTTTCAGACTTCCACCATACAACATGTCATAGACAAACAGCATGGCAATATCGTGGACAATCTGCTTCCGAAAGCTAATTTGATCGCCGGTGAAGGCCAGTTCTACCCGCGACTTGGACAAATTCTGTTCCCGGCTGTTCAGTCCGCTTTGGGCATTGAGGCCAATGTTGCTCTGGGTAAGTTCGGCGGGGGAATTGAACAGGAAAATTTTCACCCGGCTGTAGGGTGTGTAGCCCAGCAGTTCGGTAATCCGATCAAATTCCGATTCGGCGTACTGGGCCGTCAGGTTGGCAATCTGGCGGCCATCCTGATAGTAATAAATCTCGAAGTTTGACGTACGGATGATTTTCCACTCAAAATTCCGGTACTGAATCCGGTTTTTCCCAAACCGCTCCAGCGACGGGTAATTCTGTGCCGTAGCCACGCTCAACCCACCCAGCCACAGGCTCAACAGTATTATGTATCGATTTCGCATAACAAGACAATAACCAATACGCCGTTACCAGGCACAGCCTTGTATGACGCATTTAACGAATGAATATGACCTGAAAACCTGGAATTCCCAACACGCTACGCTGGCTCGTCCAAATCGTGTAATAATAACGAATCATAGCGGCTAATATTCGCTTCCGGCTCCAAATCTTCACCATCCAGCAGGTGCCGCGAAAACTGCTCGGCCAGATACGGAGCCAGCGACACGCCTTTGGTACCCATCCCCCCAAAAACACCTGCGACTGCCTGGGTGGGATGCAGCCCAATGAATGGTCTCCTGTCTTTGGTAGACGGACGGATACCAGCCTGTTGGGCAACTACGTCGAAGGGCACTTTCAGGATATCCCGCACTTTCGTTTCCAGAAACGTACGTCCCTCTCCGGTTGTTTTCCAGTCGATGTCATGCCAGCTATACGTAGCCCCGATTTTTACCAATCCATCCCGGATAGGCAAAATAAAGAGCCCCTGATTCACGATGGAGGAGATGGCGTAATCGGGCACTACCGCCGTTATAATCTCCCCTTTTACGGGGCTATAAGGAAGCCAGTTGAACAGTGAATTTTCGCCTATTTGTGCGCCGTCGCAAAAAATAACGTTGTTTGCCGTTATCCCCTGCCAATCAACTTTACCATCGCTGAACACCAACTCATCAATCTTTACGCTGACGTCGGCATATTGGTTTTTCTGAATGAAATATCCTTTTATAATTCGGACAAATTCATTGACATCCAGCCACCCGGCCTGGGTTACCTCCAGCCCCCCGAACGGGTTGTTGATGAACCGTTCGTACAACGCATGATTTACAGCGTTTGCGATGTAGGGTTGTACAGCCGGATTGTCCGTCAGGGATTCGTAGGACATTTTTTCCGCCATCGAGCGGAAGGGGCGGTAGATGGTTTTAGGGTGAAAGAACCGAACGTTGAGTGCCTGTTCGATATGCCGGTAAAACTGGTGCAGAAACGGAAACAGCTCATCTGCCTTCCAAGTACGCACCAGTTTACGCCCCGTAAGCGGGTTGACGATGCCAGCTGCCACCGCCGAAGCCGACGGTCGGGCGGGGTCATTGACCAGAATTACCGAGCATCCCCGCTGGTCGAGCGTCCAGGCCAGTACGGACCCGGCCACGCCCTGACCCACAATCAGAAAGTCGGCAGTCATAGGCAATCAGGCGAGTGGTTTATCGGCTTTTTTGTGGCTATTGCGATGGATTTCAGCCAGTCGCCGGTCGGCCAGTTCGAGAACCCAGTCTACCTGTTCTTCAATGGTCATGTGCGACGTGTCCAGCAATGTAGCATCGGGGGCCTGCACTAGTGGACTTTCGGACCGGGTGGTGTCGATAAGGTCGCGTTTTTCGAGGTTATCAATAATAACCTGAAGATTGATCATTTCTCCTTTTGCAAGTAGTTCCTGCTGTCGGCGTTTGGCCCGGGTGTAGGTATCGGCAGTCATAAAAACCTTGACTTCGGCATCGGGAAAAACTTTCGTACCAATGTCCCGGCCATCCATAACGAGGCCCCGCCTTCGCCCCATTTTCTGTTGCTGGGCTACCAGTGCCCAACGCACTTCTGGAATGGCACTTACCTCACTCACAATATTGGAGATGTACATCTTCCGAATCTCCTCCTCCACATTGAGGCCGTTGAGGCAAGTTTCGTTGCGATCGGTCCGGTCGTTGTGCTTGAACGAAATATGAATTTTTTCGAGTGCTTCGTTCACTTCTTTCGAGCTGGAAAGCGACACTCGTTCCCGAATAAAAAACAGGCTAACGGCCCGGTACATAGCTCCCGTATCGATGTACCCATACCCTAATCGGGCAGCCACTGCCTTAGCGGTAGTACTTTTTCCGCAACTTGAATAGCCATCAATGGCAATAACTATTTTCGGCATAACAGACGTATCCGCCGAAGCGGCAATGATTTAGGAGCTGTTTGAGTGAATCGCTTTTAGTCTTAAATCGCTAACTTAGACAGCTTTTTAACAAAATAACCAAAAAACAGCCTATAGTTAAGCTCTTTTCGGATAACAATACGCAGAAAAAGTCAGGCAGTAAGCTCGTTAAGGCGTATTAATGGATGACTTCAACTCCCGATGTTCGGCCCGAAGAATGGCGTATACATATTCATCTAAATACTGGTTATTTTTCACGGCGGCTTTCCGGTGAATAGCCTCCTGCTGGTACCCGGCGGTGGTCAGTACGCGCATAGAAGCCGTGTTTCCTTCCAGTACGCAGGCAAAAATACGGTTTACCTGAAAATTGGTAAAAATGTAATCCGTCATAATCGGGATGGCTTCCGTCATGATGCCCCGGCCCCAGTATTCCTCGCCAACCCAATAGCCAATTTCGGCATTATACCGATAAATATCATCTTTAACGGTAAAGCCGATATTCCCCACCGCCTTCCCATCCACCTCTACAGCCAGGTTGTTTGGCTGCTGATATGACTTGTTGGAACGCACCCACGAATGGGCATCCCGGGGCGTGTACGGGTACGGAAAAAAGTCGCGTACATTATTCCAGATTTGCCGGTTGCTGGCATGCCGAACTAATGATTCTTCGTCGCCCTCACGCCAGGGACGCAGCTGACCGACAGAAAGAGAAAAACAAACCAAGGTAGTAGTCAAAAGGCAAAGCGTTCACAAGTCACTAACAAACAGCACGGCCAACTGTTAGCCTAGAACGGAGTTATTTACGAGGCTCAAGTTGCATCTGGTTTATCAATTCTACAAATAACTTCATCCGGCTTCTATCCCGGTTTACTCCGTGCAAACCCGTATTCATTGGAAAAGATAGTTGGCCTGCCCGAGGACGCGTTAGTTTTGACCCAGTCAATCGGTCAAAAACCAACGCTAGGCCTGAAAAATTATCTGTAGCCTCTATCCGTCCATGCACCGATCCAGGTAATGCCCAGGCGGGGCAAAATTGGCGAACGGCATTACGTGTGGAGAATCTGCACCAGGCTATTTACAGCCAGGCTACAACATCTCCCCAAATACAGAATCATAAATGGCTTATATGTGTTATTTTGCCGTTTTAGTCAGCCTGCACAATGAGCAAGAAAAAGAGTAGTGGCGTTGTTTACTCCACCGATCCTAACTTTCAGTACCAATCCGACGAGCAGCCTGAACAAGAAACACTGCTCCCTGCCCAGCAGAATCTTAAAATCTGGGTGCTGAAATTGGGCGGCAATAAGGTGGTAACCGCTGTTCGGGAATTTATCGGTACGAACGCCGATTTAACGGACCTGGCGAAACAACTCAAGGCCGTTTGCGGAGCGGGTGGCTCCGGTAAAGATGGCGAAATTCTGATTCAGGGCGACCACCGTGAAAAGGTGCTGACCTGGCTTGTTGGCAAGGGATACAAGGCAAAAAAAGCGGGTGGCTAATACGCAAATAAGCATTGAACAGTTGGTTACGTAAACCCTTCCGCCAATCAGGGCGTTATTCCTGCATACGCGCAGCTTGGCGCATTGTTCTTACCAATTTACTGAACCAGTTATGGCAGAAAGTACAAAAACCGCCCTCATTACCGGCGGTTCAAAAGGTATTGGCTACGGTATTGCCGAAGCCCTTATCAATCAGGGAGTCAAAGTAGCTATCACCAGTCGTTCTTCGGTGGCGGCAGAACTGGCAGCCAAAAAACTAAACGGGATCAAACCCGGCTACGCGCTGGGTATGGCGGCTGATGTACGTGATCTGACTTCGCAGCAAAACGTAGTAGCTAGTATTTTGAGCCAGTGGGGTCAGCTCGATTACGTCATTGCCAACGCGGGTGTGGGGCATTTTGCCCCCATTCAGGAACTTACGCCCGAACAATGGCAGGAGACTATCGACATTAACCTGACGGGCGTTTTCTACACAATTAAAGCCACGCTGGACGCGCTGAAAAAAACCGAAGGGTACTTCATAACCATCGCCAGCCTGGCCGGTACTAACTTCTTCGAGAAAGGGTCGGCTTATAACGCCAGCAAGTTTGGACTGGTTGGCTTTACGCAGGCTATCATGCTCGATTTAAGAAGTGAAGGCATAAAAGTGACCACTATCATGCCCGGCTCGGTAGCTACGCATTTCAATGACCACCAGCCCAACGAAAAAGACGCCTGGAAAATCCAGCCGGAAGACATTGGCGAGATGGTATGCGACCTTATTAAAATGAACCCGCGTACCCTGCCCAGCAAAATTGAAGTTCGCCCTACGCGGCCCGGCGGCAAATAACCTGTCAGCCCGAAGACCTGGAATTACGGCTGCTGAAGTAGTTCCAGGCCTTCTTCATTACCTTGCTGAAGGGCCAGGTCAACCGCACTTAAGCCGCGCAGGTCCACAATAGAACGGTCGGCTCCGTGGTCGAGCAGGAGTTTTACCAACTGGTTTCGGCCAAACAGGGTAGCAAACATAAGGGCTGTACCCCCATTGCCGTTTCGCTGATCTACCTCCGCGCCTTTTTCTAGTAGAAGTTGGGCAACTTTGGGATAGCCCTTGAATGAAACGCCCATAAGTGCCGTGTTTCCGCTATCGTCCTGCATGTTCGGGTCAGCATTGGCCTCCAGTAATACCTGGGTTGCCTGCAACTGCCCATCATACGCGGCTATAATCAGGGGCGTAAAACCCTTTTCATTCTGCATGTTTACATTGAGGCCGCTGGCAATGAGTTGCTGTAGTGACGTAATGTCACCGTTGCGGGCGGCATCAAAGAGCGTAGTTATTGTTTGATCGGAGTTGGGCGTCATACCGAAGGTTGCGTGTTCAAAAGTGAGTATCGATGAGAAAGCTAAACAAATGAACGTGACTCCTTTGTTCAAAAAAAGGTGTTTTGCCGTAGCCTGCGCCTGTTCTCGGGTAAGAGCACGGTGCTAATTAGTCACCAGTCAGTTTATTTGTTCATTCGGCAACCAATTCCCGCTATCAAAACGAGCCGCTAATCATTAACCCTTAACATTTTATTTCTTTTCGACATGATTGTAGAATTGTATACGGCTCCGGCCACTCACTCATCGGAGGTTGCGGAGTCCCCCATTTCCAGTACATCGGGCGAACTGCCGGACCAGGAACCCACGCTCGACCTGGGCGATCTGCTGGGTAGTTTCGATTCACGGGAAGAAGCCATTTCCTCGGTCGAACGAACGGTTAAAGAAGCGAGTCAATCGGTGATTGACAGCACCGTTTCGCCTTTCAACGATTACACGCACGTTGAGCTGCTAACGGTTACTGTCCAGGATCGGGACCAGTCAACGCATACGAAGTTGTACTATCTTGTTACTGACGAAGGGTACTAGCCCCACTTCCGTACTGCCTGACTCCATCCTGAAAATTCCCATTATCAGCAAGGTAGTTATTCCGGGCTGTTTACGGCAAAAAAGAGAAACCCCAGCGGAATGATAAAATCGTGCCTGCTGGCGTGTGGGAGCTTGTGTAATGATGTGCTAACGGATAAACCATGATTTTTGACGCGATTGTAGTGGGGTTGGGGGCCGTGGGAAGTGCTACCCTCTATCAGCTATCAAAACAAACCCCAAACGTACTAGGGCTTGACCAGTTTGCTCCTCCGCACACGCTTGGATCAACCTACGGGGATACCCGGATAACGCGGCAGGCCATTGGCGAGGGAACACATTTTGTTCCGCTGGCTCTACGCTCTTACCAAATATGGCGGGAACTCGAACATCTGTCAGACGAACAATTACTGACTATTACCGGCGGCTTATTCGTTGGCCAGCAAAACTCCGCTGTCCAAACCCGTAACAAAACAGGATGGCTCGATACAACGATTCAGGCCGCCGGGCAATTTGATATCGCTCACCGTATTCTGGATATGCCAACACTTCGGCAGGAATTTCCCCAGTTCCAGTTTCGTCCAGATGACGTGGGGTATTACGAACCGGAAGCGGGATTTCTACAGCCGGAACGCTGCGTCTCCGTTCAACTTGAACAGACCCGCAAAAATGGGACAATTATCCGCACCAACGAACGGATGCTATCCTTCAATTCGACAGAAGCGGGTGTTACCATCCAGACAGACCAGGCTACCTATCGCACCCGAAAATTAATTCTCACTACCGGCTCGTGGCTAACGGAATCACTTCGGGGCACACCATATGCCCATCTACTTCGGGTGTATCGGCAGGTTCTTTACTGGTTTAACATTCAGAACAACTACGCTCAGTACACGCCTGATAAGATGCCCATTTTCATCTTTAGTGATCGGGATGTGTATGGCTTTCCGGCGGTGAACGGGCCAGATGGGGGTATTAAACTGGCAACAGAAACCTATGAACACCCCACCTCACCCCAGGCTGTTGACCGCACGGTTAGCCGGGCCGAAACGCAATTGATGTACGACCAATTTGTTGCCCCTACGCTGCCCGGAATTAGCTCCAACTGTATCAAATCGGCTGTTTGCCTGTACACGATGACGCCCAATGGTGATTTTCTCATCGACCAGCATCCAGCCTACCCCGGTGTATTACTGGCATCGGCCTGTTCGGGCCACGGTTTCAAGCACTCCGCAGCCGTGGGGCAGATTCTGGCTGAACTAGCCCTGTCCGGACGGACGGAGTTTGACATCAAACCCTTCCAGTTGACCAGTTTTTCTTCTTTTCTGTGAGTGCAGAATTAAGATGAACCAAAGGTTATGTCATTGGCACGGTAACCAGCCAGAATAGCATAAAATCGGTTCTTATTTCGTCGCCTTCCTACTAAACGGATCACGAAAAATAAAATCGACGGATAAATAAAGGGTGTACCGAATTTTTTGGCTGGTAGTATCCCACCAGAATTGATTCATTAAACCAGTATCCACCCAAAGTCCGGGGTTGGGCAACAGATGCCGGACAAACAGGGCAAATCGGTCTTCGGTCAGTCGATAGCTACTCCACTGGGGTTCAATAGCGGGCGATGTAGTACGCCTATTGATAGCACCTAACAGTTCATTGGCCACTATGAATTGAGTCGTTTTGGCCGTGTTCAGAGAAACTGAAAGCTGAGATTTTAATCGCAGGCGAATCTGTGAAGGGGTAGCCCAGTCCTGCCAGTCCGCAGTATAAAACCGACGGTATTCGGGCCGAAAAGAGTGCGTCCAGTTTACGTTTCCCTGTTTATGGCGAAAGAATAAACGACCGTACGTGCGAAACTCCCGGCGAATTCCTGGATTTTCAAGTTCATAGGGCGCTTCTTCCTCATACAATGACTGCGAGCGAAGACTACCAGCTATAAGAGCCTGCCAGTGAGGACTAAACTGGTAACTTACCTCCTGATTTATCACCGAGATAGCGGGCTTTTCCAGGAGGTTGTAGTCCCCGAAACTGCTCTGTGTTGACGTACCCACGTAGGTAGCCAGCGCCAATTTGGAATTGATTGCCTGGGTAAAGCCAAGAGCTACCCAGCCTACTAACCGACTGCCTTCAAGACCTGGAGGGGTAATCTGGGCGGTGCCTTTGGTGACCAGTGTAGTTACTAAAATCGTCAACCACAAAAAGCGCGTCAGAATGAGTCTTGGCATCGACTGATAACGAAATCGCATGTAGTGTAACAGGTTAAACATAAGTCGAAAACGGCTCACTTCTCTCTATTTTTCAATTGGACAAAAATAGAGAACATTACGTAATTGTTAAGAAAATTCACTTCTCTTAGTAATTGCGTAACAATAGAAACGGTCCCGTAGAACGCGGCCAACTGAAATAACAACCGCAGGCTCAATTGATTCATAAATAGTTCAGAATCAACCAGTCAGAACCGAATTTATTTCTCAACTTTACTTCCGATGCCTATCGGCAATGTACGCCGGGAAGCACCCATAGCTAATCAAACTGCCTTCCTATGAAAAATCAACTAGTCCGACACTTGTTTGTGGCTATGTGTCTGTCTCTAAGCGCACATCAGATGCTGGCCGGTCCAGTCCCAAAGGCTGTTCGCAAATACACCATCGAGCAGTTCATGAAAACCATCCGGTTTGGTGGGTCCGACATTTCGCCGGACGAGCAGAACGTGCTATTCAGCAGTAATCAGGATGGTGTATTTAACCTTTACGAGATTCCGTTCGATGGTAGCAGTCAGCCCAAACAACTGACATCCTCCAAAACCAATGCCATTTTCGCCGTCGGCTACCTGCCCGACGGACGGATTCTGTACAGTAGCGACCAGGGCGGTAATGAATTGACGCACATTTATTTGCGCGAGAAAGATGGGGCCGTAAAAGACCTTACCCCAGCCCCAAAGGCAAAGTTCCAGTTTGCGGGCCTCAGTCACGACCGCAAGAGTTTTTTCTACCAGTCGAACCAGCGTAATCCGGCAGCTTTCGATGTGTACGAGATGGATATAGCTTCCCTAACTCCTACCCTGCTTTTCGAAAATCCGGGCGGCTTTTTCCCCGGCGACGTATCACCCGATAAACGCTACATCACGCTGGCCAAAACCATTACCACGAGCAACGGGGATGTGTATCTCTACGATACAAAGACCAAAGAAAACAAACTTCTGACAAAGCACTCCGGGGATGTAAGCAACGGTCCCGAAGGGTTCACATCCGATGGCCGCAAGCTCCTCATTTCAACCGATGAAGGAAACGAGTTTTCGTACATCAAGTCCTACGACCTGGCCACGGGTCAGAGTACTGTTCTCGATAAAGCAAACTGGGATATTTCCGGCGACAACCTGTCGTACAAGGGCCGTTATCGGGTGTTGTCCATCAACAACGATGCCCGCACGGAACTAAAAATCATCGATACCCAGACCAATCAGGCCATTAAGATGCCCGCCCTGCCGGGTGGCGATATCACCGGCGTAAACATCACCGATAGCGAAAACCGTATGACCTTTTTTGTCAACAGTTCCAATTCGCCCGCTACGCTGTATTCGTATGACTTCAAATCCGGTAAGGCCACTCCGCTGGTGCGCGGCCTGAACCCTGAAATTGAGGCTGCTGATTTGGTTTCGGGTGAGGTGATCCGGTACAAATCGTTTGACGGTATGGAAATCCCCGCCCTGCTATACAAACCTAAAGATGCAAAAAAGGGTGATAAACTCCCGGCCATTCTGTCCATTCATGGCGGCCCGGGCGGGCAGACCCGACTCAACTACTCCCCGCTTGTTCAATACCTGGTCAATAGTGGCTATGTAGTGCTGGCGGTGAATAACCGGGGCAGTTCTGGCTACGGAAAAACGTTTTATGCTGCCGATGACCGCAAACACGGCGATGCTGACCTGAAAGACTGCGTTGAATCGAAGAAATTTCTAACCCAGACCGGCTACGTAGACCCGGCCAAAATTGGTATTATGGGCGGTTCGTACGGCGGTTACATGACGCTGGCCGGGTTGACCTTTACGCCCGACGAATTTGCGGTGGGCGTCGATATTTTCGGGGTAGCCAACTGGTTGCGTACGCTGAACAGCATGCCCGAATGGTGGGGGGCGCAACGCGAGGCCATGTTCAAAGAAATCGGCCATCCCAAAACGGATTCGGTGGCGCTCTACAACAAGTCGCCGTTGTTCCATACAGAGCGCATCAAAAAGCCGTTGCTGGTGATTCAGGGAGCCAATGACCCACGGGTGCTAAAAATTGAGTCGGACGAGATTGTGGCGAACGTGAAGAAAAACGGCGTACCAGTCGAATATGTTACCTTCCCGGATGAAGGGCACGGCTTTGTGAAGAAAGAGAACGAGATAACCGCCTACAAAGCGGTGAAAGAGTTTCTGGACAAATACCTGCGCGGGCCGGGGCAGTAGCCCAGTCGAGAAACCGTTGAAACGGTTAAAGAAACTAACTATTTCACAAAACCCCGCTTCTCAAGCAGTGGGCTAATAAACTTGTCCTACACCCAGCAGCGACCAAATCCTGCAAACGCCAATCCTTTTCGCTATTTTTGCGCCCTTATTAACAGGTCAACTCGCTGATTGACCGAATTGGCACCAATTTTATGCTCCTGAGCGAACAAGAAATAAACCGCCGACAAAAGCGCGAAGAACTCATGCGGATGGGCATTGACCCCTACCCCGCTGCCCTGGTTGATGTAAATACCACCATTGCCGACATTAAAGCCCGGTTTCTGCCCGACCCCGAATCGACGGTAGAACCCGAAATGAACCTCTCCGATGATGCCCGCTGGGGTAACGTTCAACTGGCGGGTAGGCTCATGGGATTCCGGATTATGGGTAGTGCCTCTTTTGCCGAAATGCAGGACGCTACCGGGCGCATGCAACTCTATTTTCGGCGCGATGACCTCTGCCCCGGCGAGGACAAAACCCTCTACAACACTGTTTTCAAAAAACTCCTGGACATTGGCGATATCGTCAGCGTTCGGGGTTACGTGTTCTCGACCAAAACCGGCGAACTCTCGGTCTACGTCAATGATTTCACAATTCTGAACAAAGCGCTTCGTCCCCTTCCGGTGGTGAAAGAGGTAGTGAATAAGCAGGGTGAAAAAGAAACATACGATGCCTTCACGGACCCCGAACAACGATACCGCCAGCGCTACGTTGACCTGATCGTGAATCCCCACGTACGCGATGTGTTCGTCAAACGAACGAAGCTGGTGAACTCGATTCGTTCGTTTTTGAGCCAGAAAGGGTATCTGGAAGTCGAAACACCTATTTTGCAGCCTATTCACGGGGGTGCAACCGCCCGGCCATTCCGCACCCACCATAACTCGCTCGACATGACGCTTTACATGCGGATTGCCAACGAGCTATACCTGAAACGATTGATTGTGGGTGGTTACGATGGCGTTTTCGAGTTTGCCAAGGATTTCCGCAATGAGGGTATGGACCGTACGCACAACCCTGAGTTTACCCAGGTTGAGTTCTACGTAGCGTACAAAGATTACCTCTGGATGATGGATACCATTGAGGAAATGGTGGAAAAAGTAGCGCTGGACGTAGCCGGAACAACCAAAGTAACGGTTGGCGAAAATATCATTGATTTCAAGCGTCCCTGGAAACGCATGACTATGTTCGAGGCCATTCAGTCCTACACGGGTGTGGATGTGTCGGGCATGGAAGAAGCCGAACTGCGGCAGGTAGCCGAAAGCCGGGGAATCAACGTGGACAGTACTATGGGCAAATCAAAACTCATCGACGAACTGTTCGGCGACGCCTGCGAACCCAACCTGATTCAGCCAACGTTCATCACCGATTACCCCGTTGAGATGTCGCCGTTGACTAAAAAGCACCGGAGCAAACCCGGTTTGGTCGAACGCTTTGAAGCCATCTGCAACGGGAAAGAAATAGCCAACGCCTACTCCGAATTGAACGATCCACTCGACCAGCGCGAACGCTTCGAAGAGCAACTACGCCTGGCCGAACGGGGCGACGAAGAGGCTATGATGCTGGACGAAGATTTTCTGCGTGCCCTCGAATACGGAATGCCCCCAACGGCGGGTGTAGGATTGGGTATTGACCGGCTGGCCATGATTATGACCAACCAACCGTCCATTCAGGATGTGCTGTTCTTCCCCCAGATGCGCCCCGAAAAGAAAGTGGAGCAATCGGAGGAGGGTGATTTTGTAGCGGCTGGCGTACCTATCGAATGGGTCCCGGCGCTGCAAAAACTAAATTTTATGACGGTCGACCAGTTGCAGGCTGCTAACCCAAATAAACTGTTCAATGATTTGGGTGGTGTTCGTAAAAAGCTAAAAATGGATATGCCGATGCCTACGCTTGAGCAGGTTCGGGGCTGGACGGAAAACTAAACGACAAAAGCCCCACTTAGCAATTAAGTGGGGTACTTATTTCTTGCGTAAACGCTGGAGGGTAAATTAATCGGCTAGTTTCTGGACTCTTACGGCATTTAATCCTTTCTTACCGTCGACCACCTCAAACTGTACCCGGTCTTTTTCCCGAATAGTAAGGCCGTTCAGACCGGCAACGTGGACGAAAATGTCTCTGCTGGTACCGTCTTCAACAATAAACCCGTACCCTTTGCTCTCGTTAAAAAACTTAACTTCACCCGTTTGCATAAAACCTAAACAATTAAAAAATTAAATATTTTAAGGGTTAGTTCTTAACAAAGAATAGAAAACGGATACTGTTGCATCCCATAGGATACTTAGTTGATAACCAGCGATCTTTGTTAAATATATTCGTGCAACCTATTTACCAGTGACGTTTGCGGAGTTGCCACACAAAGAAAATAAAAATGTTCTGACTTCAACATTTTTAGTACTATTTTTTAATCAAATACGCTAAGTTTATATTGAGTTTCTGTCTGTAAGACAAACAATCTATTAAAGAGTCATCAATTCTTCATCTCATGACTAACTGGTTAATCATCCGTTTTCTGGCAAAAAAAGTCGATAAGTTTCGCTATTTCCTTGAAAGTCAGGCATTTGGCGTTTGTACGCGATTAGGAGAGAAGATGAGTATTTCAGCCAGCAGTATTCGCCTGTATTTTATTTATACTTCATTCCTAACGATGGGTTCGCCCGTTATTCTTTACCTGATTCTAGCCTTCTGGATGGAAATCAATAAACACCTGCGCCGTCATGCCCATCCAACCGTTTGGGAGTTATGAGAATATACAGTGTACATGGTGTATGATACATTTGATAAAGGCAAGATACATCCTACCTCATACGTCATACAGCTCGTCAAACGTCTTTTTGTCCTCCGCAAAATACTGCCAGACAATGCTCTTTGGGTAAAGTGGCACAGCGGTCGTTTGTTGCTTTTTTAGTAACCGACGCTGCCGATACAGTTGCGGCAATGCTCCATAAAAAGCGAAGTGTGCCCGCAAGATTGCCCCTATATCCGGCCACTGTCCGGCTTTTATAAAGAGAAGTGACGATACACCGTCCAGCACTAAACGCAGAAAAATTTTAGGCCATAGCCACCCATCGGCCGGCCAGTTTTTGTACAGCATGAACAGGCTGTTCCGATAATTCAGAAACGTTTTTTGAGGATTGGATTTGTGGAGCGTACCGCCCCCAACGTGGTAAACCGTCGACTTTCCGCAGGTCCATATTTCGTAGCCAAGCTGCTGAACGCGCCAGCACCAGTCTATCTCTTCCATATGGGCAAAGAAGGAAGCATCGAAACCACCCACCCGATGGAACACCTCGGCCCGCATAAACAGGCAGGCTCCTGTTGCCCAGAACACACGTCGATTATCATCATATTGCCCCTCATCGGTCTCTAAGGTGGCAAACACGCGTCCCCGGCAAAAAACGTAGCCCATCCAGTCCACAAAACCACCAGCAGCGCCCGCGTGCTCAAATAGAGAACGCTCACTGTAAGAACGGATTTTGGGCTGGCATGCAGCAATAGCGGGATTTCCCTCTAGCAGAGCCAGCATGGGCGACAGCCAGCCGGGTGTTATCTCAATATCAGAATTAGGAAGCACGTAGTACGTAGCCCCGCCATACTGCGTTCGGATACTATCGAGTGCCTGGTTGTACCCACCGGCGTAGCCTTCGTTTCGGGGAAGTTCGATGATCCGCACGGAGGGAAATGTGGCTTTCAGATAAGCTACCGATGAGTCAGTAGACGCACTGTCGGCTACGTAAACCGGATGCCCATCAGCATTGGCCAGCACAATAGGCAGAAATTTGGCTAAAAACGGTTGCCCGTTGTAGTTAAGAATAACAATGGCGAGGATATCCACGTACTGCGTTTGGCAATTTATTGTCGGTTATTTACGCCACCACAGCCACTATCCGAATCAAGGAACGGAGCGACTGGCATTTCGACACAAACGTACAAACTATTTATGGCATCAGCCCGTCCAGATTCAGGCCGGGGATATTTGGCAACAGGCCTTCGGTAGCCTGACGCAGATGTTCGCGGGCCTTCGTTTCGATATTGCCCATTGCTTTGTTGGTGGCGGCTACGATGAGGTCCTGTAGCATTTCGCGGTCATCAGGCCGGATCAGGTCGGGATCAATCTCAATTTTCAGGACATTTTTCAGACCATTAACCGTTACTTTCACCAGACCGGCGCCCGATTCGCCCGTTTCGGTAATTGTACTAAGCGTTTCCTGAGCATCTTTCATCCGGGACTGAACTTCCTTCATTTTCCCGAACATATCCATCATATTCATATGCTTTATAGTTAGTGAGTCGATCAGTTGATTGATTGACTGTGTTTATCTGACTAACAACACCGCGCCCGTACGAACAGTTTGAAAACCGGTCAGATCAGTTACTTCGATACGATACAGATATTGCCCCTGCTCTGCCAGTTGCGCCTTTGTTTTGCCATCCCAGCCCTGATTCCTGTCAGTTGTTGTGTACACAACCTCACCCCAGCGATCGTAGACAACCATTTTGTACTGATCGAAATAAATACCTTTTGCCAGAAACGTATCATTCAACCCATCGCCGTTCGGCGAGAAAGCATCAGGCACCAGAATTTTCGCTTCCCGCCGGAAAGTAAAGAAGTTAGAGTAACTAATTGTTCCGTTCGTAGACACGGCAATGATGCGATACCGCTGCGATTGCAGATTGGGGTCGTTCGGGTCGGGTTCATAGTGGGTATTACCGCTAATCGGAATTTCGCGTTTTGTCCCGTTTAGTGAATCGACTACTTCCAGAATGTAATTATCGACCCCTTCCGGCGTGAAAGGGGAATCCACGGTCCAGTCTACGCCCTTGTTTGACTTTGACGATAAAAGCACCGTACAAACCGGCTTCGACGGCACTGACGTCAACCCACAGTTGCTCTGATAAGCCACCTGATAGCAATACGAACTGGCCAACGGGTTAGCACTATCATCCACAAATGTATTTTTATTAGCCACTGTCCCCACCTGCTGGAATGGTCCTGCCGGGCTGGTTGACCGGCTAATGACAAGGGTATACGCCATTGGGATACCCGTGGTGGGTAGGACCGCTACCAGACGCGGACGGCTATTTTCGATGGATACTACCACGTTACCCAGGCTATCGGGCGCATTGCTGTTGATTCCCGTTGCACAAACGGGCTGCGACGTAATAATCGTTGGTCCAGCAGTGGCTTCAATCGAATAGCAATACTGCGTACCGCAATTGATATTGTTGGCATCAGCATACGTTCCTGCGGTACGGTTGGTAACCTGCCCGTTGACACTCCCATTTCGGTAAAGCCGATAAAACCGAAACTGCGAAGCAGTGCCCGCGTAGGGCTGCCAGCTCAGGTTATTTTGCTTGTTGGCCGCTGCTACGTTGAGTACTAGGCTACAAACTTCATCCGACGATAGCCCGGCGGTACTACACGCATCCTGCGCCACTACCTGAAAACACTGCACCTGTTTGGCATCCGTCTGCACCGAGAAGGTACCGGAACCAGCCCCTTTCTGGCTCGTTGCTCTATAGGTTCCATTTACTTTCTGATAAAGCTGTACCGATAAACCCGTCCCTGCCTGGTAAGTAATGTCGATGGAATTATCGCTGGTTGTTTTCAGTGATGTAATAATAGGCTGAGTAGCCGCCGAAGTAACCGTAATGGGGGGAGCGGTGGTTATAGTTGATTTGCAACTTGCCGGGGCATTATAAATACCCTGTACGGTTATCGCGTACGATCCGGCATTGGTGTACGTATGGGATAAATCAATCGACACTTCGGCATGGGTCTTCTGCTCTCTTACCCCATCACCCCAGTAAATTTCATAACTGTCGTACTGTCCTAATGTGGATGCATCAACGGTTACAGTAGCCCGTCGGGCTGAGCATCCCTTCGCCGTAAACTTAACCGGATCAACGGGTAGAACAACTACTTCCCGACACGCGATGGTACCGGTAGCCGCCCCACCACCACTTCCAACCTGCACTACGGTGTAAGAGCCGGGCGACGTAAAAGAAAACGTTTTGGTGGAAGACAGGGTAATTTTATCAACCGAACTCTTACCATCGTACTGAAAATTATACCCGGCATTGATGATGGCAGGCGATGCAGTAATGGTAATGGGAGAACCAACACATACTTTCGCTTTGTCGATGGAGAAGTTACCAGGATATTGCGGATTGACACAAACATTCTGGGCGTGTACCTGTAAAAATCCGCTTAACAGTACGAATATGGTTAGCGTTGATACCGCCCGATGAGCCAATTTATTGGCTTTCACCCCAACATCAATCAGCACCAATGGTAAAATTTGCACAGAAGGTAATTTTTTATCGTTCGTATAAAGTTACGTCGTTTCTCACTTTGTAGAAAACGGCTTAACAGACATTTTCGCATCTGGCGAAACGTATCTTTCTCTAAATCAGTTTTCAGTCAAACAGCGCCTGTTTCTCATCGTCCTGTACGATTAAGGAACGAGCCATCAACGGCAAGTATACAGGCACAGACACGTATAGATTCAAAGAGATGAGCAATAATAGTACCAACTCCGAAACCAGCGGGTCGCCTGTCGATCCGGGTCTTGAGTTACCTCAGGATGGCCTGAAACGCATCCGGTTAGATCAAATCGAAGAGGCCATTGCCGATATCAAAGCCGGTAAAATAGTACTCGTCGTGGATGACGAAGACCGTGAAAATGAAGGCGATATGATCTGTGCGGCCGAGATGATTACGCCCGAAATGGTCAACTTCATGATTCGCGAAGCGCGGGGTCTTATGTGTGTTCCACTCACCCAGGAACGCTGCGAAGAACTGGGACTGGAGATGATGGTTACCAGCAATACATCGGTACACACAACCCCTTTCACGGTATCGGTCGATCTGCTGGGCAAAGGTTGCACAACGGGCATTTCGGCTTCCGACCGAGCCAAAACTATCCAGGCCCTGGTCGATCCGGCCACTAAGCCCGACGATTTGGGTCGGCCGGGGCATATTTTCCCCCTGCGGGCCGTTGAAGGCGGCATTATCCGTCGGGCGGGTCACACCGAAGCAGCCATTGACCTGGCCAAACTGGCGGGCTTGTCGCCAGTGGGTGTTTTGATCGAAGTACTGAATGAAGATGGCACCATGGCCCGATTGCCTCAATTGCGGGTACTGGCCGACCGCTTCGGCATGAAGCTTATCAGCATTCAGGACCTGATTGCGTACCGGCTCCGCACCGAATCCCTGATTCAGCGGGAAATTGGGGTGGATATGCCAACCAAGTGGGGTCATTTCGACCTTATTGCCTACAGGCAGAGTAATACCGGTGATATTCACCTCGCGCTTATAAAAGGAACCTGGAAATCCAACGAACCAGTGCTGGTGAGGGTACATTCGTCCTGCGTTACGGGCGACATATTTGGCTCCTGTCGCTGCGATTGTGGCAGTCAACTGCATGCCGCCATGCAAATGGTAGAAGCAGAAGGAAAAGGCGTAGTGGTGTACATGTTTCAGGAAGGACGCGGCATCGGTTTGCTGAATAAACTAAAAGCCTACAAACTGCAGGAAATGGGTCGCGATACGGTTGAAGCAAATCTGGAACTAGGTTTGCCCATGGATGCCCGCGACTATGGTGTAGGGGCACAAATTCTGCGGGACCTGGGTATTCGTAAACTACGGCTTATTTCAAACAACCCCAAGAAAAGGGCTGGCCTGATGGGCTACGGGCTGGAAATTATAGACACCATACCCATTGAGATATCGTCTAATCCGTACAACGAACGCTACCTCCAGACGAAACGCGACAAGATGGGGCATACCATCCTGAAAGAACCAGTTAACCAGGAACAATAGCTGATAGCAGTAGTTTATTGGTTGTCGTTCACGGCTGTTCGTCAGCAGGTTAATCTCGTATGCATTGTTGCCTTACACAAACCACAAACTAGCTACAATCCATTATGAACAAGCAATCATTCAAGGAACTCATACAGGGAGATAAACCCGTATTGGTCGATTTCTACGCCGATTGGTGTGGCCCCTGCAAACAGCAGGCCCCTATATTGAAACAACTCACCGAGCGATCGGGCGATAAGGTTCGCGTGGTTAAAATTGACGTAGATAAGGCCCAGGCAGCCGCCCAGCAGTATCAGATTCGGAGCATACCGACCATGATTATGTTTAAAGACGGCAAGATTGTCTGGCGGCAATCGGGGGTGCAACCCCTGCATACGCTGGAAGGACTGGTAAGGCAGTTCGGGAATTAGTACAGGCTACACCGTTTTCTTTAACACAAATGGCCCGAATGCTGACATTCGGGCCATTTGTGTTAAAGAATCAAAACTTATTTTTTTCCGAAATTTTGCAGGTTGGTCAACGCGATGACATTGATTATTTTCCACTGTCCGTTTAGCCTTTCCAGCACCCGACTTTCTTTCGACGTCGTTTTTCCGTGGCTGTCCATCAGGGTCTGATCGTACGTAACGAACGCCATGTTGCCGTTCTGGTGTATCATATAGTTATCGTTTTGTACCGTAACCTTGTCGGATACCTTCTTACTTTTGAACTGACTGGCGAATTGTTTTTCCAGTTCGCTCCACCCTTTGATCAGCCTGAAGTCTCCGCCGTACAGGTTAGCCGCGAAGTTGATATAGGGCGTATGTGCCCAGGCATTCGCCCATTCCGTTTTATCCCGTTTAAAAAAGCCTTCGGTTTCACTACGCAGCACGCGCTTTATAGCTTCGTTGTCAGCCTGAGCCAACCCATTCATAACGGTACCCAATACCAGAGCAATTACTACCAGTGATGTTTTCATGACCGTAAGGATTGATGATGTAGTCAAGTTATAGTAACATACTGTAATAAACAATTACTTTTTTGCACTTTTATACTATTTGATAAAGTTGAGACAAGCCAAAAGCAGTAGCCCTGAAAGAGGAAAGCAAAGGAAGCAGTTTGATACGGCGACGGTTTTGAGAAACCGATATTATATCAAACTGCCGCCGTTAATCCAGTAGACTAGTGTATCAATTTTGGTCCGTGTCGCAACCATTTCCACCTGTACGGTGTCATTCTGCCAGACAACAGATTGAGCCCTTATCTTACTTACTATGCGTATCCTGCTGCTCGTATGCACCCTGCTCACTACTCATGTACTGGCACAAGTGCCCTTTGCCGAGCAATTGGCCCAACACCGGGAAACCTACAAAAAAGAGTTACTGGATTCGGCGGGTGGCCCGCTAAAAGCAACCACCGATTTGGCATACATACACTTCTACGAACCAGATTCAACGTACCGGGTAATCGCTACGGTCGAGCGAACAGTAAACGCCGAACCATTCGACATGCCTACTTACAGCGGCAAAACCAAGGAGCATGTAGCCTACGCCGTACTATCGTTTGTACTGGATGGTAAACCACAGCAGTTGACCCTTTACCGAAGTCTGAATCTAATGAAGGTCCCCAACTACCGTGATTACCTGTTCCTGCCGTTTAAGGATGCTACGTCCGGCAAAGAGACGTACGGCGGTGGGCGGTACATCGACTTCCGCACAGGGGACATCAAAGACGGAAAAGTAACGCTGGATTTCAACCGGGCCTACAATCCATATTGCGCCTATCAGGAAGGGTATTCATGCCCGATTCCACCCGCAACCAACGTGCTGTCGATTGCCATTGAAGCAGGCGAGAAAATTTATAAGAAAGACCACTGACGCACAATTCTCGCGGGTGCCATCACCCCCCCAACCGACGGACGAGCAGGGTATTGACCAACTCGAATAGCCCGGCGGGTTTAAGGGTCCGCCAATTGGCAATATCAAGCGTACCCCCAAAGTTGATGTAGTAATCGAGGTGGTATTTTTTCCATTCCCGCTCAATGAAATCCGGCGAGTGGACAGCCGCAATCCAGCCATCTTCCACCTCTTCAAACCACTCCTCGTAGTAACTATCATCGGAGCCGTGAAAATTGAGAATGTTCTCACTAATCAGAATAAAGTACTTGACACCCTGCTGTACCAGCGGGTCGATTACCTGCCGCTTCAGGTACATGATGTCGTTGTGAAGCGTGTCGTTCCACTCGCCAAAGAGTTCAATTACCACAAACTGCCGGTCGTAGTTGGCAAACAGAATTTTGCAATACAGCGTTTCGGAGCCTATCTCATCCCAGAGTGGGTGGATATAGTAGCCATAGATTGTGTTTTCGTACTGCTGCATATTATACTCCCGCTCATAAAACGGAGACTGTACATCGTCCGATGCGGTATAGTATTTCTCCCAGCCATAGAAGGGTTCAATGTCCTGCATAATCAACTGATGGGTGCATAAGGGTAATTCCGGTTTGGTTTTCCCAGTCGCTCAGGTAATACATCGCAACAAAAGTTTTTGTTTGATTAGGTGGATGGCTGACGTACCCGTTCTGTTCATCGTCAACCTCGCCCTGTACTCAACCAACTTGCTAAACAAAGGTACATTACCCGTTAACGTTATGAAACGGACGACCGTTTTAGCTGAACCCAATCAGGGTAAAATCTTCGCAGTACTGACCCAAATCCTCAATGTGGGTTGCTATCCGGGCAATCATATACTAAGCCATTAACGGGGCTTTCCTGATTGACAAGCCCCTTCAGAAAGACCCCTCCAGTAGATGATTTCCAGCAGGCCGCACTCCCTGCTTTGACTTACTGACAAGCCCCTGAGGGACATAGCTACTAACAGAGTAGAATAATCCGGGAACAATCATTCCGGGTTGAATGTATGTAGGGAAGTACTTTTTCTTTGAGTTTATGACTCGCCGACAGCATTTTGTAATTATCCTGATTTTAGGGGCACTCTCTACCGTTAGTCCGTTTTCCATCGACATGTATCTGCCGGGTTTTCCGGCCATTGCCCGCGACCTTCACACCTCCATTTCCCAGGTTCAGCTATCCCTGACGGCGTATCTGGTCGGTATTTCCATCGGGCAACTCTTGTACGGGCCCCTGCTGGACCGGTACGGCCGGAAACGACCCTTATACGCGGGTTTGGTCGTTTACCTGCTGGCGTCGATTGGGTGTGCCTTTAGTACATCCATCGAAACGCTGATTGCCATGCGCTTACTTCAGGCACTGGGCGGTTGTGTGGGGCTGGTGGCGGCACAGGCACTGGTACGTGATTTATTCCCGGTTTCGCAGATTGCCCAGGTTTTCTCGCTGCTCATTCTAGTCATCGCCGTTTCGCCCATGATTGCCCCGACCGTGGGCGGTTACGCTACGATGGCTTTCGGCTGGCATTCCATTTTCCTTATCCTGGCCGTTATCACCGCCTTTATGCTGGTAGGTATCTATTTTGCCCTGCCCGATGGCCGACCGCCGGACGCTTCTCTGTCGCTTCGGCCACAGGCGGTATTGAGAAGTTTTTTCACCGTTATCAAACAGCCGCAGTTTCTGATTTATACGCTGGTTGGCGGTATTGCAACGTCGGCCCCCTTCGCGTATCTGGCGGGCTCGTCCGATGTATTCATGAATATGTATCACGCCAGCGCACAAGAATACGGCTGGATTTTTGCCCTTATGACCGTCCCGCTGGTGGTTCCAACGCAGTTCAACCGTTTTTTCCTGAAACGATACAGCAGCGAGCAGATCATTCTGGTTACGCTGACGTACCAGTCGGTGGTGGGGTTGTTGATGGTACTCGGCACCTGGGCGGGGTGGTTTGGCGAGTTTGGCCTGATTGGGATGCTGTTTCTGTTTCTGGCCGGACAGGGGGTAACTGGTCCCAACGCATCGGCCCTTTCTCTGGCTCCGTTTACGCGTCATGCGGGGAGCGCGGCCGCGCTGATGGGTAGTTTCCGGATGGGCTTCGGCGCGCTGGTTTCGGCTACGGTTAGTTTTCTGCACGACAATACCGCTGTGCCAATGGTGAGCGTAATGACAGGCTGCGTTGTCGGTGGGTTAACTATTCTTGTAATTGGACAGCGCATCGTTCAGTACCAAACCATCCATCGCACCAGCAATGAACCATTGGCAGAGGTTATATTGTAGGAGAAAAATACCTGGATAAGAGCGATGTGCGATGAAAGACTCTAGTAAACAAGTCTTTCATCGCACATCGCTCTTCTTATTAATTGCCCACATTCCATAGCTACTCAATATCCTGATCGTCGATTGGGCCGTATTTTGCTTCGCGGATGGCGATCCACTCCTTTGCAGTGCCACCTTTGGAAAAATGGTCTTCTTCGTCCTGAATTTCCTGGTCCCAACTAAACTCAACTGTAAACTGACCCTGAGCAGTCAGGTCGATTTGCAACCGGTTGGCGGGTGGCTCTCCCGCAGTTTTCCGGTGTAGGTACAATTCCTGAACCGCATCGGTGGCTTCATCCGGAAAATCGGTGGACAAAACTTCCAGGTCGCCCGCCGGGGTCAGGTAGCTACCGTCCAGTTCCATTTCCAGTCCGTCGGACAGAAACTGGGCGTTCAGCCGGGCAATAGTCCACTCGTCTGGAATAATGGTGCTGATGGCGTCGGTCAATACATCGTAAATTTCATTCGTTGTCATACGTCAAATAAGAAGGGTGATCACAAAATAGTTCTGCCCGGTCTGGTTTAGAAACCGTACCGGGCAGAACTACAAAGACAGTCAGTGTTAGTTTTTCACCTGCACCGGCAGGTCTTCCAACTGGGCGTAACTCAGTTTCCAGCTATTATCCGCTACTTTTTTCCAGAGCAACGTATAATTTCCTTCTCCGTAGGCGTGCGGATCGGCAGGGTTAACCGGCATAACATCTACTGAAAAGGTGCCCGCTTCGTAAGCCATCTGGGTATCAGTTCCTGAACTTACCACGTTCGTTTTTAAATCACTCAGGGTTGGCAAGGTTTCGCGAACCCATTTTTCTGCCACTTCCGACTTGCCTTTGTAATGCGTGTTACCTTGTAGGAATTCGGCGTCGTCGGCCAGCAGGTCAGTTATCTTGGCCGCGTCTTTATTATTCCAGGCATCAATAAACTGCCGATTTAACTCCTGAATGTTAACGGTATCCGTTGTTTTTGAGCAGGATGCAAAGAGCGCAGCCACGATGAGAATACGGAAGAAGTTCATAGTTCTAAAATTTATAGTGAATGACAAAAAAAAGTACACTGCTCCACGTAATCGGGTGAAAGCAGTGTACCTGACTGACTAGATTACCAGCTTTTCCGACGATACTCGGAAGTTGGGTACGGTGACATCGGGTCACCATACGTATCGTTCACCAGAAACCCGGACTTATATACATAAGCAACCGGCTTACCGGCATCCATAATACTGGCCGCCTGCATATTGGGATTGTTAGCCGCTACCGTTGGCCGAGTGCTTCCGCCAGCTACGGCATTAGGAACACCCGTTCTCTGGGCCACTGCTTCGGCCTGAGATGTGTGGTTAGCAGCAGCCCGGTCGGCAGCCGCTTTTTCGGCAGCGGCTTTGTCCGCAGCCGCTATGCGGGATCTCTCGGCAGCAGCAACCCGGGCAGCTTCGGCTGCCTTCTGCTTATTGTCAATACGCTTTCCTATTGCATAACCGGCAGCTCCGCCCGCTACACCACCAACCACACCACCAACCACGCGATTCCGCTTGTTGATGATGGCGCCCGCAGCGGCACCTGCCCCGGTTCCGATGGCGGTACCCGTTGCCTGTGGACTCCAGCGTCTTTTCGACTTCTTACCGATGGCATAGCCGCCCGCTCCCCCAATAATACCGCCAACAACGCCACCGACGGCGCGATTGCGCTTATTGATGACAGCTCCTGCGGCCGCTCCGGTAGCAGCACCGATAACAGCACCGTTGGTTCCGGTGCCCCAGCCTTTGATAACCTGAGCCTCAATAGGCTGTCCTAGTATAGTGATTGCCAGCACCATGACTGTAGCAATCGAATTAGTCTTTTTCATAGCGTTTCTTAGTTTACGTGAAAATGATGGCTTTCAAATCACAATTAACCTGATCGGTACGGCCATTGTTTTGCATAAGATTGTTTCTGCACCGGATGGTTTAACCGGACAGGCTCGTATCAACTTGCTAAGAAACGAGTAGGGAATGAATCGCTGGAAGTAGACAACAGGGGTAGAATTGGTCACTAAGGTGCTCTGGAGCTGCAGAAACCATAATCAGTACCCCTGCAAATCAAAGTCGGCCGCGTCAACCTGTTCCACCCGTTTGCCCATCTTTTTCTGAATGATGTAGAAATGATGGTCATCATCGGGCGTGATGAGTGAGATAGCCTTTCCCTCAGCTTCGGCCCGGCCGGTTCGACCAATCCGGTGCACATAATCTTTGGGCGAGCGGGGCAATTCGAAGTTAACGACGTAAGGCAGCAACGGAATATCAATCCCCCGCGACAGTAAATCGGTGGCAATCATCACGGTTAACTTACCCGCCTTGAAATCACGAAGTACCTCCGTTCGGATACTCTGCCCTTTTTGACCGTGGATGGCTGCCGCCTGAATCCCATTCTTGTTGAGCTTGACCGCCAGATTGTCCGCTGTTCGGGTGGAGGATACGAATACCAGCACCTGCGTCATGTTGCCGGTTTTTATCAGGTAGCGTAACAACGGCCCTTTACGCTCCAAACTGGTTTTGTAGGCTAGCTGGCTGATTAGTTCGAGGTTGGGCGCTTCTTCCTCAATGGCTTCTACTCTAACCGGTAACCGGAGCCATTTTTCGTTAATATCCTGAATAGAGTCACCCAGGGTGGCCGAGAAAAGGATCGTCTGTCGCTTTTTGGGTAGCCGGTCAAACAGTTTACTCATCTCCTCGTCAAAACCGAGTTCAAGCATTTTATCGGCCTCATCGAGCACCAGAATCTCCACGCCAGACAAGCGCAAAGCGCGCTGCGACAGTAAATCCAGCAGTCGTCCGGGCGTGGCTACGATAATATCGGCCCCGTGTACGGCAATCATCTGGGGATTGATGGCTACCCCCCCAAACACCGCTACGGTTTTTACCTTTGGGAAAAGATGCACGCTCAGCGCCTGAAATACGCCGGCTACCTGCGCGGCCAGTTCGCGGGTGGGCACCAGTACCAGCACGGTGGGCTGCGCTCCGGCCGCTTCCTTAGTACGGTGAAACAGTTCCAGAATAGGCAGTACGAACGCGGCCGTTTTGCCAGAACCAGTTTTGGCAATACCCAATATATCCTTGCCGCGCAAAATGGACGGAATGGCATCCCGTTGAATGGGATACGGGCGGTCATATTGCTGCTCCGCTACGGCTTTTAGCAAGGGTTCCGATAGGCCCAGTGCCTTGAAAGACTGTTTACTTTTTTCCGCTCCGCTTGATGGGTCGTCCATATTTCAACATTTTTTCGGCTGCGTGATCGCGCCGGACGTTTACTTTCTTGTTTTTATCGATTTTTTCGTGAAAAGCCGGACCAACATCTTCCCGTTTGGGTGTTTTGATGTCCGGTATTTTCATGTACACATTTGGCTTCTCATTCTCCGTCAGTACATCGGATATAGCCAGATTTTCCGGTAGTGGCACTATCGGAATTTTGTAGTTCATCAGGGCTTCGATGGCGTCCTGTTTTTCTTCATCAGCAGGTGTGATAAACGCAATGGCAATCCCATCCACTTCGGCCCGGCCGGTACGCCCAATCCGGTGGATATAGTTTTCCGGCACCTCGGGCAGGTCGAAATTAATGACGTGCGATACTTCGGCAACATCCAGCCCACGGGCAATAATATCCGTAGCAATCAACACACGGTATGCGCCCGACTTAAATTGGTCGACGGCCTCAAACCGGAGATTCTGTGCCTTGTTGGAGTGGATAACACCCGTCTGACCCGAAAAATCATCATCCAACTGTTCGTGTAACTGATCAGCCAACTGTTTGGTGGCCACAAAAACCAATACTTTGGTCATTGCCGAATCCTTGCGGAGCAGCCGTTCCAGTAAATTGACTTTCGTGTAGAAGTTAGGCACCTGATAGGCCGTCTGGGCAATGTTCTCCAGGGGCGTTCCCACCGGGGCCGCTTCTACTCGAATCGGGCTGTTGAAAAACGTTTCGATCAGTTTTTCAACATCGGTGGTTAGGGTAGCGGAAAACAGCAGGTTTTGCCGTTTGGGGGGCAGGAGGTCCAGAATGATTTTCAGTTGCGTACGAAAGCCAAGATTCAGCATTTCGTCCACTTCGTCGATTACCAGTTTTTTAACCGCTTTCGCCTTCAGCACGCCACTCGTTAGCAAATCGACCAGCCGACCGGGCGTAGCGACCAGTATATCCATGCCCTGCAACACCTGGGCTACCTGCGGCTTCATGTTGACGCCACCGTATACACCCACGGCCGTCAGATTCAGGTATTTTGTCAATTGATTTACCGTCTCCAGTACCTGTACAACGAGTTCCCGTGTGGGCACAATGATGAGCAGCTGGGGCAATTTCTCCTTAGAAAATATTAATTGGCGCAGGCAGGGCAGCAGATACGCCAGGGTTTTCCCCGTACCCGTCTGGGCCAGTCCGCACACATCCCGACCCGACATCACCACCGAAAAAACGTGTTGCTGGATATGGGTGGGTGTTGTATACCCCATATCGTTCAGGGCATTCAGCAGGGGTTTGTTTAAATTTAGTTCGTCAAAAGTCATAATCAGGCTGTCGTCTACCAGCCCGCAAAGGTACGGCTAATCAGTGAGCTACCGTTATAACCTCCGCTACGTCAGGCTGATTGTGTGGTCGAAGGGGGTAAAACCGGTAAGGTAAACGCTGGGGGCATCCATAGCGGGCAAGGCGCCCCGTAGCTGTACATTTTTGTGAGTCGCCTGCCCGGAACTGGCCAGTCCCGGACCAAACGTAATGGTATCATCTTTAACGGTGTACGAGCCGGAACCCGTCAGTAGGTATGCGTTGGCCCGCGTCGGGTGAGCGGTGACGCCCGTGAACGTACCACCCGGACGGAAAATCAACTCGAGGGCGACGGGTACCCCATCAGTTCCGGAGATTGTAACGCGGGCCTGTAACCCGTTGGGCTGTTCGCTGATGGTTACCGTTGTCTGGAGTTTCTGCACTTCGCTCTGCGGCCGGTTGGTTTTCGGCATCTTCTCCCAGTCCCCATCGGCCGGAATCTGGTCGGCGGGGTAAGGCTGGTAGTAGGGTCCGTCCAATGCCTGCGTCAGTACCCAGTTACCACCCTGCTGGTCAATTTTCTCGGTCTGAAACTGGCCTTTGCCAAAAAACGAACTGGCCACCCGCATTCCCTGCAACACGGCATCGCTCTTATGAAAGGTTAGCCAGACGGGATTAGCCGACAAAATGGTACTATCCCACTTACCGCGACGAATGCGGACCAGCCCCGAGTGGGGGTAGGATTTTACGTAATTGGTGGGTAACGGCTCCGCAGTTGGTAGTTCCTGCCACAGGGTGGGGTCTCCCAGCAGGTAATCGAGCAGATAAACGGTTTTAGGCATGGCCGTTTTTTCAATCAGTCGGCACATGGCAGCCATTTCGCCGTTGTTGTCATGAATCGCCAGGTACCGATACGGGTAATAATACCCTTCCAGCGTTCCCACCTGCGCTTTGTCCTGCCGACCGGAAGCCTCCGACACCACCTCTCCATTGGCATGAACGTAATACATGGTCATGGCCAGATTCCGGCGAACGTAGTCCAACAGTTCGGGCTTGTTCAGGCCTTTGGCTACGGTAATCAGCAGACGATTGGTGAGGGGTGAATAAATCAGGGTACTGCGCTCGTTGTACTGCCCGTCACTGTCCATGTCGATATGCTCGGCCAGCCATTGATTTATCCGGTTCACGTATCGGACATCCGGCCATCGCTCGTTCAGTTTGGTCAGTGCCGCTGACACCACCCAGCGGTGATTAGGGGTATGGATGCCACCCACCATCAGGGCCTCCCCGGCCCGCAGCAGAAACGTTTTGAATGTTGCCAGCACTGCCTCTCGTCTGGGCGTACCCGACTGCTCCAGCAAGGTGTAGGCGGGTACCAGCCGTTTGACGATAAAACCAGTATCAGGCGTTGAATGAAAATTGGTGGCGGGTAAATCGAGCGTTCCATCGGTATGCTGTGCTTTCAGCAGGTAGCCCAATGCCAGGTCGATTTGCGGTAACAGCTCCGCCGATTGATAAAACGGCGACTCCGAGCAGGAAACAGCGCAGGAAGCCCGACGAACAAAATCGGCCGTTGACTGGGAATTGGGTATACCGTCCCCATCGGTTATGGCACCCAGAAACGGCCCCGCTTCGCGCACCCGATACGCCTGTATCGAGCTCAGTTGCTGGTCATTCAGGTGAATCAGGTCACGCAGCCAGTCGGGCTTTACGGGCCGGGGAACAACCACCGAAAAAGCCACTGCGGGTAGGGTTGGTACCGCACAGAGCGCAACGGCACCGGTGCGCACGAAATTTCGTCGATCCATTATCTGGGTATTTCAGGGATAAAGCCCGGTTGGCTCAGTATCTAATAGAACCGGTATCGGACGGGGCCAGCGTTAAATGGAGTGAAACCGGTTGTAGCCCGATCAGGAACGGCCTAAACCCAGTGTTTTCTCTTACTTTTAGGGCATGATAACCCCACAGCAACAGGCGCAGATACTGGAAAGTCTGGGCATTACGGCCCTCAATCCGATGCAGGAAGCCGCCCGCAACGCCATTGGTCAGGACAATGACACGTTTCTTATTGCGCCCACCGGCTCCGGCAAAACCCTTGGCTTTCTGCTACCCATCCTGGGTCTGCTCGATGCCGACAGCAACGCGGTGCAGTGTCTAGTGCTAGCCCCCACCCGCGAACTGGCCATGCAGATTGAGCAGGTATGGAAAAAAATGGCGACGGGCTTCAAAGTAAACGTGTGCTACGGGGGGCACCCGATGGAGACCGAAATCAACAACCTGAGCAATCCACCCGCCCTGTTGATTGGTACACCCGGCCGCATCCGCGATCATCTTACCCGGCGAACCTTCTCGCTGGATGGCATCAAAACGCTAGTGCTGGACGAGTTCGATAAGTCGCTGGAACTGGGATTTCAGGATGAGATGGCCTTCATTATCCGGGGGTTGCGCAATCTGCGGAAGCGGGTGCTGGTTTCGGCAACTGCCGGTATCCCTATCCCAGACTTTATCCGGCTCAAATCGCCCACCACCCTATCGTTCATGCCGGAAGATGAAACGCCCCGGCTGACGGTGAAAGTAGTATATTCCGAAGCGAAGGACAAAATTGATACCTTATTTCAGTTGCTTTGTTCGCTGGGGTCCGAAGCCGCCCTGGTTTTCTGCAACCACCGGGAAGCTGCCGAACGAACCAGCGCCCTGCTCAATGAAGACGGGCTATACACCACGTTTTACCACGGCGGCATGGAACAAGCCAACCGCGAGCGGGCGCTGATCCGGTTTCGGAATGGGAGCGTCAATGATCTGGTTACTACCGATCTGGCGGCTCGCGGGCTGGATATTCCGGAGATGAAAAACGTTATTCATTACCACCTGCCCCTACAGGCGCACGAGTTCGTGCACCGGAATGGCCGCACCGCCCGCATGATGGCATCCGGCACGGCTTACGTTATCCTGCACCGGAATGAACCGCGGCCTACCTATCTGGACGACTCCCTTGAAATGATTGACCTGCCCACCGATCCCCAGCCTAAACCCGCTTTACCAACTCCTCCTGACTTCGTAACGCTCTACGTGAGTGGTGGCAAAAAGAACAAGCTCAACAAAGTGGATATCGTTGGTTTTTTCTCGCAGAAAGGGGGCCTCGAAAAAGGCGATCTGGGCCGAATTGAGGTACAGGATTTCATTTCGTTTGCCGCCGTAAAAACAGCCAAAGTCGATGCGTTGCTGGACCGCGTAAAAGACGAAAAAATGAAGGGTAAGAAGTACAAGATCGAGGTGGCGCGGTAAATTCAGTTGTGCAGTCGAGAAAATACGGGGATTACCCCATTGATTGCTCATTTGGCATACCATGCACAACGAATAGAAAACGCCTGCTATGTTGAAATCATACTATAACGCCAATGCTATTGAAGCGGGTCTGGACGAAGTGGGCCGGGGTTGTCTGGCCGGGCCAGTGGTTGCGGCAGCGGTTATTTTGCCGAAAGATTTCACGCATCCAATCCTGAATGACTCTAAGCAATTATCACATCGGCAACGTGAACGGCTGAAAATCGATATTGAGCGGGAGGCACTGGCCTGGGCCGTGGCCGAAGTATCCCATACCGATATTGACCAGATCAACATTCTTAAAGCCAGCTTTCTGGCCATGCACCGGGCGGTAGATGCGTTGACATTGAAGCCGGAACACCTACTGGTGGATGGCAATCGGTTTGTACCCTACCCGCTGATTCCACATACCTGTATCATTAAAGGGGATGCCCATTACCTGTCCATTGCGGCTGCATCGGTACTGGCCAAACTCTACCGGGATGACCTAATGGCGCAACTCGGCCGGGAGTTTCCAGCCTACGGTTGGGCGCAGAATGTAGGCTACCCAACGCCCGTTCACCGGGCCGCCATCCGGCAGTTTGGCCCGACTAAGTACCACCGGATGAGTTTTCGGTTGTTATAAATCTTAACACTGTGAGTTGCGTGGTCGGAACCACGAGAAAAATTGGTCGTACTGTCGGGTTTCTCAAGCCTGATGGTATGCACAACCCTAATCAAATGACTTCTGACCTGCCCGTTCCCGTAATGCTGTACCGGGCCGGAATCGCTCGCCGTATGCATCGGCCAGCCGGTCGCAGGTGGTGATGAAGGTAGCGAGGCCAACAAAGTCTACGAACGATACGGCCCCACCCGTATACGCCGGGAAACCCCAACCCAGAATGGAGCCAATGTCGGCATCCAGTTTTGTACGGACAACATTTTCCTCCAGACATCGAATCGCTTCAATGGCCTGCCGGTACAACAGGCGCGTTTTTACTTCGTCCAGCGTGGGTTGATTTTCGGCTGGGCTGGTCAAAGCCGGTAAGTACTCAACCGATGCGAGTGGCCCGGTTGGCATACCGGCCCCCTTGCCGCCATTATCAATCAGCACTGGATTGACCCCTTCGGTTAGCATCGCCAGTCCTTCCGCCCGGTACGTTTCGGCGCAGCGGGAGAGGTAAAAACCGGGTGAATCGCTGACAATAATGGCCGTTTTTCGAATTTTGCGGACATAGTCAAAAGCGGTAGCCAATGTGCTATCAGCCGTTTGTTGACTTACGATGATTTCCACGAGTTGCGATTTCTCCAACGGCCACAGACTATGAATACCAACCGCATTGTCAGGCCACGCCGATACATCGCTTCGGGTCAGGCTTCCCGAAAATGCTTCGATAAGGAGGTCAAGGCTGGTTAAATCCGGCCCCGGGGTTGTATCGTTCAGTAGAACCACCTCCATACCAGCCTGTTCTGACAGCGAAACCAGCTCTGCTACCATTGGGCTGTTTCCCAGGATACCCAGTTTTTTTACATCCGTTTTGGGTACATCTTTCGGGCGGCTGACTCCCTTGTTGGCTTCGTTCATACCCAGAAAGAGGGTTTGAATCATATTCTTTGCCACTTTGGACGTAGCCACCTGCACAAAATAGCGGGCTTCGATCATGATTGCCCGATCCATATTGACCTGCAAGCCTTCGTATACGCAAGCCATAATGGCGAGTGGGGCGGGGTAGTTACCTTTGGTTTTCTCCATCAGCATAGCCGTTCCGGCCCCAAAGGTTTGGGCACCCACCGCACTTTGAACGTTGCCACCGGGAACCTTGAAATTCTCTTTCCCAACAATCTTTCCCGTCTTGCGGTCGATGGAATCCCAGGGGCGAAGGGGCGCGGGGTTGGCCGCAATCCAGGCTTTCGCCTTCTCCATCATATCAGCGGGACTGTCGGCAACCTCATCGACCATACCCAGCTTCAGGGCTTCGGGCACCCCTACTTTTTTGCCTTCCAGCATGAGCGTCAGGGCCGCCTGTATACCAATCATGCGGGGAAGTCGCTGCGTACCACCCCCACCCGGCAGCAGTCCAATGGTTACTTCAACCAAACCAATAACTGCCTTTGGATTGGACAGGGCGATGCGGTGATGGCAGGCTAAGCAGATTTCATAGCCGCCACCCAGAGCTGTACCATTCATGGCGGCTACGACCGGCTTACCCGAGGTTTCCATCCGACGAAAAACACGGTTTAGCCCTAGCGAAACCTTCAACATTTCGGCCGGGTCTTTGTCGTTATTCCGCAGGATCATTTTCAGGTCGGCACCCGCCACAAATTCCGGTTTTGCCGAAGTGATAATGATCCCCTTCACCGATTCATCGGCAAAAGCCTGCTCCAGAGCGGCTTCAAACTGTGGTATCGACTCATCATTCAGGACGTTCATGGGCGAGGACGTCATGGCCCAGGTAATGATGGCAATGTGCTGGTCGAGGGAGTAATTTATCATACTTCTTTGGGCTTTTAGTTTACGGTTGGCTGACGCGTTGGCAACAGGCGCGTCAGCCAACCGTAAACCAAATACCGTAAATCATAAACTTTTTAATTGACCCGTTCAAAAATAGTGGCGATGCCCATACCTCCCCCGATGCAGAGGGTTGCCAGGCCAAACTGCTTGTTGGAACGTTCGAGCTCGTCGATAAGGGTAGCCGAAATAATGGTGCCGGTAGCGCCCAACGGATGACCGAGGGCAATGGCTCCTCCGTTGACGTTCAATTGACTGTGATCGACGCCAAATTCCTCCATAAAGAGGAGTGGTATGGCGGCAAAGGCTTCGTTGACCTCGAACAGATCAATGTCGCTGATGGTCATACCGGCCCGTTTGAGTACTTTATGCGTAGCGGGAATGGGTCCAGTGAGCATAATAGTCGGCTCCGAACCAACAATGGCGAAGGCTTTGATCCGGGCGCGGGGTTTCAGGCCCGACTGCTCACCAAATGCTGTGCTGCCAATCAGTACGCCAGCGGCTCCATCCACAATCTGAGACGAGTTACCGGCGTGGTGAACGTGATTTATTGTATCGAACTGGGCGTATTTGAGCAGGGCCAGCGCATCCAGTCCCATCTGCCCCATAGCGGCAAAGGCTGGTTTGAGTTTCCCCAAACTCTCCGTTGTGGTGCCGGGCCGAACGCCTTCGTCGTAGTCGAGCAAGGTTATACCGATAGCGTCTTTGATAGGAACCAATGTTCGGGCAAATCGATTTTCGGCCTGTGCTTCTACAGCCCGGCGGTATGATTCGGCTGCGAAGGTGTCTACATCCTGGCGTGAGTAGCCGTATTTGGTCGCAATCAAATCGGCTGAAATACCCTGTGGTACAATCTTGTGCCGGGCCACAATCTGCGGATTCATAAACAGCGCACCCCCATCGGACCCCATTGGCACCCGAGACATGGACTCTACGCCCCCGGCCACGATGGCATCCACCTGCCCCGACATCACATAAGCACCCGCCATGTTGATCGCTTCCAGGCCCGATGAGCAGTAGCGGTTGAGTTGTACCCCCGCTACCGACTCGGCATACCCTGCTTCCAGGGCGGCTGTACGAGCTATGTCGGCCCCCTGCTCGCCAATGGGTGTAACGCAACCCATAATTACATCATCGATCAGCGATGTATCGAGCTGATTACGGTCGCGGAGTTCGCGCAGTACGGTGGTAAGGAGTTGAATGGGCTGCACGTCGTGCAGGGCACCGTCGCTTTTGCCCCGACCACGCGGTGTTCTGACGGCATCGTAAATGAAGGCTTCGGCCATAATTTTATTGACGAAAAATTAGTATGCACGCATACGGTTTCCAGTCGAACAAAAGTACGGGCAAAATCTGAGTGGGGCAACAAGTCAGAAAAGACCGCTTATTGGTTAACTTTCTCCCAGATTAGGTCTGTAATACGTTGCATACCCGCATCGTTGGGGTGGGCTGCTACACCGCCATCCGCATACTGACTGGCAAAATACTGGCCCTGACCGACCATCGAACTCAAATCAACCAGCGTCAGACCTTTTTCAGCAATCACTTTTCGGATCACGGCATCGGTTTGCGGTTTGTTCCACACACTGGTCGTTGTCACTATTTTAACGGGTTGCCCGCTACTGAGCTGGATGATCCGGTCGATAAACTGGCGGAACTGACCCTCTAAATTGCGTGAGGGTACCTCTCCATCCGATACGTTCTCCCCAATCCGAATCACGATCAGGTCGGGTTTGAACGCCTGCATCGGCTCATCCAACTCCTCCATTGCGTAGGTAGGTTTACCAAAGTTGAGTTCGAGTCCGGTACCCGCCTGTAGCCGCAGGGTGGTGGCAGGGTTGATCGCCTGGAGCCGGGCCATAAGCATATGTACGAAATCCTTGTCGGGGGCCGAAGCCGCCATGCCGTTGGAGTTGGTCCAGCCCAGTTCGGAGGCAGGTCCGTGAAACATAATACTATTTCCAATAACCAGCAGCCGTCTGAAATACGGGGTGAAACTACCCTTAATTACGGAGGAAAATTCCTGATTTAACCGAACACGCGCCGAAATATCTACTTTATTGCTAACCGAAACCTGGCTACCCCTGGTCCAGGTATTTCCGTTATCTGTCGAATATTCCAAAACGGCTCCTGCCGGTAAATTGGAAGCAACAACTTTTACGGATTCACCAAGAGGCACCACCCGCGCAGAGGACTCAAACGACGGAGTTTGCAGGGTACTACTGGACGGGTTAGTGGGCAAGTTCAATTCCGCTGCAGTCAAACGCCGGATGCTAAGCTGCACACAAGAGGGGCAGTTGATGTTTTGTGCAGAAACGGTGGAGACAAACAGCGTTCCAAACAAACCCACCATAGCCCACTGCACGTAAATGAGGACCTTGAACCGAAAAAGCATATTATTCACCACAACAGGCATAATTATTTGTTGAAATGATGCAGGCTAAAACTGTGCCAATCTCTTAAAACCAGCGAACGCGTTCGTTTCTGCACAACATTTCTTTGGACAAAACATAAATAAAAATAGGGCAATCAATGGTTTAGCGCACTATTCGGCACAGATTAGAAGTACAATACAGTTTGTTTTTTATCAGTAGGTTAACGCTGAACGCACAGCATAAAGGTTGCCCACACATTGATAGATTTATTTGCGCACGGCTACTGTATCTTATCCCAGATCATATCCGAAATACGTTGCATACCCGCATCGTTGGGGTGGGCGGCTACGCCTTTATTGGCATACTGCCCCGCGAAATATTGACTCTGCCCTATCATACAACTCAGATCAACCAGCGTCAGGCCTTTTTCGGCAATCACTTTCCGGATAACAGCATCGGTTTGGGGCTTTTCCCAGACACTGGTCGTTGTCACTATCTTGACGGGTTGCCCACTGCTAAGACGAATGAGCCGGTCGATAAACTGGCGAAACTGACTCTCGAATTTCCGGGTTTGCACCTCCCCGTCCGACACATTCTCCCCAATCCGAATGACAATCAGGTCAGGTTTGAACGTCTGCATTGGCTCATCAAACTCTTCCATAAGGTAGGTGGGTAAGCCAAAGTTGAGTTCAATTCCGGCGCCCACCTGGAGTTGCATGGTGGTGGCAGGGTTAATCGTTTGGAGCCGGGCCGTAAGCAGGTGTACGAAGTCTTTTTCAGGAGCCGAAGCCGCCATGCCATTGGAGTTGGCCCAGCCCAGGCTGGGAGCGGGTGCGTGAAACATAATGCTGTTGCCAATGACCAGCAGCCGCTTGTAAAAAAGCAAAAATGTAGCCGCCCGGCTACCGGAAACCTTATCACCTACCCGAAACCGGGTTAGTACCCTCGCGCCGGTTGTGAGAGTAAATTGCTGGCCAGTTTGCCAGTTAGTTCCATTATCTATCGAATATTCATACGTGGCACCAGCCGGAAGCGAATCGGCCGCTAGTTTGACGATAGTGCTGAAATAAAAATTACCCCCGTTGGGCGAAAAAGCAGGCGGTTTCACCGTTAGGGTATCCACCATTATAGCGGCAACGGATGTAGTGCTGGTACCGGGTGACGTGGTCGTACTTCCGGGCGATGTAGTGGTACTGCTTCCGGGTGATGTGGTCGTACTTCCGGGCGATGTGGTGCAGGAACAGGCCGATGCTGAAACAGGTGGGGTAACCACTACGGGTGGAATAATATTTCCAACGGATGCCCTGTATTCTCTGGTGCAACTGTTTACGGCCAACACAAGCAGTAAAACAGCAACGACTGATTTAACAACATCAAGAACTGACTGATTCCATTTTTGTCGGCTATGCATGATAAAATCTACATGTATTGGCAAAACTAGTAATTAATCACAAGAAGAGGTGGTATGGCACACTCGAAATAACGAAGTTGGTGCAGCGATGACAACCATTAGAAAAAAGATGCCTTCTTTTGTATGGAGTCTAACGGCATTATATTATTCTTGTATAGCCTGGTTGATACCCACAATAAAAGCCTGTTTCCATACTCTTTCAATATACTCTAAATTATGCTGTTCAGTTCAGCAATTTTTCTGTTTCTTTTTTTACCCTCCTTTCTACTCATTTATCACCTGCTGCCCCAGAGGTGGCGTAATGCTTTTCTATTTGCTGCCAGTTTGGTTTTTTACGCCTGGGGAGAAGGACTGGTAGTGCTGGTGTTACTGCTATCGGCCTCCATCAATTTCATAGCAGGTTGGCTGGTCGAAACCGGACGACGACGGGCGGGTTTGGCGCTTTCGCTGGTTGGCAGTTTATCGTTACTGTTCTATTATAAGTACGCGTTTTTCCTGGCGGGATCGGTCGGGTCGCTTGGTGCGATAATGGGTCTTTTCCAGGTTGATGCTACTGTTTTCTCGGCCATTGCGCTGCCCATTGGCATTAGTTTTTACACCTTTCAGGGCATATCCTATACGCTGGATATTTACTGGGGTCGTATCCGGGCAAATCGTAGTTTTATCGAGTTTGGGGCCTATGTTGCCATGTTTCCGCATCAGATAGCGGGGCCCATCGTTCGGTACGCCGATATTGCACCAGAACTGGCCCAGCGAACCATAACCCTCGAAAAATTTGGCATTGGAGCCGAGCGATTTATTATTGGCCTGGCTAAAAAACTCCTGCTGGCCAATACGTTTGCTGCCGTAGCCGACACTATTTTTAACGCCAATCCGGCTACGTACCCAGCCGAAACAGCCTGGCTGGGTGCAGTAGCGTATTCATTGCAGATTTATTTTGATTTTTCGGGCTACTCCGATATGGCTATCGGCCTGGGAAAAATGGTTGGGTTCGATTTCAAAGAGAATTTCAATTACCCTTATTCGGCCCGTTCTATTCAGGACTTCTGGCGACGGTGGCACATCTCGCTGTCGACCTGGTTTCGGGATTATGTGTACATACCGCTGGGGGGCAACCGGGTGGGCCGTGTTCGTACCTACGTCAATTTGTTCATCGTTTTTTTTGTAACGGGTTTATGGCATGGTGCCAGCTGGAGTTTCATCGTATGGGGGCTGTATCATGGGGCGTTTCTGGCGCTGGAACGGGCGGGCGTGAGTAAATGGCTGGGTCGGGTCTGGCCCCTGTTTTCTCATCTGTACACCTTGCTTGTTGTGCTGGTTGGGTGGGTTTTCTTTCGCGCCGATACCTTGTCGAGTGCCATTGATTATCTGCAAAAAATGGCGGGCATGGGTAAGGTAACACAAACCGTCCTGCCCCTTTCCTCTTTTACCACCATCGAACTCGGATTGACCCTGTTGGTGGGCATCATCTTTTCCATGCCTACTTACCACTTCCTGCATCGGCTGAGCGCATGGATAGAACCTGCGTTTGTCAACTCCGTGACTCCTTACGTGTTGAGTACGGTTTATATCGTAGGGCTGTTTGGTTTATTTATCGTATCGGTTATGTATATGGCGGCCAATACCTACAACCCCTTTATCTACTTTCGATTTTAACCATGGAATCACTTCGCAAATCTACCGCAACCGTTCGGCAGGGAGGTGATCCCGAAAAACGCCTGCCTCACTCAGCAAGCCGGGTAAGCAGGTATCGTTTTTTTCTGACAGGGATACTTTTTGCCATCTGTCTGGTGCTGCCCACCCTCGACCAGTTCTTTAAATTTTCTGCGGCCTTCAAGAGTACCGAAAAGAACGTACTTACACCGCTGCCGACGTTTCATTTCCCCCGGGTACTATCCTACATCAACGGGTTCAACCAGTATTACAAGGAAAACTTTGGCTGGCGGAATGCGCTCTTTTATCAGTATAGCCAATTCAAATACTACGTGCTGGGCGTATCACCACTACCGCATAAAGTAGTAGTAGGGAAAAATGGCTGGTTTTACCCCGGCAACGACCTGGCTAATGTTAAAAATCAGCACCTGGGATTAGATCCTCTTTCGCCGGAAACACTGGCACTCATTGCCCAAAAACTCCAGGATAAACAGCAGCGACTGGCTGCTCAGGGAATAAAATTTTACTTCGTTGTTGCCCCGGACAGTTACACTATTTATCCCGAGAATTTGCCGGACTACATGCAAAAAGTAGCGGTAACGTCAAACCTGGACCGGCTTAAAACGTACCTGGCTAACCATACCGATGTCCCGTTTATTGATGTTCGGCCCGCGCTGCTGGCGGCTAAATCAACCCATCAGGCGTATATGCAGACCGACACGCACTGGAACAATTACGGTTGCCTGGTGGCCACAATAGCCATTACCCAGCGTATCCAGCAGGATTTTCCGGCCCTGCCTAACCCGCCGGAGAAGGACTACACCATCGTGCCCATAAAAGGATATTCGGGTGATCTGGTGGTGATGATGGCCTTGAATCAGGACCTGACCGACTCAATAAACTACCACACAATTCCACCGCCCCCTATGGGCTACCGGGAAATTGAACGGATTCCTAACCCGGCGGGCGGATGGCCATCACAGCGATTCGCGGGTTCCATCGCAAAAGCCCCCGGTCTGCTGTTTATGGGTGATTCGTTCACCTTATCACTGTCGGAAACGATGCCCAGCTACTTTTCAAAAGCTTACGTAACGCAGAGCGACACGATTCGTACGGACCTGATTCGTTCGGAAAAACCCGACGTGGTTGTTTTTGAAATTGTGGAACGAAACCTGGCTCGGCTGGTCAATTTATAAATGCCCGCCTGCTTCGCCCACCGTTTTATGAGTATGTTCTTACCTCCGGCATTTGTGATTCAGTTGACGCTTGTTGGTGGTAAGTCTTCAGAATAAAGTCCTTTCTACAAACGACTGGGTTGAATGCCCCAAATGTGACGAAACCTGCCCCAAAACTGACAGGGCTTCTGTATAAATCGGTAGACCTTTGACTTGACCAAAGCGGATACACCGCCCGTCAATTCCTCAAGCTGGTTTATCACCTATGAAAACGCATTCTTTCCCCTCCGTTGTTGGCCGTTTCGTTGTCAGTTCAGTAGTCATCCTGTCGATGGTTCAGCTCGTGGGTTGTACACCTACCGACCACATCGCCATTATGCTGCTCACGGCGAGCAGCGAAGCCAATAACCGACAGAAAGGCCTGGAACACGGGGCGGACGAGTACCTGACCAAGCCCTTCAATATGCGGGAGTTACGCCTGCGGCTACGCAACTTATTGGGCCGTCAGCAGAAACTTCGGGAGCAATACCGCCAGCAGTTTGCCCAGCCCGACTCGCCGGGCGCGTTGGTTAGCGTGTCCGATCAGTTTTTACAGCGGGTGTACCAGCTTCTGGAGCAGCGGCTCGACGACTCGACGCTGAGTGTGGAGTGGCTGGCCGAGCAACTGGCCATGAGCCGGAAAACGTTTTACCGGAAAGTACAGTCGCTGTTACAGCTATCGCCGGTTGACCTGATCCGGCAGTACCGGCTGCGCAAATCCATCGACCTGTTGAAAGCGGGGCATAATGCTTCCGAAACGGCCTATATGCTGGGGTTTGAATCGCCCTCGTATTTTGCCCGCGTCTTCCGGGAGTTTTACCATCAATCCCCAACTGAATACCTGAACCGCACTTGACTCAAATAAAGCAGCTTATGACCCAAACGTGACCGGGCGACAAGCAAGGAACGATGACCTTTGACCTGTTCACTATTCGTCACCCAACTCCTTACTGCTATGTCTCGATTTTCCACGACCGCCCTTACCCTGGCCCTGGCCGTTTTCATTACCGCCATCAGCTTTACACTCCTTGTTGCCAGTTGGTATCTGATCAACAACTTGCTCAACCCGCCTGTACCCTTTATCTCTCTACCAGCCAGTTTGTACCAATGACCCCTACCATGCGACCACGTCTTTTACTGATTTGCCTCTTCCTTTTCTCGCTGTCCCTTAGCCCCGCCTTCGCCCAACCCAAAGCAGGCCAAGCCCGTTTGGATTCGCTGCTGGCCGAATTACCCCGCGCCAAACCCGATACCAACCGCGTCAAGCTGCTCAATGAGATAAGTTATGATTATAGCGGTGGCAACCTCAATGAAGCCATCAACTATGCCAGTCAGGCTTTGGCACTGGCCAAGCAGTTGACATGGGAAAAAGGCATGGCAAAATCCAATATGCGTTTAGGTGGATGTTACACTTTGCAATCCGATTACACTAAAGCCCTGTCGTGTAATTTAAGTGGCTTAAAGATCGCTGAATCCATAAAGGATAAATACCTGATTGGTGGTATAACAAACAATATGGGTCGCATTTATTTAAACATGGCTAATTATCCTCAGGCCTTAATCAATTATGGAAAAGCACTGAAAGGCGCTGAGGAATTAGGTAATAAAATAGCAGTGGTGATTACCTTGCGTAATATAGGTTTCGTATACAGCGAACAAGGCGATTATAGCAAAGCGCTGGTCTATTACCAAAAAGCACTGAAATTAGATAAAGCACAGGTGAGTTTCGACGAAATGGGCGTGGCCTATCTCAACCTGGCCGATTATCCGCAAGCGCTCACTTATCTGCGAAAAGGACTGAATCAGAGTAAAGTAAATAGAAATAAGGGTCAATTAGCAGGAAGTTATGCTGGCCTCGCCAAGCTGTATTTAAAAATTGTCACCAACAGTAACGCCACTTTCTTAACGACGCTATTGAGGAGCAATAAAACCAATACGTTACAAAAAGCCAACGCCTATGCCGACAGTGCCGTCGTGCTGGCCAAAGAACGGGGCGATTTAACAGCCTTATATCGAGCCTATCAAACCCGGAGCCAGATTCAAGACGCGCTGGGCGAGCCACAGGCTGCTTTTGCCAGTTTCAAGGACTTCATCAAAACCAAAGACCTGGTCATTAACCAGCAAAACACCAGCAATATTGCGGTAGCCACTCTCCAGTATGATTTCGACAAAAAAGAAACGGCCTTCAAATTCGAGCAGCAACTCACCGCTGTTCAACTCCAACAGCAAAAACAACAACGTACCTATCTGCTGAGTGGTGTCGGTTTGCTACTGGCTTTGCTGGGACTAATCGTCTATAGCTATACGCAGAAACAGAAAGCCAATACCATCTTGCAGCAGCAAAAAGAAGAGATTGACACTCAACGAACCAAAGCCGAAAATGCCCTGACCGAGCTTCGGGCTACTCAAACCCAACTGGTCCAGAAAGAGAAGATGGCCAGTTTGGGCGAATTAACGGCGGGTATCGCTCACGAGATTCAGAACCCCCTCAACTTCGTCAACAACTTCTCCGAAGTCAGTACCGAACTGGTGGGCGAAATCCAGGACGAAGAGCAGAAAGCCCACCGAGATACCGAACTCATCGGCGAGCTGCTCATCGACTTGTCCAACAACCTCCAGAAGATCAACCACCACGGCGGCCGGGCCTCGGCCATTGTCAAAGGTATGCTCGAACACTCCCGCAGTTCCACCGGGGAGAAACGTCCTACTAATCTCAACGCCCTAGCCGATGAATACCTCAAGATCGCCTATCACGGATTGAGCGCCAAAGACAAGGACTTTAATGCGGATTTAAAGACAGATTTCGGCACTAACCTGGGTTTGATTGAGGTGGCCCCTCAGGAGATCGGGCGGGTGTTGCTGAACCTCTACAACAACGCTTTTTACGCCGTGCAGGAACGAGGTAAAAACCTGCAAGGTCTGACAGACCTTACAGGTTTGAAAGCCTACCAACCAACCGTCACGGTCAGCACCGTTCAGGTCAATGGCAACATAGAAATCCGAGTTAGCGACAACGGCACGGGTATTCCCGAATCGGTGAAAGCCAAGATTTTCCAGCCCTTTTTCACCACCAAACCCACGGGCGAAGGCACCGGTTTAGGGCTGAGCCTGAGTTATGATATCATCACTAAAGGACACGGCGGCACGCTCTCGGTGGAGAGCCAAGAAAGAGAAGGCACTACGTTTGTAATTCAATTACCGACCGTCAGCGTGAACGCATCAACGTAAGCGGTTGTGCTTACGCATCCGTGCCGGATACTAATTTTTGGTGGTCTGTTCCTGCCGTTTATTGGTTTTGCAGCATTCTCCCTTGTTGGTTTTGTTTTGATTCGTATATTTGAAACCGTTGACAAATGCGAACGAGATGCAATGTACTCATAATGAGTGCTTTTCCCTGTATTTTGCGTCACTTGTCAAAATCTTCGTCTGGTCAAATTTTCCCATACACATTCACCTTTTACGGTCGTTCTGGTTGGTCCGAGCGGATTGACGAGGAATAACAGTCTGCATGAAAGTTTCGCCGTTGCAACCATTCCAAATCGTGTATTCATTGCTGAGTCACGAGTTTCTGGGCTACCTCATCGAGGCTTTTGTTGTGCAGCGTAATAGCCGGGGCGAGTTAACGCTGCAGAACCAGACGCTTTCTACCCAAAATGTTAATGAGTTTGCGAAAGGGCTGGACGAACGGGATTTTGACCTAGTCAAATTAATCGACAGTATTCAGCAGGATACTATCGTTAAAAAATTCAATACCCGAAAACTACCCGCTATTGACTTTTTTCTGAAAATATACGATCCGCAAAAGGGTGATAAGGGGGCGCAGGATACGATTGGAGCGTACCTCGAAACCATGAAAGCGCGGATTATGTCGCTCCTGCCCGGCAAGCCGTTTTATATTATGGGCAATGATGGCAACCCTGCCGGGGAACCCATCAACTGGATGCCCGAAAAGGCGCGGGTCTATTTTCACTTCGACCGAAATCCAACCTCAACGCACTATTTTCCTATCATTCGTTACCCCATAAAGTCATGTACGGATGGCGGAACGAATGGAAAAGGGACCGAGACAGAGCGGGTCGATTTTCAGTTCAAAGAGGCCCTGATGATATGCGACGAACCTGCCTATATGATGGTAGGCAACCGGCTTTATCATTTCAGTAAACAGGTCGACGGTAAAAAAATACGTCCGTTCTTTTCTAAAAATCACATAGTTATTCCCCGGAACATTGAGCAGCAGTATTACGAGCGGTTTGTGACCCCGCTTATCGCGACGTACGATGTCCGTGCCAAAGGCTTCGAGATTCGGGATGAATCGCTGGTCCCCGTTCCCGTATTAACTATTTCAGAACCGCAACAGGCTAGTCAAAAAGCGCTCGTGTCTGTGTTTGACAGGGAAATAGCCCGAACCCGTGCTGCGGTTGACAACGATAAGCCCGATCAGCCCATTATGCTTGATTTGGGCTTTCAGTACGGCGATTTCACCTTTCGTTTCGATAGCGCAGGGCCTTCATGCAATGTGAGCATGGAAGTGCATAAGGACTCGTATCTTTTTCATAAAATTCGCCGGGATAAAGAAATGGAACGGCAAAAGCTGGCTTTCCTGCGTGATATGGGCGTTGACCTACAGGGCGGTCGGCTGGACCTGCCGAAGAAGGAGGTTTTCTCCTGGTTATCAAATCATAGCAGTCAATTGCAGGAAGCAGGTTTTCTTATTCGGCAGGATGTACAGAATACGAAGCGGTATTTTTTGGGTTACTCGAGCATCAACGTATCCATTCAGGAAGGGCGCGATTGGTTTGACATATACGCCAACGTGCTGTTTGGGGAGTACGAGATTCCCTTTCTGAAAATAAGGAAGCTTATCCTGAACAAAAAACACGAGTTTACGCTGCCCAATGGCGAAGTAGCCGTTATTCCGGATGCCTGGTTTACAAAGTACTCCGAGCTGTTTGGCTTCATGGAGTATCTGGATGGAGCGGACGACGCCGACGGGCGATTGGTGCTGCAAAAACATCACCTCGCGCTGGTGCAGGAACTGGAGCAGGACAGCCTGGCCACAACCATCATTAGCCGAAAACTAGAGCGACTGCGTGACTTCGAGAAAATTGACAGTTCTCCGCTTCCCACCGGGTTCAATGGCGCCCTGAGACCATACCAGAAAGCGGGGTATGACTGGATGAATTTCCTGCGCCAGTATAAATTTGGCGGTTGCCTGGCCGACGATATGGGACTGGGAAAAACGGTGATGACCTTGGCCATGTTACAGGGCCAGAAAGAAGCGGGTGCTACTAACCCAAGCTTGCTGGTAATGCCCACATCGCTGTTGTATAACTGGGAACTCGAAGCCCGTAAGTTCACGCCCGACCTGCGGGTGATGGTGTACACGGGTACCTACCGCGATAAAAATACGGCTCAGTTCGATGACTACGACCTGATTCTGACCTCGTATGGCATTGTCAGAATCGACATCGATATCCTGAGTAATTACCGGTTCAACTACGCTATTCTGGATGAATCGCAAGCCATAAAAAATCCGTCTTCGCACATCACCAAAGCGGTGATGCAACTTAATACCGAGCACCGGCTTATTCTGACCGGCACCCCGCTGGAAAACAGTACGCTGGATTTATGGTCGCAAATGTCATTTATTAATCCCGGTCTGCTGGGTAGCCAGTCGTTTTTTCGGAACGAGTTTCAGGTGCCTATCGAGAAGCGACACGATGAGGCCAAAACGGAGCGGTTGTATAACCTAATCAAACCCTTTATGCTCCGGCGCAATAAAGCGCAGGTGGCCACCGATTTGCCCGAAAAAGTAGAAAGTGTGCTCTATTGCGAAATGACGCCCGACCAGGAAACCCAGTATGAGGAAGCCAAATCCTACTACCGAAACCTGATTCTGGACCACATTGAAGAATCGGGCATGGCAAAATCGCAGATGATCGTGCTACAGGGGCTTACCAAACTCCGGCAAATTGCCAACCACCCCCGCATGGTCGACGCTGATTATGAAGGTGACTCTGGCAAGCTGGACGATATGCTGATGCGGCTGGAGAGTGCCATGATCGAAAATCACAAGATTCTGGTGTTCAGTCAGTTTATCAAGCATCTGAATGTTGTGCAGCACTACCTGAAAGAAAAGAAAATAAAATATGCCTATCTGGACGGCTCCACCACCGACCGGCAAAGTCAGGTAAATCTGTTTCAAACGGACGATTCGGTCAAACTATTCCTTATTTCGCTGAAAGCCGGGGGACTTGGCCACAACCTGACGGCCGCCGATTACGTGTTCATCCTTGACCCCTGGTGGAACCCGGCCATTGAGGCCCAGGCCGTTGACCGGGCACACCGCATTGGGCAGCAGAAAACGGTATTTTCCTATAAATTCATTGCAAAAAACACGGTGGAAGAGAAAATCCTGTCGTTGCAGCGGGCCAAACAACAACTGGCCGGAAGTCTGATTTCTACCGAAGATACTTTCATGAAATCGCTCACGAAGGAAGATATTCTGGTATTACTGGAATGAGAAGATAAATAATAGTCTGGTTTCGATAGACAATACCGGCTGTTGTTAGTTGTCTGGTAAATAGTTTATCGTTCACTATAAACAACACGCTCTATGAATGCGAAAAGTATGTTTGGTATTGTACTTACATTGGTTGGCCTGGTTGGCCTGATTTACGGCGGCATGGATTTCGCCAAAGGGGGTGTAGCGCAGGCCTCGTTTGTGTACCTTATTCTGGGCGGAATATTCTTCTTTGCCGGTATCGGTCTGATTCGGAGTACCAAGGCTTAAACCTAAGCCGGAAAAGCGTATGTGTATGTACGCTTTTCCGGCCTTCTCCCTATCGCAGATATACCCCTTTTTTCTGCTCGTCACTCAATATTACCTCCACGTGTTCACTGATGGTTGTGCTGAGTTCGTAGCCTTTATAATCGGCAGCAACCGGATAGCGCGGATGGTTGCGGTCAATCAGCACGGCCACCTGTAATTTTCGAATCGGCACCTGCAGGAAAGGTTGCAGACTAAACGCCAGCGTCCTGCCCGTATACAGCACATCATCAACCACCACAACGACTTTATCCGTAAAGTCAATAGTGGAATGAACGGTGGGCTGCGATACCTGCGTTTTGTCCACCTCGAGCCGGATTAAATGAACGGTGAACGGGGCGATCGTTTGCAATTCACTGGTCAGTGCTTCAGCCAGCTTATAGCCCTCGCCCGAAATACCGGCGATCAACAGGGCGGTTTCATCAAAATTATTTTCGTAAATCTGAAACGCTATCCGTCTGATTTTCTGGCGAATCTGCTCGCTGGTCAGAATAAGCGTTGGTTGAACCGTATCCATAGGTAAACAGGGCAAACGAATGTATCTCGCAAAGATGGGGAAAAAGCGGGTAACCGATGAAATAACGGTGCGGGTTACCTGGTTGGCATATTTTTGGCAAATGGTGTTGCAAAGCGGTCTCGCTTAACCAATTATACACACGCTCATACTTTTTGTTCTGGGCCTTTTGGTCGGGATAACACCCGGCAAAAACACGGCCGGGAACGGCATCTCCCAAACCGTAGGCATTTCCATGCGAAGTGGCAATGCCAGTCGATTATCGACCGGTTCTGCCCGAACAATTGACCTGGTGATTGATTCGGAGAAGGTCGCTTTTCCTGCCGTTCAGGACAACCATGCCCAACTGATTCTGCGGTCCTTTTTCCGGAAATGCCCTCCTCACAGTTTTCAATTGACCTATGAGAAATCATCCGGCCGACTCCGTTACAGTACTGGCCTATATGAATCGAATGGAAAGCCCTTCTCTGTTTACGTACTCATGCGCCAAATCAGTAATCAGCACTACGTTATTAATTCGCTGCACTTTAGGAAAGAAGCATAGAGATGTATGCTATATGATATAGGGGTTCGCGCCAGCCATATCATATATCATACACCCTACATCATACAGCCCATTTCCCCCTATCTTTGTACTTTCCTGTAAAGTACCATGATTGTTAAGACTAAAAAGTACGCACTAGATCAAAAAACGTACATCAATATTGCCCTGCGCCAATGGGTGAAAGACAACTGGAAATGGGCATTTGTACCATTGGGCCTGATCGTGATTAACATAGTTTTGTACGCAACCGGTGTATTCGACCACTATTGGCCTGCCATTGTTATTCTGATACTGGCTATTCTGTACGTGCTTTTCTGGGCGGTTCAGATTACGGGCATCGCCCAGATGGAGCAGAGCAAAGCCCTGTTTCAGAAGTATATCTACGAAATAGACAGTCGACAGATTCTGATGCGCATCAATGCCAAAGAGGGTGGTATTCTGAAATGGGCGCAGATAGAGAGTGTCATTAAAGATAAGAACGCCTACATTCTTTTTTTGAATAATGCCGAAGCCATGGCGAACGTAAAAGCAAACTGGCTGGCTAAAACTGTGACTAAAGGTCTGGCTAAAGCGCAGTTTTTATACCTGCCCTATAGCATCTTTAACAGCGACAATGACCTCCGTTTTACGGAAGCACTCCTCCGGCGCAAGGGCTTGCTGCCCGGTGCCCCTTTACCGGCCGAAACGGTGAAGGGATAATTTCAAGGAACACCCGTAACGGCCTTCCAGGGAAGTATTATTTTTTGTATATTGGGCAAAAACGGCAACCGTATATGCAGTCCTCCATTACGCTCACTATCCCGCCTACTATCAACGTCTTCTCCGAACAATGAGCTGTACGCGTTTTGTTGGGCTGGGTGAGTAAATAGCGACTGATAAGCGTGGTGCCGGAAGAACTGAAAAAGTTTTCCCATGTGTGTCCGGATTTCGTGATTGAAGTCCCGGAACGCCGGACCGGGTCAGAATCCGACAGCCGAAAGGAGTTGGAGAACAAGATGGGGAAGTGGATTGAGAACGGCGTTCGATTGGGTTGGCTCGTTGACCCGCATACTAAAACAACAACCATCTACCAACCCGAACGAGAGCCTGAAACAAAGCCTTTCTCCGAAACACTCTCCGGCGAAGATGTGCTCGTCGGCTTTACGATGAACGTGGCGGAGGTTCTGACTTTTTAACTGTTTTTTTTGTCATGGCTCCGGCCACCCGGTCCGACCGCAGGAAGGAATCTCAAACTTGCGTTATAGTCGAGTTTGAGATTCCTCATGCCGTCGGAATAACAGGAAATCTATAACCTACTTTCCCTGATTCGTGAAATCTACCACGGTCAGTTCGTCAATCCAGGGGCCTGCTATCTTCCCAAAAGCTGCGTGAGCTGGATGGGGCAGATAAGCATCCCGGTCTTTTTCAGAATCGAAGGTCAGAATAAACGCGTGGGTCAGGCCGTGAGCGTGGTTTTCGGGGCTATTGTTCGTTCCCCACTTCAGGTCCTTGATTTGGCTGATTTTAGATGGCAAAGCCTCGAAAGCGGCTATAATCTCCTTTAGTTTTTCGGGCGTTGTTTCGGCTTTGAACTTGAAAAGCACGATGTGCTGGACGGAGGTTGACTTCATCTTTTTTACGGGCGGTTTAGCGAAAGCGCTAACGGATAGCAAAAACGCAACGGTTAGCAACGTAAGGGTTTGTTTCATGGTCTTGTCTTTTTTTAGACAAAGAAAAGAAAAAGACCGGTACCGTTTTCAAAAACCGTACCGGTCCAGCCGGGGAAATACTCCAACAACTAAGCGGTTGCCAGCTTCGCTTGAAGGTTTGTATCCAGCGCTTCGAGGAAATCTTCGGTGTTAATATAATGCTCACCTGCCGTTAGCTTCGTACCGACCGGGTAGGCCGACAGAGCCAAATCCTTCGTCATTTTGCCGCTTTCAACGGTTTCTACGCAAACGGCTTCCAGCGCATTAGCGAAGTCGATTAATTCCTGATTGCCGTCTAGTTTGCCCCGGAAAGCCAGGCCACGCGTCCAGGCGTAAATCGACGCGATTGGGTTGGTCGAGGTTTTGTTCCCTTTCTGGTACTCGCGGTAGTGGCGCGTAACGGTGCCGTGGGCTGCTTCGGCTTCCATCGTTTCGCCATCGGGCGTAACCAGTACGGAAGTCATCAGACCCAGTGAACCGAAGCCTTGGGCTACGGTGTCCGACTGTACGTCGCCATCGTAGTTTTTGCAGGCCCAGACAAAGTTACCATCCCATTTCAGCGCGGAGGCAACCATGTCGTCGATGAGCCGGTGTTCGTAATGCACTTTGCCCATAAATTCGGCTTCGTAAATTTCCTGGAAAATGTCCTTGAACCGACCGTCGTATTTTTTCAGGATGGTATTTTTGGTCGAGAGGTACAGCGGCCAGTTTTTTTGCAGGGCCATGTTGAAACAGGCTTTGGCAAAGCCCCGGATGGATTCATCCAGGTTGTACATGCCCATAGCCACACCCGCACTAGGGAAATCGAAAACGTTGTATTCCAACACGGTTCCGTCTTCGCCTTCAAACTTCATGGTTAGTTTGCCCTTGCCCGGCACCAGAAAATCCGTAGCCCGGTACTGATCACCAAAGGCGTGCCGACCAACGATAATGGGGTATTTCCAGTTGGTAACCAGGCGCGGAACGTTGTTCATCACGATAGGCTCACGGAACACCGTACCGTCCAGAATGTTGCGGATAGTACCGTTGGGCGACTTCCACATCTGCTTCAGGTTGAACTCTTTAACCCGGTCTTCGTCGGGGGTGATGGTGGCACATTTGATGCCGACACCGTATTTTTTGATGGCATTGGCCGCGTCAATCGTTACCTGATCGTTGGTTTCATCGCGGTATTCGATGCCCAGGTCGTAGTACTTGATGTCAACGTCAACGTAGGGAAGGATCAGTTTGTCTTTGATGAATTTCCAGATGATACGGGTCATTTCGTCCCCATCCAGTTCGACAACCGGATTTGCTACCTTAATTTTATTCATTGGACTGAGTTATAGATGATTGAAAATGATTCGGAAACCTGGCAGGGTGCCTATGCACAGGGGCGCCTGTGCAGTGCAAAGGTAGTAAATTGAGTACAAACTTGCTGACTAACGACCTAGCGTTCTTACCGGAAAACGAGCGTGGGTAGCTCATCGGTGAGCATACGGCCAGCCGTTGCATGAATAAAACAACTGTCAACTGAACGTACCTGTGCCAAAATTACTTAGTTTAGTTTGTCAATTTTCACCAAACCACACCCATAACAACTATGAGTAAAAACATTACCGGAAGAGACATTTTTCGACAACTAAAAGAGGACCTGATTGGTAAAGATTCCTATCGGGGAGTAACCTTCACGTATGCCTGGCTTGCCAATCAGTTCGGCCATTTTTCGCTCGGCTTTATTGTCACTCTGATCATTTACGCCATCCTGCGGCTGTTTGACTGCATACATTATCCAGCAAATTGGGCTGCCGGGGGAGTTGCTGCATTCTGGTTCCTTTTTGAACTGTACAATTTTTTGGGGCCGCTGTTATCGAATCGAGTATCGCGGTCCAAACGAGTGTTTATTCCCAGCAGGAAAAAGTACATTTTTCAGCCTGACTGGTGGAATATTGGTTTCGATACAGCAACTGATGTAGGTTTTTTCTGGCTTGGCACTACTAGTGCCTGGTTATACACCGCCCCTGTTCCCGAAAAGTGGTTTCTTATTTTGGGGCTGTTTTTGATTTTACAGTTTCCAAGCCGCTACTGGTACATTACAAAGATGTACTTACAGGCCGCTGGATATCCGTTTCAGTGCCGAATAAGTCAGTGGACGTTTACGATTAGTGAAGACGACAAACGAATCGTGGAGAACTTCCTGCGTCCGTCACCGGCTAGACAGCATCTATTGATTTTTGGGGAGATGGGTAACGGAAAAACGGGGCTTGGTGTCGGTATTGGGACCGAATATTCTATTCACCACAAAACCTGTTTTTATGTAACAGGCATGAAACTGTACAGCATGTTTCCGGAGCGAACGGCCAGACCATTCACCAATATCAAAAATTTGTGGACCTGGCGTCAGGCGTCGTTGCTGGTGATTGATGATATAAATCCGGGTGGACAGATTGATGACCTGATCACACCAGAACGTTTTTTGGAACTGCTGGACGCTACCCCAACTAACCGAAACACACTGGTCAACAAAGATGTAATCTGGGTACTGGGTAACGAAGACAGCGATAAGTTGCAGGGAAAGAAATGGGTCGATATGGTGCATGAGATTGGCGTTGCCCGCAGAAATATCTACACAATACATCTCCCTCCCAGAGAAGCCATGGGTAAATAGGGCCGTGTTCCAGCGTTTCCTGCCAGTTGGGGATAACCCTATTTGGGTAAGTGAGCCACTGAACTGCTGTTAACTTCGGCTTTCCTTTATCAATCACCACTACCCACTAACAGATACTCCGCCACCAGTGCCCAGCTATGGGCCTCGCATTGCCAGTGCATCTGCATCAGCGGCCGGTCGGCGAAACAGCGCAGGAGTGGTTGTTCATAGGCAGTTAGCAAGCCCGCAATGAAGAAATGAAAGGTGTTTATGTCCTGCTCAATACCGTAGATTGGAATAGCGGGTAGGGGTTCGCCCAGGCGCGTGAGCGCCGTGGCCAGCATTAGTTTTTCTACCCGGTTAGTGGCATTCGCCATCTCCCGGTACGCATCATCAATCAGGCGCGGCCGAACGGATTCCAGTTCGGGAATGTCGAAAGCGGCAATAAGCCGTGCCAGGTGGTAAATAATCAGCGAGGTTCGGGCGTAGTGGGGCGCGCACCGGAATGGCTCCGAAACGTACCGGCCCGATACTACTACCAAGCGCAGGTACGTGAGCGAATCAATATCATGCTGGTTGCGAGGCAGGTCATACTGATAGATACAGTAGAGGATATTGCTCAGGGCGCAGGCGTCGAAGTCAATACCCATGTTCTTGCCAAACCAAGTCGAATACGCTTGGAGTGACTGGTAATCAGGGTAGGTGTTTCGAATTGAATAGCGGGTACTCCCATTAGCGTGCTGGCTCAGCTTATTTTTCAGCCACTGCTGTTCGGCCAGGGTGGGCTCGGTGGTCAAGTACACCATCGCCGTATCATCAATGTCGTCGGGGATGCGAAAATGTTCGAAGTGCCGAAATACGTACCCGTTGGGAAAGTGCCGCGAGGGTTTGGTAGGCCAGAAGTTATAGGTAGCCAAGCCATCTTTATTCTGGAAAGCTGGGTAGGCTGCCACGGCCCGTCCGGTTAGCTGATCAATCTGCTTTCGGGCTTTGGCCGATACGGCCTGACGAAGATGTTGCAGGGTAAAAACGGTACAGGCCGTAAAAAAGGTGTTCGTGTCGGCTCGCTGATACCCAATGCTATCATTCCGCCTAACAGAGGGAAACAAACCGGTTGACTCCTGCAACCCGGCAATTCGCTGAATAATCGTTTCGGGTGTTAACGGGAACATCGTTTTGTAAAAGTACGGGTTGATAGTTCTCTTTTTCCAGATTAAGGTTAGATATTTACTCCTGAATCCATTGTACGCATCAATGCCAAACCTGATCTTATTTGACGATCAATACATACGAACGGATTTGTTGCCGCTCACCTTCACACGTCCGGTATCGGGCATCCGCGTCGGTATTCAGACGCTGGTCGAGAAGTGGGAAGGGGTGATGGGGCAATCCGCCTTCTATTTGACCCTAACCTATTTACGGGCTAAATTCCCCTACACGCCCGGCCCCGATAACTGGTACGTGAACGGAGCCGTTTGCCCGACCGATGCTTTACGGGAAGCTATTCTGGCTCTGGAAAGCGGTACCGGTTTGCTTACTCCCGATGGCCACGTGCTGGCCGTTCGGACGGAGGATGCCCTGCGAACTGCTCCCACCGTTACGGATAAGTATGACTTTGCGGTGTTTTCGGACCCCCTCACCCTGATTCTTAATCTGTGGGATATTTTCGAACAGAACGGTAGTCAGATTCGGGCTGACTTCGCCCGGATAACGGCCGACCGCACCTCCGCCCCTATTACCGACCCGTTTACCCGGTGCTATGCGCCCGAAAATATCTTTGTGGAGGCAGGTGCCAACATCCGGGCCGCTATCCTCAATGCCGAAAACGGTCCTATCTACATCGGCCGTAACGCCACCATCAACGAGGGCTCCGTCGTAATTGGTCCTTTTTCGCTGGGCCATGATTCCACGATTAGCTGGAACAGCAAAATGCGGAACAATACCACCATCGGGCCTTACTGCAAAGTGGGGGGCGAAGTAGGCAATTCTGTTTTCTTTGGCTACAGCAACAAAAGCCACGATGGGTTTCTGGGGAACTCGGTTATTGGTGAGTGGTGTAACCTGGGGGCCAATGTCAACAACTCGAACCTGAAAAACGACTATAGCAACGTCAAGCTGCATTCCTACGCCACCGGTCACCTCGAAGATACCGGCCGTATTTTCTGCGGATTGACGATGGGCGATTTCACCAAAGCAGGTATCAGTACCATGTTCAACACCGGGACGGTGGTGGGCGTGAGTGCCAATGTATTCGGAGCGGGCTATCAGCCTAAGTTCATACCCTCCTTTTCATGGGGCGGGGCCGATTCCCGTTTTACGCCCTACCGCGTCGAAAAAGCCGTAGAAGTAGCCCGCGAGGCATTCATCCGGCGTAACAAAGCGTTTGATAAGGTAGAGGAAGGAATTCTACGGGCTGTTTTCTTTTCGGTGGTTAGCGGATTTTAACGGTCGTTATAACAGGCATCAATTTAGCTTTTCTCATTATCAAGCGTGTTATTCAACGAAATTATTGGTCAGGACGAAACGAAACTACTACTGCTGCGGTCGGTAAAAACCAATCATCTGGCGCATGCCCTGTTGTTCGACGGCCCTTCTGGAAGTGCTAATCTCACCCTCGCGCTGGCCCTGGCGCAGTACGTAAACTGCGAAGAGCGGCAGCAGTCCGACATATCGGCCGACGATGCCTGCGGGCGGTGTGCGTCCTGCGTAAAAATCCAGAAACTTGTACACCCTGACCTGCACATGGTGTTCCCGGTGGCCAATCTGGCAAAGGGCAAAACATCCGAAGCGTACCTAACCGACTGGCGTAAATTTCTGCTCGATACCCCTTACCGTACCCTGCCCGACTGGCTCGAAACCATGGGGGCGGATAATAAACAGGGTAATATTTCGGCCGAAGAAGCCCGGAATATCCTGCAAAAATTATCCCTGAAAGCGTATGAGGGGGCGTACAAAATCATGCTCATCTGGTTGCCCGAACTGATGAATGTACCATCGGCCAATGCGCTGCTGAAAGTACTGGAGGAGCCGCCCGCGCAAACCCTGTTTTTGCTGGTGACCAACCAGCCGGATAAATTGCTGATTACAATTTTGTCCCGGACGCAGCGAATTGCCGTACGGGCCTTTACCGATGAGGAAGTAACGACGCACCTGCGCCAGCATCTCAACCTCGACGAAACAACCGCCCGGCGGATGGCCTACCTGGCAGATGGCAATCTGGCCGAAGCCCTGAAATTGGCCAAACAGCATGATACCCCCGCCCGAAACGGTGGCCCCGATAATCATACGTGGTTTGCCGAATGGATGCGGACCTGCTACCGGCAGGACTTGATCGCGCTCGTGAAGCAGGCCGACCAGTTCGACGGATTCAGTAAGGAAAAGCAGAAAGGGCTGATTGATTACAGCATCCGTCTGTACCGCGATTTATTTCTTTGGCAACAGGGAGCCAGTGCCCTGCTGCGGCTGCCCGATGATGAATTGACCTTCGTCAAAAACTTCGCCAAATACCTGACCATCCAGCACATCGAACAGATTGTAGCCGACCTGAACGAAGCCGCTTATCACCTCGAACGTAACGCCCGCGCCAAAATGATTCTGCTGGATATGTCGCTTACGTTCAGCCGGTTGATTCGCACCTGATTTTGTCCGTTCTGGCGTTGATGTGCCTGATGCAGGGACGATTGAATCTGACTACCCAAAAGGCAAATGCTTAAGCTTAACATAGGGTAGCCGGTATGTACATGCTTTCCTCCGAACGGGGGCCGCTGATGCTGGAAGTAAACTCCTCGCCGGGGTTGGTTGGCATCGAAAAAGCCACGGCCCAGACATCGCCAGCGAAATAGTCATTTACATCGAAGAAAAAAACCAACGCCGACGAGCGTGATATGGTAGAGGTGTAGTAAAAAGGACCCCTAGTGTACTTCTATCGGCATAAACCGAATTCCTATGTCTGGTTCATTTAGCCTCTTTCGCCATGTTGTTTCCTCGCTGCTTTTACTAAGCGCGTTGACCGTTTCTATTCAGGCATATAGCCAGACTGCTCCCGCAAAAGCTGGAAAGGTGGAGCGCATAAAAGTCCACGGAAAGGGGCTGGAAGGCAATCTGGCCGGTGATTCACCCGATAGGGATGTATCGGTGTACCTGCCGCCCAGTTACCAGACCGACAAAAAACGGCATTACCCGGTAATTTACTTCCTGCACGGCTTCACGGACAGCGACGATAAATGGTACGGCTTCACCAAACACTGGATTAATCTGCCTGCCGTGATGGACAAGACGCTGGCCGAAGGAAAAACGAAGGAGTTTATCATCGTAACCCCTAATGCCTACAACCGGTACTTCGGCAGTATGTATTCCAACTCGGTGACGATTGGCAACTGGGAGGATTTTGTGGCCGAAGAACTGGTGGCCTACATGGACAAAAGCTACCGCACCCTGCCGCAGGCCAGCAGTCGAGGTCTTGCGGGCCACTCGATGGGCGGGTACGGCGCGATACGCATCGGGCAGAAGCACCCCGAAATTTTTTCCAGCCTGTACCTGCTCAGCCCCTGCTGCATGGTACCGAACCTGAATGCTCCCAATAATCCGGAGCGGGCGACTAAAATGGAAGGGATTAAAACACAGGATGAACTGGAAAAAGCTGACTTTGGCGTGAAAGCCGCGTTTGCATCGGCGGCTTCGTGGTCGCCCAACCCAACGAACGCGCCCTTCTACCTGGACTTACCGACGAAAGATGGTCAGCCGCAGCCCCTGGTTATGGCCAAATGGGCGGCCAACGCTCCCCTGGCTACGCTGGATCAATACATCGACAATATCAAACAACTCCACGCCCTGGCATTCGATGCCGGTTCAAAAGACGCGAGTATTGCCGCCACCAACAAAACGCTGGACGGCATCCTGACCAACTACCAGATTCCGCACACCTACGAGGAATACGACGGCGACCACATCAACCGAATCGCCGAGCGCATCGAACAGAAAATGCTGCCTTTTTTCACGACTAATTTATCGAGTGAGGTAGTGAAAGGGGGGAAGAAGCGGTGAATATGTTGACGTATATAGTCGCAATGTTAGATTTGTGAGTTCAACCAAAATCGAATTCGCTTCTACCATATCGTTTAGGTTCCAAATCTTCCATTTTTTTAAGCCAATCTTCTAGAACCGCCCCAGTTCTTAGTGCTTCTTCTAGAAAATCTCCCCAAATAGTATCTCCTTCTCTCGAATTGTAGGGTGATGATTGTGCACAAATTATGAAATTATAGGACGTTAAAAACCTCACTCTAACCTGAGCAGCTTCAAAAATGTCTACTACTTCTTTATTTATCAAAGCATATCCGTCATCAAACTCCTCTCTTCTTACAGGAATGCCTTTGTAAACTGCATATTCTTGACTTGCGTACTCTTTATATTCTAGTTGATTACTTACAAACGTCTCGGGAGAATCTTCAATTTCAGATATTAAACTTTCAGGAAAAGTTTCGACATAAATGAAACTTCTATCATTCGACCTTGATCTATATACTGCAACTCGTTTTAATTCTAGTTCGTCCCAGCCAATCAAACATTTGGTCTCGCTTAATATTTCAAAACTATTAATGTGCATTGAACTACCTCCTCTGAACCACCAAATTGGCGTAGAAATACCGCCTAATTCTTCATCGAAGCCGGGATACAGACTAAATGCAAGAGGATACTTAAATAAAACTTTAAGACGCTCTACAATGAATTTGGGGTCTTCAAACCATTTGAGTCCACGAACTCCAGGAAATGCGCTTGCAAGCCTTCTTCCGAAGAATTCTATTTTAGTAATGCGAATTTCCGTTTCGCCATTTTCATGCTCTATAATACCTGCTTCAAGAAGTTTATTTTTGGGGGCAGTTAGTGTTTCAGGTTTAGAAGTCTGTCTTTCCCCCAGTTTCTCAATTATTGCAAAGGCAAGAGCTTCCTCGTCAGTGTCCTTTAACGAAAGATAACCCGTGGTCGGCCTTACACCGGGTATATCGGTGGCATCTAATTTAAAAGGTAATATGTATTCCTGATTTTCTGAAAAAGCTCTAGCTTGCGCACTTTCACGTTCGTGATTTGTCCATAACTTTTCTTTATAATGTTTAGAAATAAAAATTATGCAATATCTGGATTTATTTCTATAAACTTCGTCGAGATGGGTGTACAAGTCTTTACCCCATAATTTAACTTTTTCATACTCGTCATAGAAGACGTTAATTTCATTTTTTTGGAGTATGTCTGCTACTCTTTTGACAAATGCTCTGTCCTCACCTGCAAAAGATAGAGCAACATCATATTCATGACTCATCGTATAATGATATGTTTAAATTGCTTTTAAGAGGACTTTTTTAGAGATCATAAATTA
>JBBSTD010000008.1:0-97503 GCA_038236215.1 Cytophagales bacterium | reverse complement strand
GTTAGTGGCCTTCCGGGATGTGGACATCTACGCCAAAGTAAGCGGATTTATCAAAGCCATGTACGTTGACGTTGGCTCAGAGGTTAGACAGGGCCAGTTGCTCGCTCTGGCCGAAGCTCCCGAATTAAGTTCCCAGTTATCCTCCGCCGACTCGAAACTGAAAGCGCAGGAAGCTCTTTCCATTGCCAGCAAGGCCAATTACGAGCGGATACTGGAAGCCAGTAAGTTTTCCGGGGCCGTATCAAAGAACGATGTAGACCAGGCACTGGCGAAGCGAAACGCTGATAACGCCCAACTGGAAGCGGCCAAATCAGCCTATCGCGAAGTGGGCGACCTGAAGCGTTACCTGCAAATACGGGCACCGTTCAGCGGTATTATCAGTGCCCGTAACGCCAGCACGGGCGCGTACATCGGGCCGTCGGGCAAAGGGTCGGAATTTCCGTTATTCGTGCTGACCGAGCAGAAAAAGCTGCGGCTGGTCATCTCGATTCCTGAAGCCTACACCGGATACGTTGACCAGAATGACCCCATTAGTTTCAGCGTCAAGGCATTCCCGGACAAGAAATTTACCGGACAGGTAAAACGGCAGTCGGGTACGCTGGACAAACGACTGCGGTCGGAGCGGGTAGAGGTAGATGTGTCGAACGAGGATAAAAAGCTGTTGCCCGGCATGATTGCCGAAGTGACCGTGCCGCTGCCCACAAAAAACAGTACCCTCATTGTACCGGCATCGGCCATTGTCAACTCATCGACCGGCGTTTTCGTTATCCGCGTCCGCGACCATAAAGCGGAGTGGGTACCCGTCAAAAGAGGCCTGGAAGCGGACGATAAAGTCGAGATTTTTGGCTCCTTATCCGAAGGCGATTCGCTGGTAACCACTGCGACCGAAGAAATTCGCGACGGTTCACCGGTAAAATAATCAAATCGGCTCGTCGCTCTTGATGCTGAAAATGGCTCTTTCCAGCGTATCATCTACCCGAATCTGGCAGGCCAGCCGACTGTCGGATTCCGCGTCGGGCAAGGTGTCCAGCATATCCAGTTCGGCATCCTGCGGAGCGGGTAATGCGTCAAGTCCACTTAAAACTTGCACGTGGCAGGTGGCGCAGAGGGCCATGCCCCCGCACGTGGCGAGTATGGTATAGTCCGACGCTTTCAGGACTTCCATCAGGTTCAGGTTTATACCTTCGGGAATTTCTATCGACTGTCGCTCGCCATCGCGGTCTTCAATGGTGAATTGAATCATGGTCATTGGGTCTAAAAAGTAGGTACGCCGTTGACGGTGGTGTATTTGAAACTCAGTTTCTGGTCGGGGTGAACGTAGCGAAAGGCGCTTTGGCACATGAGCGCGGCCTCGTGAAAGCCGCACAGGATTAGCTTCAATTTGCCCGGATAGGTATTGATATCACCGATGGCGTAAATGCGCTCAACGTTCGTGGAGTAATCGGTCGTGCCGACGTGGATGGCTGATTTGTCGATGGTGAGTCCCCAATCGGCAATGGGGCCGAGTTTGGGTGTCAGGCCGAAAAGGGGAATCAGGTTATCGGTCGCAAGTGTAGTCACGGTTTTATCTTTGGCTGTAATGCTGACTTCCTGCAAATGGCCGTTGCCGTTGATGCTGGTAATAGTTGATTGAAGCACCAGGTTAATGCGGCCCTGACTCGCCAGGTTGAACACTTTCTCGGCCGAATCGGGGGCACCCCGGAACGTGTCGCTGCGGTGAACCAGGGTTACCTCGCTGGCAATGTCGGCCAGGAAAACCGTCCAGTCGAGGGCAGAGTCGCCACCACCGGCCAGCACCACCCGGCGATTCCGCAGTTGCTCTGGATTTTTCACCATGTAGGCAACGCCTTTCCCTTCAAAGCGTTCGAGGTTAATAATATCGGGCTTACGGGGTTCAAAACACCCCAAGCCACCGGCAATGACCACCACCTGGCAGTGTACCGCCGTTCCGTCACTAGTCGTTACGATGTATGAGCCGTCCGGTTGTTTGTCGAGCCCTTCTACCCGTTCGCCGAGCGTGAATCCGGGATTGAACGGAGCAATCTGCTCCATCAGGTTATCCACCAGTACCTGCGCATTGATGGCCGGGTAGCCGGGAATATCATAGATCGGTTTCTGGGGGTAGATTTCCGAAAGTTGCCCGCCCACCTGTGGCAGCGCATCAATCAGGTGGCAGCGCATTTTCAATAAACCGGCCTCAAAAACGGCGAATAAGCCCACCGGACCCGCGCCAATTATACACATATCTGTCGTTATCATTCAATTGGAAGGTGTCCCTGCTTCAGTCGATAACTGCTTAGGTTTCCTCCTTGTAGTACGCCATAAAGGTAACGGCACTCCCGCCATCGAAGGCTATCACAAATCTGAATGAGGGATAAGCAGATGGAATGCATCCTGAACATTGACTGAACTTAGCTCTTCTTCTGTCGGTTAATTAAGCCAACTCCGTTTTTCCTGGTTTGCCATAGGTTATACCCTTCTGTGTCGGGTGTTGGTTTTTCGTTGACGATAGGATTAGGCCAGATTTTTTTGCTCTTTAACCGGAGGTTAGCTTTACCTACTTAACCTATTCTTCATGCTGTTTAGTAGAAAACGTATCACACTCACCCACTACTTCTCCTTACTGTTCATTGCTCTATTAGTTGTGCTGAGTGCTATTTCCGCAACTGCACAACTATTCACGACGGGAGCCAACGATACGGCCAAAGTAACGCTGGTACCGCAAAGGCCGGTCGATTCGCTGGGTCGCCGAACACCACGCGGCACCGTGTTGGGATTCATCAAAGCGGCAGGGCAGGAAGATTACGCGCGGGCTGCCCAGTACCTGAACCTGAGCGGCCTTGCTAAGAAAACATCGGCTCAATCAGGCCCTGATCTGGCGCGGGCTTTGCAAAAAGTACTCGACCAGCGGAGTAATATCATTCCCCGAACACTTATCAGCAACGATACCACCGGCATAATTAACGATAACTTAGGTGCTAATCTGGACCTGATAGGGACTGCCGAAGCCAATGGCGAAAAAGTCGATATTCTGCTTGAAAAAACAGAAGATTCTATCAATGGTCCTATCTGGTTGTTCTCTTCGGAAACCGTGCAGCGGATGCCCGCCTTGAGCGAAAAAGTCGACGGTTCCAGCATCGAAAAGGTGCTTCCAAAATTCCTGATTGATAATAAATGGAGTGGTGTCCCTGTAGGCCACTGGCTGGTCATGTTTGTGCTGGTCGTACTGGCGTATCTGTTGGCAGGGGTTATGGCTACGCTGTTGGTTGGCCTGTTACGGGTTTCCTGGAAAAAAGTGCGGGAGCCGCAGGTGTCGGAAGTTGTTCAGGCGTTTGTGCTACCTATTCGGATTTACCTCGCCGTATGGCTCTTTGTGTTTGCCAGTCAGAATATCGGTGTATCCATCATCATCCGTCAGAAATTCAGCGATGTTACGGTCGTAGTGGGCCTGGTGGCCTTTTTATTATTACTGTGGCAACTCATCGACGTGGTTTCGCAGTACGCCAGACGGTGGCTACTTGAAACCGGGCAGCCGGGCCGACTCTCCGCCGTGCTTTTCATCAGACGTGGTATCAAACTCGTACTGATTGCGTTTGGTATCATTTCGGTGCTCAATGTGTTGGGCTGGGATGTGACGACCGGGCTGGCTGCTATGGGAATTGGCGGTATCGCGCTGGCGCTGGGTGCGCAGAAAACGATAGAAAACTTTGTAGGTAGTATCACCATCATCGCCGACCAGCCTCTGCGGGTGGGCGATTTCTGCAAGGTGGATAATATTGCCGGTACGGTGGAGCAGATTGGTATGCGCTCGACCCGTATCCGCACCGTCAACCGAACGATTGTGATTGTACCCAATGGGCAACTGGCGGCTCTGAAAATCGAGAACTTCGCCTTCCGCGACCGACTGCTATTTAACCCCACGCTTCAGTTACGCTACGAAACGACACCCGACCAGATTCGGTATGTGCTGGCCGAACTCCGGTCGGTGCTGCGCAATCACCCTAAGGTAAATCCCGACCCGGCGCGGGTACGCTTCGTGGCACTGGGCGAGAACTCACTGGATCTGGCCGTTTTTGCATACATCAACACGAGCGATTTTAACGAATTCCTGGGCATACAGGAAGACCTGATATTACAAATGATGGACGTAGTAGACGGCAGCGGGAGCGGTTTTGCCTTCCCTTCGCAAACGCTTTACATGGGGAAAGACAAGACGATGTCGGAAGAAAAAACCCGCGAAGCCGAACGGAAAGTGCGGGAATGGCGGGAGAAAGATGAGCTACCCGGTCGTGCGTAAGGCCTGATTTATGACACCGTCACCAAACTTGTCCTGCACCCATTTCGTTGGGTGTCCATAATTGACGAGCTTACCACCTGAATGACCGTTTCCAGTCAGAAACGGTCGTTGTTCCGTCAGCCTGAAACAGAAAAGTATGTTACCTCTCTCGCACGTTTATCCCAGGGTCACAAGCCGGTTAGCGACTTCTTCATGGCTTATGCTGTCAATATTACTTTTGAGTATAAGGGTAACGTTTGGTCAGGGGCCACCCGATGCCGATATTTTTCTCGTCGATCTAACCTATAAAAACCAGCTAATTCAAGTCAGCCAACCAATCAACATTACCCAGCGAAAAGGCTACGATAATCAACCTTCCTTCACGCCCGATGGTAAAAGCATTCTGTACACGTCCATGCGCGAGGACGGGCAGACGGATATTTATCGTTTCGACCTTGAATCGACCGCAACGACGCAGCTAACCCAAACGCCCGAAGGTGAATATTCCCCCACGGTTACCCCCGATCCGGCTTATTTCTCGGTAATTCGGGTGGAGAGCGACAAAACACAGCGTCTGTGGAAATTCCCAATGTCGGGGGTCAGTGAGCCTACACTGGTACTGGAAAACGTGAAGCCGGTGGGGTATCACTGCTGGCTCACCCCCGACTCCCTGGCTCTGTTCATCCTGGGAACCCCGAACTCATTGCAACTGGCCCGCATCAGTACGGGCGACACCGCCCGGATAGAAGGTAGTATTGGCCGTTCGCTCCATAAAATTCCGGGTAAAAATGCGCTGAGTTTTGTGCATAAACGCACTCCCATTGATTGGGAGATCAAACAACTTGACTTGCAAACGAATCTGATTACCGTTGTTGCGCCTACACTGCCGGGCAGTGAGGATTTCGTCTGGACGCCCGATGGGTTGTTACTGATGGCGCAGGGTGCGGTTCTGTACGTATTCAACCCTAAAACCGACCTCCGCTGGACGCAACTGGCCGACTTCAGTTCGGCCGGCATCAAGAAGCTAACCCGACTGGCTATCGACCCGGAAGGTAAAAAGTTAGCGCTGGTTGGGCAATGATACATGGGCGGATGTGGTCGCGTACGTATCTTGTCAAAACAGACACTGATAGCTTGACTCTGAGTAGTTTACCTGAGAATGGACTGATTGAAGCTAGTAGAAGCACGCTTGCAGTAATGGTGAATATGGGTTGTTTTCTTCATAAGTGAACACCACATAATTACCCTGATTTTCCCCGATTCTGCTTTCTGTACGTCAATGGCCAGTGCCTGTAACTGGTTGACGAGGTAAGCCGCCATAGCCGGGTCGCGCTGGTTTTTGGGGATGATAAAGGCTTTCGGTTTATCATCCGTGCCTTTTTTAATGTTGTTCAGCCCTTTCTGGTAGAAATTCTTCAGCAGCATCCGGCTGTTTGTGGTGGCATACGACAGCGAGGCAGGTACCCCTGCCCGCATGTAGTTGATGCCGTTCCGATACGACCAGTACACTTTCTGGATGGCGGGATCGGGCCGGTACCAATCCTTTGAGGTGACGGCGTCGCCCGCGTATTTCTGTTCAGATAAGTCACCCAGGTAGGTATTAGCACCAGCATTGCTGAAGGTTTCGCAAAAGCGATCTACAACATTGTGATCGATAGTTATCCAGAGCGCGTAGGCGAGATACCAGTCATCTGCGTTACTGCTTCGGTTTCATCAGCTTGCGCCGGAAGAAGTCGCCCGTGGCGTTGCCCATTTTCAGCGCGTTGGAATGCTTCATCCAATGATGGGTGTCGTTGACGATAACCAGTGTTTCCATAGGCACACCCTGCTTGTCGAGCCGACGGACCATATCGGTACTCTGACTAAATGCCACATTGCGGTCATCGTCGCCGTGAATAAGCAGGACTGGCGATGTCCAGCCACCAACCGAAGATACCGGCGATGATTCCCAATTGACTTTGGCCGCAGCTTCCAGATCGGGCACTTTTTCGTACCGGCCAGTAGGCGCAAGAGCGGATCGTTGCTGGCTCTAGTCGTGTACACCATGAATATCCACCCCAGCCGCGAACAGTTTTGAATCTCTGGCAAGGGCCAGCGCGGTGAGGTACCCACCGTACGAACCACCGTAAATACCAATGCGGGCCGGGTCCACTTCCGATTGCCTAGAAAGCCAGACCGCTGCCGCCCGTACGTCCTGATATTCGGAAGCGCCCGTGGCGCCACCGTTGGCGGGTTGATGGAAATCGTAGCCGTACCCAATACCCAGCCGGTAGTTGACGGATAGCACCACAAATCCCTGACTAGCCAGATATTGATTCATGGCGTAGGCATTTGCATAGTAGTCGGAATAATTCCAGCCCAGCAGCATCTGGCGTGGCGGTCCACCATGCACATAAATGATTGCGGGACTGCGTTCAGTCGGGCTACGTTCGCCCTGTTTCTTTGCGGAACTAACAGGGGGCTCAAAAAGCTGGCAGTGGACCATCATGCCATCCGGTGCTTTGATAATGACCTGTTTGGGCGTAACCACCTGACTGAGAGGGAAACTGGCCGGAATCAGATTTTGGGCCAGCACTTTCGGAGTGCCCTTCATAAACGCCATAACGGTAGGGAGCGGAGGGCGTTGGGCAGTGGCGCTAATCATGGCGACGGTGGCCCCGTCCCCGGTTATAACGGGCATCCATTCGAGGCCGGCACCGGGTGTTAGCACCTCCATATCCGCTTTGTCGACGGATACTCTAACCACGTGACGGCGGTCGATGTCCAGTTTGTCGAGACCGGTGTTACCGCTGAAAACCAGCCATTTTCTATCGTGACTCAACGTAATATGCTCGGCCATGAACGAACCGCCAGTAAGTAACAAGGGTGACCCGCCGGAGGCTGCTATAGAATAGAGGTGCGGCCAGCCATCCTGATATGACAGGAAGACGATGCGGTTATTGGCGGCCCAGTGTAGGTTGAAGCCACCGTGCGTACTGGGTACTGAACCGGCCAGCGTTTTGGGCGCCTGCCAGATTTGGGTTGCGGTACCCGATGCTACGTCTGTGGTCCAGATGGACCAGGGCCGGGGCTTTCTGGTTAGAATAGAGTCGGGCGCGCCACCGCTTCCGGCCGTGCGCACAAACGTAAGCTGACGCCCATCCGGCGACCAGCGGGGCGATTCATCTTTCGAGAAGGAAGGGGCAATCCAAGTGATTGGTGTGGTTTCATTGGTAAAGACTCCCACAAAGGCATGATCTTTCCGGTCGCAGACAAAAGCCAGCTTCGACCCATCCGGCGACCAGTTTAGTGAGCCATTCGTACCCCGTGCGGCAAACATCATTTTTGCGGCTGAGGAAGCATCCGTCGGTGCTATCCAGACCTGGCCGCTTTTGATGAACGCCACCCGATTACTTTCGGGTGAAATGACGGGTGCGTCGCCTTCCGCAATGGCTTTTGGTTCGCCACCGGAAAACGGTATGCTCCATAGCTGCACTTTGGGGGGCACTGGTTCCGACAGCGTGTTGACCGGAACATCGTCATCCCAGTTGGATCCATGGTCGCCCCCGCGTACGTACACCACCCATTTGCCGTCGTCAGAAATGGACAAACTGGTGATTTCCTGTCCGTCATCATTATTGTATTGGGTGAGCTTCCGGGGGGTAAAGTCCGGCCCTTCGGCTACGTACACGTTCCGTTTTCCCTGTTCGTTGAATGCCCACGCAATACGGGAACCCGTTGCGGCACTTGTTAATTCGGTCGGGAAGGGATAACTCTTGATCGCTTCCAGCGTGACTGGCTGCGCCAGCAATAAGCTGGTTTTACTGAGTAGAAAGCCCGTAAGCAGGCACAGGAATGTAAACGTTTTCATGGGTTACGATGAAGTGAAAACAAGCTTAATTGAATCAATTGAGAGGGGAACTGAAATACGCATTTTATTTTCTATTTACCTGTATCGGGCTAATAAAATTCTAAAAATCAGTCGTTTTGAGTTGTGATGCAGGGAGCTTTCGACCGTATAGGAAAAGCGTGAGTATATTCCGTGTGGCTGGAATTGACGGGCGTAATTTCTTCAGAAAAACTGGTGGACCTGGACGGGGAGATGGGCCAGCGAACGGTACGTTAGGGCTCTTTTTTAGCCGTTTCAGCTACGTACAGGCAGCGCGCCCGGTATGAAGCACTTTGAACTAATCGGGCCAAAAAGGGTTTATGTAGCTGAAAACAAGTTAAACAAATAAACACATTTCAGTCATGGCAGCAGGATCACATGCCGTAGAAGCGACCGACGCGAACTTCAACGAACTCATAAATTCCGATAAACCCGTTTTAGTAGATTTCTGGGCTGAGTGGTGCGGTCCCTGTAAAATGATCGGGCCGGTTGTTGAGCAACTCGCCGGTGAATACGAAGGACGTGCCATTGTGGCAAAAATGGACGTTGACCAAAACGCCCAGATTCCAGCCCAGTTCGGTATCCGTAGTATCCCAACCTTAATGGTCTTCAAAAACGGACAACTAGTTGATAAAGTAATAGGAGCCGTCCCCAAAAACGTACTGGAGCAAAAGCTGCAGGCCGCTATGGAACCAGCTACCATCTAATTATTTAGTTTCTTACAAAAGAAGCCGCCCCGATATTCGGGGCGGCTTCTTTTGTATTGTAGACCACGGTCTGCGTTATACCAGCATCCGCATGGGGTCTTCGAGTAGCTGCTTCACCGTTTGCAGGAACGATGCGCCCGTGGCACCATCCACTACGCGGTGATCGCAGGAGAGGGTTACTTTCATAACGTTCGTTGGCTTAGCAACCTGCACGCCATCCACTTCCTCAAATTTCACGGATGGTTTGATCGACCCAATGGCCAAAATACAGGCATCGGGGGGGTTAATGATGGCCGTGAACTCGTCAATGCCGAACATGCCGAGGTTGGAGATCGAGAACGTACTGCCTTCCCAATCCTTCGGCTGGAGTTTTTTGTCTTTGGCCTTCCCGGCCAGATCCTTCACTTCTGCCGAAATAGTGGAGAGTGTTTTCTGATCGGCGTTGCGAACAACGGGAACCAGCAGCCCTTCGTCGACCGCTACAGCAATGCCAATATTCACATACTTGTACTTGCGGATTTTATCACCCAGCCACGATGAGTTGACGTTCGGGTGCTGTTTAAGCGCCAGGGCTGCGGCTTTCACCACGAAATCATTAAATGATACTTTCACCGGACTGATGCCGTTTACCGTGCCACGCAGGTCAATCGCCTTGTCCATGTTGATTTCCATGGTCAGGTAGAAATGCGGAGCTGTAAACAGGCTCTCGCTCAACCGACGGGCAATCGTTTTGCGCATTTGGCTAACCGGAACGTCTTCGTACTCGCCTGATGGTGCCGGTGCCGACGCGGTCGGCTGAGGAGTTGAAGCAGCAGGCTGGGATGTAGGCGCTGAAGGCTGAGCTGCCGGGGTTGCCGGTTGCGGGGCAGGAGCTGATTTGCCAGGAACAAACGACTCAACATCACTTTTAACAATGCGTCCTTCGGGGCCGGAACCTTTCACCTGCGTCAGGTTGATTCCCTTTTCCTCGGCAATGCGCTTGGCCAACGGCGATGCTTTCATGCGACCGTTTGATTCAACAATATCACCTTTTCCACCACCATACGATAAATCGCTGTCGGCGTCGGCGGGTAAGTCTGCCTGTGGATTTTGCTGAACGGTTGCGCTGCCACCTTCGCTGGTAGCGGCTTCTTTACCAGCCACGGCCGGTGCCGATGCAGGCTGTCCACCATCAAGCAGTACTTTGAAATTGGCACCTTTCTCGCCCACAACAGCAATGACGGCGTCAACCGCAACGGATTCGCCTTCTTTTACCCCGATGTAGAGCAACGTACCTTCTTCGTATGCTTCGAGGTCCATGGTGGCTTTATCGGTTTCGACTTCGGCCAGTACATCGCCCGATTTAACGGTATCGCCTTCTTTCTTTTGCCAGGATACAATAACCCCTTCGGTCATGGTATCACTCATTTTCGGCATCCGAATCACCGAAGCATTGACGTTCTCAGCCGGAGCGGCAGAAACGGCTTTGTCATCCGGTAGTTTGGTGGCCACTTCGCTACTATCTGCGTTTTTGGGAGTGGGGGCTGGTTTATCTTCTTCGGGAGCCGGTTTTGATTCCTGACTGCCACCAGTGGAGCCATCGAGCAGCGCTTTATAATCTTCGCCTTCGGCGCCAATGACCGCCATTACACCATCGACGGGCACGGATGCCCCTTTTTCAACGCCGATATAGAGCAACGTACCTTCTTCGTAGGCTTCGAGGTCCATAGTGGCTTTATCAGTTTCGACTTCGGCCAGTACGTCGCCGGATTTAACTTTATCGCCCACCTTCTTGTGCCACTCCGCAATGACTCCTTCGGTCATGGTGTCGCTCATTTTGGGCATTCGGATTAATTCAGCCATAGTAGCTTTATTCTAGAGGTATCGGATTATACAAAAAGACAGACCGTCGACCGATGTACCGGACCGGTAAAAGTCAAAATTAATGGAAAGCGAGTAAAATGAGTCAAGAATTGTGCCTGAAGAATGAAGAATAATCTCCTAGTGCCCGTTTATTTTTTACTCTTAACTCCTAATTCTTCATTCTCCACTAATTACTCTACCCACAGAACCAGGCCTTTAAGGTAACCGCCTTCCGGGTGGAACAGGTTAACGGGATGGTCGGCGGGTTGGCTCAGGTGGTGCAAAACGCGCACCTGACGACCAGCTTCGATAGCCGCTGCCACAATGGTATTATAAAACAGTTCCCGGTCTACTACCTGCGAACAGGAAAAAGTAAACAGGATACCGCCTTTTGCTACCCGGCGCAGCCCTTCGGCGTTAAGTCGTTTATAACCCTGCACCGCCCGGTGCCGCGCACTGAGACTCTTGGCAAAAGCGGGTGGATCAAGCACTACCACATCGTACTGATGGTCACCGTGCGACGGACCGTGGGCCTTTAAGAAGTGCATGACATCATCGGTGTAGGCTTCGTGTCTTGTTTCTGTCTCCCCGAAATTGGCCGCCACGTTCTGATTGGTCAGGTCAATTGCTTTCTGTGATACATCCACCGAATGAACCTGCTTTGCCCCCGCTGCAAGTGCGTACACGGAAAAACCACCCGAGTAGCAGAAGGCATTCAACACGTTTTTGCCTTTGGCATACCGGGCCAGCAGTGCACGGTTATCGCGCTGATCGAGGAAAAAGCCGGTTTTCTGGCCCGTTTGCCAGTTGATTAAAAAGGTATGCCCATTCTCCAGAACCGGGTGTGGCAGGGGCACCTCCCCAAACAGGTACCCATTGGTTATGGTCTTGCCATATTCATCGGGTAGGGTATCGGCACTTTTATCGTACACGGCCCTTAGTTCATCGCCAAAAACGGCTTTCAGTGCTTCCGTCAGGAGTTCCCGTTCCCGGTGCATCCCGATGGAATGCGCCTGCAACACAGCCACGCCATTGTACATATCAATGATCAGGCCGGTACATCCATCGCCTTCGCCATGCACGAGTCGGTAACAGTTGGTTTGTTCCTGATTACCGATAATAGCTTGCCGGACGTGACGTATTTGCGCCAGTTTTTGCGTCCAGAAGGCCAAATCGGGCGTAACGGGACCGCCGGTTGTGGCACCGAAGGAAAAAATACGGACGGTAATACTGCCATTATGGTAGTGGCCGGTGGCGAGGTAATGACTTTTGTGGTCAAAGACCTCTACGGTATCGCCGTCGTTCAGGTCACCTTCGTATCGGCTGATGGCCCGGGAAAACACCCAGGGGTGAAACCGACGCACAGCCTCATCGCGCCCGGCCTCTAGAAATAATTTGGAAAATGTCATTCACAGTTTTGGAAAGACTACAAAGATACGCCGAAGGGGAGGAAGGACGAAACGGAGGGGAATAAGGAAAGATAAAGGCAACGTATGAGTAGACAGGAGGGCCTTTTAAACCATTCCCCGCCGTTTCCATCCAAAACAGGTACATCTTTACGTTTTAAATTCGCTAACTATTCTTTTTACTATGCAACGACGTAATTTCCTGAAACAATCCGGTCTGCTTACGGCTGGTGCTTTTGCCCTTAGCCAATCCGTATCCACTGCTGCCGATTTACTGACCGGTGGTTTTGCCAAAACTATTAGCCCATTCGGTGCGCAGCTTTACAGCGTTCGTGATGTGCTGCCCAAAGATCCGAAAGGCATCATGACGCAACTGGCAGAAATGGGGTACAAGCAGTTCGAAAGCTACAGCGGCCCACAGGGTTTTTTGTGGGGTATGGAGCCTAAAGAAATAAAATCATTTCTGGATGGACTGGGGGTGAAAATGGTGAGTACGCACTTCAACTACCGGGGCGATGTTGGTAAGCCCGACCAGTTGAAGAAGAGTATTGAGATGGCGCACGACGCGGGATTGACGTATTTGCTTTGCCCGTACATTGGACCGCAGAAAACCTGGGACGATTGGAAGAAAATTGCCGATGAATTCAATACCGTTGGCGAACAGGTGAAAAAAGCAGGCCTGAAATTCGGGTACCACAACCACGATTACTCCTTCCGGCCACTGGATGGCAAACTTCCGCAGGAATTCCTGCTGGCCAATACCGATCCCAAAAACGTGATGTTTGAACTGGATTTGTGCTGGATTGATGTGGCAGGGGTTAACACCGCCGACCACCTCAAAAAATACGGCAAACGGTATGAACTTTGCCATATAAAAGATTATACCATGGAAAACGGAAAGGCCGTGCAGAACGACTTGGGCAAAGGCAGTGTGGATTTTAAAAAGACGTTGCGCGCAGCCATGGACAACAGTAATATCAAGTACTTTCTTGTTGAGCAGGAGGAGTACCCCGGTCCGGTTATGGCTAGTATGAAAAATGACGCAGAATACATGAAAGTGCTATCGGTATAGATTGCCCGTCGACATACACAAAATGATAAAAAGCCGCATCGGATTCAACCGATGCGGCTTTTGCTGTTAGTTACCCACTTCTCCACTGATTTTCGTCGTACAGTACGGGTCCGAAGTTATGTACTACGCTAGCGGGCTCTACCTCGAAACCAGCTGCTTTTACGGGAAAATCGTGTTCAGGCCATTCCCTGAACTTATCTATCGTACCAAGTGCTATTGGCAAAGTTATTGTATATGAAAATGTAATAATGTGAACTGAAGGTTTAATAAATAAGTAAAGAAATGGGTAACCTGACGAAAGCCATTCTGCTGAGCCTGTTAGTGCTGAGCCGATTAGTGAGTGCACAAAATGCGCCTGCTGCGCTGGAGCAGGATCCGGTTTTTAATCAGACTATTACCCAGGGAATCCAGTATCCTGCCGGACCCGCTTCAAGAGCCGTTTATGGCCGTTTTTATGCCGGGTTCAGCATCGATGAAACGGGGCACATTCGGGATATTTCCGTGCTTTATCCGACGGTGAGTACTCAAATGAGTAAGAACTATGGGTTTGATTATGAGATAGAACAGGGCCTGAAACGTATGCCGTCCCTCAGTCCGGCACTGGCCGGAAAATACATTCTGCCTATTGCTTTTTGCTTTACTCATTACCGGGAAGGGCCTAACCCAATTGTGCCGACCAACGTGTTACCCCGGAGTTATGAAAGTAAGGAACGGATTTTGCTAAGCGAGGTGAAAGTTTTTGCGTTTAGTCCCGGCACGCTACAGGGAATCAACGCCATGCCAGCCAGTAAACAGGTGAAATAATAGGTCATATCACTATCTTCTCTCTCTCTGTTTTTGTTTATTTTTTAGTTTTAAAGGTAACTATATGAGGGGCGCTTTAGGTCCTCTCATGCTTCCTCATATCCCATTCGGTAGCGCAGGACATATTGCTGATTGATTACAGCAGACTAATCAGCTGGGGCGGTTCGTCATTGCGGACAATACTGCCTTATTACACTGCCATTTCTTATCACATTCAGTGCGAAAGGCAAAAGGTGAATAAGGCGGGATAATCGCCACTGATAGCATTATAAAAGGTTTGTTTGTACTTATTGGAAGCAAATCCAGTCTTTATGCCTTTTATCGGACAAATTCATTGATTTTTGTAGCATAAATCAACGAGTAACCGTAGCCATTGACGAGTACCCCACCCTGATAAATTTTCTAATGCTCTGCCGTTATAATGCAGCACCGCTCGGCGACTGCTGAGCATTCGCGTAATTTCTTACCCTGTTAATCACCTGACTGATTCATTTTTTAACGACTATAACCGACTCATATTAGAGGACGGTTCAGTTCGTTCTGTTTCGGTCCATCCAGTGCCTTGCCGCTCGGGTATTGCTCAATACAAATACCCTATAATCATTTAGCCGTCATCATACCCGGTGACCTTGCTATATATTTATTGTACCAGATAGAACCAGTATGCATTCTTATCTCAATCTGTTCGATTTCAAACAACGTGTTGACTACAAAAACGAAATACTTTCCGGACTTACGGTAGCATTAGCCCTTATTCCCGAAGCGGTTGCATTTGCGCTGATTGCTGGCCTGTCACCGCTTACCGGCTTGTATGCCGCTTTCACCATGGGGCTGGTTACGTCCATTCTGGGTGGGCGACCCGGTATGATTTCCGGAGCTACCGGGGCCGTAGCGGTTGTACTGGTAAGTCTGGTACTGGAGCATGGCGTTGAGTATGTATTTGCGACTGTTATACTGGCGGGGCTGATTCAAATCGGGGCGGGGTTGCTGCGCCTGGGGAAATTTATCCGACTGGTACCGCAACCTGTTATGTTTGGGTTTGTCAATGGACTGGCCATCGTTATTTTCCTTTCGCAGATGGCGCAGTTCAAAACGGCCGACGCATCGGGTACGCTGCATTGGATGGTGGGTACGCCTTTAATTACCATGCTGGGACTGGTTGTGCTGACGATGGGCATTATCTGGGGCTTGCCCCGGCTAACGAAAGCCGTTCCGTCATCGCTGGTGGCCATTATTGTGGTGTCGCTGATTGCCGTCGGGCTGAACATCAACACACGTACCGTGGGCGACATTGCTTCCATTGAGGGGGGATTTCCGCCGTTTCATATTCCCGCCCTGCCTTTCACGCTGGAAACCCTCGCCATTATCTTTCCATACGCACTGATTGTGGCTGGGGTTGGTCTGGTAGAAAGCCTGCTGACACTCAACCTGATTGACGAAATTACCGGCACACGGGGCCGGGGAAACAAAGAATGCGTGGCCCAGGGCGTTGCCAACGTAACGAGTGGCTTTCTGTCTGGTATGGGAGGCTGCGCCATGATTGGCCAGAGTCTGATTAATATTTCGTCCGGTGCGCGGGCGCGGCTGTCGGGTATTGTGGCGTCGGTTATGCTGCTGGCATTTATCATGTTCGGTGCCCCAATCATCGAGAAATTACCGATGGCTGCGCTCACTGGCGTAATGGTTATGGTGGCTATTGGCACCTTCGAGTGGGCCAGTTTGAAAACCTTCGGCAAAATGCCCTGGCATGATGTGCTGGTGATGGTATTGGTAGCCGGGGTGACAGTGGTATTCCACAATCTGGCCCTGGCGGTAATGATTGGCGTTATTATTTCGGCCCTGGTGTTTGCCTGGGAAAACGCCCGGCGAATTCGGGCTAGAAAGCACACCGACGAAGCAGGCGTGAAGCATTATGAACTGTACGGCCCGCTGTTCTTCGGCTCGGTGACGGCCTTCCGGGAGAAATTCGACGTGGCGGGTGACCCCGACGAAGTCATCATTGATTTTCAGGATAGCCGCGTGGCGGATATGTCGGGCATCGAAGCCCTTAGTAAGTTAACGGCCAGTTACCAGCAGGCGGGGAAAACGGTTCATCTAAAACACTTGAGTCCCGATTGCCGCCGACTCCTGACGAATGCCCGAAGCCTTATAGAGGTGAACATCATGGAAGACCCGGAGTACAACGTACTGATCGATGACTAAGCCCTTATTGGCTTTACAAGTTTTTATCGACTCAGGAGGTAGGTACGGAATTCGGCCATTTCGCGCTCCTCTATTTCTCGGTATTTCCCAAAGAGTTTGTCGCCGACCTGCTCTTTGAGGGCGGAAATGCCCGCATCGATCAGGCGTAATCCCCGGTCGGTCAGAAACACGTTATCGTATCGTTCACCCGTTTGGTCAGACGGACGGCGAATATCGCGATGAACAAAACCGGCCCGGTGAAGTTCCCGAAGGTCATCTTCAAACACGTCCAGCAGCAATTCCCGTTTGCTGATTTCCAGGCTCCGAAAATCCAGCGGATACAACCGTTCCATAACCAGCATATCCCACTCTTTTTCGTCATCATAATCAAGCCGGATGAAGTGTACAAGCAGGTCGTTAATGCTGTTGGCTACTTTAAGTTTCCCAGCTTCCGAACCAATATCCGAACGTGTATCGCCCCGGAAGATCTTGGCAACCTCTGTTGTGGAAAGAGCGACCACCAAGTTATTCGCACCGTAAGATAGAGTCCGGCCCTCCGATTGGTTTTCGTAGCGTTCTGCCATGCTGTAAACCTACGCAAATTCGGCCTTTTCGGACCTTTTTATACTGGGAAAAGCTGCTACAGCGTTTTATAGGAAACGTATGAATATAACCCCCGCACATACTACCATGACTACCCCCTACGCCGTACGCTCATTACGTACTTCGTTACTGGCTCTACTTATTATTGGCTCGCTGACTACCGCCTGCAAAAAATCGGGTGGTGTCGATGCTGTTGACCCCCGCGATCAATACGTTGGTGTTTATGAGGGCAATTCCCGTAGGACGCTGTATGCAAGTGCCGATATTTTCCAGGGACCTATTCCCGGAGCCGCTAAAACTACCATTACAAAGGCATCGAACCCTAAAGAAATCTATATCGAAAATACAGTAGTGTTTAATGGCGGATTTTCTGGTGGGTATACTGTACGAGTAACAGCCGAACTGGATGGAGTGAATTTTACTGTAATTGACAAGGCAACGGACGAAATAGAGTTGCCAAGTGGTAAAGTAGGGTCGGATTATACCGCTACTGGTTTATTTGATCTAAGTACTAAGCAATTCGTTTACACATCAAGGGCGCGCGCTTTGCGTAATGGGGCTGAGTATTCTCGGACTGACGAGGTTTTTAGCACGTTGAAATAACTAACTTCGTGCCGGTTCCTAAATTCCGGTCTTTTATGAAAACATTCGTATTAACCGGCCTCATGGCCGGTTTTTTTGTTACAGTAACTCCCAAAGCCACGGTGGCCCAATCAACGTCGGCAAACCCGGTTTTGAAAGAAGCAGCTGCTGAAACGGTGGGTATGAGTACATCCCGGCTTCAGCGCATGGATGGGGTCATCAATGACTATATTGCCAAAGGGCGGCAGGCGGGGGTAGGCGTGCTGGTAGCACGCAACGGCCGTATCGTGTATTACAAAACCTACGGCCTGGATGATATGCAGGCGAAAACTCCCCTCAAACGCGACGCGATTTATCGGATTGCTTCGCAGACGAAAGCCCTCACCACTATTGGGCTGATGCTGCTGTTTGAAGAAGGTAAATTCCTGCTCGACGAACCTATCTCCAAATACATCCCGGCTTTCAAGAGTCCGAAAGTGGTGGATAAATTCAATGAGAAAGATACGACGTTTACCACTGTGCCAGCCAAGCGGGAAATTACAATTCGGCAGTTGCTAACCCACACGTCGGGAATTAGTTATCCGGGCATTGGTAGTAAAGAAGCGGTGGCGCTGTATGCCAAATACGGTATTCCGAGTGGCATCGGCACGCCCGGAGGTACGCTTGACGATGCCATGAACAAGCTGGGCGCTTTGCCGCTCATCCACCAGCCCGGCGAAAAATGGACTTACGGCCTGAGCGTCGATCTGGTAGGGCGTCTGATTGAAGTACTATCCGGCCAATCCCTCGACCAGTTTCTGCGGACCCGCCTGTTCAATCCGCTGGGTATGAACGACACCTATTTTTACCTGCCCGCTGCCAAACAGGACCGGCTCACGAAGGTGTACACCGAAGATGCCGAAAAAGTAATTCAGCCGATGACTGCTCAGGGGGGTATTCCGGCAGACTATCCCAAACTGGCCGGTACGTACTACTCCGGCGGAGCGGGCCTGTCATCTACCCTGTACGATTACGCTATTTTTCTGCAAATGATGCTGAACGGCGGAGAGTACAACGGCAAACGGTTCCTGAGTCCCACAACCGTACGGCTGATTACCACGAACCAGATTGGCGACCTGAACCAGGGGAACAATAAATTTGGGCTGGGCTTTGCGATAACCTCCGAGAAGAGTGCCGCGCTGTTACCCGTCTCGCAGGGTAGTTTTGACTGGGGTGGTTTCTTTGGTACTACGTACTGGGTCGATCCGAAAGAAGGCATCGTTGCCCTGATTTACACCCAGAAAGTACCCAATAGTTACGGTGATCTGAGCGACAAATTCAAAGTGCTTGTCTATCAGGCCATCACGCAGATGCAGAAACCGAAGTGAATGAATATAAAGCAGAAAATACATAACCCTGTACGACTATGAAAATCCTTGTTACCCTTGTTTTGGTGTTTGCTGCACAGCTCGTTTGGGCGCAAAAGCCAATAACGCCCACTTCCATGGCTATAACGTCACCGTTGCCTCAGCCGGATGGAGAAAAAACTGTACTCGAAGCGGAGAAACAGCGGTTTGAGGCCCAGATGAAGAAAGATTATACCATGTTGGATCGCGTGCTGGCCGATGACCTGGTTTACAATCACTCGAACGGGAATACCGATAACAAGCAATCGTATATTCAGTCGATTCGGGATGGCAAATCGAAGTACGATTCTATCGAGAGCCTGGAGCAAAAAGCGCGCGTGTACGGTAACACGGCCATCATCAATGGAAAAATCCTGATTAAGGCGACCAATAATGGCGAAACCATCAACACTACGCTCAAATACACCGATGTGTATGTCCGCAAGGGGAGTCAGTGGCAAATGGTGACCTGGCAATCGCTAAAGGTGCCGAATTGAGGTATATGGTATTCGATTTATAGTTTACGGTAGGCTGACGCGAAAGATGTACTGGTCTGTGCGTTAGCCCACCGTAAACCTCAAACCGAGTACCGTAAACCAAATTCATACCTGTAAGAACTCCCGCAACTCGGTCGCATCCGCCGGGTTCATGCGCCCGGCCAGTACCAACCGCAACTGCCGCCGACGCAGGGCACTTTTGTAGCGGTCTTTCTCATCATCTGTTTCGGGGGTAACGGCGGGTACTTCGATAGGGCGACCACTCTGATCGACTGCCACGAAGGTGTAAAAGGCACTATTGGTACTGACCCGGATGCCCGCCGGAATATCTTCGGCCCAAACGTCGATAAACACCTCCATCGACGAGTTGAACGAGCGAGTTACCTGCGCCTGCATCGTCACGATGTTGCCCAGGCGGATAGGTTGGGCGAATGAAACATTATCGACGGAGGCCGTAACGACAATGCGGTTGGAATGCTTCTGGGCGGCAATAGCCGCGGCAATGTCCATAAAATGCAACAGCCGCCCACCCATCAGGTTGTTGAGCGTGTTGGTATCGTTGGGGAGCACCATTTCGGTCATTACCGTGGTTGACTCCCGGGCAAATTTAGGTTGGGGCATTCGTAGTACCGGGTGTTGTTGAGAAACGTATCGTACCCCGGCTTTCGCCCGACGCACAACAAGCAGTCAAAATAACGCAATAAATTCCAACGGCTTATCTATTAGTTTCTGCGTTTCATCCGTCACGGTCTATGTTCTGAACACAACAGACAGCCCGCGCGATCAACTCTAATTCAAAAAGCGACAAAACCCTTTTAGTGAAATCTTTCCATTGTTGAGAATCCGCGCACTGACCAGCGTTGTTGTCATTAACTGTATATTTTCCAGCGCAAGCGTGCCATTATTGATGATGCCCGGATCGCCTGCGCTTCTACAAATAATGTTGATCCCCGTCAGGCTGATTGTCACTCCTGTTTGTATCGTCAGGGCAGTGGATGCGGGGGGTGATTGTAAAAAAATAGTGGAGCCAGCTGGTTGCACGATATGGACATTTCTGGCAAACACAAGTGGCGATGAGAGTTTAATGGTATCGTTGAGTACCTGCGGGACAAAACGTATTGTATCCTCGGCTGATGCCGAAAGCAATGCACGACGAAGACTACCGGGACCATCGTCATTTTTGTTACGCACCCACAAAGCAACACTATCTACATTGATGCCCGATACCCGTCCGTTGGCCCCATCCACACTAAGCATCGCGTACTGATTAGTCAAAAATGCTACTCCTTCATATCCCCTGACTAATGCATCCGATCCGCTGGTCGAATAATCGGCATATACTGAACTGCCACCAAAAAAATTATCGTCGGTAAAGTTCCTGAATTGCCATAGCCGACCGTAAGTTATCAAACTGAGTACACTGCCATCCGGGCTAATATCAGCACCCGTAACACTGTATTTGCTGTCAACGTCAGATGCATTCATTTTTAGATTCACTTTGCCTGCATACTGCGCTACCAATGGGTTTTGCATACTACTGCCGGCGACCGGTACCAGTTTAAACAGGTAGGTATAGCCAGTCACCCAGCCACCACAGTTATTGGTTTTTTTACTCCAGATGCTTTTGCTGAAAAAGTACAACGCATCATTGAACCACACGGCAGCTTCACAGTTCACAAAAACAGTATCGGTCGCTTTGCAAGTGCCTGCATCGTACCCGCTCAGGGGATATTTGAAATAAAATGTTTCGGGCGTAGCAGACGTACTGGCGGGGTCATTAAGCGCAGCGAGCGATACTTTGTGGACCTTAAAAACATACCGGGGATTACACTCTACCGGATCACTATTCGCGTTACAGTTTTTTCCGGTCTGACAGATGTATACGTTTCCCTGCCTGTCTTTTGCCAGATCTTCCCAATCGAGGTTCTGTGTATTGAGAATAGTAACCTGTTTCTCAATGACCACGTTGGCCGTGCCACTGGCGGGCGAGAATTTGTACAGTTTTGTGAGTGGATTTCCCTGATCGTTGTGCGTCCAGAAAGAACTGTTGTTGGGATCTAATGCAAGGCCTGAAGACTGGGTTATTTCCGACGCTGCCGGAAAACGTCCTTTGTTATCGGGTACAACAAATCCCTGGTAAACCTGGGCAGAGACCGGTAATGCGCTAATAAACAACCAGAATAGTAAGTAGAGCGGCTTCATGTTTCGGAAGTGTTACAATAATTGTTCCACAGACAGTACGCCTTCAGTATCATTGAGCTATTTCACAAAATGTAGTTCGACTGGAAGTGTTACATATCAGCCGAAAAATCCAGAATTCACGTCCGTTTGCGTGGTAGCCGGTACGCTGTACCTGATGATGTACGTTGACATAGATAGATAAATCGTCAGCCGCCATTGCCCCGCGAAAAGGTGCCGATTTGCCAGTGCAGACAGATCTGATTTTTTAAGAAACGCCCTTGTAATCGGGCTCAAATCTGTGTAAATTAGCCAGATTATCAACGCGGCTAATGAACTTCAAATTAACCTCAGAATTTCAGCCTACCGGCGATCAACCGAAGGCTATCGAACAACTGGTAAAGGGTACCAATCAGGGCGAACAATCCCAGGTTTTACTCGGCGTAACGGGGTCCGGCAAGACGTACACCATCGCGAATCTGATTGCGCAAACTAATCGCCCAACGCTGGTACTCAGCCATAATAAAACGCTGGCGGCTCAACTATACGGCGAATTCAAGCAGTTTTTCCCCGAAAACGCCGTCGAATTCTTTATCTCCTATTATGACTACTACCAGCCCGAGGCATACATTGCTACTACTGGTACCTACATCGAGAAAGACCTGGCAATCAACGAAGAAATTGACAAACTGCGACTAGCCGCTACGTCGGCCCTGATGAGTGGTCGGCGGGATGTGATTGTGGTGGCCTCCGTATCCTGCATTTACGGCATGGGTAACCCCGAAGAATTCAAGCGAAACGTGGTTCGGATTGGGGTAGGGGAGCGGATGAGCCGCAATCAGTTTCTGCACCAGTTGGTCAGTGTTCTCTACAGCCGGACGGAGGGCGATTTTGAACGGGGTAACTTCCGCGTGAAAGGGGACACCGTCGACTTGTACGTGGCCTACGCCGACTTCGCCTACCGGGTTATTTTCTTCGGCGATGAAATTGAAACGATCCAGCGCATTGAACCCGGCACGGGCCGCAAACTATCGGACGAAAACATGGTGACTATTTTTCCGGCCACCCTGTTTGTTACGGGCCGCGATACGCTAAACGGGGCCATTCACGAGATTCAGAACGATATGGTGTCGCAGGTGCGTTACTTCGAATCGGAGTTTCGGGAAATGGAAGCGACGCGCATTCAGGAACGTACTGAGTTCGACCTCGAAATGATGCGTGAACTGGGCTATTGTTCGGGTATTGAAAACTACTCGCGGTATTTCGATAAGCGGAAACCGGGGCAACGACCCTTCTGTCTGCTCGACTATTTCCCGGATGATTACCTGATGGTTATCGACGAAAGCCACGCGACGCTCCCGCAAATTCGGGCCATGTGGGGGGGCGACCGTTCCCGAAAAACCGCGCTGGTCGATTACGGTTTCCGGCTGCCCAGTGCAATGGATAACCGCCCACTCACCTTCCAGGAGTTTGAGGATTTATCGGGTCAGACAATTTACGTATCGGCCACTCCATCGGACTACGAATTGCGGAAAAGTGAAGGCGTTGTAGTAGAACAGATTATCCGCCCAACCGGCCTACTTGACCCCGAAATCGACGTTCGGCCGAGTTTGAACCAGATCGATGATCTGTTGGATTCCATTGAAAGTAGAGTAAAACAGAAAGAGCGGGTACTGGTCACCACACTTACCAAGCGGATGGCCGAAGAACTCACCAAGTACCTGGACCGCGTGGGCATCAAAACCCGTTACATTCACTCCGAAGTGAAAACCCTTGACCGGGTTGAAATTCTGCGTGACCTGCGTCTGGGTAATTTCGATGTGCTGGTGGGAGTCAACCTGTTACGTGAAGGGCTCGATTTACCCGAAGTGTCCCTCGTAGCGATTATGGATGCGGATAAAGAAGGCTTCCTGCGCGACATTCGGTCCCTGATTCAGACGATAGGACGCGCTGCCCGAAACGTCAACGGTAAGGTAATCATGTATGCCGATCGGATTACCGGCTCGATGCAGAAAGCGATTGACGAAACTAACCGGCGAAGGGCTATTCAGATGACCTACAATACCGACAATGGAATAACGCCCACCACGGTACTGAAATCGCGGGAGTCTATCATGGGGCAAACCAAAGTGGCTGATTCGAAGGTGAAACACTTCTACGTAGAGCCGGAAGAAATTCGCATTGCCGCCGACCCCGTCGTTCGATACATGGGCAAGGGCGATCTGGAGAAAGTAATCAACGAAACGCAATCAAAAATGGAGCGGGCTGCCAAAGACCTAGACTTTCTGGAGGCCGCCCGTTATCGGGATGAACTGTTCCAGCTACGGGATAAATTAAAGAAAGAAACCGCTTGAGTTTCGTATTGATTCAACGACACCTATTTTGACTGTATCAAATTAAGGCATCTAGTCACTGAAAAAGCCGCTCCTGTTTTCACATGGGCGGCTTTTTCTATTGAAGCAGTGCTTACTCTCCTAGCAGTTTAGTGTGTTTGCGGGCCACACGGTCCTGATAATGATGTGCAGTTTCTATTACATTACGTTGGTATCATCATCAACTTCACTCACAAAATCATGAAACTTACCTTTCGGGAGCCAATATGTCAGCAAACCGGTATAGATGGCTGCCAATCCTATGGCGGTCCAGCCGACAACGGGTTGTTTTTGTATCTGCCGGGTGGCAATGCCCGAAAAGCCAGCCACAAAAGGCACCATGTACCAGGGGTCGTTTAGCCGTTTGGCAATAAAGTAACCGGCCCCCGCTGTGGCTCCCAGAATACCCGCAGCAATGGGTCCGTCGCGTTCTTCGTCGGGTTGCCAGGCGTTGAGCGTCAACAGCGTGTTGGGCGTTCCTACAACCGTAGCGGCTGTGAGCCAGCCGGCATACAGGCTAACGGGAATCCGCAGGTATTTTTCGGGACCAGACACCTCCGTTTGCCCAATACCCAGACTCTGGTGCAGACCCAGCGCGGCTGGTAAATTAAGCTTCGTTGTTATATCCGAGATGACGATACTTTGCGGATCATTTTGCGAGAAAAAACGCCCGAATATAGCGTTCAGTGCCCAACTGGCCCACCACCACGGCATTGCCTTAACATAACGTGGGTTGCTCTCTTCCGAAGGGAGTGCCTGATGAACCATAAGCGCAGTTAGTCCGGCATAAACGGCCGACCATACAGCCGCAAAGGTCCAGCCTGCCGGTACAATCAGGTTCTTCTCAAACACCTTTTCATACTCGACCGGAACATCATATTCATAAGCAAGACCACCCTTTTCGGATTTTTCGCGCTCCTCGTTTTGCTGGCGTGACCGGTTGCTGGATACCGTTGTGTAAACGATACTACCAACAGCCAGTACCGCCGTAGCGATTCGCCAAAATGATGAGTTTTTCATGATTTTGTCTAGTTCGTTAGGCTACTAACTCCTCCGCCCGATCTTTTAACTCTTTCCCCTTTTCTTTTGCCCGTTGCGTAAGATCGGTGCCCCTCTCTTTTGCCTGCTGCGTAAGATCGGTAGCCTTATTCTTAGTCGTTTTGTATGAGTCGAACACACTACTCAGGAAGGTACCTGCGGTCGACGACAGCGTATCCGACAGTGCATTGCCAGCCGATTTCGCTTTGCTTCCAGCCGCTTTTGCTTTATACTTATAGCGGGCCTTTTTGAAATCGCTGGTGTTTTTATACCCTATTGTCAGAGCAATACCTGCCAGTACCGCAATCCCGAACCCAATGGCCCAGGCTACTGATACAGAGTCCTCTTTTTCAGCATCAGGCTCTGGCTTCTGGGCCATTTTGTCGCGCATGGCAGCCGCCATAGCTTCCTGAGGAGCTACGTAGGCTAGTATTTCGTACGACTTATTCTTCAGGCCACCGGGTACGATTTTGTTTTTACCGGCCATTACGGCTGCGTAGCCATCTTTAGCTACCATGGCGGGGTCCTGGAGTTCGTCGGTAACTTTGGTATTTTCTGCACCGGCCTTGTTAAAGAAGTCGGTGTCGGTGGCATTCGGCAGCAGAGCCGTAACCGTAACGTTAGTGTCCTTCAACTCATTAATGAGCGACTGCGTGAAGTTGTACACGTAGGCTTTTGTACCGGCATACACCGCCATCAGGGGCGAAGGAGTGATGGACAACAGCGAAGCCAGATTCAGAATCTTCCCTTCGTTCCGGGCTAGCATGTCGTACAAAAAAAGCTTTGTCATCTGCGTCAGGGTCAACACGTTCAGGTGAATCATCGCCTTTTCGCGCTCCCAGTCGGTGTCGGTACCGAACATACCGTACAGGCCAACCCCCGCATCGTTGACCAATACATCAACGGTGATATCTTTTGCCTTCACCTGGTCATACACGTCCTGAGCCGCGTCTTCCTGCGACAAATCTTTGCCGATGACGGTAATATGCTGGGTGTCGTAATTACTTTTGAATACTTCGGCCAGCCGGTCCAGTTTATCATCACTACGGGCTACCAGCACTAAATTATAGCCATCCTGGGCAAAAAGTTTGGCAAGTTCCTGACCAATACCACTAGAGGCACCGGTAATCAGGGCTGTTTTTCCTGTTCCTGAGTTCATAAAATACAGTTGGTTGTTGTGTAACAGTTTGTCTTTATGCAACAACAAGCAGGGAAAGTTGTTTCGACGGGGCAGGTTTTCGGTAAAGTCAGTGACCTGTTTCTATCACCGAAATCGTGCCCCGTTGAGTTACCGCCCGTATGGTAGATGAATTGTCGGATAACAACATCTCAACGGCACCAAGTCTTAGTGCTGTTCATGAACCTATCTGAAGTGGGGTAGCAAAGTGTAGAAAAATATACTCATCTTATGGAGACCTATTCTACAGGTAGTCATCAAATTCGGTACGATGAAAAAGAGGTTATTGAGAAATGAAAATAAGCTAAAAAGCTGATAGCTAATAGATTAGCCTTTGGACGTTGGTTGTTTATGCGTTTTCAGGAAGAAGTGGCATAATATAGGCTATAGTATTGTCAACAAACCAGCTACAGCTATGTGGTCTACTACACACTTTCCGGCGGCTATGCGTTCGCTAAATCCAAGTACCCGCGCCAAGGCAATAGAAATTGCCAATCAATTGGCGGAAGTGGGAAAAATGGATAAGCAACGCATTGTCATGGTAAGCATTGACGAAGCTCGTCAATGGGCGCGCTGTGAGTGGAAAAGGAAGGACTGGCCAACCAGTAGCGTACAACAGTACGCATAGACACGTAAATGAAAGAAAGTACTGTATATAAAGAAAGTACTGTATATATAGCATACTCAACGAAACGCGTAATTTACTAATAATTGACGATACTGGTTAGGCGTTATCAGTTAGGCGTAAAACCCGGCTGATAACGCCTGACCCGTATTTTTTATACCCTTATGAAAACACAACCAAAATCTAGTGAGTCACTGAAAAAAGTGCACGATATGATTGAAAACATTCGTATCGCAATGATGACAACGGTCGGTGAACAGGGAAACCTGGTAAGTCGGCCAATGGCGGTTGCTCAAATCGACGAATCTGACGACATCTGGTTTTTTACCAAACGTTCGTCTCCAAAGGTCGACCAGATAGACCAGAACCAGCACAAAGTAAATCTTTCGTTCGCCAACGCGGATGATTCCGATTACGTGTCGGTATCAGGAACAGGGCAGGAAGTAGACGATCAGGTTAAAATTGATGAACTGTGGAATCCACAGGTAAAAGCCTGGTTTCCGGAAGGAAAAGAAGATCCTGAACTGACATTGCTGAACGTGCATATCGACATGGCCGAATACTGGAGCGCAAACGATAGCAAGATGGTTCGGTTTTTTCAGCAGGCTGCTGCTGCCGTAACGGGAAACCCGCCAAAAATGGGTGAGAACGAGAAAGTTTATAACTAGTTATGTAATTGATGACAAACGGGTAGGCTGACTGATGACTTTACTGAATAAGTCGGTTGGCCTACCCGTTTGTCGTTAGGACGAACCGATGATTGTTACACAAATAGATACGGGCTGGCAGGTTATTCATCAGCAGGCGCATGGCTTGCTGGCCGTACAACTGGCGCTACACTGGCAAGTTGATAAGCGGCCGATAAATTGGGTAGAAACGCTGGTGGCTCTGACTGAGCACGATGACGGGCAAAACAAGTGGGAGGGCCGTAATCACCTGACTACGGCTGGAGCACCGCTGCACTTTCAGATTCTGGATTACTCGGTGGAGCAATGTAAGAATATGATTGATATCGGTCTCCAGAAAAGCCGCTGGAATGCCCTCATGTTATCAATGCACACCTCTTTTCTGTACGACTCGAAACGGGGTACTGATAAAGCTTTGGATTTGTTTTTGGATCAGCAGGTGAAAAACCAGGATAAATGGCGTAAGCAGACGAAGACTACGAAAGCTGAGGCCGCTTACGCGTACGCCTTTGTGCAATGGTGCGATGCGCTGTCGCTGGTACTATGCATGGATCAGATACCACCCGAAGGCCGGAAGCTTGAAGTGAGCCTTGGCCCGGATGGCACTCCCTATTACATTCACCAGCAGCCAGATGAGGTGCTATGTCTTGACCCCTGGCCGTTTAACGAGCCGTCGGTAGCCGCACACGTCGAAACGTTTCAATTGCCCCAACTGGTTTTCAAGCACGACAACGAACTGTATAATGCCATACAGGATGCAGCGATCGTTACGAAAGAATGGACGTTCAGGCTGGCCTGAATTCGGATTCCTGCTCCTTTTTTTAAAATAAATCAGCCCTTCCTGACCAAACAGGAAGGGCTGATTTATTTAGAGTTTATCATGCCGGGTTAAACCAGCCGAAACAGCATGGATGACCGCGGTTGTACCATGTAGGTTTCACCTCCTTCGAATGGATTACTGGTTGGGTGTACGGCCCCCATGAAACTGTCGACCAGTATTTGCCACTGCGAGTTTTTACGGCCAACTTTAGGTAGCTTGAACGGGACTTCTCCCCAATAGGCGTTCAGGATCCAGAGTAATTGCTCATCACCAATATCCTGCCCATCTTCCGTTTGCTCGGTCACGCGCTGTCCATCGATAAATAAGGCCAGGCAGTGGGTACGGGGGTTTTCGAAATCATGCCCCGTCATTTCCCCCCCTTCGGGCAGTAGATAAGAAATTTGGTCGGTACCAAAGAAACGTCGCCGACTCAGAAGTGGAATCTCCTGACGCAGCCGTATAAGCTGACTGGCATACTCAAAAAGGTCTTTTTGCTTCTTAGTCCATTTCCAGTCCATCCAGCTAAGCTCATTGTCCTGATTGTACACATTGTTGTTACCGTTCTGCGTACGTCCGTACTCATCGCCCATCACCAGCATAGGTGTACCCTGACTAAGCATGAGCGTTGTGAGGAAATTCCGCTTCTGCCGTTCGCGCAACTCGTTGATGGCCGGTTTCTTGGTTGGGCCTTCCACCCCGCAGTTCCAGCTTATGTTGTCATTGCTGCCATCCCGGTTGTCTTCGCCGTTCGCGTCATTGTGTTTTTCATTGTAGCTGACCAGGTCATTCAGCGTAAAGCCGTCGTGCGCCGTAATCAGGTTGATGCTGTTTGCCGGAGAGCGTCCATCGTTGGCGTACAAATCGGGACTACCCAGTAGCCGGGAAGCCGTTTCGGCTGCTTTCCCTTCGTGCGCTATCCAGAACGCCCGGATTGTATCGCGGTACTTGCCATTCCACTCCGACCAGGTAACGGGGAAGCCGCCCACGTGGTAGGAATGAATGTCCCAGGGTTCGGCAATGAGTTTTACGGGAGCCAGAATGGGATCCTGCGCCACCGTGTCCAGAAAGGAGGATACACTACCGAATTCTTCATCGGTACGAATCAGGGCCGAAGCCAGGTCGAACCGGAAACCATCAACGTGCATGTCCGTTACCCAGTACCGCAGGCTATCCATTACCATCTGCAACACCCGCGGGTGGCTGAGGTTAAACGTATTGCCCGTGCCCGTGTAATCCATGTAATACTCCGGACTGTCACCCACCTGGTGGTAATACACCCGGTTATCGATACCCTGAAAGGACAGTGTAGGGCCCATCTGGTTTCCTTCGGCGGTGTGATTGTACACAACGTCCAGAATAACTTCGATACCAGCTTTGTGCAGGGCCTTAACCATCTGCTTGAACTCGGTAACCTGTCCGCCATTCATTCCCGAAGAGGAGTACGTATTCTGGGGCGCAAAGAAGCCGATGCTGTTGTACCCCCAATAACTTTCGTCGGAGAACTGATGAACGGGTAGCAGTTCAACGGCGGTGATACCCAGTTTTTTCAGGTAGTCGATACTTTCCGGAGCGGCTAAGCCCGCATAAGTACCCCGGATTGCCTCCGGAATGGCCGTGTTCTGGTGCGTAAACCCCTTTACGTGCATTTCGTAAATGATAGACCGGTGCAGAGGAATATCGGGCAAGGAATCATCTTCCCAATCGAATGTTGTGTCAATTACCACACTCTTAGGCATGGTAGAACCGCTGTCTATCTCGCTTCTTTCCAGGTAAACTTCCCGGCCAAACTCACGGGAAGTTGCTTTTGTCGCATCATAACCCAGCCACGAATTATCATGGTTGACCGGGGCGTTGATGGCGCGGGCGTATGGATCGAGAAGCAGTTTGTTGGGGTTGAAAAAATGGCCCGCCTGTGGGTTATAGTCACCATCGACGCGATAGCCATATAACTGACCGGGATGCAGGCCTTCGAGGTAAATATGCCAGACCATTTCGGTCCGTTCAGTAAGGGGAATGCGGTCGGTTTCTTGGGTGGGGTCAGCAGTATCGTACAAACATATATAAACGGCCGTAGCGTTTTCGCTGAACAGAGCGAAATTAATACCTGCACCGTCGTAGGTTGCTCCGCGTGGGTAAGGTTTTCCTGGTTTTGATACTATCTTCTCCGATACTGTTTGGTCAGAAGGGTCTCCTTTTTTAGACGTTTTACTCATAAACGGGTTTGTAATTAAATTGGAATTCAGGGAAGTAAGCTACTTCATCTTCAGTAATAACGCGTAGTATTCTTTAAATGTTTCTGCGCTGTGAGGCACGAAAAAACCTGCTCTCATGGAGAGCAGGCTTTCTAATCCCACCATTCACTACACTGCCTGGGCCAGACGTGCCATCGTTGAATTGGCTGTGTCGATGCTCTGCTTCTGGCGAAGCAACATCTCCCGCGTACTGGCCGCTAAGTTCGTTTCCTGTAGTACGGAGTTATAATCACTGAGGGCTTCCTGATCCCCCCGATGACATTCCTTTACTACTGCTTTATCATCGTTACTGGTGAATGCTGATTTTATATTTATCCAGGCCCGATGTAAATCGGCCGTTATGCTTGTGCTATTGTCTGGGTCACCACCTAGTGTCCGTATTTCACCATCCAGTTCCTGAGCAAATTCGGCTCGCTGCCGTGATTCCTTCAGAAACATCGTTTTCAGTTCGCTACTATCAACGTTATCGGCCGCTTCTTTATAGCCTTCCTCGGCATCGTTGCTGAGTGTTAATAACTTGCTTAACTGGTCAAGGATTTCTTCGTTTGTGTTATTCATGATTATTGTATTTGAAACGTTTGACGTGGTGTACTACTTAATTTATGAGTTGAGTAAATCAGAAAGTGCAATTCATCACCGGCCTGCCTTTTTCACTGGTCTTAGTGTTTCGATTTCGTTACTTCACTGGCCGATTTGATAATCTTTTTTTGCCCCTGTTTTATGACCAGGGCAGGCTCCGCATCAGAACCTTTACGTTTTACTTTTGCTCCCTGCACGGTCTTTTCAACATCGTCCGTATGTACTTCGTCGATTATTCCCGTGGCTTTTCCTGTTCCATATTTCCACGTTACCTCGTCTCCTTTTTTCGGATTTTCCATATCGCTCAATTGACTACTTGTTTGATAGGATTGTTTTACTAATTCTCCGAAAATAGATGAACAACTAGTTAACGGGATGGCAACTTCCAGTCTGGCTATTCACTTATCTTACCATTCTTTGCATCCCGCTGCATTTTTTTACTGGCGAAGATGGCAACATCGACCCGGCGGTTTTTCTGACGCCCTGCTTCCGTTGTGTTGTCGGCAACGGGTTGCGATTCACCGTACCCTTTCTCATCGACTCGTGATGTCTTCACACCCTGAGTTTCCAGAAAACTAGCTACGGCATCGGCCCGCTGTTTAGACAGTTTTAGGTTGTAGTCTTCAGGACCCGTAGCATCGGCGTGCCCTTCAACCAGAATATCCGTATCTTCCTCTTTATTGAGCGTCTGCGAAAAATCAGTTAACTGTTTCATGGTGGCTGGCTTCAACGCGTACGAATTAACGTCGAACAGGATATCGGAGCCTAGCGTGACTTTGATACCCTCGCCCACCCGCTCTACTTGTGCATCGGGCATCTGTCGTTTTATCTCTTCCGCCCGTTTGTCCATACGACGGCCGATAACAGCCCCGGCTGCTCCGCCAACGGCAGCACCCAGAATGGCACCCAGAGCAGTACTGCCCTTACTTTTGCCAATCATACCGCCAATAACAGCGCCACCTGACGCCCCAACTATACCACCCTTTTGCGTTTTATTTAAGTTTTGTCCAGACTTACAACTAACTAAAATGCTGCCGGAAAGTAGGCTAGCGGTTACAAGCACCGCTAATGACTTCGTTCCGACTGATTTCAACCGATTGCTTTTACTAATCATAGTATCGTGAATGTTTGGTATTGATCAATACTACCCAAATGCTATACCAGTTTGACCCATGGTTTTATCGTTAATAAACTATCTGGCGTAAGGTATTGATAGATAGTTGTTTATGTTGGGGGGTATGATTTGACTTTTAATGTTAACTCAATCTAGTAAAGCGGGTTTGTAGAGTATTCGGGAATAAGGATGCCTACTATTGTAGAATCGGTTCTACACCAGTATGTATGAAAGATAGGCGCAATTAGAAGGCTGAATTGAGCAGCAACGTGAGTCTAAAAAGCAGGAATAATTCGTAGTAGGGGCAACCTAAAACCCAAACTGAGTCAAACGTAAAAAGCCCTCATAGGAGGGCTTTTTACGTTTGACTGACAGTAATAAGCAGGTAGCGGCTATGCAGCGTCCACGCGGAAAGATACTTTGCAGATGACACCGTACGAACTGATTTGCCCATCCTTTACGTGAGCCTTAATATCTTTTACGTAAACGGAATCGATGTTGTGAATTGTTTTTGAGGTTTCAACAACGGCCATACGTACCGCATCATCGATGCTTTTTTCTGACGATGCGATTACTTCGATAACTTTAACAATAGACATAATTTTAAGGGATTTAGGTAAGCAGGCCGAGTAGGTAGCCTACTTACCTAACCGACCAAAACCAACGATTGTTTAACAACTACCATTTGGGCAAGGGTGATGGCAGAGGAATATATGAATTTTTTTAGCCCGTATGATTACTAAAAAAAACGAGTTTGTCGACCAATTTTACCGTGTTGAAAGGGTGCGCTGGCTTTTCTGCGATCGTGTGTTTTAGCCGTATATTTGCGAAAATGGCTGAAATTGACAAAATATGTTAGCAAAAATTCCTCTTTCAGTTGCTCTATGGCTCAATCCCTTTTCGACCAGTTCCGTCGGTCGCCTATAACGTCCTCATTTGCTCCCGCTACCAAAGTCGAGAACCTGCGGGTTCAGCTTTGTTTCGATGCCGACGGGAGTTACGTCCAGCTTCTGAACCAGCACGGAACGGTTGTAGAAGCCGATTATCAGGCGTACAGCGGGTCACTGCGGAATTTGTTGCGGGCCATGCAGCAACTCCGCGAACGAAACGGATTTGTGATCGACTGGGAAAATCCTGCGGCACAGCTATACCTCCATCAGCACGCCTATCTGCTGGACTATGTTCGTCATTGCCCGGATGTGATCGACGAACGAAACAAGCCCGTAACGTTTCCGGCTGAAACGGGCGAATTACGCCTTCAGATTCAATCCACTACCGATTCTCCGATAGCAGAAAGCAAGCCAACCGATACCGTGCTGGAAGCCCGTGTTCGGCTTTTTGTGGCGGGGCAGTATGAAGACGATTTCCTGCTGCTGAACGAAGGCAATGTGCTGTCCAATGGGCGCGTGGTAACCATTGATGAGGTAGGTCCGGCTTTCAACCGGGTTCCCCTATTCGATACGTCCCTGGCCGTTGCCGACCTGACCAAATACCTCTCGCTCGCCCTGTCGAACCTGGATAATGTGCAGGTCGAGTACGAGGACTACCGCCTGCTCACCAGCGGCACCGAGCCAATCATGGCGCAGCCCTGCCTGATTTTTGAGAAAATTGACGCCGATCAGTCGCTTTACGTACGGGTGACGCAGCAACTACCCCAAACCGACGCGGGGTTTCTGGACGAGTTCGATTTGTACCGCTACGCCGACATCAATCCGCTCGAACGAACCATTTCGGTACGGGTCGTGGAACGCCAGCCGCTGGCCCGGCTTATCGACACCGTCACACAGTTGGTAGAGAAACATACGGTGCGGGAAAAAGGGCGCCGTAAATCGCAGGGACAGTACATTGTGGAGGGCAACCTGCTGGTGTTGCCACAGGATGTGGCAGGGGCATTTATTTATCAGGAACTGCCGCAGTTGTTGGAAACCTTTCAGTTGTTCGGGGCCGAAAAATTGAAGCAATACCGCATCAGCACCTATCCACCCCGGCTAAAACTGCAACTGAGTCATGGTATCGACTTTCTGGAGGGGGATGCGACCATCAGTTTCGGGGACCAGCAATTGAGTTTACTCGATGTAATCCGGCAGTATAACCAGCATCGCTACGTACAACTGTCGGACGGGAGCCACGCGCTGGTAAACGAAGCCTACATCCGCAAACTCGAACGGCTGTTCCAGAAAAGCAAAAAAGACAAAGTCAAACTTTCTTTTTTCGATTTACCCCTGGCGGAAGGACTGCTTGACGAGGCTGTTGCCGAAGCGACCTTCAAAAAATCGCGCGCTTTCTTTGCGGGTTTCAACGAACTGGCCAGCAAAAAGCCCAAAACGGCTTCGGTGGAGGCTACCCTCCGGCCGTACCAAAAACGGGGCGTTCAGTGGCTCGAACACCTACACGAATACCAACTCAACGGTTGCCTGGCCGATGATATGGGACTGGGTAAAACGCTGCAAACCATCACGCTGCTCTCCCGGTTTTACCCCAAAGAAACGCTCCCTACGCTGGTGGTAATGCCCAAAAGTCTGCTGTTCAACTGGCAGAAGGAAGTGGAGCGATTCAGCCCGCAGTTGACGACCTACACCTACTACGCCGACACCCGCGACCTGGATGAAGCCTGCAACCGGAACCTCATTTTTACGACTTACGCCCTGATGCGGAACGACATCGAAAAGTTCCGCGAACGGTCGTTCTTCTACGTCATTCTGGACGAGTCGCAGAATATCAAAAATTTACAGTCGCAGGCGAGCCGGGCGGTGGTGCTGCTCGATGCCAAACACCGGCTGGCCCTGAGTGGTACGCCCATCGAAAACAACCTCTCGGAGCTGTATTCGCTGTTTCGGTTCCTGAACCCGGCCATGTTTGGGTCGGCCGAGCAGTTTGGGCAGCATTACCTGAACCCGATTCAAAAACACAATGATCCCGATGTGATCGAGGAACTGCGAAAAAAGATTTACCCCTTCGTTCTTCGGCGATTGAAGAAGAACGTGCTGACCGAACTGCCCGACAAAATAGAGCAGACGCTGTACGTCGAAATGTCGGACGCCCAACGGCGATTTTATGAGCAGCGACGACGGTTTTACAAGGAAAATATCGAGCGGCAAATTGCCGAGAAAGGACTGGAGCAAAGTCAGTTTTTTGTATTTCAGGCGTTCAACGAACTCCGTCAGATTGCCAGTATTCCCGAAGCCAAATCGGACGGGAAAGTGGAATCGCCCAAAGTAGAAACGCTGGTAGAACAACTGGTCGACGCAGCCGCCAACGGTCATAAAGTGCTCGTATTCGTCAACTATCTGGCTGCCCTCGAACGCATCGGCGAACAACTGGATACCCAGGGCATCGACTACGTGAGCATGAGCGGCTCCACCCGCGACCGGCAGCGACTGGTGGAGCGGTTCCAGAACGATCCGTCCTGCAAAGTGTTTCTGATGACCCTCAAAACCGGCGGTACAGGGCTCAACCTCACTGCCGCCGACATGGTGTTTATTTTCGACCCCTGGTGGAACAAAGCCGCCGAAAATCAGGCCATCGACCGGAGCCACCGGATTGGGCAGAGCCGGAAAGTGATGGCGTATAAAATGATCACGCAGGGCACCATCGAAGAAAAAATAATGGAGTTGCAGGAGAAGAAAGCCGCCCTGTTCGATGCCGTTATCAGTGCCGATGCATCGGCCTTAAAATCATTTACCGAGTCGGATATCGCCTTTATGCTGGGGTGAGTGGGTTAATGAATAATGTAGAATGGACAATGTAAAATGTGTTCATAAGCAACCTCTTTTCATCATTCACTATCCATTTTACAGTAGAAACATATGGAGCAAACAGAACTGGTGCAGACCCTCGATGCGCTCATTAAAAGCAACACCAGCAATGAGCGTAACCGAAGCAACATTGCCACCGATATTGCGTCGGTCTACATCAAGAAAACGGGGGCTAAAATTACGTCGTCCATCATCGACGAACTTGACCGGACGTACCACAAAGAGGGCTTACAGGCCATTGCTAAGTACGCCCGCAAAGTTGTGATGACCTACCGGGATTTGCTGGATGGGCAATCCCTCAACCTGCCTTACTCCCTATTGGCTGAAACGGACTACGCCACGGCCAACAAAGCCCGGCTCGTTTGGGGCATTGCGTTTATTTTCAGCGACCCCGATGTGCATTTGCTGTTCCACAAACTGCTGCCTGCCGAACTGCAAAAAGCAGCCGAACAGTTGACCTGGCTTCCACGTACCTCGGCCGAGGTTCTGGGGAGCCTCATTGGTCAATCAATGACGACGCGGGAAGGCCGGAATGCGTATTATGGGGGCAATATCAGCCTGAACAGTCAGTTCAAGCTACTGCCCCACAAAGGCGAGGGGTGGAACGGGACGATTATGCTGGAGTGGCCCCCCCACATTCGGACTTTTCTGCAACAGACCTATCCGCAACCGGCTAATTACCAGCTTCGGGTATCGCCGGAGCCGCCCGCCGGGCTACTGCGCTGGGAAGAGGGCGAGACTATTATTTTTGAAGACATCCAGAAGTTGCTGGCCTACCGCATACAGAATGGTATTGTGGTCAACAACTCCGGTAAGGTGGCTACCAATGGCCTGAAAAAGATGCGAAAGCTACTGGGATTGCGGGAATTCTTCCCCGAAACCACGCCCTTTCCACTGGTGCGAACTGCCTGTCTGGCGCAGATACTGACTTCCTACCAACCCAAAAAGAACGAGGTAAACCCGGATTCCTTCGATGCGCTTCGGCGGTTGCGGAAGACGCTGGACAAACAGTTCAAAACGTTATTTCTGCTCAACGACCTCAAAAATCACGGCCACGTTCAGTTTTATCAGTACAAACAGGATGCCGAACAGGCTCTGGTTGAGTGGATAAGCCGGTTACCGGTCAATAAATGGGTGTCGGTGGCGAACATCCTGGAGTACGGACAGATTCACGACCTGCCCGTGTATCCCTGCCGACCGGGCGAATACACCACGCTGGCTTACGAGGGGGAGTCGCCCTGGCAGCCGGGGGTTATGAATAAGGAAAACGTGACAACTTCCAATGGGTATCTGTTCGTTGAGCGGCCCGCGCTGCTGGGCGGCTTCTACCTGTTTGCGGCCCTCGGCTGGCTCGATATTGCCTACGAAGTTCCAACTGGTAAACTGGGGAAAGATTATTACTCGGCCTACGACGGCCTGCGGTACATAAAACTCAATAGCCTGGGCGCATCCATTTTCGGACGGACCACGCAGGCCTACGTTCCCAAAGTGAACACGGCTACGCAGGAACTCCGTTTCGACGATCAATCCCTGCTTATTTTTTGCGATCCGGAGCACGTAGTGGCCGAAACCATTCTGGCCAACTACGCCGAACGGGTTAGCCCGACCCGGTTCCGCGTTACGCCCGATACGTTTTTGAAAGACTGCCGAAGTAAACAGCAGCTCCTCTCTAAAATTAGTTTATTCTGTACGTCGGTGGCCCCAAACCTGCCCTCCAACTGGCTGGCCTTTTTCGATGACCTGACCGGCAAAGCCGACCCGCTAACCACCGTTTCGGATATGGTGACCTACCGAATCTCGCCGGGCAACCAGCCGCTTATCCGCGCGTTGGCGCAGGATGCCGTGCTGAAAACGATGGTCGTTAAGGCCGAGGGATTTCGGATTCTGGTTGCCAACGACCAACTGACCCGTTTTCGGGGCCGCCTGCGCGAACTGGGCTATCTGGTGGGGTAAAACAAGTGTATATTTGTCAAAAACGAATGAGGTTATGAATACAATTCACTGGCGGGATTATATTATCTCTGACCCACAGGTCATGTTAGGAAAGCCAACTATAAAAGGCACCCGAATAACGGTCGAGTTGATTGTTGACCGAATGAGTTACGGTGAAACGATTGATGACATTCTGGAAGCTTATCCGCATTTAACGCGGGAAGGAATACTAGCCTGCTTGCGCTATGCGGCTTACAGACTGAATCGTGAACTTGATGATTACGATGTAGCCGCCTGATGAAAATACTGGCTGATGAGAATGTAGATTTTCCCGTTATTTACCTGCTTCGAGATCGTGGATTTACTGTGTGGTCGATTGCAGTGGATGATTTTGGCATTATTGACGAAAACGTGCTGTCGAAAGCTGTCCGCATGGATGCGGTACTACTGACGGCTGATAAAGACTTTGGTACATTACGCTACAAGTTTGGTTTACCTCACCGTGGTGTGGTTTTTTATCGTTTAGAAGGGCATAAGCCGAAAGAGAAAGCAGTATTGATTCTAGACTTATTTGAGAAGCAGGGAATTAATTTAATTAATGCATTCACCGTTCTTACGGCCCGGAAACTTCGTATTATTCGGGACGACGAATGAAACAACGTCTTCCTGTCGGGGTGCTCCCCGGTCTCCTCTTTGCCGCCCTCTGGGCATCCGCTTCGGTAGCCACCAAATTTGGGGTTCAGTCGGTACACCCGCTCGTGCTGGCTAATGTGCGGTTTTTTATTGCGGGGAGCGGTATGCTGCTCTTTGCCTACGGCATCCAGCGTACGCAGAATGCCTGGCCTACCCGTACTGAGTGGCGGCAACTTACCCTGTTTGCTTTGCTGAACACTACCATTTATCTGGGTGCCTTTGTGCTGGCCCTCAAGCAGGTGTCGGCGGGTATCGGCAGTTTGTCGACGGCTACCAATCCACTTTTTATAGCTTTGCTCTCCGCCTTATGGTTGCGTCGGATGCCGCGCCGGAATGAAACGGGTGGGCTGATACTGGGCTTGCTGGGCGTGGGTATTGCCACCTATCCCCTGTTGCAAAACAGTTATGCAACCGTGTCGGGCCTGCTGATTTTACTAATCGGAATGGTTTCCGTTTCGGCGGCTACGGTTTACTACGCCAGTATTCAATGGCGGTTGCCGAATCTAGTTATCAATGGCTGGCAGGTTTTTATCGGTGGCGCATTGCTGTTACCGTTCACGCTGGCATCGGGTGGCTTTGCCGAGTCACACTACGACGGTCGTTTCTGGGCCTCGGTATTCTGGCTGATTCTGCCCGTGTCGGTGGCGGCTTTGCAATTGTGGTTTTACCTCATCCGGCAGGACCCCGTTCGGGCTTCATTGTGGCTATTCCTGTGCCCTATCTTCGGCTTTTCGTATTCGTATGTGTTGATGGGGGAGCCAATTACCGTGTACACCGTCATCGGCACAACTTTCGTTATTGCTGGCCTTTGGCTGGGACGGAAAAAGTAATGTTGGTTTACGGTCTTCGGTTGGCTGACGCGTCACATAATTTCGCGTCAGCCAACCGAAAACTGTAAACTGAAAACCGTAAACTTACCCTCACTGCTTCACTACCGTCATTTCGACCCGTCTGTTGAGTTGCCGGGTGGCTTCGCGGTTATTGCTGGCAATGGGACGCGTCGGGCCATAGCCACGCGTGGTAATCCGGCTGGCTATGATGCAGTTTTTCACCAGATAATCCTTCACTACGTCGACGCGCTGTTTGGAGAGCTGCAAGTTTTTGTCAAAATCGCCCTGGTTATCGGTATGACCCGCCAATTCAATTTCTGCCGTTGGATGGTCGCGCATGAACCCCAGAAGCTGGTCCAGAGCGGGCTGTGCTTCAGGAAGCAAGTCTGGCTGGCTTTGTACAAACTGGAGGGCCTGTAGCTGGGTAGCTTTGCCCACAGGAGCCACAATGAGGGGTGGCGTGTAAATTACCTTTGCATCGAGCGTTTTGGGTGGCACCACGCGGGCGTTACCAGCACTGGAGCCGCTGGACGCTATGGTCTGCCCAGTGGCTGGTGGCGTTGCGGGAGGTGTCGCTCTCGCTGGTGTTGCCGCAACGGCAGGAGCAGGGGCGGGGGTACGGACGGGTGGCGAAGAAGGGGCTATTACTTTCTGGACAGAAGACGCACTCTGACGAAATAAAAGCGTGGGCTTCCGCTTCAGCCGATAGGCCTTTTCAGACGTAAACATCACCTGCTCATCCAGCGCAATGTAATCCGTTGCTTTAACGGTGAAAATATAGGATTTTCTGGAATCAAGCGTCAGTGAGTAATCCCCATTCGCATTCGTGACCTGCTGGTCACGAACGATTCCATCTTCGCTTTTTGCCAGAATAGTGGCTCCCATAACCGCCGTTTTCGTCTGCGCATCCTGAACGGAGCCTTCTACTATTGTTCTTCCTTCTACAGGGGCAACCTGTCGGCTGGTTTGTCCTAAAACCACTGGTACTACCAGGTTAGTCAGGCATAGTGCCCCGACAATCAATGCGTATTTCGTCCAATTCATGCTGTAAAGGCAACGTAAAGAGGGTACTTTAAAGTGCCTTTACCGCCGTAAAATTGCCTCTCTGGTTATTCCTGAAAAGGGTAAATTTTAAGGTGCTTTTCGATGGTAAAAAATTAGAGTTAATGCATTGATAGTCATATAGTTATAAGGGTTAAATAATTAACGAAAAATGAACGTGAAAAGCCCCTTTTTCGTTACTAAAATATGACACAGATAACCAACGCATTGATGCACTCCCCGAATGCTCAGGCATCTCCTGCACCGGCCTCTACGGGTACTATGCCACTTGATGACAGCTGGCGGAAATCTATTCCGGCGCAGGTGTTTCTGAACCATTTTTTCGCGATGGATTACCACATCCATAACCAGAATGACCTGTTCGACATCGTCAACTTTCCCGTATTCAGGCAGTTCTACGGGCGCGTTACGGACGAGACGCGGAAGGCGCTGGAGAAGTTGTTGCTCAATAGCTGGAGTGCCGAGTACGCACTACGTATTACGCCCGTGGTCAATGACGAGCAATACCTGCAAAGTTCCCTGCACTGGACTTTTCCGCAGGTTTTTTACAGCGCTTTGTTCAGCGCACGGGCTTTCCTGGCGGTGCAGGGTATTACCGTTAGCAATGAAGAGTTGATTCGTAAACGTGTGGGCAACATGGTTGTGCGGGGCTACTATCCCCCTTCCATTGGCTACTATGCGCTTGGTCCAATCAATAGCTACCGTATTCAGCGGCTGCCAATGGCCAAACGGTTCAGCGTAGCGGCCAAAACTGATTTGTTTTTGCCCTCGCGTGAGGGATCCGTACAGGCCGAACTGGCACAGTTTCTGAAAACCACTCGCGACCAGCGGGTGAAAACCCTGCGGAACGTGATTCAGAACAATCCGAAAACGGCCCTGCGTAGCCCCAAAACCGGCGAGATTCTGCAAAAATTCAGCGTGGAGCAGTACAAGCAGTTGGCCAAACAGATTGGCTACACCACGTACTTCGATATGCTGAGCCGGTTACGTATATCGTCAACGAATCGGGAAATTGAGCGCTTTGTCGATTCGGAGATTGATGTGAAACTATTCCATCAGAGTCTGGTCAATATTGTGGCTCATGTCAATTCTGTACACGAGGCCTATATTGCCAAAGCACTGGGTATTCAGGCTTACCGGCAGCTAGTGGCCAAACTCCCCGCCTATTTGCAGGAGAGCTTCGTTCGGGATCGGATGAATACTATCATTACCCCCATGCTGACTCCAGAGCAGTCGCTGCCGACCGATATCCGCATGGCGGCTTAAGCAATAAAACGAGCAGGTATTCAGGCCCGGTTAGCCAATTGGCTAACCGGGTTTTTTGTGAAATCCGGCACCGTTGGCTAAAGCCCAATGGCAATCCATAAAAAGTCCTTATGGACTAGCTAGGTCAAGCCCTACCGGGGCTTTCAATCCATTGCCGTTGGGCTTTAGCCAACGGTGCCGGATTAATTTATCGAAAGTCTGAACAGTGTTTACAATGAAAAATCAGGTAATCAACCGTTTACACACTTTTTCGGGCTTTAAAAAGCTAAAAATGTAAACTTGCTTAACAAACTTCATCGTATCTCTAATGAAAAAAAGATTTCTTAAAATCGCTCTGGGTATCGTTGCCGGGTTTGTGCTGTTTGTTGGTGTAGCACTGGCCTACGTAAAATGGGCGTTGCCTGATGTTGGTCCAGCTCCCGAACTAACAATTAATTCAACGGCGGCTCAGGTAGCACACGGCAAGTATTTAGCGCATCACGTGGCCGCTTGCGTCGATTGCCACTCGACCCGTGATTTTACCAAATTTGCTGGTCCAATGGTTGCAGGAACGGAAGGGAAGGGTGGGGAGAAATTTTCTCGTGAGATGGGTTTCCCTGGTAATTTTTACGCCCGTAACCTAACACCCGCCAGCTTGGGTAGCTGGACTGATGGTGAAATTTTCCGGGCCATTACCACGGGTGTTAGCCGCGATGGAAGTGCGCTGTTTCCGGTGATGCCCTATCGGAATTACGCGCAAATGGACCCCAGCGATATAAAAGACATCATCGTTTACCTGCGAAACCTGAAGCCGATTGCCAACAAGATACCCCCGCCAGAACCCGATTTTCCGATGAACTTCATCCTCAATACGATTCCGGCTAAAATTGACGCGGGCAAACGACCCGATACAACGGACCGAATCGCTTATGGCAGATACATCACCACGTTTGCTTCCTGTGGGGAATGCCATACGCCCGTAAATGAAAAGGGGCAACCCCTGCCGGGTATGGCCATGGCGGGCGGGCGTGGGTTTCCGATGCCCACGGGCCTGGTGCGTTCTATGAATATCACTCCCGCCAAATCAGGTATTGGCACCTGGACGAAAGCGGCTTTTATTGCCCGTTTTAAAGCGTATGCCGGTAAAAATGACGGACAGCCTACCGTTCGTGATGCCGATTTTAATTCTATCATGCCCTGGACTATGTACGCCGACATGACCGAACAGGACCTGGGAGCCATCTACGATTATTTGCATACGGTGGCACCGGTCGAAAACAAGGTAGAGCGGTTTACACCTGCTAACAAGGTAGCAGCCAACTGAATATACCCCACCCTGAACTTAAAAAGTCCGGTGAGTAATTCCCTCCCCAGTAGGGGGGGCTGGGGTGGGGTATTAGCGTATAATCCGGTAGACGTTGCGGACACTACCTATCGGGTCAGCAGCCCGGCATCGAGTACAAATTGAGCACCGGTAACGTAGCGGGCACCGTCCGATACCAGATACAGCACCATAGCTGACACGTCCTGCGGCTCTACCCACGGAACGGGCAGCAGATTGCCCGCTGAGCGTTCGGCAATGGCCTGCGTTGTGGTACCTTCCAGCGCGGCCAGTCCGTCATTCATGGGCGTATTTACCCCGGTCGGGTGGATGGAATTGACGCGAATGTGGTAGGGAGCCAGTTCGATAGCCCACGATTTAGTTAGCCCCACCAGCCCCCATTTGGACGCTGCGTAGTGACTCAGGCGGTTCATGCCCCGCAGCCCGGCAATGCTCGAATTATTGATAATAACCCCCGACTGTTGCTGAATCATAACGGGTATTACCCGGCGTGCTACCATCCAGGCCCCTTTCAGGTTAATATCCAGCATACTATCCCATTCGTCTTCGGTGAGTTCGTGAGCCAGCCCGTACGCGCAGATACCCGCATTGTTGAACAGAATATCGATTTGCCCGAAGGTTGCCATGGCCTGCTCCACGGCGTTACGCACATCGGTATCCCGCCGAACGTCGCCTTTGATGAGGAGGCAACGGGCACCAAGGGCATCAATGTCTTGCTGCAACGAAGTCAGCTCGTCGGCCGAGCCGAACGAATAGGCCGGATAGGTCAGGTCTTTGGCCACATCGAAGGCAAGGATGTTGACGCCTTCTTTGGCTAACGCCAGGGCTACGGCACGGCCCTGTCCGTGAGCGGCTCCGGTAATGAACGCTACTTTTCCGGTTAAATCAGCCATGCGTTGTCGGTTGGGTTAAAGGTACATAAGGCGCGAGGTAATCATCTACCATTACCTCCAGCACGTTATTGAATAGGTTTGTGGCAATCATTTGTCCGGCAAACGCCACCAGCACGACGACTTCGGCGTCATTGAAACGCTGCCGGATTGGGGCGAAAAGTGCGTCTGATACCTCGCCCTTATTGCGCGCAATTACGGCTCCGAAGTTCAGCAGGTGCTGCTCATCATTGGTCAAGTGCAGGTCTTCGGGGCGTTCGCCGTGTTCGATGATGATTTTTCGGAAAAATGTGGTGCAAACCGGGCAGTCACTCGCTTCCGAAACGGCGTGGGCAAACAGATACGCTAACCGTTCCCCCACAATCCGGATAACGGTGTGGTAAAGCGGATACCACTGCATATACACGGCAAACGCCCGGGGCGAATGGCTTAGCGTGGCTTTCATGTTAGTAATACGCGAGCCGGGATAGTCGGCAATGTGCTGCGCCCAGGCCGTTTTTAAGTCGTTAGAAGCTTCAGCGTCAGGAAGGGGATTAATACGCGGCATAGGGGAGGGCCGTTAGAAAGGTTATTGACTGAGCGACCAGCGGGTGAGCCGTTCCCCCGCCTGCAAAAGCGTCTCGTCGTCTTTGGCAAAACAGAAACGCAGAATTTTATGGTCGGTTCGCTCGTGGTAAAACACCGAAACCGGAATAGACGCCACCCCAATTTCACGAGTCAGGCGAATGGCTAAGTCGTAATCTGGTTCACTGGTGATGTCGGCGTACGAAACGTTCTGGAAAAAGCTGCCTTCTGAGGGCAAAAACTGAAAACGCGAGGAACGGATTGACTGCAAAAATAAATCGCGTTTGCGTTGATAAAAGGCCGGAAGGGCCTCGTAGGGGGCGGGGTCCTGGATGTATTCTGCCAAGGCGTATTGCATGGGCGTCGATACGCTGAAGGTCACAAACTGGTGGACCTTCCGAAACTCAGCCGTCAGGTCGGCCGGGGCCAGGCAATAGCCGATTTTCCAGCCGGTCGTATGGAATGTTTTGCCAAATGAGCCGACAACAAACGTCCGTTCGCGTAGTGACGAGTGCTGCATCAGGGAATGGTGCGTCCGCTCATCAAAGATGATATGTTCGTATACTTCATCGCTGATAACAAACAGGTTATGCTTTTGTGCCAAATCCGCCAGTTGATTCAGGTCGTCGGGCGACCAGACGTAGCCAGTGGGATTGTGGGGTGTGTTGACGATAATAAGCCGGGTACGGTCGGTAATCTTCCCCCGAACTACGTTCCAGTCGATAGCCGAACCGGGGGAGTCTACGCCGGGCGAATCCAGTGATACAAATACCGGCTTCCCGCCCGATAGTTCAATGGCGGGTACGTAGCTATCGTAGGCCGGTTCAAACACAATAACTTCGTCCGGTCCGGCGTTCCGGTCGGGTTGCACCACAGTTGTAATAGCTGCGTAGATGGCTTCGGTAGCACCCGTGGTTACGGTGATTTCCGTTTCGGGATTGTAGGCAACATTGTAACACCGGGCCGTTTTCTGCGCGATGGCTTCCCGCAGGACCGGTACACCCGGCATGGGCGCGTACTGGTTGTGCCCATCCCGCATGGCCTTCGCCACCAGTTCAATCAGCACCGGGTCCGTGTTGAAATTGGGATACCCCTGCGAGAGATTCAGCGCCCCCGTATCGGCCGCTAATTTCGACATGACGGTAAAAATAGTCGTGCCAACCTGGGGAAGTTTGGATGGGAATGCCTGCGTGGTCTGCATAAAAAATCGGTGATTGCTACTGTTCAGCAAAGTAAGGTACTGAAAAGCCCGTCCTGCTCAGGCAGGACGGGCTCATAATGATAAAATCAGGTCAGGCATTGGTGATAAGATCGACCAGTGTTTCAATCCAGATGGGGCTATCGTTCAGGCTCTCGACGAGCTGCCAGTGCTTTCCACCCGCTTCTTCAAACAACTCTTTATACTCCACACCTACTTCAATGGTTGTTTCCAGACAATCGGCTACGAAAGCGGGCGAGAAAGCCAATACGCTGTTAATGCCATTGCCCGGCATGGTTTTGATTACATCGTCGGTGTAAGGCTTAATCCAGGGGTCGTTCCCGAGCCGCGACTGAAAGGAGGTGGTGTATTTGCCTTCGGGAATATTGAGCGCCCGCACCAGCAGACGGGTCGTTTCAAAACATTGCGCCCGGTAGCAGTGCTGATTCATGGCGTGCAGGGTGCCGCAGCAATCGCCCAGCTGGCAAACCGTCTTCGTCACGTCTCCCTTCCTGATTTGCCGTTCGGGCAGGCCATGGTAGCTAAACAGGAAGTGGTCGTAATCGTAGGCGGCCATGTACTTACGGGCAATTCGGGCAAATCCCTCGATAAAGCCCGGATGGTCCAGAAACCGGTTGACGAACCGAATAGCCGGTATCACCTGCCAGTCTCTAACAATATCCATCACTCTCTGGTAAACGGAACCCGTTGAGGCTGAGGCATACTGAGGAAAAAACGGCACCACTACAATGTCGGTTAGCCCCATTTGCTGAAAGGCATCCAGACCCGCGTCTATGCTGGGGCTTTGGTAACGCATGGCCAGTTTTACCACGTAGTCGTCGCCCAGTGCTTTTTGCAGGTCTTTCTCTACAATGTGGCCGTAGTACTTCAGCGGAGAGCCCGTTTCCTGCCAGAGCTCCCGGTAAATTTTGGCCGACTTCGGTGCGCGAAACGGGGCAATAATACCATTTACGAGCGCAAAACGGGGTGTAGCTGGTATGTCTATTACCCGGCCATCCATCAAAAACTCACGCAGGTATTTACGAACATCGGGCACCGAAGGGCTATCGGGCGTGCCGAGATTTACGATCAGAACACCCGTTTTCCCTACTGATTTTCGGGTAGCAACCGGCGGTTTTAAAGCAGAGACTTCCATGAAAAATGCAACAGTAAGTTGAACGGCTTGGTTTGAATTAAACCTATACGGTCTTTAAAATCGCATAGGTTTAACATTATTTCATTTGACTCAGGTCGGGGCGGGTGAGTTCGCTGAAAACTGTGCCGGGAAGTTTTTTGTACACCTGAATGTCGGTCAGGTCGCGCTCACCGCGTTCGCCGGAAAGCAGAATGCCACCCATCTGTTTGTAGTCAATCCAGGGTAGAGTGAAGCGGGGTTGCGCGTCGGTATTCTTGGGATAATGCGCCCACTGCGTCACCAGATGAGAATCCTTATCGACCCATATTTTGTACTTGTTATCGGGGGTGTTGCCCACGTTTTTAAACGTTGTCTGAAGCACATCGGCGGCTTTACCATCCTGGGTTTTGTCATCGCCAACGTATTTCAGCGTTACGCCCGAATCCTTGAGTTTGAAGGGCATCACGAGCCAGTACGAATCATTAATCCAGGATCCTTTGGCAGCCTTCACATACTTGGCAACAGAATCCGGATTAGTCACTTCGGCTCCCTTCTGGAACACCCGCCCTTTGTCGGTATTGATGTTCAGAATTACGCTCTGATCGTCGCGCACGTTATCCACCCGCACATCGCCCGACCATTTGTCCCAAACGAGTTTGCGAAAGCCGAAGAAGTTCCAGCTAATGTAGTGGGTATTGTCCCAGGCTTTACGGCCACCCATGGCCTGCATGACCTGGTCAGCAATCTCGACGGCTTTGGGGTCTGAACCCGCCATATCGAAGCCATCGGCGGCTGGATTAGCTGATTTTTTTGATTGAGCGCAACCTATTCCACTGAAAGTTAGAATGATAGCGACGGCAAGGATACGTGTGTACATACAATTACAGGGGTTTACGTAACAAAAATAAGACATAGGCTGGATTGTTGGTTCTAATATAATTTAGATTTGTATAGATTTTATTGATGAACAGAATACGCCGTCTATGACCTTATCCCAACTCGATTATATCGTGGCCGTTGACACCTACCGACATTTTGCCACGGCGGCCGAAGCCTGCCATATTACGCAGCCTACGCTGAGCATGCAAATTCAGAAACTGGAGGATGAACTGGGGGTATTGGTGTTCGACCGGTCGAAGCAGCCCGTAGTCCCTACCGAAACGGGGCAGGCCATACTGATTCAGGCCCGGGATGTACTCCGAATGGCCCGGCGCATACCCGAAATCGTTAGTGAATCGAAAGGCAATTTCCGGGGCGACTTCCGCATTGGTATTATTCCAACGCTGGCTCCGTACCTGCTACCGTACTTCATCGGTGAATTTATGGCGAAGTACCCCGCCGTGTCCATACAGATTCAGGAGATGGTTACTGAGCAAGTGGTTGAGCGACTGCGCAACGGATTGATTGACGTGGGCCTGGTCGTAACGCCCTTATCCGAAAATGGCATCACCGAAATTCCGCTGTTTCAGGAACCCTTCGTTCTATATGCGGCTGAGTCGAACCCATTATTAGCCAAAACAACAATTGCACCAACGGACCTGCCTGCCGACGGGCTGTGGTTGCTGACTGAAGGCCATTGTTTTCGTAATCAGGTCATGAACCTCTGCGGAGCCGACCGGCAGGCCAATGGTGCAAGCGCACTGCGTTACGAGACGGGGTCGCTGGAAACGCTCATCAAACTGATTGATAAACAGGGGGGCTACACGCTGTTGCCTTACCTGGCTACGCCCGATATGGATACACAACGCCGTGCGCGACTTCGACCCTTTACGGCGCCCCATCCCGTGCGTGAGGTAAGTTTGGTTATGCATCGGAGTTTCCTGAAGCGTAAACTAATCAATACGCTCAAGGCGGAAATTCTGGCTCACTTACCCGCAGAACTGGGTACGCCAATGGGGAAGGTAGTAGGAATAAAATAAACAGGTGATTTTCTGTCGAATAGAAATCAGATGGAAGTCAGGTATGTCCGTTATGGCCAATCTAATTAGCTACTCGCTATGTTGGTCTTGGTAAACTGCTGCGAAGGGCCGAAAGCAACGCAGAGTGTGACCGTAGTGGAAACACCAATACCCGTCGTTGGCAAAACAACCGTCGAAATTTGTCAGGGTACTACTACACAATCGTTATTGGTTACCGGAACGGGCTTGAAATGGACAGACCTCATCGGCAAGGTGACCACAGCGGCACCCACCCCGGCTACACCTTATGCGACCCAAAATCCTGACGGAGACCTTTTTTTGGGTCGCAGATGCGTGTGTTCATACAAAGCCTGCCCACCTTATCTGTTTTTGGAACTACCACCACGAATCTGGGTATGGACGTACCGCTGAAATTGACGTTTATCGGGGTAGGACCTCACACGTACAAACTGGCCAATAGCCTTTCTGGAATTGCCACAGAAGACACCCCCCTTCTAGTGCTGGCCGACCGTACCACTATCTACCAGATTGTCGACGTCGCCAACAAGTGGGGGGCGGATTGCCCAGTAGTGGTTCTTCGGCTACCATTCCCGTATTGGTGCCCACTATCCAGACCCAGGCGACTTGTCAAAACCATTGCATACCTGTTGGCTCAGGTGAGCAACGGCTATGGACGCTGGCCGCTCGGTAGTCGTGACGGTAAACCGATTGTTGGGTATTGAAGACCAGGCATTGGCCGAAGCCGAAGCTATACAGCCTGTACCGGCAACTTCTGCGCCGGATCCGGGGACTGTCTTCCAACCAGAAAGCCGTTCTGGAACTAACCAATTTGGCCGGGCATACCACACCCCGACAGGAAACCCGGCAGTCTGCCACCTCTTGTCGCTCGACCATCATCCATTGGGCATCTATATCCTGCGGATACGGATGGGCGACAAAACGGCCTCCAAACGCGTAGTGAAGTTATGAGTAACGCCAGTTACTTTCCCGTTCTACGACGTTCAAGTTGCCGATAAACATCGCTGAAATCATCCCCCTTCGCTACCGCATCCGTCAGGGCCGGAACCCCCGCTTTTCCTGCTACCGACAGCCAGTGAGCTACCTCACTGGCTGCGGTCTGATAAGCCAGCATGGTATGCACGTAATCCCCACCGAAAAAATCGCGGGTGGTTTCCAGGTCGGTTAGTTTCATCATCTGGTGGGTGGGAAATGGGGGGTGTGATTCGTCGAAAGTGCGTTCTTCGGTCTGGTGAGGGGTATCCCACAGGGCTGGTTTACTGAATCGATAATCGACCATTAAGGCCAGGCCCTCATTAAACCACTGGGGAATCTGTCTTTTTACGCGCCACCAGCCCAGCCGGGCAAACAACTCATCGTGGCATAACTCATGAGCAATCACGTCGGCGTTATTGCCATCGGGTCCCAGTATCAGGTAGGAGTCGCCCCAGGGTAATCCCAGGCTGCAACCGGCCCCCTCGCCCCCGTCGCAGTATTGTTCATAATCGATTTGATTTGGGCAATAGATAAGCGTAGCCTGCCCGCGCCGGGTGCTCCAGAACCAGGTAATGCGGTTTCGGGCGGTCTCCACGTGTTGCCTGAGTTGGTTCTCCTGCCGGGCGGTGACTGCCTGATTTACATATACATCCTGCATTCCAGCCAGCGGTCGATAACTGGCTGACCGGCTAATCCAAAGACACCGTACCAGGGGAGGGGTAAGGAGCAGGAAACCAATCGGTAGTGAAATCAGCAGTAATAAACCAGTACGAAGCAGTACGTTTCCACGCATGAAAAGTCAACGAATCAGGTTGTTTGTTTATTGGTATAATGGCGTTGTGCGTAAACGTACGGTGTTCTTTTTACGTAAAACGATTGACAGGCTATTTGTTTGGAACAAACCGGTACAGATAAGGTGCTTTGTGTGCCCCACCGCTGTATTGCTTTTCGAGCCGTTCTACGATACCCAAACCAAGTATTTTACGCTGAAAACCGGAGCGATGCAACGGCTGCCCTAGGATGGTTTCGTACAGGGATTGCAAATCGGCCATTGTAAACGTTTCCGATAGCAGGTTAAAGCCAATTAGTTTACGGTCCAGATCGACTTGCAGCGTAGCCAGTGCCTTTCGTACAATAGCCGTATGATCCTGCATTAGCGGAGGTAACGCAGCCAAATCATACCAGCCACAGCTATCCGATAGTTCATCGGGAATGGGAATGGCTTTCGTAAAATCGACCAGCGCGTAGTAGCCTACCGAAACAAACCGACTCAGCAGCCAATGGTCATCATTGGGCTGAAACCCTTTCGCCTGCATGATGGCTCGTAGCGGAGTCGGGTCGTGCCGGGCGAGGTCGCCGAAAACGTGAAACTGCTCCAGGTAAATGTCCTGTAAGCCCGTTCGTTCGGCCAGAATACGTCGGGCGGCATCGTTCAGGTTCTCGGTATTTTTGATGAAGCCACCCGGGAGGGCCAGCAAACCCGTGTTCCGGTATTCGAGCAGCAAAACCGTCAACTGATTGAGGTGAAACCCGAAAATGACGGTATCTACAGCCAGGCCGGGTAAAAAATTGGCTCCAGTGGATTCGGCTTCTTCTGGTTTTAGGGGCTTACTCATACAGGTGAAGGGTCAGGGCAAGTAACAAAGTTTTGGTTGCTTCGGACTAAATCTTTATTATTGTATCAAATTGTTACAATAATAAAGATTTATACGCATTTAGTACGTATGTCCGTATTAAACAACCCTTATTACATGAAAAAAATGACCACGAAAACATGGCTGTTATTTTCGTTGCTGACGGCTCCATTGGGGTATCTGGCCAATGCCCAGTCGAACGGTGGCTTATCGAAAAAGGCTCCGCAGGCGAAAGTAGCGAACGGCATGCTGGAAGGTGTTACCGAAGTCAGCGGTATTCGCGCTTTCAAAGGAATTCCGTTTGGCCAGCCCCCCGTCGGCGATCTGCGCTGGAAAGAGCCACAACCCGCCAAAAACTGGACGGGTGTCCGTAAAGCCGACCATTTTGGCCCCCGCGCCATGCAACTGCCCGTTTTTGGCGATATGAATTTTCGGTCGGATGGGGTCAGTGAAGATTGCCTGTACCTGAACGTATGGACACCAGCCAAGTCGGCCAGTGAGAAACTACCGGTGATGGTGTATTTCTACGGTGGTGGATTCATTGCGGGCGACGGTTCTGAACCCCGGTACGATGGGGAAAGTATCGCTCAGAAAGGACTTATTGCCATTACGATGAACTACCGGCTGGGTGTGTTCGGCTTTATGGCCCACCCTGAACTAACGAAAGAGTCGCCCCACCACTCATCGAGCAACTACGGCTATCTGGACCAGAGTGCCGCCCTGCGCTGGGTAAAGGAGAATATTGCCGCCTTTGGTGGCGATCCTAATCGGGTTACCATTGCCGGAGAATCGGCGGGTTCGGCTTCGGTGAGCGCGCAAATGATGTCGCCCCTGTCGAAAAACCTGATAGCGGGTGCCATTGGCGAGAGTGGTTCTGTTCTAGGCACATTACCGCCCGCTCCTCTGAACAAGGCCGAAGAAATGGGGACTACGTTTGCGGCCAGTGTAGGGGCCAAGTCCCTGGCCGACCTGCGCGCCATGCCCGCCCAGCAACTGCTCGAACTGGCCGGTAAACCTGGTGCTCCCCGCTTCGGCTCTGCTATCGATGGGTATTTCTTTCCCAAAGATCCATACGCAATTTTTGCCGCTGGCGAGCAGGCGCACGTACCCCTGCTGGTAGGCTGGAACTCAGAAGAAATGACTGGTCGGGTTGTTTTGGGCAAAGAGGAGCCAACGACCGAAAATTACACGGCTGCCGTGAAAAAAATGTATGGCGAAAAAGCGGATGAGGTGCTAAAAGTCTATCCGGGTAATACACCGGAAGAGGTGATGCAATCGGCCACGGCACTGGCTAGCGACCGTTTTATTGGCTTTAGTACCTGGCGGTGGGCCGAAATGCAGGCCAAAACCGGCGGCAAGCCCGTATACCGGTATTTCTATTCGCGGCCACGTCCGGCCATGACGCCGGAAATGGGCAATGCTACGGCCGGTTTGGCGGGGGGCGTTGTTCGGGGTGGGGACCCGGCTGCTCCAAAAGCACCAGCTGCTAAGGGAGCTGTTCACTCGGCCGAAATCGAGTACGCGCTGGGTAACCTGTCTACTAATAAAGTATATGCCTGGTCGCCGGAGGATTATAAGGTGTCGGAACTGATGCAGAACTACTTCGCCAACTTTATCAAAACCGGTAACCCAAATGGATCGGGCTTACCAAAATGGTCGCCGTTAACGGACAAAAGTGGCGCTAACGTGATGGTAATCGACGTGAACACCCGGGCCGAAACCGACAAGAATCGGGCGCGTTACCTGTTGCTGGAAGAAATGACGGCGAAGCCATAAGGTACTCTTCCGAAGAGACAATAAATAATGATACCCGCATCTACACTAATGCGGGTATCATTATTTTTAGGGAGGTCATCGCTGGCTAATCATCTCGGCTACTTCCCGGCCAGTTTGCATGGCGGCATTGAGAGACGGGTAAGCCGTTTGGTCGCCACACTGGTAGAGAATGTCCGTCAGGAGAAGGGGTTTGCGAACGGCAAACGAGCCAGCCTGAGCCGGATTGTAACTGGGCAAAGCCTGCGGAATGTGATACGTTCGCAGGTGCTGCCACTGCTGCACATCTTTCCCAAACCAGCCCGTTAGTTCCTGCCGTATTTGCTGCGTCAGCGTCGCTTCGTTGAACAGTTCCACCCCCTGCGTACTGACCGAAATGAGTGTTTGGTCCGCTGGAGCGTAGTCGGGTGCTACGTCGCTCATGATGGCCACGTTATGCACGGCTGAACTCCGGTGCATGTTGAGCAACAACAGTTTTTTCTGGGCTGGCGTAATCGGGAGTTGCTCCGGGCGGGCTGCAAAGTAAGTACAAGTGGTATGGTTGAATGCCTCTTGAGAAGGTGCCGGACTACCCATCAACCGGCTGGCCTGTGTTGCATCGACTGCCAGAACAACGGCACCGGCCGTGAGCGATTCGCCATCCTGTAGGTACACCGTATTCCCCGAAATCCTGGCAACGGGGGTGTTCAGCCGAATCTGGTCGGGTGTTAATCGGCTGGCCAGCTGGTCGGCAATGGCACCGATACCCCGCGCCGGTACGGCAGCATCGCCCGAAAAAAACATCCGAAAGCAGAATTCAAAGAAATTGCTGGCTGTTATCAGGGCATCTTCCAGAAAGACACCACCAAAAAACGGTCGGAAAAACCGGTCGATTATCTGGTTGGAGAAGCCAAATCCCTCCAGAAACTCCCGCGTCGTTACCGGGGGCTGATTAAATAATTCATCAACTGGTAAGTCCTGGACCCGGCGCATGAGTTCGGCCAGACGTAGCTTATCGCCCAGGGTACCAACCGACGAAAATAGCGTCTGGAATACCGCCAGGGGTTCCTGTAGTGGATTGATGAAAGATATCCAGTCGATTCGGTCGCGAATCAGCGCACCCGACCGAAAGGGCCTCAATTGCAGATCGGAGTAATGGAGCAGCCGCTTCGCTTCGGGGTACGCCGTCAGAAGAATCTGGAAGCCCCGGTCGAGTTGGAAACCATCAACCCGGTCGGTACGAACCCGGCCACCTACCCCGTCGCTGGCTTCGAGCAGGAGCGCATGGATACCTGCTTGTTTGAGGTAAACAGCGCAGGTTAAACCGGCCATACCGGCACCAACAATGATAACGGGCGAATTTTCAGCAGTCATAACAGCAACGAGTTGAGCGCATGAATAAAAGTCAAAGGTATGTAGCCCGGCAAATGCGCGCTAACCGCTACGGAAGATTCGTAGTATTTTTTTTATAAAATTATAATAATTTCAAGTTGTAAAAAATGTAATACATTGAAAGTCAATGCTTTTTTATAAATAATTTTTGTTTTTTTTAGAAATTATTAATTTTGTGGCTATCCCTTATGTTATCCTGTACGTATCGGCAGGTACTATTTAATCGGCGTTAGTGCAAATCAGTGAAAACGGAACAGTCGCTGTTGTTCTTCGTTGTATAGAATAACCATTGGTCCATCCATAACCAGTCAACACACATGAACTATCAGATTCAGGAAGAAGCGGGTTTCCGATTTGTGGACGAAGGACAGGGCGATGTCCTCCTGTTGTTACATGGGCTTTTTGGCGCACTTAGCAACTGGGATAGTGTTATTACAACCTTCTCGGACCGCTACCGGGTAGTGATACCGTTGTTGCCTATTTATGACATGCCTATCCGGCAGGCTAGTTTGGAAGGACTGGTAACGTACATTGAAAAGTTTGTGGTGCAGAAAGACCTGCGTAACATGACGTTGCTGGGTAACTCCCTGGGTGGCCATTTGTCTATACTGTACGCGTTCAAAAATCCCGAACAGGTTCGAGGTTTAGTGCTAACAGGCAGTTCGGGCCTGTTCGAGAACGGAATGGGTGGTTCTTTCCCCAAGCGGGGGAGTTACGGTTATATTTCTGAACGCGTTGCCTACACGTTTTATGATCCCAAAGTGGCCTCTAAAGAATTGGTTGACGAGGTATTTGAGATTACCAGTAGTATTCCCAAGTGCATGAGCATCGTGGCTATCGCCAAATCGGCTCAGCGTAATAATGTGGCGAAGGATTTGCACCGGATTAAGGTGCCAACATTGCTCGTCTGGGGATTGAATGATACCATTACCCCCGCCGAGGTAGGGCACGAGTTTAACCGGTTGATTGCTAACTCGGAGCTGCATTTTATTGACAAATGCTGTCACGCGCCCATGATGGAATGCCCCGACCGATTCAATACACTACTCGATACCTGGCTGGCCCAGCAGGTAGTTGGCGAACTGGCAGCGTGAGAGAAAGAGAAGAGAATTTGGAAACTAAGAAATAATTTCCGTAGTTTTCTGCTAAACAGAATCGATAGCTGTTTTTACCCACTATACTTTGTTACTTATGCTGGCTGCCGAACTAATAGACCCCATGCTCCCCGCCCTGAAGCCAACCGATTCGGTTGGGCAGGCGCTGGATTGGATGCAGGAGCACCACGTCGGGCAACTCATTCTAACGGATCAGGATGAGTACCGGGGTATAGTAAGTGAAGAACTACTTTTGGATGTAGTTGATAGTGAGCGTTTACTACGGGATGTGATGCGCCTGTTCGAACAAACCTTCGTGCTGGAAGACCAGCATCTGCTGGAGGTATTGGGGCTGGTTATCAAGCATCAGATGGAAGTAATTGCCGTGCTTAATGAAGGGCAGGGCTTTATCGGTACCATTTCCGTTAGTGAACTACTCAAGCATTTTGCCCAGCAACTGGGGGTGCAGGAAGCAGGAGCTGTTTTAATTCTCTCCCTCAATGAACGCGATTATTCCCTGACGGAAATCAGCCGACTGGTTGAATCTAATAATGTCAAGATTATTAGCAGCTACTATTCCAGCGCAGCCTATGGCATGCCCGACCGCTCCCGGCTAACGCTTAAGCTCAACCGGCGGGATATTGCCCCCGTCATTTCGACGCTCGAACGGTTTGGGTATCAGATTGAGGCCGCATTTGCCAATGCCCCCGTTGAAAGTATCGACCAGGAGCGGCTTGATTCCCTCCTTCGCTACTTAAATACCTAAAATAGTCAGTGAGTTGGTCAGTCGGTGAGTCAATTAGTTGGTCATTGGCTGACTTGAGCAACATATAATTATCGAATAACTCACCGACTCATCAACTGGTTGACTGACCGACCGACTAACTCACCGACTGACTAATGAAAATCGCCATCCACGGGCGCAACTTCCCCGAATCTGCCCGCCCTTATATCCAGTCTATGTTTGAAGAACTGGACCGGCGGCAAACCGAAATAATCATTTCGCAGGGATACCGCGATTTTTTAGATACGGCGGGTGTAAGCCATTACAGCCAGGCGACCTACACCTTTGACGAAGGGGTTACCGATGCCGACTTTATTTTTAGTCTGGGGGGGGATGGTACGCTGCTCGATGCCGTTACGCACGTAGGTGCCCGTCAAATTCCGATCATTGGTATCAACATTGGTCGGCTGGGTTTTCTGGCAACGGTGGCACCCGCATCGGTAAGGCTCATGATTGATTCCCTGTTTAGTGGACAGTATAGCATTGATGAGCGCACGCTGGTAAGCGTTAGTTCCAGTCAGGATATTTTTGGGAAACTACCCTTCGGCCTGAATGATTTCACCATTACCCGGACTCAAACATCGTCCATGATTACGGTTCACGCGTATCTGGACGGGGAGTTCCTGAATTCTTATTGGGCCGATGGGCTTATTGTATCCACGCCTTCCGGCTCTACGGGCTACTCGCTCAGTTGTGGTGGGCCAGTACTGTTGCCTCATACCGGAAGTTTGATTATTACGCCCATCAGCCCGCACAACCTCAACGTGAGGCCCATGATTGTGATGGATACCTGCGAGTTTGTTTTTGAAGTGGAAAGCCGAAGCGGGAATTTTCTGGCCGCGCTGGATTCGCGCTCCTTTACCGTCGACACCTCCGTTCGAATCAACGTTAGGAAAGAAGCGTTTAAGGCGAGACTGGTAAAATTGAAGGATGACAACTTCCTGAATACGCTCCGTAGTAAACTTAACTGGGGCTGGGACATTCGTAATTAACGAATCAGCCCATTTGTTTGTATACTTTCCAACGTAGTTGCATCAAACTACCCGTTTTCCCCATTTGCGGCATAATTTTTATGGCAAACTGCCAATAAAAGGATTGCTCTGGCCGTTTCGGAATTGGTTGGCTTTATAGGTTTACCGGGGGTTGATTCACGTATATGAAAAGTATGATTCAGTATAGGCAGTTAATAGCAGGCATTGCGGTAGTGTGCCTATTGGCCGGATTACCAACAAAAAGCTTGGCGCAGCGACGACCAAATACGCATTTTTTACCTTATTCAAGTGTTACGTTTGGCGTAGGTACATCCACTTACTTTGGCGAGTTAAATGCCTACAGTACACCCATTAAATCCTTGTTTACGCTGCCCCGCTGGAATGTTGGCCTTGGCTATACCCGCCAGTTTACGCCCAATTTTGCCGCCCGGGCTATGTTCACCTGGGCACGCATAGCCGGGGATGACTATACCTTCAGTAAGAACAATCCGGAAAAGTACGCCTTACAGTACATCAGAAACCTGCACTTTCGGAATGACCTGAAAGAATTTGCCGTAACGGGTATTTACAATTTTATTGCCGATGGGCGTAACTCAAGTGCCCGGGCTAAATTCACACCCTATGTTTTTGGCGGCTTAGCGCTGGTAGCGCATAGTCCTGAAGCCCGAACTCCTACCGAAAGGAACACGGCCAGTGCTACTTACCAGCCCGCCCGCGAGTGGGTGAAACTCCAGCCGCTGCACACAGAAGGGCAGGGTCAGCCTGGGTACGAGAAGCCGTATTCGCTGGTTACGCTGGCCATTCCGGTGGGTATTGGTGCCCGCTACATGCTCAATGAAAGTTTTAACCTGGGCGTTGAAATTGGCTATCGAATGACGTTCTCCAATCAACTTGATGATGTGAATGGAACGTATGCCAATCCGGATGCCCTGCAGGGCTTATCGACCATTATGGCTGACCGCCGTAATGAGCCGGATGCTGCACGGGTCAATGAAGCGCGTGACGTAGCCCTACAGCAACTACGTCAGACCAATCCCGAACTCTTTACGTCTGTGGGACGGGGTGGGGGCGTTGGTAAATACCCAAGAGATGGATATATACTAACTAATTTTTCGATTCAGTATATTATCCCGACTAAAATTAAGTGCCCACCTATTAAGTAACTTCAGGCAGCAAACATCGGGTCTGCTGCTATCGGCTATATGCATCGATACCAACGAATCAGAGCCTGGATACTTATGGCCGGGCTTTTTATCAATTTGAGTACACAGGCGCAAAAAATTGAACTGGGCGCAAGCCTAGGCGGGATGCTGTATAAAGGCGACGTTGCTCCGGCACTGAATCCCCGTTTCTTTAGTCCGGGTGCGGGTCTCTTTTTTCGCTACAATGCCAGCCGGTCATTTTCGATACGGGCGGCTGGTACTATTGGCGCTTTCCGGGCCGAAGACCGGTTCAGCAAAGATCCCCTACAGCAGGCGCGTAATTATTCTTTCCGCACAAACATCAGCGAAGTATCCATTGACCTGGAATACAATTTTCTGAATTATGTGTCCTCGCCGAAGGCTACAAATTGGACACCCTACGTATTTGGTGGTGTTGGCCTGTGCCGCTTCAAAAATGATGTTATAAAAGCCGGGGGCGTTGTTACGTACCCATTGGGAATCGGGGTTAAATACGAAATAAAACGCCCCTGGAGCATTGGGCTGGAGTTTGGCACACGCTTTACAAGGCACGATTACCTGGACGGCCTGGGAGATTTAACTTTTGGCTCCGCACTAACCAAAACAACGCAGAGCAATCCGGCCCTGTTTGACAGTTATACCTATACGGCGCTGACCGTCAGTTACACGTTCTACAAAATCTTCTGCCCTTAGCCTCGCCTTACTGTAATGGCTACGGGCGGGGCGCTATACCAGCGCGAATAAATCCTGAACGCCCAGCATCCGCTTGCTGATAAAGCCTTCCCCAAACTCAACGCCAATCATGTGGCCATGCTCACGGGTGCGGGATTCCAGAAATTTCATGAACGGCTCGCCCGAAATATAGCTTTGTGGCTCGTTGCTTTCCGGGTTAAAAAACTGACTCTTATACGCTCTGATCGCTTCCAGTTTTTGGGACCAGTAAGGCGTTACATCCACTACAAAGTCAGGTGTCAGGGAGCGATCCTGAATAAAATGGTACACGTATGTTGGTCGGTGTGCTTCCTGAGGCTTACCATCCTTGCCAACCGTTTTAATTTGGCGTAAACCGGCGTAAAAACAGGCTTCAACGACTAATTCGGCCGCCCGGCCGTGATCGGGGTGGCGGTCGTCGGGGGTGTTGGTCAGTACAATGGCGGGCCTAAACTGCCGGATGATGGGGATGAGGGCCATCTGGTGTTCTTCATCGTTTCGGAAGAAGCCATCCCGAAACCCCATATTCTCGCGGGCAGCCAGTTTCATGATTCTGGATCCTTCAGCCGATTCTTGTAGACGAATTTCGGGGGTGCCCCGCGTACCCATTTCGCCCCGGGTGAGGTCGACACCCGCTACCGTTTTTCCCTGATTAACCAGAGAGAGCACGGTGCCCGCGCAGGTCATTTCAATATCATCGGGGTGGGCTCCAATAGCCAGTACGTCAACGTTCATGTGGTTTTGTTTAACTGTAAGCAGCTAGATAAGTCACTCATCCGTCAATTTGTTCCGGCTATTTATAAAATAGCTGGTTCAGGTTTATTGACGGAAACATCCTATTTTGGCAGCCCAACCCTAAACTAGTTAGAAGTACTTACTGTATGTCTTACAAAGCCCTTGCCCTTCAGGTAACCTGCCAAACCGTAAATTCCTGCCAAAACCGCGATGAAGCCGAAGCGGTAATGCTTCAGACTATTGAACGCATCGAACAACAGATAACGGCGTCGGTTAGTGTGCTTGGCCGTGATACCCTGCTCGTTGTTGTACCAGAATACTTCCTGACGGGGCCACCCGTAGCCGAAACAGTAGACCAATGGCGGGAGAAAGCCGCGCTGGATATTGATGGGCGTATTTACGAAGCACTGGGGGCTATGGTTCAGCGGCAGCAGCTTTATTTTTCGGGTAATGCTTACGAACAGGACCCTTTCTTTCCGGAACTCTACTTCCAGACGAGTTTTATTATAGGACCAAATGGCGACGTAATTCTGCGCTATCGCCGACTCAATGCCATGTACGTACCCACCCCGCACGATGTGTGGGAACTGTACCTGGATGCCTATGGGTACGATTCCCTTTTTCCGGTCGTGAAAACTAACATTGGGAATCTGGCCTGCATTGCTTCCGAAGATATCCTCTATCCGGAAGTAGCCCGTTGCCTGGCCATGCGGGGTGCCGAAGTGCTGTTGCATGCAACATCCGAAGTGGGTAGCCCCTTACTAACGCATCGAAAAGTAGCTAAACTGGCCCGTGCTGCCGAAAATATGGCCTATGTGGTATCAGCCAATTCGGCGGGTATATCGGGAAGTTCAGTTCCGCTCAGTACGGCGGATGGCAGTTCGAAAATCATTGATCCAAAAGGTATTATCCTGGCCGAAGCCGGTTACGGCGAAAGTATTGTTGCCAATGCGGATATTGACTTGGCTGCTCTGCGCGAGTTCAGGCAGCGGCCCGCCCTGGGTAATTTAATGGCGAGACAGCGGTACGAACTTTATACGGAAAGTTACGCAAACCATAGTGTATATCCACCGAACACGTTACTGGGGCAACCGGCTGATCGACAGCAGTTTGCTCGTACTCAACAAGAGGTTATTAAAAAACTCTACAGTTAAAAGGCAAAGAAGCTGCCTGCGTTTTGCGGCCAAAGCAATCAACGCAAACAGCTTCTAAAATAAAGTAGACCAGCGCCGGATTGATAGCCAGATACGATTCTATTTGTTGTGAATGCTTAGGCGGCAATCTTTTTTGGTCGGCGCTTGGGTAATCGAAACAGGTTACTACCGGCCTCTTCGGGGGTTTGGTCGCCCAGTAGAACGCCCCAGGGCCGTAGGCTGTCTACCCGATCAAAAATAACTTTCAGGATAGCAATAGCCGGTATTGACAGGAACATGCCCGATACACCCGCCAGTGTACCACCGATGAGCACACCCAAAATGGAAACCAGTGCGTTGACCTGAACTTTGGAGGCTACAATGAGCGGAACGAATACGTTGTTATCAATAAACTGCACCACTAAAAAGACGCCAACCACACCCAGTGCAACAGATAACTCAGGGTTATTACTAAACGTGATCAGTACCGTCAGAGCCGTGGCCACCAGCCCCCCGATATAGGGAATCAGATTAAGAATGGCGGCCATAATACTCAGCAGCAACGCATACTGAACGCCTAAGATGAGTAGCCCAACGAAGTTCAGAGCCGCTACGCAGGCGGTTTCTATGAGTAGCCCAACCATGTAATTCTGAACAACGGCTTTCACTTCGCCTAAAACTTCCTTTACCCGTGCGGTGTGTTTTTCTGAAAAAAGCACGACAACAAAGTGAAGCAACATGGAGCGGTAGTAAAGCAGTAAAAAAACGTAGATCGGAATCAGGGTGAGCGTGCCTAGCGGACCAGTAATTAAGCCCAGCGTATCGGTGCTCTGCAAACTATCGAGGGTTTCGGCCTGTGCCTTCTTTATGTACTTGTCCTGATCGCGGTAACTTACGTTGTATTCCCGACGAACCCACTGCTTTAGGTCTTGGAACGAATCGTTTAGATTACGACGAATCTTGGGTAGATCATCGGTAAAATCCGATAACTGCATAGACATGAAAATTGCTATTCCCGATACTACGATGATCGCCAAAAGCACAGCCAGGCTGATGGAAATTGCTTTGTGCATACCCCATTGAGTAAGTCTCCTCTCGACGGGGCGAAGGAGTACGGCAATCAGGCCAGACAGGGCGAGTGGTACCAGAATATCCTGACCCAGATAGATAGCGGCTGTCAAAATAGCCAGTGAGAGTAAGGTGAGCGCAAACTGGTGGTAATGGGGGCGGGGTTCGGCAGTCATCGTGTTAGTGAAAGGGGGAGTAAGAAATAACCTTGATGGAAAAAGTAATGAACAGAACAAACAACTTGCCAGTCTTTATTTTGTTCGTCAGTTAAGGGGCATTATCGGCCATCTTTCCGATAGCTGTCGTGGTTTGGTAAACTTGCCGTATTTTTGTGGTTTACTTAGTCATGACTTTATCCATACGCGACATCGCTTTTCAGCTTCGGCAGGGCCAGCTCATTGCCCTTGCCGATGAAACCGGCTGGTCTATTGCGGCTGACCCAGTTAATGAAAAAGCCGTTGGGCAACTCATTGCCTTAATGCCTGTTATGCCTGCCGGTATGCAGCCCACGGTGCTGATTGAAAAAGCAGATCAACTAGGGTTATACGTAGCTAAACTACCCGATGTAGCCTATGATCTGGTCGACTTTGCCGAAGATCCACTCATTGTGGTGTACGACCAGGGCAAAAATGTATCATCCGCCGTTTGGCAATCAGCCGTAAAATTGGCTCAGGTCGCAGAAACGCCGACAAGCGAACAACTAGCTGTTCGGCGGTCGCTGAGTGCGGACGTGCAGCGGTTGATTGGCAGTTTTGGACGGGGTCTGCTCACTATTCCGTTTGAGTCACTATCGCTCCCCGCGTCGGTCGAATCCCTCATTACCATTCGGTTTGGAACCCTGCCTGCTATGCCCAAACGACCCCGTATACTACGGCTCAAAGTGAACGGGGAGATAAGTTTTATCAGAAAATGAATTTCAGCGATACGTTACATAAGAATCCAATCTTCGACATCATTGCCCATCAGGCCGATTTACTTGGTTTGCAGGCTTATGTCATTGGCGGATTTGTGCGCGATTTAATCTTGGGCCGCCCATCGAAGGATATTGATGTGGTGTGCATTGGGAGTGGTATAACGCTGGCCGAAGCGGTTGGGAAATCGGTGCAGGCCACCGTAGCGGTATTCCCGAATTTTGGTACGGCTATGCTGCGGATTAATCAGCAAGGGGAAGGGATGGAGGTTGAGTTCGTTGGTGCCCGCAAAGAATCCTACCGGGCCGAGTCGCGCAAACCGATTGTAGAGGACGGATCGCTGGAAGACGATCAGAACCGCCGGGATTTTACGATTAATGCCATGGGAATCAGTCTGAACAAGGCTGATTTTGGCGAACTGCTCGATCCATTCGATGGCCTGAAAGACCTGAAACGAAAAATTATCCGAACGCCCTCAAGCCAGGTTCAGGGTGGGCCAGACAGTACTTTTTCGGACGATCCCCTGCGCATGATGCGCGCCATTCGGTTTGCGTCGCAGTTGGGTTTTGATATTGAGCCGGATACATTCGATGCCATCGTTCGGATGAACGAGCGGATTACCATTGTGTCGCCGGAACGGATCATAGATGAACTGAATAAAATCGTTCTGTCGCCTACGCCTTCGTATGGGTTCAAACTGTTGTACCATGCGGGCCTGCTGGAGCGTATTTTCCCTGAGTTGATTGCGCTGAAAGGCGTTGAAACGATTGAAGGAAAAGGGCACAAGGATAATTTTTATCACACGCTGCAGGTTCTCGATAATATTGCTGCCCGCGCCAATCCGGTTGATCCGGAAAATGAGCTATGGCTTCGCTGGGCGGCTTTGCTGCACGATATTGCCAAGCCCGCTACCAAACGGTTCGACGCCAAAGTGGGCTGGACTTTTCACGGGCACGAGGACATGGGTTCCCGGTGGATGCCCACTATTTTTCGCCGACTGAAATTACCCCTCAATGAGCATATGCGTTTTGTGCAAAAGCTCGTGCGGCTGCACCTGCGACCCATCGCCCTGACAAAAGAGCAAATCACCGATTCGGCACTGCGCCGGTTACTGGTTGATGCGGGTGATGATTTAGAGGGGTTGATGGCACTATGCCGGGCTGATATAACCTCGAAAAACTACGAGAAAGTGCAAAAACACCTGCGTAATTTCGACCGGGTAGAGCGAAAGCTTCTTGACCTTGAAGAACGTGATAAGCTACGTAATTTTCAGCCGGTTATAACGGGGGAGTTAATTATGGAAACGTTTAATCTGACCCCATCCAAAGAAGTTGGTGAACTAAAGACGATGATGCGGGAGGCTATTCTGGACGGGCTTATCCCTAATTCGCTCGATGAAGCGTACCCATTTTTACTGGAAGAGGGACGTAAACGCGGGTTGATAACGAAGACGAATGCAGTATGACAAATGAGCAATAACCCGCTCATTTGTTAACACTTATCGTTCCTTAGCAGTATGTATACTATGGATTGTTTTCCGGAGGGGCTATGTGTATTCTGGACGTCCACGTCCGCGTACAATTATCATTCCGGTCCACCCAAGTGTGGACGTCCAGGATACATATGACCGCCAACACACAGATGGACTAACATCAAATCTGAACCCTAAAAACCTCTCTGTTACGTTACTTTATGGATAATAATAATACTAATTTCCGGCGCTTTTTTGGCGCATCGCTCACCGTGCTGGGTGTGGTTGTTGTTCTGTTTGCACTGGTTGCCTTCCTGTCAGAAGGGAAAGCCGTACTGGGGATGCACATATCGAAGTTCGAAGCAGCCGCTCCATTCATTGTGGGTATGATTTTTCTAGTCACAGGGGTTAATCTGGTCCGCGAATCATAATCAGTACAAAATCCGTTCGCGGTAGACACTGTCTCTCTCTGCGTAATGGGCTGGCTCGGAGCGAGAGAGGAACCTGGCAAAAGGATTCGTGAATGAGCGACTTATTCACCAATTGATGAACCCCTCATCATTTCTTTGGTGTTGGCATAGCGGCTGTCATGGTTATTTCAACAGCGGCTCCGTATACAAGTTTAGCTACGCCAACGGTGGTTCGGGCGGGGTAGAACCCTTCGGTGAAGAACGTTTTGTAGACCGCATTCATCTTTGGGAAATCATCCATGTTGCTCAGGTAAACCGTTACACTGACAACGTCATTGAGCGAAGTTCCGGCATCTTCCAGTACAGTTTTGATATTCTGGATCAACTGGGTGGTTTCTGCTTCGATACCACCAGCAACCAGTTTACCCGTTTGCGGGTCAGTACCCAACGTGCCTGATACGAACAGCAGGCCATTGCTAACAACCCCCGGACTGAACGGGTAGGGCAGCGAAGGTGCTTTACGGGGCTGGATAATCTGCTTATGCTGGGCCAGAACAGAAAAACTGGCACTTATAACGAGCAGAGAAAGGAGCATGTATTTCATGAGGGAAACTCGATAAAGTAGGGTAGAGAACGACAGGGATTGGCATAAAAATAACCACTTTAGCTGAATTCTGACTCCGCTAGCTAATTCTTTCAAATCCTGATCTAAAAATGCTAGTAGTTTCCTTCATTTTTTGGATATATACCCCAACGCTTTCCCGGGCCTGTTTTCAGGCAGCCCTCCGAATCTGATCGTTGGAAACTAGAACTGGGCTATTTACAAAGTGGATAAAAATCCACTTTGTAAATAGCCCAGTCTGAAGAACTAATCTGAAAAACAGGTAGGGTTGCAAAACCGGTTTCAACCGGGGGGGGGCAGCATTAAATATCCGAGTACGGGGTTGGGTGAAGCAGATAAATATCCGCCCGCAGGAAATTATGCGCGTATTCGGGTAACGCATTCAGGGTTTTCCAGGCCGGGTCGGCACTGAAGGATTTCCAATGGGCATCGCGCTCAGCTTTATTCTCGAACGACGTCATGTACATCATGCTGGGTAATTTAGCACCTGCCTTTACCTGTCCGCAGAACACCGTATTGAAACCCAGTCGGCTGAAAATGTCCAGTTCGCCATTGTTGAACTGACTGATTTTTTTTTCGTGCAATTGTTCAGTAGCAGCTTCGTAGCGACGAAGTTCATATATTTTTTCCGAGGCATCCGACTTTAGTTTTGGGGCAGCCAGCGACGGCATGCCCGCGAACGATTCCATAAAAATCGACTCGAAGTTCTTGTAGGCCGGGTTATCGAAGGCGGCATTGAGGTAGTCTTGTCCGGCGGTGGCATACGTTTTATCCTTTGCCAGGGTCTCGGAAAGGTTGATAAACTGATCGGCCGATTTGAAGGGAACCAGTACGTACAATAGGGAATCCGTTTCGGTAGCGGGAACGAAAACGCCCACTTTCCCAATTCCCGCCCGATGCAACGCCGGTAGATAAGCTTGTTTTAAGTAAGTCTCCAGCCGGGTTTTCTGGCTATCGTCTTTGAGATGGTAGACTTTAATCTGGTAAAACTCTCGTTTGGGGGCGAAACCAACTGACTGTCCTGCCTGAAGCACGCAGGCTAGAAACAGGAAAAAAAGAACGCAGTTTTGGGTTGTACGATTGCTAAACATGTTGAATCTGTAAAGAATTGGATTGTAAAGAATTAGGGTATAAAGTAAGATTTCCTATCCCACCATATAGTAAATAAGGGGAGAGCATTATTGTTTGAAAGAAAGAGGTTCCGGAGGTTCATGCTAAAATTGGCTTCACCACCTTGCCATGCACATCGGTCAGGCGGTAGCGTCGGCCCTGACTTTTGAAGGTTAGTTTTTCGTGGTCAACACCCAGCAGGTGTAAAATCGTTGCCTGAAAATCGTGTACGTGAACGGGCTCCTTGACCACGTTATAGCCGAAGTCATCCGTTTCGCCGTACACCATCCCCTTCTTCACCCCGGCTCCGGCCATCCAGACAGAAAACGCCCGTGGATGATGGTCGCGACCGTAATTATCATGGGTAAGTTTCCCCTGCGAATAGGCACCACGTCCGAATTCCCCGCCCCAGATAACGAGGGTATCATCCAGCAATCCGCGCTGTTTCAAATCCATTACCAGAGCCGCCGATGCCTGATCGACGCTTTTGGCCTGCGTCTTAATATCGTTCGGCAGGTTGCCATGTTGGTCCCACCCCTGATGGTACAACTGGACAAACTTCACATCTTTCTCCACAAGTTTGCGGGCCAGCAGGCAGTTGGCGGCAAACGTGCCGGGCTTGCGGCTTTCTGGACCGTACATATCGAAAATGTAGTCTGGCTCTTTTGAAATATCGAGCGTTTCGGGAACGGAAGCCTGCATCCGGTACGACATTTCGTACTGAGCCATCCGACTGTTGATTTCCGGGTCCAGAACGTGTTTGAACTGTTCGTGGTGCAGTTTGCCCAGATAATCGAGCATGCGCCGACGGCTGCTTTTGTCAATTCCCGGCGGATTATTCAGGTAATAGACTGGGTCCGGCCCCGACCGAAACACTACGCCCTGATGGACCGACGGTAAAAATCCATTGCTCCACAGTTTGGCGTACAACGGCTGGTCGCCATCCCGCCCTTTGGATAATAGCACGACAAACGCCGGAAGATTCTGGTTATCGGACCCCAGTCCATAACTCACCCACGAACCAAAGCTGGGTCGCCCGGCTTGTTGACTCCCGGTCTGAAAGAACGTGATGGCCGGATCGTGATTGATGGCTTCGGTGTGTAGTGAACGGATAAAGGTCAGGTCACCGGCAATGCGGGCGGTGTGGGGCAGCAGTTCACTAATCCACATCTGGCTGGGTCCGTGCTGCGCAAACTTATACTTGGACGCTGCCAGTGGAAACCGGCTTTGCCCCGCACTCATGCCCGTCAGCCGCTGGCCGTTTCGCACCGATGCGGGTAAATCCTGCCCCCACATGGTTTCCAGTTTAGGCTTATAGTCGAACAGTTCCAGTTGCGAAGGCGCACCACTTTGGAACAAATAAATGACCCGCTTCACTTTCGGCGGAAAGTGCGGCTTACCCACAGCGGGATTCTCCGAAGCAGAAGCGCCGGCAAACAGATTGACCGGATTCAGCAACGACGCCAACGCAATGGTTCCTAAGCCCGCACTGGCCTGACCCAGAAAATTCCGGCGGCTAAGTTGGTCATGTATTTGGTCCTGAATGTCCATAATAAGTCGGTCAGTTATTGAGTCGGTGAGTCAGTCAGCTTTTGATTTAGTGAATTGTCATTTATCTATCAACTGACTAACTCATCAACTGACCAACTAATTACCGTTTAATAATTGCTTCGTCGAAGTTCATAATGGTGCTGGATACTACGGTCATGGCGGCCAACTCGGCCGGGTTTTTGGTTTTATCGACCGGGTATTCACCTACAGTCAGTAACGCCTGCGCCCGCTGTGGATTCTTTTTGAAATCTGCCAGTTCCTCCGCGTAGAGTTGTTTCATCAGTGTTAATTCTGCCGGTCGGGCCGGTCGGCTAATAACGGCTTTAAAAATCGTTGAAATACCGCTATCCAATGCGTCGGAGGATGCTACACGTTGGGCCAGCACTCTGGCCGCTTCCAAAAATTGAGGGTCGTTGAGCGTGACGAGGGCTTGCAATGGTGTACTGGTTTTCTGTCGCTGAACGGTACAGGTATGCCGCTCAGCCGCGTCGAAATTGAGCATCATTGGCGCGGGCGACGATCGTTTCCAGATCGTATACATACTCCGGCGGTATAAACTGTCGCCGTGGTCCTGCTCATATTTTACGGCGTTCCGAGTGGCCAGGGCTTCCCATATTCCGGCTGGTTGATACGGCAATACACTAGGCCCGCCAATACGCTGTGTAAGCAAGCCGCTAGCTGCTAAGGCGTTATCGCGCACCTGCTCCGCCGACATCCGGTAACTGGCACCACGGGTCAAAAACAGATTATCCGGGTCGTCTTCCCGCCTTTTCTCCGGCACCGACGATGCCTGCCGGTAGGTAGCCGACAGCACAATCAGTTTGTGCATGGCCTTTGTGTTCCAACTCGTCTGCCGGTCGTTGGGGTCGCCTTTTCCCCGGAAGGTAAGGGCCAGGTAGTCCAGCAGTTCAGGGTGAGTGGGCAAGGCACCCTGATTGCCAAAGTCGTCGCTGTTCTTCGCCAGTCCCTGCCCAAAATACTGCTGCCACATCCGGTTTACCATCACCCGGCTAAACAGTGGATTTTCGGGAGATAGTAACCACTTGGCCAGCCCAAGTCGGTTTTTGGGTGTTCCCGCCGGTATCGGCTTCAGGCTGTGCAACACGGCAGGCTTAACGACTTCGCCGGGAGCATCGTACACTCCGCGATTCAGCAAATGTGTCACCCGTGGTTCCGACCGTTCGGCCATAATCATCACCTGGTCGGAGTTGGTATAGAGTGCAATCTGCTCCCCTCGCAGCTTCATCGCTTTTGCTACTATATCCTGATAAGCGGGATCCTGTGTTTTTACATAATACGCGTACAAGCCTGCTTTTTGCGCCGGAGTCCGGCTGGCAGTAGGCGTTTTTAGTGCTTTTGCCAGCGCATCCGGTTGACCAGCCAGGGCAGGTATTTCCAATGGGGTCAGGCAGCGTTTATAAATCCGGAGTTCATCGACGGCAAAATCCTTGAAAAAGTCGTCGTGCATCCGGCCCACGTAAAAAGGATGTTGCGCCCAGTGCGATTTATTTCGACCATAGACCATGCTGTGAATCAGGTGGTCGGTGATAACTTTCGTGCGAATGGGCCTGCCATTCAGGTAGACCGACAATCCCTTTGCCTGCCCCGTACCATCGTAGGCAAAGGCTACCTGAAACCACTGATGCACCGGCACTTTGTCGATGGTCTCAATGTCGATGGCGTTGGCGGGCCAGACGTGGTTTAGTGTCAGTTTCAGGCGTCCATCGGTCAGTAAATCAAGCTGGTAGCCGCGTTGCCCGTCCATTGGTCCCGTGGTGCGGCCCAACAGGGTGAGTGCCATGCCGGGTTTGGCCAGATTGAACCAGCTACTGATGGTGAACGGCTCGTTTTGTTCAAACGCACCGAAATTTCCGGGCAACTCAATGAAGCTATCACCAGCCAGGTACCGCGCCATACCAAACCGGCCCGGCACCGGGTAAGGCACTTTATCGGGGTCGCCCCCCAGGCGGGCGGGTAGCGTGTCACTCACTGAATTAGCAAAGGCATTGCGGGGGTCTTTCCAGAGTTCTTCCTTCGTTTTTGGCTTGGGAGTTTCCTTTTGCTTCGGCTTCTGGGCTACAATTCGTTTAGCTTGTTCCTCTTGTTTGCGTTTAGCATCCTCCAGCTTCCGCTTCTCGTTTTGCTCCTTTACAAAGGCACTGATATTCGTCCGGTCGGCTTCGTCGAAAGTGTAATGGGCCAGTAATCCCGAATCCAACGTATTGATGGAGGGGTTCTTCGTCAGCCACTGCTTAAATCGCTGCTGATAACCGGGACGATTCAAGCTAAGCTGCTGTTCGAGGGGGGTGAGTTTTTCCCGAATGAACTTCAACTTGGCATCTGTTTCGGGCTTCGTTAGGGTGATGGTGGGAGCCGCTTCGCCATTGTACGGAATCTGCCCCCGCTCGTTGTTGCTATTGAAAAAGGCGAACAGCGAATAATAATCTTTCTGACTGATTGGGTCGTACTTGTGGTCGTGGCAACGGGCGCACTCAACGGTCAGGCCCAGCATAGCTTTCCCGAAGGTATTGGTTCGGTCGGCGACATACTCGGTTCGGTATTCTTCATCCACAATGCCACCTTCCTGACTTTGCTGATGATTCCGGTTGAAGGCCGTCGCGATTAGTTTCTCCTTTCTGTCGGCCGATGCGTTTAGGTTGGGGAGTAAATCCCCGGCCAGTTGCCATATAATGAACCGGTCGAAGGAGAGGTTGCGGTTATAAGCACGAATAACCCAGTCGCGGTAGGGCCAGATGGTGCGTAGGCCGTCGTCCTGATAGCCATCCGTATCGGCGTAACGGGCTACATCGAGCCACTCAACGGCCTGCCGTTCGCCGTAGTGCGGGCTGTTTAGCAGCCGGTTCACTACTTTTTCGTAGGCATTGGGCGATTTGTCAGCCAGAAATGCATCTACTTCTGTGGGGGTTGGTGGCAGGCCGGTCAGGTCCAGGCTCACCCGCCGGAGGAGGGTTGCTTTATCCGCTTCGGGCGCGTGGAGCAATCCTTTGGCTTCCTGCTTTGCCAGCACAAACCGGTCGATGTCATTACGCACCCATTGCTCGTCTTTCACCGTTGGTACGTCGGTCATGGTTGGCGCAATCAGCGACCAGTGTTCTTTGTACTTCGCCCCCTGTTCAACCCAGCGAATCAGCGTCGCTTTTTCCTCCGCATTCAGCGTCAGATTGGATTTTGGGGTAGGCATCATTTCCTCCGGGTCGTTGGAAAGAATGCGGCTCACCAGTTCACTCTTGGCCAGGTTGCCCGGTACAATAGCCGTATGGCCACTTTTGGCCAATGCCTCGTACGCGCCTTCCGGCGTATCCAATCGCAAACCCGCCTGCTGTTTGGCCTTATCCGGTCCATGACAGGCAAAGCACCGGTCCGACAAAATTGGTTTTACGTGTAGGTTGTAGTCAACTTTCTCGGGAAGCTTTATCTCAGCGGCAACAATATCAGCCGGTTTTTCGATGGAACTATGGCAGGCCGTCAACCAGACGGATGCGCCGAACAAACCCGCCGTTGTGCCAAGCAAGAGATATCGAAACCGTATGTTGGGCCATAGTGCCATATTAACGAATGCGTTGTGGAGTGATAGATAGAACAGAAGGCAAGTATTGCTTCCAGTCAATCTTTTTGGTTTACATAGAAAGCAAAAGACGATGTACGCGTAGTTTACGAATACGGTGGGGAACTTCTTTAGAAACAATCCTATAGCCCGTTTTGGTTCTACCAGCAGGATAAAGCGGATTGTAAATAGGATTTTTACTGGTTTAGTCTCGTGCAATCCCGGTTTAATTCTTCTTCACTTCTCCTTCCTTTGTTTCAGCTAATGATGCCTTATTAAAGGCCGCCACTTCCTGTTCACTTGTACCACTGATTACCTCCAGGTCGGGGCGGTTTTTCTTCAGCGCAGCGAGTCCCTGCTCCGTTACTTTAGTTTGCCAGAGATAGACTATTTTCAGGCTTTTCAACGCGACCAGGTCGGCTAAACCGGCATCGGTAACCGCCGTTCCGTACAGATTCAGGTATTCCAGATTAGTTAGTCCTTTCAGTTGTTTCAATCCCGCATCAGTCACCTTCGTCTGCTCCAGATGCAGTTTCTGGAGGTTTTTAAGTTTGGCCACCTGCATTAGTGCAGCATCTGATATGTTGGTATCGCCCAACTTCAACCATACAAGTTGATTGCTTAATTTAGGCAATAGAGCGGCTTGTGCATCGCTGAAGTTTCGGGCGTTCACGGCACTCACTTCCAGTTGATTCTGCTCTTTAGAGAGGGGTAGTACCAGTAACCCTGCTTTTTTCAACTCCTCAATAACCGTTGGGTTGGCAGCGGGTACTTTCATCGTCAGCACCGGCGATTCGGGGGCGGGCGATCCGTCGTTACGGCCGTTAGTGTGGCTGGTAGCGGCAACGGCAGCACCACTCGTTTCTACCGGGCCTCCTCCGGTCAGAGATGCCAGCACCGGACGAATCGCATCGTTCACTTTCAGGTCTGATACTTTTTTGTTGACCGGTGCTCCCTGGTCAATCCACCAGGTCAGCAAGGCAATCTGACTTTCCTTCAACTGGGTTTTGCCCTTTGGCGGCATGTGGTGATCGTCGTCTTCGGGAAGCAGACAAACCTCAATCATCTTACTGGCGGTTGATTTTCCCGCTACGAATACCGGCCCATCTTCATACCCCTTCTTCAGCATGTCGGGCGTATCCATCCGTAACCCGCCTTTCGATTTCTGCGCGTTGTGGCATTGCACACAACGGGTCTGGAGAATTGGGTTGATAATCTGCTGATATACCATTGCCTGATTCACATCCGTTATCGGTTCTGCTTTGAATACGGGGGCTTTTGGTGGTACACCCGCCAGCGTTCGGAGCGGGCCGGGCATATACTGCGTCAGGTAATCCGAACCGTGCGTCAGGTTACCCCCCAGGTGACCGGCTGCCAGCAACAGGGCCAGCGAAATACCCAGGGCGGGCAAATAAAGTAACTGGGCAAAGGGGATGATACGACCCAGGTTTTCGGATTTAACGGCCCATGCTATCCAGGCAAACACCGCTACGCCAATACCCTCCCACTTGTGCGTATCGAGCGTATCGGCTTCATAACCACCACCTAATGACAGCATATAGCCAAACACACATGCCATCGTAGCGCTTACCGCCGACCAGAATAAAATAAGGGTAATAGTATGTGGACTAACAGAGTTACGACGGGTTAATCGGTCCAGTTCGAGTAGACCGGCAATCAGTAAAAAGCCAATCGGCAGGTGAACGATGAGCGGGTGAAAATGCCCAAAAAACAACACCCAGTCGGCGGGGGCTGCTCCGCTGGCTTGTGCGAGAATCAGTTGAATCATAAACAGTCACTTCTCAGCCAACGCGCTCTAACTTGATTGGGTACGTTTTTTTAGAAGCCCATTGCGCAACGTACACGCTCTCATCGCCATCAACCAGTACATCGTGCGGATGCAGGAAGGGTGAGTTATCCATGTCTTTGCGTTGCTCGGCCAGTTTACCGTCCTGATAAACCGGCTTGGTGCCGCCGGGGGTCGATATCACTTTATCATTCTTGTCCAGAATGGTGATATAACCCGAGTCGGGGTAGGAATCGGACGTGCTGCGAAATACGGCCCCGTAGATATTATCGCCGTGAATAACCGGGCGGCAGATGTACGACCCCGGTAGGGCAATAGTAGACAGGTATTTTCCATCCAGCGAAAACCGTTTGAGCGCGTTGTGCCGACGGTCCGTAATCAACAGCGTTGGGTTTGATGCTGTCCGCTGGTCGACCACGATGCCGTGGCAGCAATCAAACGTGTCGTTGGTATCGCCTTTGCCGCCCCAGCTACGGATTAGTTTACCCGCTTTATCATACTGCGTCACGTAGTTCAGGCCGTAGCCATCCACGATGTAAATATCCCCATTGGTGGGATTGATAGCGGTTTCGGTAGGTTTAAACTGCGTGGGATACGTGTAGTTTCCGGTTTCTTTTGGGTAGTCGAACTTCATCAGTTCACGCCCTTTAAGGTCGGTTTTTATCACCTGATGGCGGTCCGTATCGGTAATCAGTAAATACTGGTCGCTGACTTCGCCCCCCAGGGTAAGCCCATGCGCACCGGGGTACTCATGCCCCCAGGTTTCGAGCAGTTTTCCCGACTTATCGTAAATGATGATGTTGTTCTTCGTTTCGTTGGTCAGCAGAATAATGCGTCCCTTTGCGTCCTGCACCATCTCGTGGCAATCGTTGACGGGGTTTTTCCCGGCATCCAGCACACCCCAACCCGGTACCACCCGATACTTGTAGTCGTTGTGCCCAATCATTGTGGCTTCGGAGTGGCGACGATACGGATTAGCCCTCAGAATCGTGGGAGCAGCCATACCGGCCGCTACCGCCAGCGAACCCTTCTGCAAAAATGACCGGCGTGATAGGGGAGATGACATTGGCTTATTAATTTTTTTATGAAAAGATAAGGAGTGGCTCACCCTACTGTACTGGTGTAGATTACTACTTTCGAAATTTGTGCGCCACCGACAAAAAACAAACGCCCGGTATTGACTTTGTGTCAATACCGGGCGTTGAACGCGCTCGAATTTACCCTAGTTGTTCTGTTTCTCGTTTGTATCGGTATCGGAGCCTCCCCGATTCCCACGACGGTTACCTTTGCCTTTCATGGCTTCCATTTTTGTAAACTGGTCGGGGGTCAACATCCCCTGCAACTTACTTTTGTAGTCGTCGTCATTGGCTTTCAGCGCCTGTGCTTTCGCTTTATTGTTATCGGCACTGGCCTGAATGTCGTTCACTTTTTGCGTACGAGCCAGGGTGGCATCATACACTTTTTGCGCGGTAGACTGGTCCAGTCCCAACTCCCGCGTCATGCGGTCGGCCATTTTACGGGCGCGGGTGGCGGGGTCGGCCATTGGGTGGTTTTGCCCGGACCGGTTTCTGCCCATGCGGGCGTTAGCCTGGGTGGGTGCATCGGGGGTAGCCGTTTGCTGAGCTAATAAGGGTACTGATAAGAATGAAAGTAACAGGCCACTGAGGGCGATTTTCCTGAACATGATTTCTAATTGTTTAGTCAGCCAGTAAGACGGTGTAATGCCCCATTAGTTTAAGCACCTGCCCGGTTTTAACTACATCTTAACTGGCCCTGGTTAATTCACCAGTACCTCACATCGTCTGAAGCGTGTTTTTACACTATGCTTTCCTTGATAAATAGGTTGTTTAACGCGAATTATGGACGTCTCCGTCCGGGTGAGCTGGAGTGATCGTTAAACCCGGACGTGAACGTCCAGGATACGAACGGGAAAATATGAAATTCGGGCCGGATGAGTTCGATTGAACTGGCAAGCCCAAGCTAATCAACCAAACGAATAAGGGTAGTTGCCGGCTGTGTATTCGGCAACTACCCCTACAAAATCACGTTTATATCCTGGCAGGTACCAGGCCAGGTATTCTAACCCCTCTCATTGACGCTAAATCAGGCCGCTACATGCTCCAGCGCAGTCCGACTCCAGTGCCGGGTTCCGACGCTGGTCACGAAGTCCTGAATGGCCTGCTTTTCTTTGCCAGCCTCAGCCCCCGAAACAACGCCCATTTTATTAAGGCTTGCTCCGTCGGGCAACGCTTTTTTCAGCAAGTCTACACTTTCGCCCAGCACGCCAATGGCTTTGCCGTGCTTATACGACTGCGCCAGAAAAACCTGCGCATCACCCTTCTTTTTGAGCGCGTCTGCACCCTTGCCGCCCGGTACGAATACGGCATCGAAGAGGGCAGGGCTGGCATTGGCCAGGGTTTTTGTCGCTTCCAGCTCACCACCATCACCGGCTATCATGCCCAGGTGCGGACCAACGATTTCGCTCATGGCCCCCGCTTTTTTGAGCGCCTGCTGCAACTGCTTGACTTGACCCGCATCGATACCGGCAGCGACCAGAATGGCCACTTTGCGGCCTTTCGGACTGGTAGGTTGGTTCTCCATGCTCAGCGCCTTCGACTGCTGTACCCCGCCCGATGCTGTTGTTGGCGACGTAGCGTTTGCCAATTGCTTCGCTCCTTCAACAGAATCGGCCGTACCGCGCGCCTTGGCCGATGCATCACTTTCGGGCATTGTTTCGCCCAGTGCCGCAGCCACCTGTGCCGCCAGCATGTCGTTGATTTTACCCAGATGGTCGACCATCCGCTGCCGAATGGCTTTGGTCTCCACCATACTCAGTTCGAACTGAAGGGATTTTACAATGTGTTCCTTTTCGGGGCCGCTCATGCTATTCCAGAACAGTTTCGCCTGACCATAGTGGTCATTGAAACTTTGACTACGGGCCCGCACTTTTGGCCCGTTGACCCGTTCCGGGTAACTTGTAAAGCCACCTCTGGCCGGTGTTACCTCATCGGGCGAATGACCATCGAGCGAAGCCGGTGCGTAGGATACCCGACCTTTGTTGATGGTGTACCGCATTTGGGCATCGCGCTGGTTGTTGGATACCGCAACCAGCGGGCGATTGATTGGTAACTCGGTGAAGTTGGGGCTTCCCAATCGGCTAAGCTGCGTATCCAGGTAGGAGAAATTGCGGCCCTGCAACAGCGGGTCATTGCTGAAGTCGATGCCTGGTACCACGTTGGTCGTGTTGAAGGCTACCTGCTCGGTTTCGGCGAAGTAATTGTCCGGGTTCCGGTTGAGCGTCATTTTGCCCACCCGCCGAACGGGTAGTAACTCTTCGGGCCATAGTTTGGTAGCATCCAGAATGTCGAAGTCGAACTTCTGCTCGTCCTCTTCGGACAGCGTTTGAATGCCGAGTTCCCATTCGAAGGCGTTGCCCATTTTAATGGAATCCCACATATCACGCCGGTGAAAATCGGGGTCGTGACCGGCAATCTGCTGAGCCTCGTCCCATACCAGCGAGTGAACGCCCAGTAGGGGCTTCCAGTGAAACTTCACAAAGGTCGATTTACCTTCTGCGTTGACCAGTCGGTAGGTATGAACCCCAAAGCCTTCCATCATGCCAAAACTGCGGGGTATCGACCGGTCGCTCATAATCCACATCAGCATGTGCATGGATTCGGGCGTGAGCGAGATAAAATCATAAAAGGTATCGTGCGCTGTGGCCGCCTGGGGGATTTCGCGGTCCGGTTCCGGCTTGGCAGCATGAACCAGGTCGGGAAACTTGATGGCATCCTGAATGAAGAACACGGGAATGTTATTGCCAACAAGGTCCCAGTTGCCCTCGGGCGTGTACATCTTAACGGCAAAGCCACGTACATCGCGGGCGGTATCGGCCGATCCACGTGACCCGGCTACCGTAGAGAACCGCACGAAGAGGGGCGTTTGGACTGACGTGTCGGTTAGTACTTTAGCCGTCGTTAGTTCTTGCAACGACTCATAAAGCTCGAAATAGCCATGGGCGGCTGCGCCCCGTGCGTGTACAATGCGCTCCGGAATACGCTCGTGGTCGAAGTGTTGTAGTTTTTCGCGTAACACATAATCTTCCAGCAAGACCGGTCCACGCTCACCCGCCTTCAGCGAGTTTTGATCATCGGCAATGGGCTGACCAACGTTGGTTGTCATTGGGGATAAATCATCGGTTCGCAACGGACTGCTGGCCGGAATTTTTGGCTGCTCTGAATTTTTGTCGTTCTTCATGGACGTATGCAGCGGGGTTTTATTTCCCATGGCCGATCCAACCTTATTGGATTGATCGGCATCTTTCTTGTTCTGATTCATACACGTTGTTTTTATTAAGTTCTCACTTATCGTAAGCCAATTTGCGTCAACGTTGTTTTAAGATACCCCTGTATTTATATAGTTTTAATAGCCTACGGTTTTGCCCGTACCGATCAGGCTTGCGCGGGCTGCCAATGGCGTTTACCAGCAACTAGAATTGTAAACCTATAATTGAATGCAACAGCAGGGAAACGTCGTATAAAACGATAGCGCACGACAAAAATGCTGGTCAGCCATTTTTTCAGGATTTCATCGGGGCATAATTGATGTACTGGACAAAGCGGGGCTCGTTGGCCGTATTTGGACTACTGCCGTGGGGTAAGGCATGGTGCCAGAGAATAAAGTCACCAGCATTGGCCGCAATGGGTACCGGTCCTAAAGCAGTGAGGTTCTGCATTTGAGGATCCGCCTGGGGAGGAAGATGAGCTAACCAGTCGGTTAACCGGTGCTGGAAAGCGGGTACCAGGGTGAACGCTCCCTGGTGCGCCTGCGTATCCGATAGGTACAGTAATCCCTGCAAGCCAAAAGAGACGGGCTGATCCAGTCGCACATCCCAGTGAAGACGGGGCCCCGGAAACGACCAGTTTGTTGTTTCGGGTGGATTGAACCCTACCCGGTCGGTGGTGACCCACAGATCAGTGCGTTCCCACAACTGCTCGTACGCTACCCGGATGCGGGATGATTCCCGGTTCCGGGTCAGGAGGGGGTGTTGAAATAACTGGACCATAATGCCTTGTTTTCCCGTATGGGCGTTATACCAGGTTTTTGGCCGATACCGATCCATCGCCAGAAAATCACAGATCAGCTCAATAGTCTGGTCGCAGTCCTGAGCAGACACGGCATTTTTTACAACCACGTAGCCATACCGATCCCAGTGAATAAGATCATCGGCCGACAAGGCCAATTCTGTACTGTCGTCCCCGGTTGGCTTAGTCTGTAAATTGCCTGATAGCTGGGCATTGAAAGCCGCTACTTTGCTGGCATCGGGAAGCCCACCAATAGTAACCTGAATCCAGTCTTCAAACTCAGGGAAGGTTGGAGCCGTCAGGTACAGGTATTGGATAGTGGGTTCAAGGCCCAGGTTAAGGGCACTCAAAAGGACGCAATCAAGATCACTTTCCCCGTCGACCGAACTGCTGTCCAGTCGCCCCTGTCGGATGGCCATTGCTTTAGCCCAGTATCGTTTCAGGTGCATGATGCCTAACCGGCTCATTTCGGCCGAAGGGGCTAATTCACTGGGTGGTGCTGGCATATTTTTAGATATTAGGGCTGTAAGCGTGGAAAATAAGGCTGACCGGGGCTGGTTTTACTGCGTAGCGGGTGTAGGAAAAGCTAGTATCAGGCCCCGTTTTTAACTGGAGCATTGACAGATATAAATGAGTATTGCAGCCGTTGAAACGGTTCTGAAAATGGCTCTTTCCCCGTTAATCCCACAGCTAAAGCAGTGCGCTATTTTATTCTATACCCCTGCCTAGTTCAAGCCCTGATTGTACATTTTTTTTACGGGCGCAACCAGTTGGTCATCTGTGGGAAGCCGCCTTCAACCCGCTGATCCAACGTCATCCCCATCCAAACCAGCAGGGGCAATCCCACATACGTTTCCTGCGCGAACAGACCAAGTAACCACTCACTATCGCCTTTGTAGCCCGCCGGGTGAAAAACCACCGCTGCCGGGATGCCTATCTGCTGGCAGGCGGCATAGGTCCATAAGATGACTGCCAGCTCATCGCCCTGCTTATCGGGTCGTCCGATGGTTACGTCTTCATACAGCAAACGGCGTTCGGCGGGCATGGTTACGGCAATGTGGCCCGCTTCGTGGAGCAGGTCGCCCGGATAAAGTAGCTTTGCCGGATCGACCAATAGTCGACCCTGGTCGATTAAAACACCCGGTACAAAGGTGGACTGGCTTAGCGTTGTTTCACTAACCGGAATGCCGATTTCGGCCAGAAAAGCGTAAATCTGATCTAGGATGGAGGCTGAGGCATTCATGGTTCGTTATCAATTTATCGGAAATGTCCTTTTTTGTTAGCTTATTAACTGCTCGTAAAGCTTCCTGACCGGCTCCATATAGAAACCGTGTAAATCTTGGGGTATGTCCTGTTGAAAAAGCTGATCGGGGTACTTACCGTGGTACTGACTCCGCTGTACCATGGAAGCCAGTTCGGCCGGCGTGGCATCCATCGCCACCAGCGTAGTGAGTTGCTCCAGCATGGCTAAACCGCTATCCTGATAGGGTAACGGATACGTATTTTCGTCTACCGCGCGTATAGCCAGCATCTGTTGAAAATAGCGTTCAAGTACAATGGCGGTATAGTGATCCTGCGTCATGTGCTGACTAACGGCTGGATCAAATCCAAATAGTTCGGGTTCAATCAGGCCCGGAACGGCCTGCATACCCCGGCGTTTCTGGTGGGACCGAATCACGGCATCGGGCGAGCGGAACAACATAATGAACGGGACCGTTGGGTACAATCGGCGGAAGGTATTGTAGAACAGCAGATGCCAGCTATCCAGCTTGATGAAGAAGCGCGTTTCGTGCCCCGTCCGCTGGCTGCCCATCAGGCGAACAACTGCTTTTAACGCGGCATCCCGCTCATCGGACGATAGGGAGATGGCAGGCTCACGGTAGGGCAGCCGTAAAATCTCGTCCAGCAATGGCATTTCGGACAGGGTGATATGCCGTTCGGGCAACCCCAGCAGTTGAGAAAGCAGGGTGGAACCGCAACGGGATACGTGGAAAATAAAGGCGGTAGGCGCAATGCTGATGGCTTCCTGAGCCGCCTGGATCAGACCATCCAGCGTAGTGGCCGAATGCCAGCCCGTGGAGTTAACCGGATGGCTCTTACAATGGAGTATCGTTTCCTCGAAAAAAGGCTCGGCAAAGCGATGGGTACCCACGTAGAGCCACCGGAAAAGAAGTTGTTCGTCTACTACGCTCAACTGGTAGGGAATCCAGTTCTTTAGCGGCTGATCTACATATTCATTCGGCATCTGACCGTGTCATTGAGTTTGCTCTACTCCGTTTGCCCCATCGACAGTTGATCCATTAATTGGCGGGCAGTGTCGGTGTTGTGCCGCGACAGTTCCGCCATAATCTGCCGGGCCAACTCCGGGGAATGCTGGCGGCCCCGCTGTTCGGCGGTAAAGTCGTAGCCCGCTTTCAGGAAAAGCGCATCGGACCAGGCATTGCGTCGGCAGTCGAGTACCAGATGCACCCGATCCGTCAACCCATCGTTACGGACACTGTGCAACAGATCGAAGTTGGCGTACCAGCATTCACCTTCGGCCATGGGCAATGACTGGCCATCAACCCGAAAGCAAACATCGCTGCCGGTCTGGATAGGGATGTGCAGCCGAAAAAAACCGTGCTCATAACTGGTATTCCCATCCCGATGTGCATGAATAACGCTACCCGGTGCCAATGCCAGCAGCCGAACCGACTCCTGCTGACAGTGAAACTGGCTTAGAATTTCCTGAAAGTAAGGGCACTGTGCCAGCAGGGGTGTGTTTATATACTCACCCGGATTCGCGCGGATATCAGTTTCGTTTCCCGAAGCAGACCGCAGCGCAATACTGGTCCAGCGACCCGAGAAGTCGGCCTGGTTAAAATGCCCGGGCCAGTCAAGCTGCTGGCACGTTTGTAGATCGTGCGCCAAACGAACGGGCTCAAACAGAAAGGGTAACCGAAAGAAGCGATTATCAGGGTGTACGGTTAGATCAGTCATTGTTTAGCCTTCGGATACTGGTTTGATGGTAATCTTATGGTATTTGTTCAACTAACGGGCTTGTCTGGTGCCGGTAAAACGACGCTGGTCTACGGGGTTCAGAAGCGACTACAGCTCCTGGGCTACTCAGTGGAGGTGCTGGACGGCGATGAGTGTCGGAGACAGTTCTGGCCCGAACTGGGTTTCTCGCCGGATGATCGCCAGGAAAACCTGCGCCGAATGGGTTTGATGGCTCACCGGCTGAACCGGCACGGAATCATGGTGCTGCTGGCCGCTACTAACCCGTACCAGAAAGCCCGTGGTGAACTGAGTCACCAAAACCAACCCGCCAAAACCGTTTTTGTCGACTGTGCCCTGGAAACGCTTATTCAACGGGATACGAAAGGGTTGTACGCCCGTGCCCTCCTTCCCGATAATCATCCGGATAAACTACATAACCTGACGGGCATCAATGCACCCTACGAAACGCCAATTGCTCCCGACCTGACCATTCATACAGACCAGTATAAACCCGCCGATTGCGAAGAGCAACTGCTCCGGTTCGTGCTGCTATCCATAAATCAGCTGGCACCAAAGCACTACGATTCACGCAGACTGACTTCACCAACGACAATGCCCGATTGACAAATTTATTATTCGGTCATTGTCCCTTTCAGGTTTTGTATCAGCATTTGCCAAACCGATGTACCTGGGTTATTACAGGGCCAAACAAGCCCTAAATCTGATTCTTGGTTTTAGCGAAGTAAACTTCGTTGACCGGGCAAAGCGGTTGTTCCATGCCCAAATTTTCGGATCCTAAGGGCATCTTTTAGTATAAAGTATAAACTAAATGCTCTTGTATATAAGTTTTTATATATTTACTGACCTCTTCTCCCAAACTCAATGAATCGACGTCTATTTATTAACCAGGCCAGTATTGGTTTTGTATTGCCTTTGTTACCTTTTTCGGTCTTCGGACAAGATAAGGCGACTTTAGAGACTCATGCATTTGCGCAGCTGGCGACGGAAATGCGTAGGGGGGCAATCGGATCGGTTCAGCAACTAGCCATCTCGCATAGCTATAGCCCCAAGGTACTCACCCTGGAAGCCCTGACGCGTATCGCGCTCCAGGACGTTAATGCCTGTCTGGCCATAGCCGGACTACCCTCACTTACCGAGACCCAATTATTACAACGGGTTTCCCCCGCTCCTTTGTATGGATCCTGTGCCGCCGAAGTGGGCACCGATGCGGTCAAAATCGTGTGGCAGGCGTTAGCCCGTTACGGCATGCAAGCCCAACCCATAGCGTGTCAGCTTCGTGTACTGGGGAGCACAGGCGTGTTGCAAACGACTGCCGACGGTTACCGGATTCTTGATTTGACCGGGCGTAGTGGTCAACCGATGTCCAACGCAACCAGCAGCGCGGTATAGCTCCAGCTTTCTCTTTTTTTACTACATACATACACTTTTAATCCTTTCTAACGATGGCATACATTGGAGAGATTCGCCCCGTGGGCTTTAATTTTAACCCACAGGGCTGGGCCTTTTGTGATGGGCAACTCCTGCCAATTGCAGAATTTGATGCCCTATTCGCCCTCATCGGGACTACGTATGGGGGAGATGGACAAACGACCTTTGCCCTGCCTGATTTACGAGGCCGTATACCCATACACATGGGGACAGCTCCAGGCGGGGGGACTTATCAGTTAGGGCAACAGGCTGGCAATGAAGCGGGTACGATAACTACGAATCAACTGCCCGCGCATGCCCACGCGTTTAGCTACCAGCCGATGGCATCGGGTAATGCCGGTACACAGACGAGCCCTGAAAATGCGTATTATGCCGGTTCGGGCCGGAGTCTGGCCTTTGATACGGTCGATACCGTCAACACGACAATGGCCGCGCCCACTGTCCAGACGAGCCCAGCCGGTGGAAGTCAACCCATTTCGTTGATACAGCCCTATCAGGTGGTGAATTATATCATCTCGTTATATGGCATTTTCCCCAGCCGGAATTAATCTCTTTTGTCCCATTTACTACTCACATTCACGTTTATCAATCATGACAGCAGCCAGCCCTTATGTTGGTGAGATCGGTATTGCAGGCTTCAATTTTGCCCCCCGAGGCTGGGCCTTATGCAATGGCCAGATACTATCTATTGCCCAGAACACCGCTCTGTTTTCGCTCTTAGGAACTCAGTACGGAGGAAATGGAACCTCTACCTTTGCCCTGCCCAATTTGCAGGGATGTGTAGCCATACATAGAGGCCAGGGACCTGGTCTGTCGGACTATACAATTGGTCAAACGGGTGGCAGCCAGACCGTTACATTACAAGTGGCCGATATGCCTGTCCATACCCACAGTGGTCAGTCTGGTCAGACGCCCTCGCTTGCACAACCCGCTACCAATCAGGCGGGTACGGGCAATAGTCCAGATGATATGGTTCCTGCCGCTACGAGTGCCAGCCGCCTGAAGTATGCGTCTACGGGCAATGCATCCATGGGTCCGAACACACCCACGCTTCAGCCTGCCGGTGGTAGCCAACCCGTCAATATCATGCAGCCGGGCTTGGTACTTGCATACTGTATTGCACTGCAGGGTGTGTTCCCGGCCCGTAACTAACCCGCTTTTCTACTTCATAAATCACAATCACTATGGATGAACCATTCCTGGGCGGTTTAAGCATTGCAGGCTTCAACTTTGCCCCCCGAGGCTGGGCCTTATGCAATGGCCAGTTACTGCCCATTAACCAAAATCAAGCTTTATTTGCGCTACTGGGCACTCAGTACGGAGGAAATGGGCAAACGACTTTTGCCCTACCGAATCTGCAGGGGCGAGCCGCTATGCACGTTGGTGATAGTTTTGTACAAGGTCAGACAGTCGGTCAGAGTTCTGAGACCTTATCTGTCGCGAATCTCCCTGCGCATACACACACCTTGTCCTACGCCCCCCCGTGTAGTACTGCTGCTGCAACATCTGCGGATCCGACAAATAATGTCCCCGCAGCTACTACATCAAATAGCTACGACTCGCCTGCCACGGTAAACCTGGGTTATACAGCCCAGGGGGCAGCTACCATCTCAACCGCCAATGCGGGTGGGGGGCAACCCATCAGCGTTGTGCAGCCCTATTTGGTACTGAACTTTTGTATTGCTCTGCAAGGCATTTTTCCCAGTCGAAATTAGACGGATGCTATGGCCACGATCGGGCTTCTACTACCGCACTCTACCCTGTACCCAACCCTAAGTTTTGACCTGCTGGAGGGGGTAAAAGCGGGTCTGATCCAAGCCGATGCGTCGATTACCAACCTGACCTGGGTAGTCGAAAGCATCGGCTTCGGAACGGACACGGATGAGGTACGGGGGAAGGCGCAGAAACTGCTCATGCAGGATGGGGTCGATCTGGTAGTGGGTATGATGAGCCGACGGATGGCAGAACAGGTCGCCCCGACGTTTACGGCTGCCAATCGGTTATTATTGATCCTGGACGTACTGGGTGACTTTTTCAGCAGCGTATCAACTGCCCCCACCGTCTTTTATCATTCCCTGCAATCCTGCCTGTATAGCCGACTGGCTGCCCGCAAAGCTGTTGAATCCGGGGCTACACGCGTTATTCAGGCCATGTCGTTTTACGATGCGGGGTATTTGCAGGGCTATGCCGTTGGGCAGGGTGTGGATACCAGTGGCGGGCAAATCGTTCAGTACGCGGTTAGCTCGCATATTCCAGCGCAGGCCAACCTGCAGAATATGCAGGATGGGCTGGCATCGGCTCAGGCCGTTGTGGCACAGTACGTGGGCGATATGGCCGGGCAATTTTACCAGCTTTATGCTACACTGTCTAACCAGCTGCCTTTGTGGGCAGGACCTATGTTGCTGGAAGAACAGATGTTGGCCAATGTACCTTTTGGGCCGGAAGATGTACGGGGTTACGTGGCCTGGTCCGAACAACTGGAAACGGTCAACAACGAAACGTTCAAGGCGTCGATGCGCCGACGAGGTCGAAAACCCAATCTGTTTTCGATGCTGGCTTACGAAGCCGGATTCATTCTAGCCGACTATTTACGGTCTATAGAGCCGACGGGTTATCCAACCCAAGCCGACTTCAACCGGTTGAAAACCCTGTCTTTCGATGGCCCTCGCGGGCAAGTGACTTTTGATCCCGACACCCACTATTCATGGGCCATGCCGTATGCCACCACGGTAGTTGCCGATGAACAGGGGCGTTGCCGATTAGCCGATTTACGTCCGGAACCAACCGTACTCCAAGATTACCTGGCCTTTAAAGCAGAACCAAACCCTCTATCACACACGGGCTGGCACAATACCTTTCTCTGTATCTGATAACTACTGATTGTATGAAAAATGACTACTTTTTTTCCGGATTAACCCGCCAGCTATTTTGCTGGCTGAGTATGTTATTCCTCGGGGCACTGGCCCCGACGGGGCTAATGGCTCAAACCACCCTATCGGCTGGTGATATCGCTTTTGTTGGCTTCAATGGGGTTGATGACCAGTCAACTGGCAACAACTCTAACGACAAATTCTCCTTTGTTCTACTTAAGAGCGTTACGGCCAATACCCGAATTTTCTTCACGGATTTCGGCTGGCTAACGGGCGGGGGCTTTCAGACAGTTAGCCCGACAACTGGCGTTGGCTCTAAAGATGATGGAATTATTTCCTGGACAGCCTCTACCAGCCTGGCGGCTGGTACGCAGGTCGTTATCCAGAGCAAATACAACCTGAGTGCCAGTACCGGTACGGTAGCCGGGATTGAGCAGATACCTGGCAAGACCTTTTATATGAATATTGGTGATCCAGGTGCCGATAACATCTTTGCTTATCAGGCCGCAACGGCCCGGGACGCCAATCCAATACTGCTGGCGGGTATACGCACAGCTGGTACAGCTACAACCTGGGACGCTACTTTAACCAACACTGAGTTCACTCCCGCAAAAACCACCTTACCCGCGGCACTTACGGCCAATGGCGTAAATGCCGCTTTATACCTGAAAGGGACTTTTTATACAATAGGGATTTACAAATGTACCCTCAGTAATGGCTTCCCAAATGCACTCCGGAATACGATTAACAATCCGGCAAACTGGGGATATCCAAACCCGGGCACCTTTTGTGAAGGATATATTTACGCCCCCAATGATCCTGATTGCCCACAATCCAGCATTCCAGCGGGTTATAATCTACCGATAAACTGCACGTTTACCATAGCGCAGGTGCAAATTGCGAGTCAGCCGGTCAGTAAAACGGTGTGTGCCGGTCAGCCGGTCAGCTTCACCAGTACAGCATCCAATGCAACGGCCTATCAGTGGCAGGTATCCACAAATGGCGGTGGTTCCTTTAGCAATCTATCGGATGGAGGTGTCTATACAGGCGCAACGTCCATTACCTTGAGTATCTCTAATACAACTGGATTCAATGGCTATCAATATCGGCTCATTGCGTCTGAAAGTACAGTGCCTTCATCCGCTACCTCATCTGCCGCTACATTAACGGTTAATACGGTTCCCACCCTGACCCTGAACGGATCGGCCAACCCCACCACCTGCGGGGGTGCTAACGGCAGCATCAGCTTCACCACCAACCTGACCAACGGTTCCTATTCGCTGAGCTACACCGGAACAGGTAGTCCCAAGACCGTAACGGTGGCTGGTAATGCCTTTACCCTGACAGGACTGGGCGCAGGCAGTTATTCCAACTACTCGATCACAAACAGCGGTTGTACGGGTTCACTGGCTACGCCGGTAAACCTAACTGACCCAACTCCCCCTACGGCGGGTCTGCTCAACAACGGACCACTCTCCTGTTCGATGACCAGCGTAACGCTGACGGCCAGCGGGGGAGGCACTTACCAATTCAGTGCGGGGGCTACCCAGATCGGCTCGAGCAACCAGGCCACGGTCACCACGGCAGGCCCATACTCGGTGACGGCCACCTCGGCCAGCGGCTGCTCAGCTACAGCCACTACTACCGTAACGGGCAATCAGACCGTGCCTACGGCAGGACTGACCAACGATGGTCCGTTGAGTTGTTCGAAGACCAGTGTGACCTTGACGGCTAGTGGCGGGGGCACGTATCAGTTCAGTGCGGGGGCTACTCAGATCAACGGGGGTAACACGGCTACTGTGAGCACGGCGGGCCCCTACTCGGTGACGGTTACGGGCACCGGCGGTTGTTCCGCAGTAGCTACGACCACCGTGACGGGCAACCAGACGGCACCCACTGTCAGCATCTCAGCCAACCCCAGCCTGACTATTACGCAGGGAGAGTCCACAACGCTAACGGCTAACGTCAGTGGCGGCACTCCGCCTTTTGGGTATGGCTGGTCTACCGGGGCTTCCTCCAACAGCATTGTAGCCAGTACAGATGGCCCTTACTCCGTCACCGTTACGGGGGTCAACGGTTGCTCAGCTACCGCTAGTGTGACGGTAACCGTTATCCAGCCCAGTGGCCCTTTCGCCATCACGGGGGTAACCACCCTGAGTTGCGAGACCATCTCGGCTGGACAGCGTCGGGTGACATTTAATCCCCGCTACGCCAGTCAGGACAGCAGCCCTATCAGTTTTTCGGTGGTCAACGAACTGACGGCCACGACCAATCCGGGGCCTTACACCCTGAACCTGTACACCGACAACCCGGTCATTACCCTGAGTGCTACCCAGAACGGGGCCAATACGCTTTTTGCCTACAACTGGCTCTCGGCCTGTAGCTCCTCGACAGCTAACACCCCACCTACAGTTGTCAATCCCGTTTCGCCCCAGTCGGCCACAGTGGGCATTGGCTACACGCTTTCGCTGGCCAATGTGTTCACCGATGCCGAAACGCCCAACAGCCTGGTGCTGTCGGTAACGGGCCTGCCCGCGGGGCTGAATTTCGTGGCCCCTTCCACCATTTCGGGCACGCCTTCCATGAGTGGGGTGAGCACGGTGACGGTGACGGCAACCGATCCAGGCGGTATGATGGCCAGCACCAGCTTCACCATTACGGTGAATCCAGCCGGGGGCACCCCCCCGCCACCAACGGGTACGTTTAGTATCACCAGTGTGCAGACCATCAGTTGTGAGGTGCTCTCGGCGGGTGAGCGCAGTCTGACCTTCAATCCCCAGTACGCGGGTGTCAATGGTGCCCCCATCAGCTTCTCGGTGGTCAACGAACTAGCGCCAACGACTAATCCGGGGCCTTACACCCTGAACCTGTACACCGACAATTCGGTGGTGACGCTACAGGCGGTGCAGAGCGGCATCAGCAGCAGCTTTGCCTACAACTGGCTGTCGGCCTGTAGTTCCTCGACGGCCAACACCCCGCCCACGGTGGCCAATCCAGTTGGCCCCCAGTCAGCAACGGTGGGCGTGGCCTACACGCTTTCGCTGGCCAATGTGTTCACCGATGCCGAGACGCCGAATCAGTTGACGCTGTCGGTGAGTGGTCTGCCAGCGGGATTGAGTTTCACGGCTCCTTCCACCATTTCGGGTACGCCCTCAATGAGTGGGGTGAGCAACGTGACTGTCACAGCGACCGATCCGGGCAGTATGAGTGCCAGCACCAGCTTCACCATCACCGTGAATCCGGCCGCTGGTACGCCACCGCCAACGGCTACGTTTAGCATCACGGGTGTGACGACGGTGAGTTGTGAGGTGCTATCGGCCGGTGAGCGCAGGCTGACCTTCAATCCCCGGTACGCGGGTTTGGATGGTAGTCCGGTGAGTTTCTCGGTGGTCAATGAGCTGGCTCCTACCACCAATCCGGGGCCTTACACGCTGAACCTGTACACCGACAACCCAGTCATCAATTTGCGGGCGGTGCAGAGTGGGGTGAGCACCAGTTTCAGCTACGGCTGGCTGGCAGCCTGTAATGCGAGTGCCCGGACAGCAGCGGAGCAGGTACCCCAACTTCAGGTGCGGCTACTGGGTAATCCTGTAGTGGGTAAAACCATCAGGGTGGAGATTCAGGGAGCAGAGAGTCAGGCTGTATGGTTGCGGGTGCAGAATTTGTCGGGTGGCCTGGTCGATGAACAGGTGATTGGGCGTGCAGCCTCGACGGAAACAGTAGAACTGTCACTGGGTACACAGGGGGGGATTTATCTATTGCAGGTTAGCAATGGTAACCAGCAACGTACACTTAAAGTCATCAAACCTTAAACTAGTACACGGAATGTAGAAAAGCCCTGCGATCCTCCTTTTAAGGGGGTAGCAGGGCTTTTCTATAATGTCTTGCCAGCCATTTTTGGAAAGCAGATCAAGAGTCCAATAACCAGTATTGACTACCCTTTTATTGGATGTAAATTCCAGTTAAGCTGATAATGAGTCAGTTGATGTCTACACAGAGAAAATCAGTACTTCGTTTCCAACAACCGCCCTGTTACTTGGTCGTTCGGTCATACTTCAGCAGCTTACTTGCCCAGGGAATGAAATACTGAAAATTGGGCGCATCCGTATGGCCGCCACCGTGTTGCCGCCAGGCCAGTTCGCCATCCGTCAGACCGGTCAGAACGGGGGGCATTTTCTCGGTCATGTAGTCATTGCTCACACCCAGGTCCCGTGCGCCCAGCAGTTTAAACACGGGTCCGGCGGCCACGGTAGCCTGATAACTACCAGTCTGGTCGAGCCATTTGCTGTCCCCCTTTTCGGGGATGCCATAACTGACAAAGGTGGGCCGGGGCGCACACAAGGCCAGTAATTCGTGGGAGTCAACTGACAGGTCACAGCCGGTTTTCCGACCAAACGATGATTCTTCCGTCGCGTATTTCAGGTAGTTACCGGCCATCCAGTGGTATTCTCCACTAGCGGCCAGACTTTCGACGGCTTCGCCGAACACCCGGCGTTGCAGGGCTGCCCCGCCCTTGCCCGACGAACCGATAAGCCCCAGCGCAAACCGCTGATCGAAGGCCATCGTAACCAGAGCGGCTTTGCCATACCGCGAAACGCCTTCAATACCCACCTGTTTAGCGTTTACCTGCGGTTCAGTTTCCAGATAGTCCAGCGCGCGGGAGGCCCCCCAGCCCCAGGCTCTGAGCGAACCCCAGTCGTCGGGTTTGCGGGGCTGGCCTTTGTTCACCAGACCAATGATGCCCCGTGTTAGCCCGGCCCCATTGTCGGCCTGAATACTACCCGTTTCCAGGGTGCAGTAGCCCCAGCCAGCCGCCAGTAGTTGCTCGGTCGGGGGTGAATCGCCATTGGGGGCGGGTGCAAAGAAGTTGGGGCCGGGTAGTCGGGTGACGGGTGCGTAAGCCGGATACTTATCGAAAATGGCCTTCATCTCCGGGTTCTGCTTAACCATCATTTCTTTGAACGCCGTGTTGATTTTTTCCATGTCGGCCAGCGAGGGCTGGGCCGGGGCGGGTAAGGCCGGGGGGAAGAAACCAAACATGACTAGGACCGGTATTGGACCTTTCACGTTTTGCGGCAGCACCAGCACCATGTTGATGTTCACATCAATCAACGGGTAGTCGCTGTTGTCAACGTGGCCCGTCAGGTGTTTGGCCACCACCGGAATACGCCCGACCAACTCATTGTCGGTGACTTTGGTTGTCCAGGTCACCTTCGGCATATTCTTAGGCATCTTGCCGTACATTTCCTGCTCAAACCCGGCAATTAGTTCAGGACGGCGGACATTCCACCACTGCTCGGGCGTAGTTACTTTTTTGCCATTCTTCGTGGTCAGTACGTCCGGCAACTGCGGGCAGGGGTTGGCCTGCGCTTCGTCGTAGTTGGCGTGGTTCGGAGCCGACTCGTTGCCGCTGGGGCCGGATCGTAGCTTTTTGATGCCCAGTTGCTGCATCATATTGGCCTGATCCTGATCGGCCGTCCAGGTTTTGAGCCGGGGATATTTGCTGCTGTCGATGGCCATCTGCTGGGATACCCCTTCGTACGAAAGGCCCATGAACAGTACGAGTGTCAGGTATGTCTTCATTTGATTTCAGGGTTTAGGAAAAGCTTACTGGTCGGTGCGGAAGGGTGAGGCTGGTAGTCCCTCCTTGTTATACAGGTTCGGATTGACCGGATTATCGGCCCAGGCGTAGCGCACGTACTGCGGATTCGGCACGTCATCGCTCTGTACAATTACATTGTCGCCTTCGATCTTGGCGGTCGCCCAGACAAACTTTTTATCGCTCCCGGCAATGGCGAATTCGCCCAGTGCCTCGCTGTCGTTGGTCATCAGCCCGCCACCGGTATCAGTAAAACTGACCACAATTTTATTGCCGTCGACCGTGGCCGACTGGTAGAGCGGGCCGGACGAAACGATATTTTCTTTGTACGCCAATTTCATGGCGGCCAGGGCCAGCCGGTCGCCCACGTCTTTTTTGTTGTCGGGGTGAATATCGTTCCACTCGCCGAGGTCAATGGCAACGGCCATCGCCGTGTTCGGCACCTTGAGGGCTTTGAGTTGCCCTTCCCGCAGTACGGCCCAGCCGCTTTCCGACGGCAGGTAATTGTAATCCATGAAGCCCGGAAGTTGTACGTACAGGAACGGCAGGTCGCCCTGCTGCCACTTCTGCCGCCAATCGCGGATCAATGCCACCTGTAATTGCTCGTATTCTTGAGGTTCACCGGCGTTGCTTTCGCCCTGATACCAGCAAAATCCTTTGATGGCGTAGTCAATTTCAGGGGCTACCATCGCGTTGTACAGAGCCGCTGGCTGGTTTTGGGCGTTGATGCCCCCGGCTGGATTGCCACCGCCACCGAAACCGCCACCCGCGAAGGGCCGGTTGACGAGGCCCACTTTATACTGCCAGGTGCCTTTCAAATCAACCGTGTCGGCCCCGGCGAAAACGCAGTAGGGTTTGTCGGGGACGAAGCCGCCCTTGCCGCCGTTGTTCGTAACCCGCACCACGAACACATTCTTGCCCGCTTTCAGCACATCGGCGGGTATCGGATACCGACGCTGGGGGTACATGTAGGTCGTTTTACCAACCGATTTGCCGTTGATGTACAGTTCGTCGGCGTCAACAATCCGACCCAGAAAAACTTTGGCGGGCTTACCGATCATCGACGCGGGAATGTCGATTTCTTTCCGGTACCACACCACGCCGTTCAGGTCTTTTACGCCCTGATCTTCCCAGTATCCCGGCACGTTAATCGGATGCCAGCCTTTGGGCGTGTACGCCGTTTCGTACCATTTTACATCGCCCGCCATGCCTAAATCGACGGGGGGGGCGGGCCGGTTGGCCGACGCTGGGCGTCGGCGCGTCAGGCCGTTGACGTAGGTCGTGTCTTTGTTTTTCTCGATGGTGGCGTGTAGGGCGGAGAAATCGGTCAGCCCTTCTTCGCTCGTCCAGGCTTCGATGGGAGTGCCACCCACGCTGGCGTTGATGATGCCGATGGGGATTTTGTATTTGGCGTACAGTTTTTTGGCGAAGAAGTAGGCCACCGCTGAAAACGGCCGCACATCCTCGCCAACGGCGGATTTCCATTCCCCATTTGGAACGTCGCTTTGGGGGCCTTGCAGACTGGTTAGGGTCGGCACCCAGAACTGGCGTATCTGCGGGTCGTTGGCTTCGGCAATCTCTTTGGCGTACCGTACGTCATGGATGTTCAGTTGGTGAACCATGTTGCTTTGGCCACTGCAAAACCACACATCACCAATCAAAATATCCTTCACCTGACGTTGCGATTTTCCGGCAATGTCCATCGTAAACGGCCCGCCCGACGGTATCGGCGGCAGTTTTACCTGCCATCGGCCATCAGTCCCGGTCGTGGTTTTGTACGTTTTATTAGTAAACCGGACGGTGATTTTCTCGCCCGCGCTGGCCCAGCCCCATACTTTCTGGGGCGTATCGCGTTGCAGTACCATACCATCGCTGATGAGTTTGGGCAGCCGAAGCTGGGCGTGGGAAACCAGGCTGGCCGTCAGCAGCAGGGCGACGAGAGACAGTCTGAAAGCGGTGGTGAGTTTGACTTGCATAAGGTTATTTTTCGGAAATTCGTCCGGCTGTTTCTTCCGGGCCGAGGTAGCTTTTCTCCAGGCCACCAAAATCCAGCACTAGTTTTTGCAACACCACGCCGGGGTTCACCATCCAGAATTTCACGGTGTGTTTGCCGGGTTTGGCGATGGTGTGGGTCGTGGATTTGATGATGATGCTCTCCGACACCCACTTGTTCCAGATGCCCTTATCGCTGGTTTTATCTTCTTTGTTCAGACTGACGATTTGTGGCGTTTCATCATCCACCGATAGGGCGTATTGCAGGCCATTTTCATCCCGGAACAGATTCAGCGTGGGTGAGAAATAGGCATTGATGGTACATTGACCCGCGCTATCCGTCACCACATCGTATTGCAGATGCGGAGCATTACCCCCCGGCTTTTGCTCACTCGCCGTTACGGGAAACGGCGTGATGGCGGAGCCGGTCCGGCCGTGGTCGGGCAGGATTTTCCAGGTGATGCCGTTCGTGTTGAGAGCTTTGGTGTAGTGGTCAGCCTCGATGGAAATTACCCGTTTGGTATTCGGCACGGACATCGGTTTGTTCGCCATGACCGAGTCGGTGGATAGGTAGCGGACGGCGGGCATCTTTTGCCGGTTGGGCTGTTGCCAGTACGTGTACCCAATGTGCGTCTGGCTCATCAGGTGATTCCACTTGCCGTTGTTCAACTGGTGGTACTGCTGCGTAATCAGCGAATCATTGGCGTACAGTGCCTTTACGTTGTCGGCATACACGTTGGTTTCTTTCGATCTGTCGCTGTGCGCCTGCTTGTTCAGGGCCACGTTGTAGTACATGGCGTACAGATTGGCGCAGGCTTTGATGGGGTGCAGCACCAACTGGAAATAGGCGTCTTTATAATCGGCGGGTAGTTCCGCGTTTATCGTCTCCGCTTTTTTCAGCAGGTCCGCATACTCGTCAACGACCATCTTCCATTCGCCCGTGGCCAGGCTGTACGTATTGGCGTCGAGGAGTTCGGGCTTCCGGCGACCGTTGTATTTTCCGTACGTCGCCAGCAAGTCGGCTATTTCTTTGGCGTGTTGCTTCCCGAATTGCTCAGTCGCCCAGTTTTCGGTGTAAGCCGTCAGGTCGTCCGCGTCGATTTTTTCGGGGTTCCAGGCATAGTCCAGGAAAAAGGAAATGGGAAATTCCATGGGTTTGATGTCGCCCACGTTCACAATCCAGATGTTCCGTACCTTGTACTCCCAGGCTAGATGCATTTGCTCCCAGATGCGGGGCAGTGGGTTGGTGTTCAGCCACTTGTAGTTTCGGGGACCGCCCACGTAGTCGAAATGGTAGTAGATTCCGTAGCCCCCTTTACGCGGCTTATCGCTCAACTTGGGTAGTTTGCGAAGATTGCCCCAGTTGTCGTCGGAGAGGAGCAGGGTCACATCGTCCGGCACCCGCATCCCGGCATCGTAGTAGTCCTGCACCTCTTTGTACAACGCCCAAAGCTGCGGGGTTTCGGATGCGGGTTTGCCCGTCACCTCGCTGATGATGGTCCGCTGGTCGGCCACGATTTTTTCCAGCAGTGCCGTCGCCGTTCCTTTCGACATGGGCGCGTCCCCATCCCCGCGCATCCCGACACTCACAATCTTTTCATTGGTAGCCCGCTTCATGCCGTCCCGCCAGAACTGTTGCAGCTTTTCGGGGTTGGTTTCGTAATTCCAGGCCCCACCGCCCGCCCGACGCCACTCATCGTGCGCCCGCATCAGCGGCTCGTGGTGCGACGTACCAATGACGATGCCGTATTTGTCGGCCGCTTTTATGTTCAGCGAATCATCGGCGTAAAAGGCGTTGCCCCACATGGCGGGCCAGATATAATTGCCTTTCAGCCGGATAACCAGCTCGAAGAATTTCTCGTAAAACTGGTGGTTGAAGCCCCCGAATTTCTCTTTGGTCCAGCCAGAAAGCGCGGGGGCTTCGTCGTTGATAAACAGGCCCCGGTATTTCACTTTTGGCGCATCGGTCAGGGCGATGTTCGCGTTGATAAAAATCTCCTTTTGCTTCACCACCGGCACGTCGGCCCACCAGTACCAGGGCGAAACGCCGAACTGTTTCGACAACTCAAATACGCCGTAAGCCGCCCCCCGGCGGTCGTTTCCCGCAATGATGAGTGCTTGTTCAATGCCTTTAGCGGGCTTGCTGATGGTTTTTGTCAGCGACGCTTCCCCGTTTCCCCGGATGGCGTCAGCGTTCAGTTTCTTCTGCGAAACGAGTTGTTTCAGGAAGGCCGATTGCTGAATCGTACCGATGGCGATGACGTTTTTACGGACCTGACTGATGGCCGTAACGATGGGCAACTTTTTGCCGGTTACCCGCTCGATGTCCTGCTGCAACAGCGTAGCGGCCGTTTTTACGAGTTCCGGTTCGCTTTGGTCAACGTAGATTACGGCTTCCGTAACGGCAAACGACGATTTGTCGGTCGTGATGCGTTGCGCCCAGCCAATTGCGGAACAGGCCAGCAGTACGAGCAAAGTTAGTTTCCATGTCATGGTTGAGTTTGTTTAATGTTCGATTTGTCATGCTGACGAAGGAAGCATCTTAAAGTGTCATTACTATCTTGTTCAGGAACATTGAGATGCTTCCTTCGTCAGCATGACAAAAACAGGTCGTTAAAAATTGACCACGCTTTCGTAGGCTTTCTTGGGCTTGCCATCCTGGTCGAACAGCAACGGATAATCTTTGCGGCCCGGAACGGGGAAATTGTCCAGCCAGGAATATTTATCGGTGAGATTCCAGAATGTAACGCCGGTGATTTTGTCGCGGTGCTTACGAAATACATCGAACACCATTTTGTACTGAGCCGCCTGTTTGGCCTGCATTTCGGGCGTATACTCGCTGATGTCGGTGTCCTTTTTGGCCCGGCGCACGTGCTCTTTGGGGTACACCGACATGTCCAGTTCCGTGAACTGAATTTTCAGGCCTAGGCTGGCGAATTTGGTAATGGATTCTTCCAGTTCCGCTGCGGTTGGTTCGTAGATGGACCAGTGCGCTTGCAAACCCACGCCGTTGATAGGGACCTTCTTCGCTTTGAGCTTCTTCAGCAGCTGGTAAATCCGCTCGCGCTTGGACGCATTCTCGGTGTTGTAATCGTTGTAGAACAATTGCGCGGACGGGTCGGCTTCGTGCGCGTACTGGAACGCCTTTTCGATGTAGTCTTCCCCAATGATTTCGTAAAACTTCGACTTCCGGTAGATGCCCGTTCCGGTGTCGGGGACGGCTTCGTTCACTACGTCCCATGCGTAGATTTTGCCTTTGTACCGACCCATCACGTCGATAATGTGCTGTTTCAACCGGGCTAGTAACACATCCCGACTCACCTGCTTGCCGTCGGCGTCAACGAAAAGCCAGTTGGGTGTCTGGTTGTGCCAGCAGAGCGTATGCCCGCGCAGCTTGATGTTGTTCTGCTGGGCAAAATCGGCAATGGCGTCGGCATCTTTCCAGTTATAGCGATTTTCTTCCGGGTGAATCGGTCCCATCTTCATCGCGTTTTCGGGCGTCATGCTGTTGAACTGAGCCTTGATAAACTCAGCATCCGGGCCGGGCTGCACCATCCGCGGACTAACGGCCACGCCAATGGGAAAATACCCTTTATAATAATCTTTCAGCCCTTTCTCCGGGGCGATAAAAGCGGAAACAAGGACGAGTAAACTTAATGAGATGAGACGCATGGGGAGTTGTTTAATTGGTTGAGGAGTTTCGTAAAAAAGTGTATGCTTGATGGAGGAAAGAGTTTTTAATGGAAGTGTGAATGTGTACATCATAATAATGCTTTTAAAAGCACACCAGCCCATCTTACGCCAAACCATTGAACAGGGTGTCTTTCTTCTGCTAGTACATATCATTGGCATTAATTAAGTCAATTAAATACGATTCTAAAACGCTATTTAAAAAACTCAATTCGTTGTCTTCTTTATTTACTAAAAGTCTAAATGAAGAATCAACCTTTTCTCCATGAAATGTTTTATTTCTTATAAAATACAT
>JBBSTD010000007.1:0-98172 GCA_038236215.1 Cytophagales bacterium | reverse complement strand
CCTTGAATAGTCTTTGGTTGTTTGTACACTCCAAAGTACTATTTTTTGACCCTTTATGTTATTTTTTCACTTGTTTTGTATACTAAAGTCGCTTCATAATTTACTAAAGTGAAAAGTTCGCGTTAATCCAGATAACCGGCTTCGGAAAGAAACTCAGCCAGTGCCCCCCGAAAAAGTTGTTGGGTTCTTCGCCCGGCAGAAGTAGAAAATCGTTGTCGGAAAAACGTTTACACATGTCGTTCAGCGTTTTCATCTCCAACATCCGCAGGCTATCAGGTCCTTTGGGGTGGCCAGGGCCGTGAAACTCCGCCAGGTGGACAATATTGACGCCCATGTTTTTGAAGACGCTGACGAAGTTGGGTACTGGCGGTATGGGCTTACCCGCCAGCACCACCTTTGACACAAACTCGTTATGGAAATGACTCGACATGGTTTTGTATCCCGCCAGTGTCGGGTATTTGTCGTTATGCGTAAACTGCTTAACGGCTTCCAGCGTGGGCGCGGCAGCATCGGTACTGAGCAAGCAGAAGAAGTTCATCCGCTGCTGGGTTTTGGGCGGTGCATTCATCCAGGGTACCCAGCGGTTGTCGCCCATCAGGTCCTGACGGATGCCAAGGCCAAAGTCCGGTATCAGGCTCCGGTAGTTACGCCCATACCACGTAAAATCCAGATTGAAGGCCTCATCCAGCGGGTAGAAATATTGGTGCGGTGCTGGAAAGACAGCCAGGCTACCCGCCGTGTTCGACCCGATGATAGTTCGGTATTTGACCGCCTGTGCCCTGCTAAGCTGACTTATATCGGCTGGAACGCTCTGCATCCGGTTGGCCGTATCGGCCCAGGCAATGGTTTTCCAGACGGTCGGTCGGCCGTTGCCGTCTTTACTAACCATACCAGCATCGTACAGATAAGCGGTAGAGTCTACTTCCGTCGCCATCACGGCTGCTACATTGAATAGGGGACTACCTTGGAAGACAGTAATTTCGATGGCTCCATTAAAGGTAGCGGCCTGTACGTCGCCCACCCGAATAATGGTGCGGGTTCCTTCTGTACGAACGCTGGCACTTCGCTTGTTGAGGGCAATAGCGTATGCGCTATGGGGTAGTTTGTTCGTCTTGTCGAAAAAGATGTTCCAGCCATTTTGGGAGATAAGATCCCGCTTGCCAATGGTCACTACAAAGGCCGGGTCGATGCCCCGCGCAATCTCCTGAAACTTGCCCTGTCGGGTCAACTGAAGGCTGCTGAACAGGGGAGTATCGGGTCTGAGGTCGATAACCAGTTTCGCTTTCTCCCGTCCACTGCCTGGCCAGCTAATGGTCAACTGGTTATTCTGACTGATAACGTCCGTACCACTTTGTTTCTGGTAAGCGGCCAAATCAACCGGGAGTTGAGCACGAACCAACGTACTGATGAACAGGCTCACGAGTAAACTGATCCGCTTCATAAAAGTGGTCATGTAATAGATGGTAAAAAAATTATTATTCCACGACTCACTCCGTAATCTTTACTTCCTTAATTCGGCTGGGCAGCCAGACCTGCATAGGGCTTTTTCCGCGATTGGCCCAGGTGTAGTAGGGGATGGCCGTAATGGTTTTTGGTTTTGTCTGCACCGATAGGCCATCGGCCGCTGGTTCTACAACCGTTACGTGGGCCTGGATGGCTACCACGGGTTCGTTCAGCACCTGAAAAGACTTCGTCGTGAAAGTGGCGTTGGCGGGTACCAGCATATTCCAGGCCCGCCCCTCATTATCGGTTCCCTCCACGCAGTACACCAGCGGACCGCGTTGCAGGGCAATGCGGTCCTGGTCAGCTTTAACGTCCGGCCGGGCGGCTACCTGCCGGACGGGCATGGGCAATTTAACCTCGACGATATCGCCCTTTTGCCAGGTACGGTCAAGTACGGCGTACCCTTTTTCGGTCTGGTAGGGAACGGGTTTCCCGTTGAGCAGGATTTCCGGCTTTGCCGCATCCGTGTCGGTAAACTGGTATAGTCTGCCCGGTACCGGAACGTTTTCGGCCCAGCCGGGGATGCGGATATGCAGGGCATAGGACACTTTTTTAGCGGGATTGGCCGTAATTTTCACGTTGCCTTCCCAGGGGTAATTCGTTTCCACCCGGAGCGGTACTGCCGTTTTGCCCATCGGAATGGTTGTGTTGCTGGCCACGAACAGATTAACCCAGATGCCCTGCGCTGATTGCCCATAAACATACTCACCCAGTGAAGCAACCAGCCGGGCAATGTTGGACGGGCAGCAGGCCGTACCGAACCATTCGCTGCGGGCATTATTACCCACCGACGAGAGGGGGTTGCCGTAGAAAAACCGGTCGCCACTCAGGCTCAGGCCGTCCAGGGCGCCGTTGTAGAGGCTCCGTTCCAGCACGTCGATGTATTTGCTTTCACCGGTTAGTAGGTTCATACGCTGGTTCCAGAACACCATGCCCACCGACGCGCAGGTTTCGCAGTAGGCCGACGCGTTAGGCAGGTCGAAATCATCGGAAAATCCTTCATTCTGCCCCGACGAACCGATGCCGCCCGTGAGGTACATATTCCGGTACACTACGTCTTCCCAAACGCTGGTCATGGCACCGAGGTAGCCGGGGTCGTTGGTGGCGGCTGCTACGTCGGCGGCACCCGTGTACTGGTACATGGCCCGCACGGCGTGACCGGTAATTTCTTTCTGGTCTTTTACCGGTACATCGTCCTGGCAGTATTTGGGATCTTTCCACTGGTCCCAGATTTTCCCCTTGCCGTACCCACGCCCCCGCTGTTGTAGAAACCAGTCGGCCAGTTTCAGGTAGCGGTCCTGTTTGGTTTGGTGGTAGAGCCGCATCAGGGCCAGTTCAATTTCCTGGTGCCCGCTCACCCAGTGCCGGTTCGGAACCCGGAAGGTGGAGTCGATATGGTCGGCAAAGCGGATGGCTACGTCCAGCAGTTTACGTTTACCAGTGGTGTTGAAATAAGCCACGGCGGCTTCCATGAGGTGCCCGGCGCAGTAGTCCTCGTGCTTCTCCATGTCGGTCCAGCGGTTGTCGAGGCCCGTCAGGGTGTAGTAGGTGTTCAGGTAGCCGTCGGGTAACTGCGCAGCCGCAATCTTGTCAATCCATTCGTCTGCTTTGCGCTTAATGACCGCATCGGGCCGGTTTTTGAGCGAATAAGCCATCGCTTCAATCGCTTTGTACACATCGCTGTCGTCGTAGTAAATGCCTTCGTGGGTGATGTTATCGGTCGCTCCGTTCAGTTTACGGGCTACTTTCTCGAAGTTGCGAATGCGGCCTGTTTTGTCTTCGGTCTGTACAATGCAGGCGTTCAGCGTAGCCGTGGCTACCTTATCCATTTTGGGTTTCCAGAACTGATCGGTGATGTTCACCTGCGAAAACCGGACGGGTTCAAAGCGCTGAACCAGTAACTGAGCCTGCGCGGGTAGTGCGGCTGCGACAAACAGGATAGCGAGACAGCGTAATCGGGGAGTAGTCATATGCGTTGGTAGGCATTTTGTTCTGTCAGTACACTTCTCCCATGTAACCCGGCATACACGTATGCTGAAGGATACGTTGGAAGATGATTAAGAACAGATTAGAAAATAGGGATGAAATCAAACGGTAGTGGCAATTCCAGTATTTTTGGTTTTTAGTTGAGCTTGTTTTGACTCCCGGTCACTTCGAAATTGAGGTCTTCATAGTAAGGTAAACACACTTGTAGTCTACTACCCTCGATTAATCGTTCTGTAGCCTGGTCACGATCTTCGGCGCTCGATATCTTTCCTTAAAAACACAGGAATCAATGACGACTATTTTTACCCAATCCCTATGCGCTGCGCTACTGGCTGTCGCTATGCTCACTTCATGCAGCCGTCCGGTTGCTTATTTTCAGCGCGGCCCCGTTAACCCATCCAGTAAATCCAGTGCACAGATTATGACGCTGACAACGCCTGCCCAACACCTAGCCAAGCCAGCTCAATCGCTTATGCAGGTGAGTACAATAGCTGACCAGCCCGAAGCCTATGTTCGGAAAGACAGCCGATTATCGATCCCCAAATCATCGAGTAATCGCATAGCTCGGATTCGGGAGATACTAACCTCAACTACTGGAACAGTGAGTTCGAAAGCGATCAACGCTCCTCACAAAATAACGGGTATTGAGCGGCTATTGCTTAATAAAATGAACAAACAAATCAGCAAACAACTGGCTCCCAATCACCCTGAGAAAGCGTTGATAAACAAAGGGAAGCTGGTTGGTAGTCTCGTTTTGCTGATCGCCGGTTTATTAATGCTGATTTTAGGCACTGGCACACTGGCTTTTATTGGCCTGATTGTCGGTCTGGTAGGTGCTTTGGGACTAATTGTTAGTTTGTTAGGCATTGATTCCTAGCTAGGTTTGGCTATTGGTCTTACCCAGTCGAACAGCGTTAAGTAGGAAGTTTTGGCCCATCACTTTGTTTTTTGAGGGGGCGCGTCATTCGTTCAGCCCCTGAACTGTAAATCAAAAACACAAACTGATGCAGGTTGAAGCGGCCATTGCCACCGGAGACGGACGTTTTAATATTGACATAATCGAGGTAAGTGAACCGCAGGGCGACGAAGTACTGGTGGAACTGAAAGCTGCCGGTATCTGCCATACCGATTATGATTCGCTTTCCTGGGGGAAACCCATTGTGATGGGCCACGAAGGCGCGGGCATCGTTCGGAGTGTTGGGCCGCTGGTTCGGAAGGTGAAGCCGTGTGATGCCGTTATCCTCAACTGGGCCATTCCCTGCGGTTACTGCTTCCAGTGCCTGGAAGGCAATCAGCACATCTGCGAGATTAACTCGCCGGTTACGGCCGGTAATAAAGTCAGCGGAGGCCATGCCGCTCTGGAACGTACAACTCACAAAGGGCAACCCATCGAACGGTCGTTCAGCCTGGGCACCATGTCGGGGGCTACGGTGGTGCGGGAAGCGGCTGTGGTAAAAACCGATATTTCTATCCCCTTTTCGTCGGCGGCTATTGTGAGCTGTGGGGTCATGACGGGCGTGGGGTCGGTCATCAACGCGGCCCGGGTAAAACCGGGTCGGTCGGTGGTGGTAGTCGGAACGGGGGGCGTGGGTCTGAATGTGATTCAGGGTGCCCGCATTGCCGGTGCCGGGATGATTATCGCCGTGGATGTAAACCCCGCCCGGCTGGAGATGTCTACCCGGTATGGTGCTACCCACACCCTGCTGGCCGACCGGGCCGACAAGGGCCTGACGCAGTCCGTCCTTGCCGTGAAACAGCTAACGGGTGGCCGGGGAGCCGATTATGCGTTTGAGTGTACCGCCATTCCCGAATTGGGAGCGGTGCCCCTGGCAATGGTTCGGAACGCGGGCGTTGCCTGTCAGGTGAGTGGTATCGAGCAGGAAATCAGCATCGACATGACCCTGTTCGAGTGGGATAAAATCTACATGAATCCGCTGTACGGGAAATGTCGCCCGGAAATTGATATTCCCATTTTGCTGAATCTGTATCAGAAAGGCGACCTGCTGTTGGATGAGCTGGTGACCCGTACCTACACGCTGCATCAACTAAACGAAGCCTTCGACGATATGCTCAACGGGCGTAATGCCAAAGGGGTACTTATTTTCTGATGCACAACTCCTTCCGAACCATCGAACTGTCTGACCCCGCTTACGAACACGACGGGTTGCGCTACATCACGGTGAAAACGCCCAATCTGGCGGGTAGGGGAGACATCAGCGTCTGGCTACCAGCCCCTGAGTTGATGGGAACGGCGCCATTGCCACTCGTTATACTCCTGCACGGCGTGTACGGCAGTCACTGGTGCTGGTCGCTGAAAGGGGGTGCCCACCGAACCGCCGAACAGTTGGTGCGGTCGGGAAAAATCCGCCCGATGGTGCTGGCTATGCCGTCTGACGGGCTCTGGGGGGATGGCAGTGGCTATCTGCCGCACAACGGGCTTGCCTTCGACCGCTGGATTATCGACGATGTGCCGAAAGCGGTGGCCGAAGTTTTGCCCGAAAATCGACGGGCTGACTTTCCATCTCAGCAGTTTATTGCGGGACTGTCGATGGGAGGGTTCGGGGCGCTGCGGCTGGCGGCTAAATACCCTGACCAGTTCGGGGCGGTGCATGGGCTGTCGTCTATTACCGACTTGAATCAGATGCCGCTTTTTGCGGAAGAACCACTGCACGAATACCGGCAGCCGGACCCCTCCGACGAATCGATACTGGCGCTGATGGGGCAAAACCGGGACCGGCTACCACCCATTCAGTTCAACTGCGGTACGGATGACCTGCTCATCGAACACAATCGAACCCTGCACCGGGCGTTGACAGAGCAGGGCATTCCGCACCAGTACACCGAATACCCGGGCGGGCACGAGTGGCCTTACTGGCAGCAGCACATGACCGATGCACTGCTGTTTTTTAATCGGTGTATGGGGTAATTTTAAGGGCTGTTTAGTGGATAACTGCTTTAGCCATCCCATTACCGAAAGTCGCGGCAAAAAAGAGTAAAACTCGTTTATGACACCCGCTCAACCTGTCACTACCATTTCTGAACTCAGATTACCCACGCGTGCCTGGCTGGTGGTGGCACTGCTGTTCGTGGTGGGGATGCTTAACTACCTCGACCGGGTCATGATTACTACCATGCGCGGTTCCATTGTGGACGCTATTCCCATGACCGATACGCAATTTGGGTTACTAACGGCGGTGTTTTTGTGGACCTACGGACTACTGAGCCCGATGGCGGGTTTTCTGGCGGACCGGTTCAGCCGAAGCCGGGTAATCATCGGTAGTCTATTTGTCTGGTCGGTGGTAACGCTGCTGACCGCCTATTCCACCACGTTCGGTGAGTTGCTGGTAACACGTCTGTTGATGGGCGTGAGCGAAGCCTGCTATATTCCGGCCGCGCTGGCCCTGATTGTCGATTACCACCGGGGCAGCACCCGCTCACTGGCAACGGGCATTCACATTGGCGGGATGATGCTGGGGCAGAGCCTGGGGTTCGTGGGGGGCTGGCTGGCGCAGGACCACACCTGGAATAGTCCCTTCCGGATTTTTGGCATCGTGGGCATGGTGTATGCCCTGGTACTGGTTTTCTTTCTGAACGACGCCCCTCCGGGTCAGGCGTCCGTCGTTCCGGACACGCCGAAAAATAACGTTCATTTCGCATCGGCAGTAAAAAGTCTGTTTGGTCACGGAGCATTCGTACTGGCCCTGTTCTTTTGGGGTTTTTTAGGAATGGTGGGCTGGCTTGTCATCGGCTGGTTACCCACCTATTACCAGGAACACTTTCGCTTGTCGCAGGCAGAAGCGGGTCTGTACGCCACGGGGTACGTACAGATAACGGCTCTGGTTGGGGTACTGCTGGGGGGCGCGCTGGCCGACTGCTGGAGTCGAACCAATCCCCGCGCCCGGTTGCTGTTGCCCGCCATTGGCCTGTTAATCGCAGCACCCAGCGTTTTTCTGGCTAGTGTAACGTCTGTATTACCAATCGCTATACTGGGCTTTGTGGTGTATGCCCTCACCCGCATGTTCAGCGATGCCAACATGATGCCCATTCTCTGCCTGGTTACGGATGAGCGATACCGGGCCACGGGCTACGGCATTCTTAACTTATTTAGTTGTATTGTGGGTGGAGTCGGTATTTACGCCGGTGGGGTACTCCGGGACCGGCACATCGACGTGAGTAGCCTGTTTCAGGTTGCCGCTGTCCTGATGGTATTGTGTGCTGGTATTTTATTCAGCATTCGTACTAAGCCGGAGCGTTCGGCATGAGGATAAGGGTGGGGCATGGGAGTTTGTTGCCCAAATAGGGCTTCATAAAACGCGCGATTTTGTCATTCCGAGGAACGAGGAATCTCAATCATCCCAACTTGAGATTCCTCGTTCCTCGGAATGACAAAATTACATCGTTTTAAACCGTATTTTCAGGTGAATACTAAACCCTGAACAAACTATATGAATGGTAGGAAAAAGATAAAGTCCCGGCGGCAGTTTTTACGCAAAACATTGCTGGGTATCGCGGGAGCGTCGCTTTTGCCGGACCGGTTAAGAGCGGAACCCGGCGTTGCTCCTGACTCTGATAGTATTGAACACCCGGCAGTTGCTGCTAATCCAGTTATTGGAGCGCACCGCAACCTGTTCAACGGGGATACCTGCGTTTATTTCTACAACCCCGAACGGTGGTTACCCGAGGATGTTACCCTGAAAACGGTGACGAACGCCCGAACGGGTAAGCCAAACCCCAAACCCACGCCCGAAGGAGGGCCGTTCTCGGCAAAGGCTATTCACCGCTACGTAGCGATGCTGGCCGGTAGTGGCATCGATACGTTTGTCATCAACGCCAACGCATCCCGGGCATGGTATCCCAGCCGCACCATGCCGAGTATTCTGGATGGCTATAAGCGGGGCGACCGGAATTTCTTCCGTGGTCATGCCGTCTGCGTGGGGGCTAAGAAACCGGAAGAAGAGGAAGCATTTATCGACTCGATTATGCCGTTCATGAACCAGTATCAGGACTTGCTTGATGCCGGGGTCGACTGGCTGGCCGAAACGACGGTTGCCTGTCGGGAACAGAAAATAGCGCCCTGGGTCAGCATCCGCATGAACGATATGCACGGTGCCACCAACGCCGAGGGTAGTTTTTACAACGTCCCCCTGCTCAAACAGCCCGAAATGCGGCTCAAAAACTATTCGTACGGGCTGTATAATCTGACCACCCGGCAGGGGCTTAATTACGAAAAGCAGGAAGTCCGTGATTTTATGTTCGCCCAGATTCGGGAAGACGTGGAGGAGTATGACTTCGAGGGGCTAGAACTGGACTGGTGGCGGAATCCGCTGTGCTGCGAACCGAATGCATCGGCCCAAACGATAGCCATGATGACGGACTGGTTCCGCCAGATTCGCGCCCTGACGGAACGGCAGGCCAAAAAGACAGGGCGACCGTATCCATTGGGGCTGCACATCCCGGGCCGACTGGGCATTCTGAAAAGCATTGGGCTGGATGTTGTGACCCTCTGCCAGGAAGGAATTATCGACTTTATCAGCCCGTCGGGTTTCTGGTGTACAACCTGGGATATGCCCCACGACGCGCTTCGGGCGCAGGTTGGAAACCGGGTAGCTATCTACGGTGTCATTGAAGATGGGGTAAACAACCTGCCGACGATGGACTCCGTACGCGACCTGACTCTGCCGATGCGCTACCTGTCGGCCAGTCCTGAGCTGATGCGGGGCAATGCCGCCGGGAAACTGGCCATGGGAGCCGATGGCATCGAGTGGTTCAATTTTTACAGTACCGATGCTCCCCGCGTACCGGGTCTTCACGCCGATTATTCGTCGATGTGGAACATCGATAAACTGGATACGTTACGGGGGCAGCCCAAACACTACACCTTTGGTATTGGCGGGCGGAATTCAAACATGATTCCGTACGATTTACCGGCTCAACTACCGGTATCCCTGGAGTTTAACGCGCACCACGCCTTCACGGTGTCGATGTGCGCTGAACCAGACTCATCGGGGCTGGCACTGACTATTCAGATTATTAACAACGCGGCCGATGACGTCACCATTTTAGCCGTTTCCTTCAATGGCACCTGGCCCCAGACGAAGCGGGACTGCGTCGAAAAGTTGCTTTTTCCCTGCGGGCCGCTCACGCATTTTACCAACGGGCACGTTGGGTATAACTACCACTTTCCCGTGGCGTTGATACGGGACGGCTGGAATGAAATTGTGGTAGAAAACGCGGGTAAACAATCCATAACCGTGTCTTGTATTGAATTGGGAGTCGCTTAACCCGCGAATACAAATCAACTCTGGGGTGAAACACTTTTTTTCTATATTACTAATCGTTGCCTCGGGGCAGGTAACAAACATCTGCGCACAAACGCAAATCAGCGGGCGTATTCTCGATAAAGCGACAAGCCAGCCCGTTCCCTTCGTGAGCGTAGCCCTCTACCGAAAGCCCGATTCGATAGCGATGGGTGGCTCCATATCCGATTCGCTGGGGCGCTTTCTGATTACCAGCGTGAAAGCCGGGGACTATAAGCTTAACACCTTCTTTATTGGCTACAAACCGGTATCGGTGCCGCTGGTTATCGGACTGGGGCAACTCACCGACCTCGGGACGCTGCTCCTCGAAAGCGACCCCCGGTTGTTGAAAGAAGTGCAGGTGCGTGGGCAGCGGGCCGACGTAACTGTGCAGGCCGACCGGCAAACGTACCGGGCCGCGCAGTTTCAGTCGGCAGCGGGGGGAACGGCCACCGATGTGTTGCGTAACCTGCCGGGGTTAACGATCAACGCCGAAGGAGATGTCAGCCTGCGCGGGGCCAATGGGTTTCTGGTGTTGCTGAACGGCAAGCCCGTACAGGCCAATCTGGGCACACTGCTCAACCAGTTGCCTGCCAATTCCATCGAATCGATTGACGTAATCACTACCCCCAACGCCCGCTACGACCCCGATGGGAAGGCCGGTATCATCGCCATCGTTACCAAAAGTGGAGCCGATACGGGCTGGTCATCGCAGGTGAACGGCCTCATTGGCCTGCCCAGTACAAACGCCTTTGGCAACGCCCGCAACCCGCGCCGGTACAGTGGCGATGTTACACTCAATTACCGCTCGGTTCGCTGGGATGTCACGCTTAGTTCGGCCTACATCCGGAACGATATCGCCGGTCGGCGCGAGGGCGACGTGAACACCACGATTGGTAATCGGCTCACCCATTTGCCCTCGGAGGGCGAGCGGAGTTTCGACCGGTACACGTTCACCAATCGGCTGGCGGTAGCTTACGTACCCAGTAAGTCGACGGCCTGGAATTTGGGGCTGTACCAGAGTACGCGCACCGAAGACCGGCTGGCCGACTTGTTTTATTCCAACACCACAACCGATCTGAGTACCGGGCAACTCCTTGGCCGACGGGCTTACTTCAACAGCAATCTGGTACGAAAAGGGGGGCGGTTCTACACGGCAAATCTGGATTACACCCATACTTTCTCCAGTAAGGCAACGCTCAGTGCCGGGGGCTTGTACGAATATGATTTTATCGATGGCTTTACCCGCAACCGGAACCTAAACGAGGGCGATTACCGGGATACACTCCAGTACTCCATCTCAACCACCAGTCGGCCCATTCAGAATTTCCGGGCCAATACCGATGTGAGTCTGCCCATGTGGGGTGGCAAACTGGAAGCGGGCTATCAGTACCGTTACCAGAACGATAACGGTAATTATCAATACCGCCAGCAGGATGGCAATGGATTGCCCCTGCTGCTGGTCCCCGCTTTTACGGGGCAAACGGCCATCACGAATTACATCCATAGCTTTTACACTCAGTTTGGCATGACAAAGAAAAAGATTGACTACACGCTGGGGTTACGGTACGAACACGCCATTCGGGATGTACAGACGGGTTCGCTGAATCAGCCCTATCTGCTGACGCTCGATAACCTGTTTCCGTCGTTCAACTTGCTTTATAAACCCAAAACTGGTTTGGCCTGGCGGGCGGGCTTTAGTCGCCGGGTGCAGCGGAACAGTAATTTTGCCCTTAACCCCCTGCCCGAACGCGAGCACTCCGAAACCCTGGAACAGGGCGACCCAACGTTGCTGCCTGAATTTGTGAATCTGGCCGAAGTAGGCGTCAGCAAAGAGGTGGGCCGGAGTACCCTGCTGGTAACGGCCTACTACCAGGGTATCCAGAACGTGATTAACCGGGTGAACCGGGTGTATGCCGATACAATTTTAAGCCGGATTTTTACCAATGCCGGGCTGGCGCAGCGGCTAGGCCTGGAACTGGCAGCGGACCTGAAACTAACCAAAAACTGGAAACTGTACGCGGGCGGGACGGTATACCGCTACACCCAGCAGGGGCAGCTGTTTCAGAGTGCCGTCCTCTTCGACCGGGCCGCCTGGGTGTATTCGGTTAATATGAATACAACGGTACAAGTCACGCCCACCCTCACCGTGCAGGGGAATGTCAACTACCTGTCCCGACGTATAACGGCGCAGGGCGAAGACTCCCGGTTTCTGACGCACAACCTGTCGGTGAAGAAAAGCCTGATGAACAACCGGCTGACTATCATGGCGCAGTGGCAGAATATTGGCCTGGGTGTACTGCCCACCAACGAGCAGCGGATTACGACCTACGGCGCGGATTTTTATACGACCACCAATTATATTCAGGAGAAAGACATCTTGTTGCTCAATATCAGCTATTCATTCCGGCAACTCAGCAAACGGGCCAAACTGCCAGGGAATGAATACGGGGACAAAGAGTTCTGACAAAAGACCACCTCATGGCTGGTGCAAGCCTACACTTACTGGTAGATTTTACGAATGACAACCACAGTTTTTGATTCACCGCTCGGCTTAGTCCGGATTTTGGGGGATGTTGATGGCGTTGCGGAGATTTCCTGTACGGATACCCCTACTTATAGCGAGATCCTGGACATGTCGCCCGATAACCTGCTCGATGAACCGGTGCGGCAGGCGGTGGAGCAACTGATGGCGTATTTTGCCGGGACGCGCCAATCGTTCGATTTTCGACTCAATCCCGTCGGGACGACCTTCCAGCAAAGCGTATGGAAGGCGTTGCTCGACGTGCCATTCGGCACTACTGTTTCGTACCTGGCTCTCTCCCGGCAGATTGGCGATGAAAAAGCGATTCGGGCCGTGGCGGCTGCCAATGGCCGTAACCCACTCTGGATTGTGGTACCCTGCCACCGCATCATCGGCTCCGACGGGTCATTGACGGGCTACGCTGGTGGGCTGTGGCGCAAGCAGTGGCTGCTGGAACACGAAGGCGCCTTCGCCCGGTCAACGCAGCTATCATTGTTTTGACCCATACGCCCGTACTAACCCACGGTACTAAGCATCATAACAAAAGAAGCCCACTGACTCATCCCTTGACCGATTCCTGCCCGACGGGAGAATAGTTTTCGGAAGTGGTACCCACATCCACCGATACAATATAAGCGCGTCCGCCTTCCCGTTCGATGGCTTCGGCCACCCGTTCGGCATTTTGGGGGGCGTAGGCAAACATGCAGCCTCCTCCGCCCGAACCGTTTATTTTCCCGCCCAACGCCCCGGCCCCCAGAGCGGCATCGAGCATCCGGTCTATTTTTGGGGTCGAAATGCGCTGAGCATCGCGCAGGTTGGCGTGGTGTTCGGTGAGGAGCCGCCCGAACTGCGCATCATCCAGTACCGAACCATCGGATGCATGGAGTAGCGTGAGGGCTTCGCGCAGTAAATCCCGGTTGGCTAGCGTTCCTTTCAGTAGGACATAATCATCTTTCGGCAGTATATCCCGGTATTCTGACAGGGCGGTGATGGGGGTGGTTTGCAGGGAGAAAGCCGGATTGAGCTCGGTCAGCTGTTTGGCAATCCGTAACATACCGTATTTTACCCGACCAAGGATACCGATGGTGTCCTTAGGATCCTGCGAATTGCCAAGAACGAACGTACCGAGGGTAGGGTGGTAGGTTTCGAGGTGAATGGCGGGTTGTGATTCCAGGTAGATAACCCCACCAACGGCGGTTGAGTAGTGGTCCATCATACCGCCCGGCTCGCCAAATTCCAGTACTTCGGCCCGATAAGCCAGTTCAGCCAGTTGTTCGGGAGGTAATAGCTGTGGGTTGTCGGCCAGTTGGCTCAACACGCTGAGCCAGGTAATCAACAGAGCCGACGAACTCGACGTACCCGCGTTAATGGGGATGTTTCCCCGCACCTCGCCGTCAATACCCGCACTGAACCGAAACCCGGTGCGAGTCAACACGTTGATGGCACTACGGAAGTAATCGCGGTCATGCTGGTAGGAGAGGGGTAAGGCCGTCAGATCAAACTGTTCAGAGCGACCAATGTCCGGCAGGTTCAGATGAACCCGCTGTCCGGCAGTTCGGTCAGCGGTTAGCTGAATACGACAGGAGATAGCTGCCGCAATAACGGGCAGCCCCAAATAATCCTGGTGTTCGCCAAACAGACAGATGCGGCCGGGTGTCGATACCGTAATTGCGGAATTATTCATGTTTCCTTTTGGTGGAGCAATCCGGATAGACGGTTCCAGCCTATCCGGTTGACGGGCAAAATGAGCGTTAGTTTATTAACGTATATAGGCGTTTGGGTTTGCCATCTACTTATACTGCAGGAGAAAAAAAACAATGATGACGCGGTCATGAGTAAGCTGACCGCGTCATACACAAACCAACCTATTTGTCAAAAATTGAATTTTGTTCCAGTGCCGGGTTAAACGAAACGCCGGTCGAGAGAATTGGCCACCGATAATCCCGCCGGGCATTGAACCGAAAGACGCCCATCGAACATGTTCGTTTACCTGAATCAGCAGAAATTCTCATGCGGTTTACGGATAGTAGTGGTGAGGAATTAATTGGTAATTAATGGATTGACCGGTTACGGCAGGTGCTGAATGTCAATTCCCGGCGGCTGTTTCTGAGCCGGTCGGACCAAAGGGGTATTGTGTGGGGTGTAGGCATCGAAGAAGCCGCAGTTGCGGAGAAAAAAACGCTGACTGTTGCTCAATCCTCCCGCGTAATCCATCCGGAACGATTTTCGGGCCGTGTTGTCGGCCGTAAACTGGGCGTTTGTCAACTCGTACCACTGGCCTTCTTTGCTGCGAACCCACTGATTCGAAAACTCGGCTTCCCGCTGAATGTTGCCCGTTTCGGGCGTAAAGTTTTCCAGAAACGAATAAAGTGACTTCAGGTAAGTCGTCGTTTTTGGGCGTTTGAACCGGGCGATAAGCTGCCAGTTGACTGCGTCGGGCGGCCGGAAATAAGCTGTGTAGGTGGTGTAGCCATCGGTTACCGGCTGGCCATGCAGTAAAAATCCGTAGGTCTGACCCGCCTGCCAGTTGTAGCGCAGGTAGCTTTGCCCGCCAGACCCTTCGTTGCCAAAATCATTGGTAGTCACACCGACTCCTTTTTTCTCCAGCAAAATCCGCTGGTCATCGGGAATGCTGCTGGGATTATCGGTTTTGAACGGACTCCAGACCGAAAACAGAATCCTGCGCTCCGTTTTCGAGTTGACCTGCATCCCAAAATAACCCTCGCCAAAACCGTTGGCCATGTAGTACGAGCCAATCACGTCATTGCCCGCGGGTACCGTCACTTCGTTGTAAAACCACTTGGCCTCCACCCCTTCGGGAATCGGGTAGCGCAGGTGTACCGACGGCCCCCGCCGACCCCAGTAGAAAAAGTTACCCTCGTTGTTTCGAACGAATTCAGTACCCGCATCGACGGCTTCCTCACTAAGGCCGAAGTCAACAACATCGGCATACACGGAACCGGTTTTAGTAACGCCCTGTACCGTTATTTTTACGTACCCGGCTTTCGGAATGGTCCATTGCCCCACGGCGTACTCCGTCAGTGTAGTGCCCTGTACCGTCAACTCGGTCGATCGACCCAGCAGCGTAACCCGGATGCTGCTTTTACCCACCGGAACGCGCAGGTTGACGGATAGCGTCACAATCCCCGCTTTTTTGAACCGTACGTAGGTATCCACCGTACTGGCCGGACTGGACCAGTTCGTCAGCCCCTCTTTCGATATTGTTGCCTCCCCGTTCGGGGTGCCCGATACCCAACTGTTCCCCCCAACGGGCACCCGCACCTGATTGGGCGCGTACGTGGGCAGGTCACTTTCCGGCGTGCCAAACAACCTTCCGATCAGGAGGGTAACGTAGTGCAGGTATGTCCAGCTTAGGGCAGTCATCTTTTTTCTAGGCGAACGGCTAAGGGAAAATACTGGTAACCGACCTGAAAAGACCGGTTACCAGTACACTGATAGGGCGTTAGAGGGGGTTTTGTTTCAGATTTCTGTTGAGTACAATCTCCGATTCAGGAATAAGATTAACCACCTGTTTGTCGTCGGGCGTTACGGTTTGCTGCCCGGTTGCCGTATTGTGGAAACCCGGATAGGTACGCACCAGACTCCGGTTGTTTCGATACAAATCATAAGGCCGGTGTCCTTCAAAGGCCAGTTCCAGCCGACGCTCCTGCAACACTACGTCCAGTACGGTAGGCAATCCCTTCAGGTCAGTAGCCGAATAGAGTTCCGTACCCGTCAGTCCGGCCCGCTGCCGAATCAGGTTTACGTCGGCAATGGCTTTCTCATTCTCACCCGTTCTGGCGTATACTTCGGCCCGGTTCAGGTATATTTCCGACAGCCGAAGCACGATGGGCGAACTTAGGGTTGGTATGCCGCCCTGGTTCGAGAACTTAGTGATGTACACCTTGTCGATGCCATTCCGTTTTTCCTGTACGCCCGCAGTTGTCAGTTTTCTGACCAGAAACGACCGTCGTTTGTCGTTCGGAAATTTATTCACCAGGTCCTGATACTCCTGTGAGGCATACACTTCACCCCAGCCGATACCACCCGGCGATGTGTAGTACATCGACCCAATGGCACTGAAGCCCCGGTCGTCTTTAAGTGTGTGCTTGATAGCAAAGATAACTTCCCGATTCTGCTCATTATCCACCGCGTAGAAATACGGAACCTGGGTAGGCGTAGCCAGCGCAAACCGGCCATCGGCAATAACCAGATTGGCGTATTTGAGCGCGTTGGCATTGTCGTTCATGTACAGGTATGCCCGCGCCAGCAGCGCGTAGGCAGCCGCCTTGCTGGCGTAGCTATTGCTGCGAACGGCGGTTATGAGCGTGGCCGAGCGCAGAAGCTCACTGGTTATGAAGGTGTACACATCCTTTACCGAGGCCCGCGCGGCATTGTCATCGGCTTTCGTATCCGTCTTGACGATGATACCCGGATTGGTTTCCGGACTTTGCGAATAAGGCCGTCCGAACAGGCGAACCAGATCGAAGTGAACCATGGCCCGCAGGAACATATTTTCTCCCAGAATCTGGTCCAGTTCCGCCGACGTGCCTTCTTTGATGGCTCCAATCACTTTATTACACCCGACAATGACCTGATACCCTTTTCGGTAAATGCCCAGTGTGTTGCCCTGGTCAGAGGTATGGCGGTAGGTATAGGTCAGAAATAAGGGATCGGTGGTGGTGCCGCTCAGGGTGATATTATCGCCCGGGTATTCGTTCATGATGAACAGGTTACGGGTGTAATCCGAATCTTTAATGAACGTGTAGTTGCCATCCGTAGCGGCTCTCAGACCCTGTGCGTTTTGCAGGATAGCCTCTTCGGGTAAGCCATTGTACGGTTTTTTGTCGATACTACAGGCCGATGCCATGAATACCAAACCCAGCAGGGTGTAACGCGAAATAGAGGATTTCATAGGTTGCTGTTGCTTAAAAGCTGAGTTGAACGCCAAAGACAATTTTTTTGCTGAACGGGTATTTGGTACCCACATCACCGGTTTCCGTCACGTCTGGGTCGATACCCGAAAATTTCGTGATTGTGAACAGGTTATCGCCGGAGGCTGTCAGGCGTACGCCCTCTAGTTTCGCTTTTCCGGCAAGTGCTTTGGGCAGGTCGTAGCTCAGCGTGATGTTTCGAAGGCGGAGGTAATTGCCATTTTCCAGGAAACGGGATGAGGGGCGCTGGGCATTTTTGTTGCCGCCAATCACGTATTTGGGGTGCGTAGCCACATCGCCGGGTTTTTCCCAGCGGCTCCAGCCGTTTTGCAGGGCCAGCAGGTTGTAGCGGTCATAGGCACCGTCGTTGTCGAACAGGTTCCGGTCGCCGTTGTAAAGCGTTGCCCCGGTGGAGTAGGTAAAGAAGCCGTTCAGTTCAAAATTCTTCCAGCTCAGCACCTGCCGAATGCCGCCAAACAACTTGGGGTTGGCGTTGCTGCCGATAAACTGGAGCGTAGCTTCGTTGTAATTGTTGGTTGTGGCCAGGCTGCCGTCCGGGTTTACCTTCTCCCAGAGTGGGTCGCCGGTGGGCGCATCAACGCCCATCCACCGGCGCATGTACCAGCTGTTCAACGGCTTGTCCAGTGCGAATGGCCGTTGTCCATTGGCTACAAAAGTCCGGTCGCCGTACAGACCCGTAACCTGGTTGCGGTTCATGCCCGCATTCAATTCGGCCCGCCATTTGAAGGCGGTGTTTTGCAGAATGTCGGCCGACAGGACTACCTCAACCCCCTGATTTCGAACCGCCCCGATGTTTTCCGTAATGAACGAATATCCACTGGTACCCTGCAAAGGTCGGTTAAATAATAGGTTGTTGGTCAGTCGGTTGTAGGCATCTACGGTGATGTTGAGCCGGTTCCACAGCGTGGCATCCACGCCGATGTTGGCGTTATTGGACACTTCCCACGACAGGTTCGGGTTTTCGATGCGGACCGGAAAAGCCGCGGGTACACCAGCGTACTGACCCGTCAGGTTGTACAAACCCTGCGAGGCATAATCGTCAATGCCGTCGGCGTTGCCCGTGGTACCGTAGCTGAGCCGGAATTTCAGGTTGTTGACCGTCGAGTTACTGCTCAGGAAGGCTTCGTTGGAGGCAATCCAAGTCAGGCCAACGGCGTAAAAATTACCGTATTTCCGGTCGCGCCCGAATTTGGACGACCCATCGCGCCGGAAGGACGTAGTAACCAGGTATTTCTCCTTGTAGCCGTAATTGGCCTGAAACAGGTAGGACTGGAAGGCGTTATCGGTCTTACTACCGTTGATGCTTTCGGGCTGCGACGTGGCATCCAGGATGTTCAACCCGGAGAAAATACCCTTGCCGGTAGCCCCCAGGGATTCATAGTAATATGTCTGATACTCGTACCCGCCCAGCCCGTCGAGGGTGTGGCCGCCGGTAAAGCTTTTCTTGAAGCGGAACAGGTTGGACGAGAGTAGGTTGTAATTGCGACTGGAGAAATTTGTGAGCCGTCCCAGCACATCGGCTGCGGCATTACCGCGCAAATCCTGACTTCCCTCGCTGCCGTAGTAGGTTGATTGCGCCCGGTTGGTGGTCGAGAAGGTAAGCCAGGGCAACACGTCGTACTCGGCCTTCAGGAGCACATCGCCAGCGAAGGTGTTCTCGTTGAAGGTGTTGAACTGCTGATTATTGATGAAGTTGGCGTTGTCGCGCCCGTACCATTTCTTCGCACCGGTTACCGGGTTGTACGGTACTCCCTTGTAGTAAGGGTCATCGTACGGCAGGTAGGTGTAGGCACCGTACAGAGCGCCGTTGCTATTGTCGAACCCACGCGTGTAGGTACCGGCCGTGTTGAGGCTCACCCGAAATTTGTCGCTCAGGTTGTGGCTGAAATTGAGCCGTATACCAAACCGGTTCAGGCCCGTTCCCTTCAGGATACCGTCTTCTTGATAGTAGTTGCTACCCAGGAAAAACCGGGTTTTGTCGTTGCCACCCGCGGCACTCAGTTCGGCCAGCGTGTTGGTGGCGAGCCGGAACGCCTGGTCGAACCAGTTGGTGTTGGCATTGGCTTCGGGCGTGGGCAGGTAGTCCGTGAGAACGCCCGTGGGCCGGTCGCGCTGAAAAACAGTCTTTTGCAGGTCGTACAGTTCCTGCCCGTTGAGCAGCCGGAAGTTGCCCAGGCTCAGGTTCCCTACTCCTTTGTTCAGTCGGGCTGTCAGGCGGGTTTTCCCGGCCACCCCCCGGCGCGTAGTGACCACAATGACGCCGTTGGATGCCCGTGCGCCGTATAATGCCGTCGATGCGGCATCTTTCAGTACGGTAATGGACTCAATATCGCTGGGGTTAGGAATGCCGCCAATGACCCCGTCTACCACGTAAAGCGGGTTGGAACTGGCCGTGAGTGTGCCAATGCCCCGAATCAGTATTTTGGGCGGAGTGCGGGGGTCGCCGGAACTGTTGCCCACAAAAACACCGGCTGCTTTACCCTGCAATAACTGGCCAACGTTGTTCGCCGTCACGTCTTTTAGTTCTTTGGCGGATACGGCCTGCGCGGCACCCGTCAGGTTCTTCTGGGTGGTAGTGGTATACCCCAATACCACTACCTCGTTCAGGGTCGATTCTGATTTGGCGAGTGATACCGTTAGGGAGGTTCGGTTACCTACGTTGATCGTTGTGCCCTGGAAGCCGATAGAGCTGATTTCCAGTACATCGTTTGGCTGAACGCGGAGCGAGAATAGTCCCGCTGCACTGGCCGTTGTGCCCTGCGTTGTACCCCGAACAACAACGGTTGCGCCCGGCAGTGGCTGGCCGGTATCATCATAAACGGTACCCGTCAGGTTGACGGATTGGGCGTAGGTCGTGGTCGTTGTGCTGACCAGCAGCAACGCAATCACGAAAGCATAAAACTTTATCATGGTGAAGCAGATTAGGAAAGTGCGCTTAATTTGTACGTGATGTGGTCAATACACTACCAGCCCACCCCGTCAACAGGGTATTAATCGGTTGATAGATAGTGGTTTGTCGTTTACTGCCGGGTAGGTCGAGTCAATACACTTCGTTCAGGCCAAAAATGGGCTTGTTGGTTTTCCATTTTCCCCGGGTGAAATCGGGAATATCCATCGGCTTGCTCCCTTTGGCAATGCTCTCTTCCGACAGCGGGCTGATGGCACTCCAGGCAGCCGCGTCGTACACGTCGATGGGGGGCGCAACCTGATTTTTGATGGATTCGATGAAGGCACGCAACACGAAAAAGTCGATGCCACCGTGCCCGGCGTTTTGGGCCGTTTGGGCGTGTTCTTTCCAGAGGGGGTGGTCGTACTTTTCCTGATAGGGCGCAAACGGCTCCCAGGTATGGGGCTTGGGCGATATGCCTTCCAGGTAAATCATGTCATTGTCGTCCATCCAGATGCCCTGCGTGCCCTGCGCCCTGAAACCTAGTGAGTAGGGGCGGGGTGAGTTAGTATCGTGCATGATGACAATGTTCTCGCCGTTGGCGCATTCAACCATAGTTGTCACCACATCGCCCAGTTTGAAGTTGACTTTCGCATTGGGGTGATTGGTACCACCGTGGTCGACTACATACTTATGCAGTCCCCGGCTTTTGGTGGCCATGCTGGTGAGTCGAACAAATTGGTTGCCCCGGTTGATGTTGAGCCAGTGGGCTACCGGTCCTAACCCGTGCGTCGGGTACAAATCACCGTTCCGGTCGACGGAGTGCTGGGTACGCCAACCCGCTTCCGAGTACCCTTTTGCGCCAAATTCGGCACCTACGCCACGAGCCGTGCCGTCATTGAATTTGATGTTACGCAGATCGTGTTCATAGCCACAGTGGGCATAGGTCATCTCGCCAAACATACCTTGGCGAACCATGTGGAGAATAGCCATTACGTCGCGCCGGTAGCAGACGTTTTCCAGAATCATGCAGTGCGATTTGGTCTTCTCGTACGTATCGACCAGATCCCAGGATTCTTTCAGCGTTACCGTTGCCGATACCTCCACACCGGCGTACTTACCCGCTTTCATCGTGGCAACGGCCATGGGCGTGTGCCATTCCCAGGGTGTGGCAATCACAACCCCGTCGATATCATCGCGTTTAAGCATATCTTTAAAGGCTTCATCCCCTTTGGTATAGGCCACGGGTGCTTTACGACCCGCTTTCTCGATCATGGCGTTCGACTTCGCAATGGCATCGGCCGAAATGTCGCAGATAGCCGTAATCTCGACATCGGGTCGGTACAGGGCCTGCTGCAGGTGATTCCGTCCGCGCAGCCCGACGCCGATAAAGGCCAGCCTTACTTTGGCCAGTGGCGCCGGTTGGTTGCCCGCCAGTACGGTATTGTAGAGCGAAGGCATGAGGGGGACGGCAGCACCGCTGAGGGCGGCTGTGCGCAGAAAGGAACGACGGGTAGTAGACGACATAGTATGATCGGTAAAGGATGAGTGAAGCGCCTGATTCTGGTAGCTTTAGCGCTGACTAAGTCATTAAGGAATGATTAAAATTAGAAAAGAAACAGATAGAAATAATGGGTACGGGAACTCGTAACCAGGTAAAAAAAGGAGTAATTGCCGTGCGCAAACGTTTGTCATGTCGTAGACAAACGTTTGTCTAAAACAGGAAAAATTTCGTCTTTATGGGGCAAATGGCTATTTTGTAGAAGCGATTTGCCTAATCGGTAAAAGAAGTGATCACTATAAAGGAAATAGCCCGTCAATTAAAGATTTCGCCCTCTACCGTGTCGAGGGCGCTTCAGGATAGCCCCCGGATTGGCCGCAAGACGCGTGATGCCGTGCATGAACTGGCAGAACGGCTACGCTATACGCCCAGCCAGACGGCCCGTAATCTGCGAACGGGCAAGACCGGTGTGTTTGCCATGGTGTTGCCGGAAATTCGGGAGAATTTTTTCTCGGAAGTCGTCAATGGCGTTGAAGAACTGGCATTCAGTCACCACTATACCGTTGCCCTATACCAGTCGCACGATTTATTTGACCGGGAGCGGCAGATTCTGTCCATGCTGGCCCGCAATCAGGTGGACGGGGTAATGCTGTCCGTAGCGAAAGAATCACAGCAGTTTCAGCACATTCAGGATTTGATTGATCGCGGTGTGCCGGTGGTCCTGTTCGACCGCATTCCGCCCAACATTAACACGCACCAGGTTGGCTGCGATATGGAAAAGGGGGCCTATGAGGCCATCAAGTGGCTGGCCCGTCGCGGGTTCAGGCGGATTGCTTTGTTGAATGGCCCTTACCAGCTAGTGGCCAGTGAGGATCGGTACCGGGGATACATCCGGGCCCTGCTGGAAGAAAATCTGCCGGTAGAGAATGCACTGATAAAACGGGTGGATCTGACGCCGGAAGATACCAGTCAGAAAATGATCCAGTTGCTAACGTCTACCGCCCCACCCGATGCGGTACTGGCCTTCAATGATTACGTAGCACTGGATGCCATGCAGGTTTGCCGGAAGCAGGGGCTGCGGATAAATGACGATATCTCGTTCGTCAGTTTTGCCAATCTGCCCCTAACGGCCTATATGGATTGCTCTCCGCTGGCCTCCGTTGAGCAGCATCCCTATCAGATTGGCCGGAAGGCCGTTGAAATCTTGCTTTCGACCATTGAGTCCGCCGATAATCAGCTTCCGGATACGTTTCAGTCGGTGATTCTGGAACCGGAACTGGTAGTTCGGATAAGGCAGGAAAACTAGTATCCTGCGTTGTAGACCATCTACGCTACATCACCGGTAATACCAATGATTCAGTGCAACGCATTTGCCGGCTGGGGTAACCTACAACAGCAAGCTCCTTCCGACCGGAAGGAACTTGCTGTCAATAAGGTGAAGGGAACGGTTAGCTGACCGCTTCACCCACCTTGAGCACGCCCAGTTCCTGCCCTACTTTGGTAAAAGCGGCCACCGCCTGCTCCAGGTGCTCCGGCTCGTGCCCGGCCGAAATCTGCACCCGAATACGGGCTTTACCCGTTGGCACGACCGGATAAAAGAACCCAATAACGTAGATACCTTCCTTCAAAAGTCGGGCGGCAAATTCCTGCGCCAGTGGGGCATCATACAGCATAATAGGCACGATGGGATGCTCACCGGGTAAAATATCGAATCCTGCCGTGGTCATGGCTTCGCGGAAATAACGGGTATTGGCCTCCAGTTTATCCCGCAGGGTGGTGGACGCCTGCAAAATGTCCAGTACTTTCAGGGAGGCCCCAACAATGGCCGGAGCCAGCGTATTGGAAAACAGGTAGGGACGTGAACGTTGCCGTAACAGATCAACGATTTCTTTGCGGGCCGCCGTAAAACCACCCGACGCGCCACCCAGTGCCTTGCCGTAGGTACCCGTAATGATGTCGATGCGCCCCAGCACGTTCCGGTACTCGGGAGTGCCCCGGCCGGTTTTGCCCAGGAAACCACTGGCATGGCATTCGTCCACCATCACCATAGCGCCGTACTGATCGGTCAGATCGCAGATTTTATCCAGTTGAGCAATGGTGCCATCCATCGAAAACGCCCCATCCGTAACCACCAGCGTTCGGCGGGCTGATGCAGCCGCTTTTAGCTGCGCGTCTAGGTCCGCCATGTCATTGTGTTTGTAACGGAGTCGTTTGGCTTTGCACAACCGGATACCGTCTATGATGGACGCGTGGTTCAGTTCATCGGAAATGATGGCATCTTCTTCGCCCAAAAGGGGTTCGAAAAGGCCCCCGTTGGCATCGAAGGCCGCTGCGTATAGAATACAATCTTCCGCTCCGACGAACTCGGCAGTACGTCGCTCCAGTTCTTTGTGAATGTCCTGCGTACCGCAGATAAACCGCACCGACGACAGGCCAAAACCGTGACTATCCAGCGTTTCATGCGCAGCTGCTATAACGTCCGGGTGCGAGGACAGACCTAAATAGTTGTTAGCGCAAAAGTTCAGTACCTCCCGGCCATCGTGAATGGCAATGACGGCGGATTGGGGTGAAACAATAATCCGTTCTGACTTATACAGGCCAGCTTCTTTGATGCTGTCCAGTTCCTGCCGAAGTTGTTCTTTTATGGTTCCGTACATGGCGTTTATGGGGTTGTGACTACTGGCTGATAAACCGTAGTCAGGTTAGAAATCATGTCGTGTGTCATGGTGGGCAGGTCGAAAGCCGGTTTCCAGCCCCAATCCTGCCGGGCCACCGAATCGTCGATGGTTTTGGGCCACGAGTCGGCGATAGCCTGCCGAAAATCGGGCGTGTACTGCGTAACGAAATTTGGGTAGTAGGTCTGAATGGCGGCTGTCAGTTCAGCGGGTGTAAAACTCATGCCCGCCAGATTATAGGCCGTTCGCACACTGATAGATGCTTCGGGGGCCTCCATCAATTCCAGCGTTGCCCGCAGCGCATCAGCCATATAAATCATCGGAAGGCGGGTATCGGCCGACAGAAAACAGTCGAAGTTATTCCCCTGAACGGCTTCGTGAAAAATAGCGACGGCATAATCGGTGGTGCCGCCACCCGGCATCGACTGATAGCTGATTACGCCGGGGTACCGCAGTGAGCGTACATCCAGCTTGTATCGCTTATGGTAATACAGCGACCAGTTCTCGGCGGCTACCTTACTGATACCGTACACCGTAGCCGGGTCCAGAATTGACGTTTGGGGCGTGTCATACTTAGGCGCGTGTTCGCCAAAGGCCGCAATCGAACTGGGAATAAACACTTGCCGGATACTATGCAACCGGGACACCTCCAGCACATTGAGCAAAGTTTGCATATTCAGGTTCCAGGCCCAGAGCGGGTCGCTTTCCCCTTTGGCCGATAGTATGGCCGCCAGATGGTAAATCCGGGTTATCCGGTGCCGACGCACTACGTCCGTCAGTACGTCGGGTTTGGTCGCGTCCAGCAGTTCAAAAATACTGGTATCCGATGCGGGCTTTTGCAAATCGGCGGCAATGACCCGATCAAACCCAAACTGCGCCTGCAACTGAGGGAGCAGTGCCGTGCCTATTTGCCCATTGGCTCCGATTACTAAGATGGTTTCCCGCTGCATGACCAATGAATAAGGATTGGGTGATAAAACGTTCGTTGATGAAGTATATATTATGGTACAAAGTTAGTTATGTCGATAATAAGTTGAACTATGTGAAATAAAACCGCAAAAATTCCTGATAAATGGGTTATTTGCCAATAAATACACTTGATGTTGAGTTGACAAAAAGGGGTTTGCAGAAAAATTTTCGGTATGGAAAAGTTAGATGAGATTGATAAGCAACTACTGCGAATGCTTCAGCAGGATGCCAAGCTGACGACCAAGGAACTGGCCTCGAAACTTGGGTTGACGCTATCGCCGGTTTACGAGCGCATTAAGCAACTGGAAAATCTGGGATACATCAAACAGTACGTAGCCGTGCTGGATAAAAGCCTGCTCGGGCAGCCAATTATGGCATTTTGTCAGGTATCTATGCGCTACCACGACAAGGCATTTATCGACAAGTTTGAAGAAGAAGTGCAGAATCTGGAAGAGGTGCAGGAATGCTACCACATGGCTGGACAGGTAGATTTTCTGCTTAAAATTCACATAGGAAGCCTGAATGAATACCATGATTTTGTGAAATACAAACTGTCTCAGATCGAGAATATCGGGGTACTCAACAGCACCTTCGTGCTGAAGGAAATCAAACACAGTCTGGGGTATTTCATTCCATAAACGGCAAAAGCCTCATCAGGTAGTTATCCTTGATGAGGCTTTTGCCGTTTATTAATAGCTTACCGCGACGAACGGGTTTGTCGTTGCTATTTTACCCGTTTGGCAACTGCGTCGAGGTTATACACCTCGCCTTTGAGGGTATCTTCATCCACTTTCGCCAGGTTCAATGTCAAATCAGCCGCCTGGGGCGAATCAAAGGAGATAGCCAGTTTATCACCGTTCTCCTCTATTTTGGTAATGGCCATTTTAGGGCTGGTCGCATCGGCTGCATTGGTTAGTTCGCCGGTGAGCTTACCGTCTTTCCGGACAAGGTCGGTTAATAGCTTAACATCGCCATTGGGGGTTCCGGCAATTGAAATTTCCCATTTTCCGGCATAAAAATCAGTCGGAGCAGCCGTTGGTGTAGCCGTCTGAGCAAACCCATTGACCATAAGGCCCAGTGTTAAAAGCAAAAAAAGAACGCCTGTTTTGTTCATTGTTGTACGTAACTAAGAGTGAAATATTATTGGTTCAACTGATTTGCCGACCCAAAACTGATCATACAAATATAGGCTGGTAAAAGTTAACTTGTTGTACTAAACCCCGCCAGACATGTTCCTTACCGGTACCGGTTCCTGAAATAATGGTAGTTTTAATGAGCATACCCAACGACTGAAAGGCGTTTTAATCCGCTTTCCGGTCGTTGGGTATGCTTACCCACTACTGCGTCTTTTAGGAAACCGTACCGCCATTCCAGACCGCGTCGGGGGGGGCAATGAGGGCCAGTTTACCGTCGCGGTCTTCGGCCATCAGGATCATCCCCTGCGACTCGTGTCCCATCATTTTTCGGGGAGCCAGGTTGGCCAGAAACGTTACCTGTTTGCCAATGATTTCTTCGGGCGTGAAGTGTTTGGCAATGCCGCTCAGAATCTGCCGTCCGCCCATGCCGTCGTCTACTGTCAGTTTCAGAAGTTTATCGCTTTTGGGTACGCGCTCGGCCTCGGTGATGGTGCCGATACGAATGTCCATTTTGGCAAAGTCATCGTAGGTAATCTCATCCCGAACGGGTGACACAGTCTTAGTTTCCAATTCATTCATACGTTTGGCATCCAGCAATTTCTGGACTTGTTTATTGATTTCGTCGTCTTCGATTTTGGCAAAAAGCAGGTCGGCGGGTCCGGCAGGGGCCTTTCCCAAGGCGTGGCCTTCGATCAGCAGGTCGGCCCGGCCCGCATTCGTCCAGTCGAAATCTTCCGTGATGTTGAGCTGGGCGCGTAACTTCTCCGCCGTAAACGGCAGGAAGGGTTCACAAACAATGCTGAGGTTGGCCGAGATTTGTAGGGCTATGTTCAGGATGGTATTCGCCCGGAGCGGGTCCGTTTTAATGGCTTTCCACGGTTCGGTTTCGGCCAGGTATTTGTTCCCCATTCGCGCCAGGTCGAGCAGATAGCCCAACGCTTCCCGAAACCGATACTGTCTGATCGATTGCCCGATACGGTCGGGAAACAGCACTAGTTCATCCAGTACCTGCCGGTCATAGTCGGTCAGTTCGCCAAGTACCGGAACGTGGCCTTCTGTCATCTTGTGGGTCAGCACCACCGCCCGGTTCACGAAATTGCCGAAAATGCCGACCAGTTCGGCGTTGTTACGCGTCTGGAAATCTTTCCAGGTAAACTCGCTGTCTTTGGTTTCGGGGGCGTTGGCAGCCAGCACATACCGAAGCACGTCCTGTTTGTCGGGCATTTCGTCCAGGTATTCGTGCAGCCAGACCGCCCAGTTGCGTGAGGTACTGATTTTGTCGCCCTCCAGGTTCATGAACTCGTTGGCGGGCACATTGTCGGCCAGGATAAAACTACCCTCGGCCATGAGCATGGCGGGGAAGATGATGCAGTGAAAAACGATGTTGTCCTTGCCGATAAAGTGAACCAGCTTGGTGTGTTGGTCGCGCCAGTATAATTCCCAGTCTTTCCCCTGTCCGGCGGCCCATTCTTTCGTCATGGAAATGTAACCGATGGGCGCGTCGAACCAAACGTATAGTACTTTACCGTCGGCGTCGGGCAACGGCACGTTGATGCCCCAGTCCAAATCGCGGGTCATGGCGCGGGGCCGTAACCCTTCCTTGAGCCACGACTGACACTGACCCGACACGTTGGTTTTCCATTCAGGATGACTGTTCACGTACTTTTCAATGTCGGGCTGCATCCGGTCGAGGGGCAGGAACCAGTTTTTGGTCGAACGCATCACGGGTTTCGAGCCGGAGAGCGTGGAGTGTGGTTCGATCAGTTCCGTCGGACTAAGGGCCGTACCGCAGCGTTCGCACTGATCGCCATACGCATTTGGGTTGCCGCAAACGGGGCAGGTGCCCACAATGTAACGGTCGGCCAGAAACTGATTGGCTACCTCGTCGAAATACTGCTCGGTCACTTCCTCTACGAAATCGCCTTTCTCGTAGAGTTTCAGGAAAAACTCCTGCGAAGTCTCGTGGTGAACCGGGCTGGAGGTGCGGGAGTAGATATCGAATGAAATGCCAAACTGGCTGAACGACTCTTTTATTTGCCCGTAGTATTTATCAACTACTTCCTGCGGAGTAATGCCTTCTTTTTTGGCCTTAATGGTAATGGGCACGCCATGCTCGTCGGTGCCGCTGATAAAGGCGACATCCTTACCCGTTGAGCGGAGGTAACGTACGTAAATATCGGCGGGCAGGTAGCATCCGGCCAAGTGCCCAATGTGAATGGGGCCATTGGCGTAAATGAGAGCCGCCGTAACGGTATAGCGTTGGGGGTTTTCTAACATTATTTTTGAGTTCGACGTTTGAGGGGCGACGGCTGGCATAGCGAAGAACCTCAAATTTGGGCAAAATTAGCAATTCAGGCCCGAACCTTGTTATGTTTACACAAAGAGAACCGCCGGGCCGCTATGGAGAACAACACGCCGAACACGAATAATTTCCTGAACTGGGTTGACATTAAAAACTTCAAGTCCATCAAAGACCTGCACCTGGACTGCAAGCGTGTCAACGTATTCATCGGCAAGCCCAACGTCGGGAAATCGAATATTCTGGAAGGGTTGGGGTTGATGGGGGTAGAGTACAGTGACCAAGTTTTTATGAGGAACTTTGTTCGTTATAAACAAATCCGGCACCTGTTCTACGAGAATAATGACAGTCTCTTAGTATCTGTAAAAACTAATAGAAATGTAGCATATTTGAGACAGAAGAAAGATAGTGATGTAGAATATGAGTTTTATTCAAATGGAGGAATTGTCGCATCTAAAAAGGAAGATATTGATTTGATTTATAGTAATTTAGATAGTCAATATGCTATCCCGAATAAATTTGATTTTACAATTTCGAGAGAGGGTAATTTTGATAGAGAACTTGCCAATAGAGGGTTTGACTTTGAGGGGATTTACTCAATTAAGAAGTACGATTTTGAAAATCTTGACAGGGTAGACGGGCGTTTTTCGCAATTTTTATTGCCGCCCAATGGGACTAATCTTTTCAATATCGTCAATAACATAGATTATTTAAAAGTAGAGTTTGGTAAACTCTTTCATGAGCAAGGCCTAGAATTTGTCCTTGACCGGGAAGCTCAGTCATTTGAATTACAGCGCAGAGAAGGATACTACGTTTATAAATTTGACTATTACACCATCGCCGATACCTTCCGGCGGTTCATGTTCTACATCACGGCCATCGAATCAAACAAAGACTCGGTTATCATTTTTGAAGAACCGGAAGTGCATTCGTTTCCGCCTTACACGCAGGAAATGGCGTATCGGATGATCTACGACGAGGATAATCAGTACTTTATTTCTACACACAGTCCGTATATGCTCCATCCGTTCATTGAAAAAATGGACTACAAAGACCTGAATGTTTTTATCACCTACTACAAAGATTATCAGACGCACGTAAGGGCATTGACCGAAGAGGAACTGACGGATATTCTGGATTACAGCACGAATGTATTCTTTAACCTTAACAAGTTCGAGCCTAATGCCTGATCGTATTCGTCTGTACCCCGAATGCCATGCCGATACAACTCTTATCACTCATTTCATTACCAACCCGCTGATAATTGAACATGCTGCCGGAATAAATGAAGTGTCGAAATCGCTGGAAACGGTGAAATCAGACGCCGTAGCTTTGATCGGTATTGTTGATAATGATAAGCACAAGCCCCGTTACCTACGCACATTTCAAACGATTGAAGAATCGGACAAAGTTTGTTTTCAGCGTAAACCGGGGGCTAACCAATACCTGCTAATCATTGACAAGGCAATCGAAACATTTCTACTATGGAATGCGGCTCAGGTGGGACTGAACATGGCCGATTATACGTTCTCTTCGGATATTCGTTTATTGGGTGCCAAGCTGAAAAGTCAATCGATTGAAACGGACCCAAACTACCTCCGCTTACTCACCGACCTGCATACGCGTCAGGCACCCGGCTTCCTCACGCTCGAACGTATTTTGAATGACTTTATCTCAATCAACTAACGCAGTATTTATTACCGGAGCCACCGGGTTCGTCGGCTCTCATATCGCCCGGCGGTATCTGGCCGATGGGTACACGGTTTCGGCTTTGTACCGGCCAGCCAATGGCTACGGACTGCTGGTCGATGTGGCTGAACGCATCAACTGGCGAGAGGGCGATGTGCTGGATATTCCGTCGCTCGAAGCCGCTATTGTTCCAAATAGTGACGTTATACATGCGGCTGCAATAGTCTCTTTCTTTCCCAAAGACCGCGACCGCATGGAGCATATCAATGTGGAAGGCACCGCCAACATCGTAAACGTATGCCTGAAAGTGGGCGTACGAAAACTAGGCTACATTAGCTCGGTAGCGGCCATAGGCAGGCCAGTCGATAAAACGGGTAAACCGGATGAACCGATGGTACTCGACGAGGAGCAGAAGTGGGAGGAGTCGCCCAATAATTCGGGCTATGCCATCACCAAATACCAGGCCGAACTCGAAGTGTGGCGGGGCGTGGCCGAAGGGCTAAATGCCGTAATGGTCAGTCCGTCTGTGGTGCTGGGCGTTGGCGACTGGAGCCGAAGTAGTCTGCAACTCATTAAATACGTCTACGATGAGAAACCGTTTTACCCGGCTGGGCTGGTCAATTACGTGGATGTGCTGGACGTAGCGGATGTATTGGCCCGGTTAATGCAGGCTCATGTAACAGCTGAGCGCTACATCCTGAATGGGGGCACCATTCCCTACCGGTCTTTGTTAGAACAGATAGCCAATGCACTGCATAAACGGCCTCCCGGCATACGGGTTGCTCCGGCATTAACGCGGCTTTTATGGCCGCTGGAAGCCATGCGGGCCTGGATAACGGGAAAGAATCCCCTGATTACGCGGGAAACCGCCCGGTCGTCGGGGGCGCAGTACCAGTACAACGGGCATAAAATAGAGCAGGTGCTTGATTTTCAGTACCGGACATTAAATGACACATTGGGACGGGTGTCGGATGCGTTTGGCAGGGGGGAAGCGGGTTAGTAAATTTTCGGCCATTCGGTTGGAGGTTTAGTTTTTTGGGTATATATTGAATGGCCAAAGGATAAATCGCGCCATTGGCGCGGCCCCTATCCGCCAAAACTTTTAAGGCAATAGCATGGAGCAAGAGTTCGAAGAACGAGAAGGCGATATCAAAGAGGCAATCCGGCGTTTTGAGCAAATGCTGGACCAACAGCAAAGCCAGTTTTTCGACCTGGATGTCTACGAGCAAATGGTTGAGCATTACCTCAATCAGGGCAACTTAGACAAGGCATTTAAAGCCGCCGAATCCGGTCTGGAAAACTTCCCTCACGCGTTGGAGTTGATGCTCGACAAAGCCCAGATTATGGCTAATTTCCAACGATTCGATGAGTCGCTGGATTTACTGGAACAGGCCTCATTGTTTAACCCCGGTGATCTCGATGTGCCGTTCATGCAAGGTTCTGTGCTGAACATGGCCGGGCGCTATGAGGAATCCATTCAGGTGCTGGAAGAATTACTAGACCGGGCGGAGGATAAGGATGATATCCTGTTTCAACTGGGGCAGAGCTACCAAAACTGGGGGAAATTCGATGAAGCCATCACGCAATACAAAAAGTCGATTGCGCTGAACATTAACAATGAAAATGCCCTGTATGAACTGGCTTTCTGCCTGGACATTACGGGCGAACTGGAAAACAGTCTGTCGTATTATCAGCAGTTGATTGACGCAGACCCTTATTCCTACAATGCCTGGTACAACATTGGTATTGCGTACAGTAAACTGGCGCGTTTTGCCGAAGCGGCCGAAGCCTACGATTACGCGGTTATTATCAAGTCTGATTTTGCGTCGGCGCACTTTAATCTGGGCAATACCTACATGAATCTGGGGTTGTTTGAGAAGGCTGAAGTCTGCTACCGGGAAACGCTGAAATACGAAGAAGCTACCGCCGATACGTATTGTCATCTGGGTGCCAGTCTGGAGAAACAGGACCGGGTTCCCGAAGCCATCAAGGAGTACCGCGAGGCCATCAAGATGGATGCGATGTGGGACGAAGCCTGGTACGGCCTGGGCGTTTGTCTGAGCGAATCGGGCGAGTGGTATCAGGCCCTGCCTTTTCTGCAAAAGGCGGTGAAACTGAATGACCAGAATGGGGAATATTACATCGCCATTGCCGAAACGGAGTACAAAATTGGGAATGTGTTATCGAGCGTGGAGGCTTTTGAGAAGGCCGCCGAAGTAGACGCTGAAAACCCCGACGTGTACCTAACCTGGTCGCTGGTGCCGTTTGATCAGGGTGATTTCCTGCGGGCCAACGATATTATCCAGGCGGGTATAAACGATATGCCCACCGATGCTGATTTGTATTATCGCTCGGCGGTTTATCTGATTCATGCGGGTCATTACCGCGAGGCACTCATTCAACTGGAAGCCGCTCTTTCGCTGGATTACGACGCACACGTACAGCTGTTTGAGTTCTTCCCGGACCTGGAAAAACAGAAAGCACTGTACAAAATTATCCAGCAGTATAAGAAGGAAGAAGAGGAAGGCGAGGAGGAGTAAACGCCTGCGTTTTTTCTAGCAAACAACACCCATTCGGCCAGGCTGGATGGGTGTTGTTTTTTAAAGGAATTTGTCCGTGTCAATTGGGATAGATCTTTTTGCCGACGAAGCAGGTTTGCTTCAATTAGGCATTCTCCATTGATTGAACGGAACAGCGTAAGAATGGGTTAGTCAGCAAATAAATCGGGGTGGTACATACTTATTACGCTACAAGGTCAACTGCCAAAATGAACCCGTCGGGTTTTTCCTACTGCCTGCTTTTAGGTTGCATTGGCCTGCTGCTGAGTGTGGTTTTGTCGTACAGTAGTTATGGCCAACAAGCTGACTCTGCCCGCATACCTGATCAACAATCAGGTACATCGCGAACGGATACCTCGGCGGATGTATGGGATGTTTATTATCGATTCATCAATAGAAAAGGGCATCGTCGGGCAGAAAGTCAGGAGGCCGGATTCCAACCTTTTGTGTACCCGGAAATGGCCTATTCACTGCAAACGGGCTTTGCCGTCGGGATAAATGCCAACCTGTCATTTACCAGCACCAATCCGAAGCAAAACATTTCGACTGTCGTTTCAACGCCCCAGTACACCCAGTATAAGCAGATAATCATTCCGGTTGTGGCCAATATCTGGACCAAAGGGAACCGCTACAACATCCTGGGCGACTGGCGTTACTTCGATTACTCGGCGGATAATTATGGACTCGGCGGAAGCTCCCGGCCCGATGTCGACGACCGGCTGACGTATTCTTTTCTGCGGTTGTACCAGTCTGTTTTGCGGCAGGTGACGCCCAATTTTTCTGTGGGCATTGGGTACGCCCTCGATTACCACTGGGACATTCAGGAAGTGAACGCGACGCCCCTGCTCAATGACGATTTTCATCGGTATAGTTCAGGCACCCGGTCGGTGTCGTCGGGGCCAACGGTCAGTTTTCAATTCAGCAACCGGCGCAATCCCAACAACCCACAAAACGGCTTTTATGGTAATGTGATGTTGCGGCCTAACCTGCGCTGGCTGGGCAGCGACCAGAACTGGCAGTCTGTTATCGCTGACTTGAGAAAGTATATTCCTCTATCGCCCGATTCCCGGCATATTCTGGCTTTCTGGAACCTTACCTGGCTGAGTTTCGGTAATCAGGCCCCGTATCTGGATTTGCCCAGCACCGGCTGGGATACCTACGCCAATATGGGTCGGGGCTACACGCAGGGACGATTCCGGGGGCGGAACCTGGTATATCTGGAAACAGAATACCGGGCTGCACTGCTCCGAAATGGCTTACTGGGCGCGGTTGTATTTGCCAATATGCAGACCTACAGTGATTACCCGAATACCAGTCAGTTTGGTCGATTGTTACCCGGTGGCGGTGTTGGGTTGCGTATCAAAGTGAACAAACAATCTAACCTCAATATTGCCATCGACTATGGCATCGGTATCGGCGGGTCGCGTGGGTTATTTATCAATCTGGGTGAGGTTTTCTAAATCGCTGTTTTGTTTGGCTGATTAGTAGGTTGTTGCTGTTCGGCCATTTTCTGCTTCAGGTCGAACGTAGCCATCGGAAACATAAATAGAATATGGTTTTCATCGAAGGCGCGTTTCAGGGCAATCATGGCTTCACTTTGTGCAGATAAGGCACTGGTAGTGGCCGGATTAATCCAGAACCAGAGAACAAACTGAATGGTATTATCACCAAAATTTCGGTAGTGCAGGTCGACTGATTTGTTTGGTATCAGGAACGGCAGGCGGGAAATAGCGGCTTTAGCTACCTTCTGAACCGTTGTTAAATTATCCAGATACGACACCCCGGCGGCAATTTCGATGCGTCGCAGTCCCATCCGGGAGTAGTTGGTGATGGGTTTCTGGAACACATCTTTACTTGGGATTTCTACCGTTTGCCCTTTCCCGTTATCAATCACAATGGAGCGTAGCTTAACGTCCAGGACGTTACCCATAAACCCGTTTGTTTCAACCAGGTCTCCCACCTGAATAGGGCGGGACAGCGCAATCATCGTTCCCGAAATAAAGTTGGCTGTCAGGTCCTGAAAGGCAAACCCTACGGCCAGTGCAATAACCCCCGCCCCCGCCAGTAACGAGGTAAGCGCTTTGTCCAGCCCCAGTACACCCAACGCCACAAATAACCCCACAGCTATAATCAGGACGCGGATGAGTGCCCCCGACAGATTTATCAGCGAGGCATTCTGACTGAATCGGTCGAATCCGCGCACAACCTGGCGGCTAATCAGGCGAGCCAGAAAGGTAAAGACGATCAGAACCAGAATAGCTACCGCCAGATTGGGTAAGTAACGAACGGCGGTACGAATCCAGGTACTGAGTTCAGTGTAGATAAGGCCGGAAGCCTGCGTAAAATTCATGCGGGCATGTGAAATAGTGGTTGTCCATAGAACGATACCAATCTGATTGTGTTTCATCAATAAGCCGATTGGCTGTACCTTTGCCCGCTACACAAACTCGATTATTCGATGACACCTCCCGCTGCCGTTTATCTCGATAACGCTGCCACTACCCAACTCGATCCCGATGTGCTGGAAGCCATGATGCCGCTCATGGCGACCCAGTTTGGCAATCCATCCTCCATTCATAGCCATGGTCGGGCGGTGCGGACGGCTATCGAGAAAGCGCGTAAAGCAGTCGCTTCGTTACTGAACACATCCCCCGCCGAGATTTTCTTTACCTCGGGAGGGACCGAAGCCGACAATACAGCCATCCAGTGTAGTATCGAAACCTACGGATTGACACACGCTATTTCCTCACCGCTGGAGCACCATGCCGTGCTGCATACCCTCCAGCACCTGGAAAAACAGGGTAAAATTCAATTGAGTCTTGTCGACATTGATGAGAAAGGTCACGTAGATTTGGCTCATCTCGAAGCATTGTTAACACAAAATCGGAGCGATGGCGCAGCCCGGTCACTGGTTTCGCTGATGCACGGCAATAATGAAATTGGTAATATGCTCGATTTGAATCGGGTGGGGGAGTTGTGCCGGTCATACAATGCTATTCTTCACTCCGACACGGTGCAGACGATGGGGCACTTTCGGCACGATTTGCAGAAACTGCCGGTCGATTTCATTGTGGGCGCGGGCCACAAATTTCACGGTCCCAAAGGCGTCGGTTTTCTGTACGTCAACGCTAGTCAGGTGAAAATTCATCCGTACATCTACGGTGGTTCGCAGGAACGGAACATGCGGGGAGGCACCGAGAACGTGTACGGTATCGTGGGGCTGGCAAAGGCACTTGAAATCGCCTACCGCGACATGGAAGCACACCAACAGCATATTACAGCCCTAAAACGCCGGATGATTGACCGGCTGGTTGGAAAGATGCCGGAGGTACGATTCAATGGAGATTCCGCCGATGTTGACAATAGTTTATACACCGTGCTGAACGTGAGTCTGCCCGCGTCGGACATCAGCGATATGCTCCTGTTTAGCCTGGATATTGCCAAAATTTCGGCGTCGGGCGGGTCGGCCTGCTCGAGTGGGTCTGAGGTGGGTTCGCACGTACTGGCTGCGTTGCCCGGTCTGGATGCTAATCGCGGCTACGTTCGGTTTTCGTTTGGCAAGTACAACACGACCGAAGAGATTGACTATGCCGTCGATACGCTGGTAGGATTATACCAGAAAGAACTGGTGAAGTAGAAGGCCTGATTTTTTGGCGAAATTCCCTGACTTATTGACCCCGTTAGAACAGGCCATGACCCAGGAGGTGCTCAAGTGAAACGGGCTTGTTGTTCAGGATGAAGAAGTAAACCAAACCGGCCAGCACGACGTAGCTGATAGCCAGCCATTTCTTCTTCTGAGCAAATTCAGCGGGGTTATGGTAGTAGTCGTAAATCATGGAAGTCGACAGGGCCATCACCATCAGGAAGAACGAGAATACCCCGAAGTCTGTTCGGTAAATGCGCACTGATTGCATAAATCGGGCACCCGATACGATATAAAACAACCAGGCCGCAAATCCAGTCCGGTACAGATAAACGCTGAGCCGTCGGTCGTTTTTGAGGTCGAAGATATCGTCGGTGAATTTTTCAGACATGGCTTATATACAGATGGGCAGAAACGCTGCCTGAGTGAAAAGTAACGGTTCTTTTCCATAAACGCAAAAAACACAATGATTGATTCACAACCAGTTGAAACGGTTCGGGAGTATAAAACAATGCAGGTTGAGCTTGCCCGCGTCGATGATGCGTTCCATTTTGAAGCAGTAGGGATGTCGGGCGTGACGCAGCACATCGATGCCGCTACCGATATTGGCGGGCACAATGCCGGGGCACGGCCCATGGAAATGCTGTTGATGGGACTGGCTGGTTGCTCGGCCATCGACATCGTGTTGATTCTGAAAAAACAAAAGCAGGTCGTCAACGATTTTCGGATGAAAGTGGATGGGCAGCGGGAGAAAGACGCCATGCCCTCACCCTTCAAAAAAATTCATATTACCTACCTGCTAAAAGGACAACTGGACGCGGAAAAAGTGAAGCGGGCCATTGACCTGTCGATGGATAAATATTGCTCGGCAACGGCCCAGTTTCGCCCATCCGCCGATATTACTTATTCGTTCGAGATTAGTGAATAATGTAAAAAGACCAATGCAGGATGGTAGGCATTGTACGCACACATGTAGCATTAGTGTAGGTTATTTTTTTGTCATCCCGACCGGTCGGGATGACAAAAAAATAACTTAGTGTGTTTCCACTGCCCTGCATACTAGAAGCTATCTCCCATCATTCATTTTACGTTGCCCATTGACTAAATTCCATGCAACAATACCACGACCTGCTTCGCCACATTCTCGACACCGGCACCCGTAAAACCGATCGCACCGGCACGGGCACCATCAGCGTTTTTGGCTACCAAATGCGTTTTAATCTCCAGGAGGGATTCCCGCTTCTAACGACCAAAAAAGTACACACGAAGTCAATAATTCACGAATTGCTGTGGTTCATTAAGGGCGATACCAACATCAAATACCTGAAAGACAACGGCGTTTCAATCTGGGATGAGTGGGCTGACGAAAATGGCGATCTGGGTCCGGTATACGGCAAACAGTGGCGCAGCTGGGCGGCTCCGAACGGACGCGTTATTGACCAGTTGACGGATGTGTTGAACCAGCTCAAAAAGACGCCCGATTCGCGCCGGATGATTATATCGGCCTGGAACCCGGCCGACGTGCCGAACATGGCGTTACCCCCCTGCCATTTACTTATGCAGTTTTACGTGGCCGATGGGAAACTATCCTGTCAGTTGTACCAGCGCAGTGCCGACGTATTTCTGGGCGTACCCTTCAATATTGCCAGCTACGCCCTGCTAACGATGATGATTGCGCAGGAGTGCGGTTTCACGGCCCGCGAGTTCATCTGGACCGGTGGTGATACGCACCTGTATCTGAACCACCTGGAGCAGGTAGATACCCAACTGGCCCGTCAGCCCCGCCCGTTGCCAACCATGCGGTTGAATCCTGATGTGAAATCAGTTTTTGATTTCACTTACGCCGATTTTACGCTCGAAAACTATGAGCCTTATCCGGCGATTAAAGCACCCGTGGCCGTATAGTTAGAAGCAATGGAATATTATAACCAGGTCTTCGACCAGACGTTTCCGGCGCAATGGACAGGGCAGGAGTTTGAGGAATGTACGTTCCGGAAGTTGGATTTGTCCCGAACCGCGTTCACGAATGCTAACTTCGTCAACTGCCACTTTGAGGGCTGTAACCTGACGCGGGCCGAATTGAAAAACACGAAGTTATACGATGTCCGATTTTCCGGCTGCAAACTGGCACATGTGGATTTCAGCCCCTGCAATGCTTTTGGGTTTTACATCAGTTGTCAGGATTGCCAGCTCGACTACACCATTTTTATTGACCGTAAGCTGAAGAAAGCGCAGTTTGTCGACTGCTCCATTAAAGAAGCGCAGTTTATAAAATGCGACCTGACCGGAACGGTGTTCAAGCACTGTAATCTGGAGCTGGCTCGGTTTGAGGGCAACAACCTGAGTCAGGCCGACTTCGCCAGTTCGTATAATCTGGAACTGAACCCGGACGACAACAAAGTGAAAAAGGCCCGGTTCTCGCTGCACAATCTACCTGGGCTTTTGACCAAATACGACCTAGTTATCAATCAGTGAATACGCCCTGTAGCTGCCCCCCCACGAAAAACGGACCGATTCCCTAACTTGCCACATAAACTGCTATTTTCCCATGACCAATGCTGATATCGTTGACTTACTCGAACAAACGGCCCGGTTGATGGAACTCCACGACCGTGGCGACGGATCTGCGGATGCGTTTAAAATTCGTACGTACCAAAGTGCCGCTTTTACCCTCGACAAAGCAACCACCGATGTCGCCAGCCTTTCCGTGGATGAACTGGTCAAGCTCCCCGGTATCGGGAAATCAATGGCCCAGAAGATTCGCGAGATTATCGACACGGGTCGCCTGACCGAACTCGATGAACTACTGGCGCAAACGCCCGCCGGAGTGCTGGATATGTTTCGTATCAAAGGGCTGGGTGTTAAAAAAGTGCGTACCCTTTGGCGGGAATCCGGCATCGATAATCTAAATGACCTCCAGCGGGCGGGTGAGCAGGGCGAGATTGCGAAGATTAAAGGGTTTGGGGCCAACACGCAGGAGAAAATTCTGGCTGAACTGGCTTTTTTGCAGGAGCAGCGGGGTAAAGTGCGGATGGATAAAGCGGCCATGGTAGCCACGCTCCTGCACGACGTATTGACAACCCATTTCGACCGGGTTGAAATTAGCGGACAAGTTCGCCGGAAAGCGCAGGAGGTCGATACGGTACAACTGCTTATCCAAACCAGCGATCCCGTTTCCGCCATGCTGACTATCAATCAGGTTCCCGGTCTGGAGCAGCAGGAGCAGGAATCATCACCGTTTGCCTGGCGGGGACGGTTGACCGGTTTCGACGTGCTGGTGGAGTTGTTGCTGTACCCGGCCGGGCAGATAAACCGGCAATTATTCATTCATACCGCGACCGATGCCCACCTCCAGCAGGTAAGCGACGGGGGGGCTCCGCTGATGCAAATTGCGTACACCAGCGTTGTGTCGGAGGCTGCCGATGTGCCGATGCATGAGGTAGAACAGGCCATTTACACTAGGGCTGGTCTGCCCTATATTGTTCCCGAAATGCGGGAAGATGACTTTGCTTTCCGCTGGGCCAGCCGCCATAAGAACGATGAACTGGTAACCTGGGACGACCTTCGTGGTACGCTCCATAACCATAGTACCTGGTCGGATGGGAAAAAATCGGTGGCTGAAATGGCCGCTTACTCCCGCGAACTGGGCCTGACGTATTTTGGTATTGCCGACCACTCTAAAACGGCCTCCTACGCGAATGGCCTCGATGCTGACCGGGTACGGCAGCAGCAGGTTGACATTGACCAGCTTAACGCTGGTTTTGGTGATGATTTTTGGATTTTCAAAGGGATCGAGTCCGACATTCTGGGCGACGGTTCGCTGGATTACGACGACGCCACCCTCGCATCCTTCGACTACGTGGTGGCCTCTGTCCACCAAACCCTCACCATGTCGCTCGAAAAAGCTACCACTCGTTTGCTAAGGGCTATCGAAAATCCGTACACCACGATTTTAGGGCATCCAACGGGCCGGTTGCTACTGGCTCGTGAAGGCTATCCCATCGACCACCGCGCCATCATTGATGCCTGTGCCAAACATAATGTCGTTATCGAAATCAACGCCAGTCCATACCGGCTCGACATCGACTGGCGGTGGATCGACTACGCCATGCAGCAGGGCGTTCTGCTAAGCATCAACCCCGACGCGCATGACCTGCCCGGTTTGCTGGACATGCACTACGGGGTAGCCATCGGGCGTAAAGGCGGCCTGACAAAAGCCATGACCTTCAACGTGCTGCCACTGGCAGAGATGACGGATTACCTGCAATCGCGTCAGAAAAGAATACAGGGCTGGCAGAATTGACTCTGATAGAGAATTAATTATCGGTTAATGAAGACTTGATTATAGGGTAAATAGGACTGCTTACCACTTTATACTATTGACTCACACGCTTGCCAGTCGTTTGTGATTTACTTCCAAATCTGCTCTATGCGCTTATACGGTGTACTGTTATTGTCATTTTGCCTGCTCAACGGTGTCATAGCCCAACAGAAAATAAATCCAACTGGTCCTACGTATTCCGCAACGGGTTATGTGAAGGATGCTAAAACCGGCAAACCTATTCAGGGGGTCAACATTGTCGTACTGGATGTGTCGAAAGGGTACGTAACCGCTAAAGATGGTTTTTACATTGTCCAGTTACCCCCTGGTAATTATATCCTCCGGTTTTCTCACGTAGGGTACCGCTCCCGGCAGGATACCATATCCCTGCAAAAGACACTCTTCCGTGAGATGACGATGGAAGATGATGCCAAAGACCTGGAAGAAGTTGTGGTAACGAGCGAAGCCCCGGATCGCAACGTCCGTAAAATTGAGATTGGCGTATCGCAACTGAGTATTCGCAGTATCCGGCGCATTCCACCCCTGATGGGTGAGGTCGATATTATCCGCAGTTTGCTGTTGCTGCCGGGGGTGACGACGGTAGGCGAGGGGGCACCGGGTTTCAATGTTCGGGGGGGCAGTACGGATCAGAATCTGATTTTATTCGATGAGGCTCCTGTTTTCAATGCGAGTCACCTGTTGGGATTTTTCTCCGTTTTCAACCCCGATGTAGTGCGCGACGTAACCCTGAACCGGGGTGGCGTGGCGGCCTCGTACGGTGGTCGGGCCTCGTCGGTGCTGGATGTAAAGATCAAAGAGCCGGACGCCGAGAAATGGGGGATAAACGGGGGCATTGGGATTATTTCGAGTCGGCTGGGGATTGAAGGGCCAATCATTAAAAATAAGCTGTCTTTCCTGCTGGCAGCGCGGGCTTCGTTCAATGACTTTCTTTTTAAGCTGGCTCCGCCTAATCTGAAAGGAACAACGGCCAACTTCTATGATCTGACCACCAAGTTTAAGTACCAACCCAACGAGAAAAATACGATTACCTTAACGGGTTATGTGAGCACAGATGTGTTCAAACTGGCCTCCGATTCGCTGTCGGGGCAGGAGATCAATGCCTCGTCAACGAAGTTTAATTACCAGACCATGAATGGGGTTCTGCACTGGAACTACTTCATGAGCAAGCGGGTGAATCTGGCTAGTGCCCTCATTCTGAGTCGTTACCGGGCCGATCTGTCCTCGCCCGATTCCTCCAATGCTTTCCAACTGGAGTCGGGTATTCTGCACCGGCAGGTAAAATCAGATCTGACGTATACGCCCAATGAAATGCATCAGTGGCAGGGCGGTATTAGTGCTATCGATTATCTGGTTCAGCCTAACACCCGTACACCCGGCCCTTATTCCAACGTACTCCCGGTGGACCTTGCCCGCGAACGTGCTTATGAACTGGCAGCCTACGTGCAGGATGAGTGGAAGCTGAATGCTGATGTGGCTATTATTGCCGGATTACGCTATTCGATGCTGCTCAATCGGGGACCGGCAATCGTGAGGACGTATCAGGAAAACGGACCCCGGCTGGATGAAACAGTATCATCTGCGAAAACCTACGGAGCCGGTACCGTTTATCATACGGCGGGTGGGCTGGAACCCCGGCTGGCCGTTCGCTGGTCGGTGGGGGAAGGCAGTGCCATCAAGGCTGGTTATAGCCGGTTGCGCCAGTATTTATTGCAGGTAACAAATGCTACGGCGGCACTGCCTACCTCGCGCTGGCACCTGAGTGACACCTACACCAAACCAACCATTGCCGACCAGTGGTCGCTGGGTTATTTCCGGAATACCGCCGATAATGCCATTGAAGCATCGGGCGAGGTGTATTACAAAACCCTGGCCAACGCCATCGACTACCGTGATGGAGCCGAGCTGCAACTGGCGCAGGCGGTTGAAACCCAAATTGTGCAGGGTAGGGGTCAGGCGTATGGTTTTGAAGGATTACTGCGGAAAAACAAGGGCCGCTGGACGGGATTCATGAGTTATACCTACGCCCGTACATTCCTGACCATGAACAGTCCGTACGTAGATGAGCGGGTGAACAACGGAAATCCCTATTCGGCCAACTACGACAAACCGCACACGCTAAATGTGCTGGCTACCCACCGCCCCACAACCTGGTTTAGCCTGTCGCTCAACTTTACCTATAGCACGGGGCGGCCAACGACCCAGCCCTCCGCCATTGCCCGCGTGGCCGGTGTACTCGTTCCCATCTACCTCGACCGAAACCAGCAGCGCGTTCCCGATTACCACCGGCTCGACTTTTCAATGACTTTCGAGCAGAATATGCTCAAGAAGAAACGGAAAAATGAGAGCAGTTGGGTCTTCTCCATATACAATGTGTACGCCCGTAAAAACGCGTACTCCATCTTCTATAAACTGAGTCCGGCCTCGTTAACCGACGCTTACAAGCTATCTATTTTCGGAACGGCCTTCCCGTCCCTAACCTATAATTTTAAATTCTGATGAGGCTACGGACCGTCATATATGCTTACCTGTTACTGTTTGGATGGCTGGTAGTTTCCTGCATTACGCCTTACCAGCCCGATACCATTAGTAGTCAGCCTGCCCTCGTGGTAGAAGGACAAATTACCAACCAGCCGGGGCCTTACACCATTCGATTGACCCGCACCGCAGATTACTCTTTCAAAAGTCTGAACCTGCTCGAATCGGGGGCTACGGTTAGTATTTCGGATAACCTGGGCAGGCAGGAGACGCTCAAAGAACAGTCGCTGGGGACGTACCAGACAACGGCCAGCGGAATTCAGGGTACCGTGGGACGGCGGTACAAACTGACAATTCAGACCAAAGACGGGAAACGGTACGAGTCCGAAGCCGAACTGCTTTCGGCAGTACCGCCCATTCAAAAAGTATACTATGAATCGGTGTACACCCCCGCTGTTGGCCTGTCTGCGGCCAAACAGGCCTGGAATGTGTACCTGGATACCAAAGACCCCGACACCCTAGGGAACTACTATAAGTGGAACTGGACGCACTATGAATTTACGGACGTGTGTAGGAAAACCTACGTTTCCCGCACGAATACCTACACGGGCATTTCCTGCTGCTCACCCTGCTGGGACATCACCCGCTGCTACAACTGCATCAACATCAACTCCGATGCGAATATCAACGGGCAGGCTATCAGCCGACAACTCATCAGTGAGGTGCCGTTTACTTCTCTGGTCGGGTATTACATTGAAGTAGAACAGCAGGCATTGAGCCTGGGGGCATACCAATTCTGGAAAAGCGTCCGGCAACTGACGGGAAACACCGGCGGTCTGTTCGATGCCGCTCCGTCTACTGTGCGGGGTAACCTACACAGTATGGGTAATACCAATGAGCCGGTTTATGGCTATTTCGGGGCCAATGGAACGTCGGTCACCTATCTGGTCGTAGATCGGAGTGCGGGGCGCGGGAGTCCGGCCGTGGATTTGCCCACTGTTGTTCCTTACCCAACTAATCCTCCCTGCCTTGCCTGCGAGAACAGTTTGTACCGAACGCCAAACAAACCGCGCTGGTGGCCTTTTTGATTTGTTTGGTGAGTTGGTGTAAATGGGATATTTTTGTATAAATGATCATACCATGACTCGTGCGGTAAAAATATTGGTTTTGCAATTTGCGTCTATCGGCGATGTGGTGTTGACTACACCGGTATTGCGCTGTTTGAAGCAGCAAATGCCGAACGCCATTCTTTACTATTGCACGAAACGGGTCTATCAGCCAATCATTGATGCCAATCCGTACATTACGAAGGCGTATTACCAGGACGGAAGTGTGTATAAACTGATCCGCCAGCTCCAGGCTGAGTCGTTCGATTATGTTATTGACCTGCAGAATACCTTTACTACCGGGCTGATCAAGGCACTTATTGGCGGTCGTTCGTACAGTGTCGATAAACAAAATATGCGGCAGTGGGCGTATATCCGGTGGAAAATAAACGCCATGACCGAACAGCACATTGTCGACCGGTTTATGGCAACGGTATTACCACTGGGCGTTGAAAACGATGGGCGGGGACTGGATTATTTCATCCCCTACCGGGATGAAGTAGAAACGGACTGGCTTCCCGAAACGCACCGGCAGAATTTTGTCGCGTATGCCATTGGTGGGAAGGGCCTGACCCGACGGCTACCGGTACTGCGTATGATTGAGCTATGCCTTAAAATAAACTACCCAACCGTGCTGCTGGGGGATAAGGAGGATCGCAAAATCGGCGACGAAATTGTGCGGGCCGTTGGCGAACGGCACATCTATAATGCCTGTGGCCATTACAACATCAATCAATCGGCCTCCCTGCTCCGGCGGGCGCGGATTGTATTCAGTCATGACACCGGGCTGATGCACATTGCGGCTGCTTTCCGCCGGAAAATCTACTCTATCTGGGGTAGTACCACGCCCCAATTCGGGTTTTATCCCTACAAAACCCCGCACGTCCGGCTCGAAACACCCGGCCTTGGGTGTCGGCCCTGCTCGGTAACCCAAACTGGTAGTTGCCCCATGAATCACTTCAAGTGCATGAACAACCTCCCGTTCGACTTTGAAGTAAAAGAATTACGGACGAAGAAGAATTTTGAGTAACCGTCCTTCTTACGGGCACAAAAGGACTTATGGCTTAACTAGCCGTCGTTTTCTGTACAGGTGGTCAGGGGGCAATGGTCGGCAATTGCTACCTTTGCTGTATGAACGAGCAATTCAAATTGTGGCTTAAACGCGTAGGGTGGCTGGGTTTTCTCTTCTTCCTCGTCAAAGGCCTGCTCTGGCTGTTGATCCCGTACCTGATTGCCAAAGGGTTCCTATCGAAATAAACTTCATAGGGGTCAGCGCGTTTTTAAAACAATGCTATCCGTTTTGCCGTAAAGTAAAAGACTGGGTCGGCCTGACCAACTATTTCATAAATCTGCGTACATTCAATTGAGTTTCAAGCGTACGTATTGAATCCGGTACTGGTATCATGCATTTGGGGAGGAGAGGAGTATTCCGTCGGTTTGGCGCGAGCATGTTGTTACTCATGGCCTGGTTACTTTCGCTGGAGGGTCGGGCAAACCACATTATCGGAGGTGATGTAAGCATGCGTCCTGTTGGCATAACGCCGGGCCTGTTCACAGTAAAATTAAATCAATACTGGGATGCCACCAAAAGCACCGTTGGCAATCAGGACCCTACTGTCACGCTGCTGGTATACCGAAAAAATAACCCCGTTCTGGTGGAGCGGATTACCCTTCTCCTCCGGGAAATAGTGCCGCTCACGTTCGGGAATGCCGCCTGTGCTTCCCTGCGCCAGTTGAGTTTCACGCAGGGTCGTTACTATGCCGACTTCCAGTTTGACACAAAGTTGTATACCGACCCCGGCGGCTATTACATGGTTTGGGAGCGGTGCTGCCGGAATGATGCGCTCACCAACGTCGATAGTTTTATTGCCAACGGGGTGGCTATGGCGTTTTACCTCGAATTTCCGGCCATGCTCAAAAACGGGGCGAATGTTTACAACGCTTCGCCTGATTTCCGCTTGCCAAACGGCGACTATATCTGCCTGAATAAACCCTTTACGTTCGATGTGGGCGCCACCGATGCGGATGGCGACCAGCTTCGTTACTCCCTGGTAACTCCCCTCAATGGGTACACAACCAGGACCTCGCCTACCGTTTCAGATGAGTCGCCCCGGAGTAGTTACCCCCCTATAAACTGGAAACAAGGGTACAGTTTGAGTCGTATCATTCCGGGAAATCCAGCCCTGAGTATCGATCCGGCAACGGGTATTTTGCGCGTCCGGGCTACGGAGGTCGGCTTATATCTCTTTACCGTACAGTGCGAAGAGTTTCGAAATGGGGTGCGCATTGGCGTTGTCCGGCGGGATTTCCAGCTTCCGGTGGTCGACTGCTCTATCAATACCCCACCACCGGCCGTGGTGACGGCTAATGGAAAGGTATCTAATGATGTTATCTGGTGTGCCAGCCAGCCGCTGGTTCTGTCGGTCGATAAAAATCCGCTTTGGGCCTACCAGTGGCAAAAGGATGGGGCCAACCTGCGCGGGTCTACCAGCGATACGCTACAAGTACGCACGCCGGGCACGTATACGGTCATTAAAAGCCTGGCCAATCAATGTGCCAGTGATACCGCTTCGCAGGGGGTGAAAGTGACGTTTGTAACGGCTCCGCTGGTTACCGTGTCGCTGACCAAAACAGCCCCGTACTGTGCCGGTGATACCTTAACGCTACAGGCCAATGGTCAGCCCGGTTATCAATACCACTGGCGACGCAATGGTAAGGATATAACGGGAGAACAGCAATCGTCTCTCCGGGTGTATCAGTCGGGGGTATATGAAGTGCTGGCCCGCCCTACGCTGGCACTCTGCGATGGGCAGGATAGCGTTCGGGTAGTGGTAAATCCCAAACCGGCCGCTCAGATAAAGCCTTCCTCGCTAACCTTCTGTCCCGATGAGTCTGCTTCACTAACCGTTCAGGATACGGTTGGGAACCGCTACCGGTGGACGCGGGATGGAGTGGCACTCAGCGAGACTGCCAGTCAGGTAGTGGCAAAGCAGGGTGGTACCTACCAGGTTACGGTAACGGCAGCCACGGGCTGTATGGCCCTATCGCCGGATGTTTTGCTCACCCAGGCTACCCGCCCCATCATACTACTGGATTCCATTGCGCCCATGTGCCTTTCTACGGGCGTGCCTGTCGCGCTGACCGGGCAACCGGCTGGGGGTTTGTATACCGGGCCGGGGGTGCAGGGAACGCAATTCAGTCCCGACAAGGCAGGCGTGGGCAAACACCAGCTAACCTATACCGTTGTATCGAACAGCGGTTGCCGGGCCGAAAAAAATCAGTGGGTCGAGGTGTGGGATTCTCCCCGGCTAACCGGCTCGACAACGTATTTTCTGGTGAAAGGCAAAAGCGTTCAGTTAGTAACCCAGGCCAGTGGACCCATTAGTCGCTACCAGTGGGCACCTCCTGCGTCATTAGACCAGGTAGATATTGCCAGTCCGCTTGCCAGTCCGGATAGCACGACTCCGTACTCGCTAACGGCCACTAATGCCGCCGGTTGTACGGCTACGCTGGCCGTGCTGGTGGAAGTAACCGAACTGCTCTTTATCCCATCGGCCTTTTCGCCCAATTCGGATGGCCTGAATGACTCCTGGATTATACCGAACATGCGCTTATTCCCCAATAATAAAGTAACCATTTACAACCGGTGGGGTGAGTTGGTTTTTTCCTCTCAGGGATATGCTACTCCCTGGGATGGTACCTATCGGCAGGAACGCGTCCCACCCGGTTTATACACCTACCAGATTCGCACGGGCGATGGCCCGCTAGACACCGTTTATCGGGGCCAGCTGATGGTTATACACTAACGGATACCGAGCCATTCGCTCAAATTCAGGTTTGCAAGGCAATTTTTGTGGACCCTCCCACCGTTAAGTAAGGCAATGAAGCGGGTAGCTTCAGGTCTGTCGGCAGGATGGGCCGTATGTTCCATTTTTAACTATACCCAAAATGAACAGGAAATTTCATTTAAGTTCGGCATTGGCAATCGCGCTCCTTGCAGGCACATGTGCATCGGTTTCGGCACAGAACCAGAACGCAGGTACGCAAGCCCCGACTACGACTAATTCAGCTATGAATGCTGCCGCCCCTACGCTCAATACGACGGGCAAAGACCTGGCCATCAGTGCTGCGAAATCGGCAAACCATACCATTCTGTTTAGGGCACTGCGGGTATCCGGCCTTACGGAGCAAGCCAGTGGCAAGGGACCTTACACCGTATTTGCCCCCACCAATGAAGCCTTCGATAAGTTACCAACCGGTACGCTGGATGAGTTGCTGAAACCAGCCGCCAGAGCGAAACTGCAAAAACTACTGGCTTACCATGTAGTGAAGGGCGAGTACAAGGCCGACAAGCTTCAGGACGGACAAAAGCTTAAAACCGTAACGGGTGGAACGCTAACCATTGGCAAACAGGGCGATACCATGACGGTTACCGATGGGGCGGGTAATAGCGCCACCATAAGCCCGGAGGGAGCGGGCGCTACCAACGGAATCATTCATTCGATTGATACGGTGCTGATGCCAACCAGCAAATAAGGGCCGGGCCGGGCAGTAAACGCCCGGATTACTCACCCTGACGCCGTATGCCGTTGTAAACATTTGCCTCCGTAGCGGGTTTAAGTACGTATAGTCTACTTAACTAAGAACGATATGGAAAAGCAAGGAAAAGACGCGATTGATATGGATGAGTCGAACCGGGAAGATATAATTCGGGCCAAGCAGGCTATATCGCCCGATGGGCTGGAGGACCAGTCTGCCGAGGGAAATAGTGGTGTCGGTAGTGAAGTGGTAACGAAGAAGTTGCCCCCCGATGAGCTGGAAGACAAATACATGAATGGCGACGAAATCGCTGCTAACGTTCGGGTGAACAACCCGAATCGAAATCCGGACTCCAAGCCGGACATTGACAAACCAGCGTATAACTAATTGAAAAGGCAACTCGCTCCGGGTTGCCTTTTTCATGCATATGTGTCGGTAAGGTTCTTTTCTGAATCAAAACCAACACCCGGTCTGTCGAGTTAGTATAACCAGAATGATTGCGTACACTACACATGGATAAAGAGAATAGTAAGAAAATTGGTATTGGCGTGGCGATTGTAGCCGGCATCATGCTTTTATTTTTTGTTGGAAAGTGGTTCATAGCCCGCCCATCGCCATCGGGTGAGCCGACAACAGTCGCCGGGAACGATGAAGAGAAAGAAAAGAAAGTAGAGCAGGCGCGGGCCAGCATTCATTCCCTCTGTCGGTATGCCGATTCGGTTGGCATCGATACGGCGCGCTACGGGGTTAAGCCAACCAGTCTGGCCGCCGAAATTGACGCTAAACGGGCTGGTCTGTTGATGGAGATTCGCTACGGTAAAAAACCATCCCGGCTAGCCTTCAGTGGTCTTAAAGAAAAAGTAGACTCGGCCTGGGCTCCCAAAGCCGATGCCGACAATCCGCTGGAATCGGTGGCCAAATTAACTGCTTTTGGGCCGTACAATCAGTTGGTTGGGCACTATAACCGAATTCGTCGGGGAGGCCGGTCAAACGCACTCACGACCGATTCACTGCGGTTGATTCGGCAGACACTCAACTTCTATCGGTACACCAATCGTTTCGAGGCCGATCAGTTTGTGGTGGTCAATATACCGGCGGCCGAACTGAACGTGTTCGACCGGAAAGGTACCCGATTATTGCCTATGGACGTGATTGTAGGAAAACCAGACCGCCAAACGCCCAGTATGACGACGTACGTACAAAATGTGGTTGCTTACCCGTACTGGAACGTGCCCCGTAAAATAGCGCTGGAGGAAGTACTACCCCGTATGCAGAAGAATATTTCGTATCTATACAACCAGAATTTCCAGATTCTCGACGAGAAAGAACAGGAGGTTGACCCGGAGGAAATAGACTGGGAAAGTTTATCGGCTACTAATTTTCCGTACCGTATCCGGCAGGCATCGGGGTGCGAGAATTCGCTGGGTCTGCTGAAGTTTGTGCTGGCCAATCCACTGGCCATTTACCTGCACGACACCAATAGCCGGGATTTGTTTACACAGTCGACTAATCGTTGGCGCAGCCACGGGTGCGTACGAGTCCAGAAGCCGGTTGAACTGGCAAACCTGGTACTGGGTGCGCAAACCTTTACGCCCGATTTCATGAACAAATGCCTGATTGATCAGAAACCCCGGCAACTGGCCATTCCGAAACAGGTTCCCGTATTTATTGCCTACAACATTGCGGATGTTGATGCGGGGGGAAAACTGACGTTTTACAAGGATGTGTATTCGCTCGATAAGTAAGCGGAGCGCTTAAGGTAATCCGAATTGGGGGCGTATACAAACAGGCATGAACCTCCCTTTACCGCCTGAATGATCCCCTTCGATTCGGCGTACGGAACGGCCGGACAACCCTGGCTGCGACCTAAACGGCCGTTTTTACGAATGAACTCCTCGCAGGCATAATCGGCTCCGTGCAGCACAATGTTTCGGTCATACACGTTATCGTTAAAACCCTTCTCCAATCCCTTCAATTGCAGGGAAAGGCCATGTTTGCCCATGTAGGTGTTTAGCGTTTTGTAGAAACCGAGGCTGGTCTGAAAAGAGGACTGCGTATTGGAAAACTCGTTGGGAACTAAGTCACCAGATTTCTGTCCGTGCGCTACGTAGGTATTAAAAAGGAGCTTCTTCTTGGCCAGATCAACGACGTACAGCCGTTTGTGCGTAGAAGGCTGGCTAAAATCGACGATGGTCAACATCGACTTGGCGGTATCTATTTTCTGCCAGCCGTGCAGGGCGTAGTCAAAAATGGCTTTCTTCAAACCAGCCTGCTTCAGATTCAATTGATCATACAGCGAAGGCCGACTGGCTAAACTGTCCTGTTGGGTTGCTGAATCAGGGGAAACTACAGGAGTAACGGTTCGGGAGGCTCTATAGCCGGTACTGGCAAAGTAAACGAAGACCAGGGCGAACAAAAGAAAAAGGACATTCTTCATACCGGCAACTGCCATTGGAGGTTTAGGAGGATGTAGGCTTTAAACACCCATTGACCTGTTTTAATTCGATGAAGATACCGGTTTTTTGCTAAAAAATAGACTCGCCCATGACTCCTTACCTACAAACCGTTCAAACGGAACTGATGCTGTGGCAACAGGCCATGCAAAAGCCACCATCCCGCTTCGGGAAGCTATCCACATCGTTTCAGCAACGAATGAACCGGCTTATTCCCAATCGTATTCACGCCATTATTACGGCCACAATCAAGCAAATGACCAGGGCTGTCCTGTTCGGAGCCGACTACCTGACCAGGGCTCCTGTGGAGGGGAAAACCTTGATTCAGCGGGATGCTGCCGTAGCAAAACGCATTGAATTCTACAAAAAAACGAGTGCTGCCGAGGGGGGGGTTACGGGAGCGGGTGGCTTTCTGCTCGGTTTGGCCGACTTCCCCATCCTGCTGGGTCTGAAAATGAAAATGCTCTTTGAGATTGCTTCGCTGTACGGTTTCCCGGTTAGTGATTACCGCGAGCGGGTCTACATGCTCTACGTCTTTCAACTCGCTTTTTCGAGTCAGGAGCGCCGTCAGATCGTGTATCAGCACGTGGTTAACTGGGAGGAACACAGCCGTCAGTTACCGGATGATATCAATCAGTTCGACTGGCTGACTTTTCAGCAGGAATACCGCGATTATATCGACCTGGCTAAGATGGCGCAACTGATTCCGGGCATTGGGGCGGCAGTGGGGGTGGTGGTCAACTACCGGCTGGTTAGCCAACTGGGCCGTACGGCAATGAACGCCTACCGGATGCGGCTATTGCAGGAGAAACCTTCCCTGTTTATTGAGTAATGCGGGCAGAGTTTCCGTCCGTTGGGCAATACACCGGTTAACGCTAACACCCGGCAAATCGGTTATACATTGTTTCGTAATTTCTGCAACGCCCGCCGAACCCACGTTTTGACGCTGCCCAGGGGATAGCCGAACTCATCCGAAACCTGCTGAAGGGTGTATCCCTGAAAATAGATCAGGTCAATTATAGCCTGTTCTGTGGTATTTAATGTTGATTCTACCCAGGAAGCCAGGCCAATCAGGTCAATCGGCAGGTAGATAGCGGGCAGGGTTTCCAGCGTACTCTCCTCCAGTGTGCAATAGACGGGGGTATGTAAGGCACGAAAGGCTGTATTGCGAACGATGGTAAGCATCCAGGTGTACAAGCGCCCCTTCTCCGGATCGAAATGATCCAGATAAAGCCAAATCTTTACGAAGCTATCCTGGAGTATATCCTCGGCCTGTTCCTCATTGCGTACAATCGTAATAAGGAGCCGCAGGAAGGTAGCCGCAAATCGATCGTAGAGTTCCTGAAATCCTTCATGTGCATTGGTCTGGAGCCGCTCCAGTAGAGCAGACTCGTCATAAGGTTGAGTAAGAGACAAGTGCGTTTGTGTCTATTGACAGGCCCATTAACTGCGCCCGGATCGGGAAAAGCTACATGTCTTATATGATACATGCTATATATGTACGGAAGGATAGTTGTGTGGAGATTGCCGGAGATATTAGAAGTACATTAGAAAACGGCTATTGGACTGGTGGAGCGGACCTGCTTCCAACCGGCATTTACGCTTGATTACACCACATTGTAAAGGACTTAACGGACTACTAAAGAGGTCATAATCCCGTTGCCACCATGGATAACGGACAGGATGCTGGATGGTTTCTACCCGCAGTAGTGGGTCAGTAAACTAAATAAAGTTCTACAACGGGGCTATCAACCCGACTAGTCAGATACGGACATACTTTCTGATTCTACCCAGGTTCCCAGCGGATTTTAACGCCCGACGCGTAGACCACTGCACTGGAAAGTTACCCATCAACCGATGGTCGATCAGGGTTTGTAGAGCTTACCGACAACCAGCTTATCACCCGAAAAGTCCACCTCAAATAGATGGAGAGTCCGTACCGTACGGCCATTACTTTTCATGTGACTGTGAACGGACATTAACCACTTGCCCTCCAGGGTACGGAACAACATGCCATGGCCATAAGTTGGCGGAGTTATCGGTTCATTCTCCTGTATCCAGGGGCCATCCAGCGTGCCGCTTTTTGAATAGGCAACGCCTTGTGTATACACATCGTAGATCCAGCTGGTCCATATCATGCCCAGCCTGCCCGTTCCGGTACGGAACAGATACGGCCCGTCCGTCACTTTATTCGGGCCAATTTTATCCTGCTGTTTCTCCCGGCTCCATGGACTCTCGCTGGCCCGAAAAAGTAGCTTGCCTTCGCCGACAGTGCCGCTCAAATCGGGTTTTAATTCTATTTTTTCGATGGTTCCATTCAGATTTTGCAGCCATTCGTAACAGTAAACCATGTACGGCTTGCCATCTTTATCCACCCATAGCGTGCCATCCAGCGTCGGTTTACTGGCGGGCAAATAGATGGAATCGTTCATGGGAACGTAAGGCCCTTCGGCTTTGTCGCTAACTAAAACGTGGCAGGCACGACGTTCTATGACGTTCTCGCCAACCGTATCGATTTTTACCCCCCGGTTGGTGAAGGTGGCAAAATAGTAGTACTTGCCCTTGTAGTGGTGTAGCTCGGCAGCCCAGATCATCGGGTTCTTTCCCATCCAGGAGTCGGGGTCGGTTTTGGCAACCTGGAACGGGCCTGTCCATTTTTTCAGGTCGCTGCTTTTCCACAACATTCCCCCCGTACCCGTCATGTAGTACATGGACGTATTTTTGTCCGCCAGAATAAACGGGTCGCTCAGGCGAATAGAATCCAGAGGAACGTCCTGTCGTAGGACCGGCACGCGGTTTTGCGAAAAAACCGGGGACAGCATAACGGTAATCAATACTGCGAGTACGAATGCTTTTTTGACCATGTTACGGCGATATTAATGTGGGGTCCTCTCCCGTTATCCGGACACTAAGGTAGCGCATACCCGATCTACTATCCAGTAGAATACCGGAAGTTTGCTATTTTTAGGGTGGTGCAAAACGAAATAAAACCCTATAGGAGTGAAAGCAACGATACTAGTCAGGCTTGGCATTGGCCTGGCGATTCTTGCCAGCTTGACGAACTGTACTAAACAGGGAGAAAAGACGAACGAGTCGAAGCAGCCGAACGTAGTTATTATTCTGACCGACGACCAGCGGTGGGATGCCCTTGGTGTTGGTGGAAACCAATACCTCAAAACGCCCAATATCGATAAGCTGGCTGCGGAGGGGGTTTACTTCAAAAACTACTTTTGTACTACGTCCCTCTGCTCCCCCAGCCGCGCGTCTATCCTGAGTGGATTATACGCCCATGCGCATGGCGTAGTCAATAATTTTACCGACTTTCCGACCAGCCTGCCCAGCTTACCCGGCATACTGCAATCGACGGGGTACGAAACGGCTTACATTGGGAAGTGGCACATGGGGGAAGAAAACGATAAACCCCGCCCCGGCTTCGACTATTTCGTTACCCACAAAGGGCAGGGCAAATACTGGGACACTGAATTTAACGTAAATGCCCAGGGAGGTAAGGTGATTAAAGGCTATTACACAACCGTCGTTTCCAACATGGCGAACGACTGGCTGAAAAAGAAACACGACAAACCGTTTTTCCTGATGCTTGGTCATAAGGCTCCGCACAGCTTTTACACGCCCGAACCGAAATACGATAATGCGTTCAGTGGCGTTCGTATCGCGTATCCGAAAAGTGCCTTTGACCTGGCCGATAAGCCCGAATGGATCAAACAACGCTTAACGACCTGGCACGGTATTTTTGGCCCCCTGTTCGACTGGCGGAAGAAGTTTCCGGATACGACGGCCGCTGGAGTTAAGGATTTTGAAGCGATGATTCACGCCTATTGGGGAACTATCCTATCGGTTGATGATAGTGTGGGAGAGATTTACCGCACCCTGAGCGACATGGGCGAACTGGACAATACCATTTTTGTATTCACGTCCGATAATGGCTTACTCAATGGGGAGCATGGGATGGTGGATAAGCGCACGATGCACGAACCCAGTATCCGCATTCCCCTCATCGTTCGGTTTCCGGGTCTGACGCCCGTAACGAAGCCGGTTGTGGTGAATAAACAAGTGCTAACGCTCGATATTGCGCCAACGCTGCTGGATCTGTGCCGTGCCCCGGCGTTGAAAACCAGTCATGGGCAATCGTTCCGACGACTGGCCCAGGGCGACACCACCAACTGGCGAAAGGCGTGGTTTTACGAGTATAACTACGAGAAGCAATTTCCCTACACGCCCAACGTACGCGGCATCCGAACGGACCAGTGGAAATACATCCATTACCCAACCGGTAACGGGCAACCCGACAAACACATGGCGGAATTGTATCATCTGGCCGTCGATCCGGCAGAAAACCATAATCTGATTAGTGACCCTCGGTACGCCAGCCAGTTAAATCAGTTAAAAGCGCAACTGGCCGATTTGCTTCAAAAGACGGGTGCCAATCCGGACAAAATGCCGTTGGATGAAGGAATCAAACCCCAGTTACCGGACAAGGCGATTCGCTAGGGTTTATCTATCAATGCGCTTTACGTAATAATGATTCGGCGTTTATCTAAACGGTGGTCAGGCAGGAGGGAGGTATGCCAGGGATAAGGCCCTGCACAGAGTTGTATCGGTGCTGTGTGGGATTGATGATACGCGCCATCAAACAGGAACGGCGACCCCGAGTGGGGTCGCCGTTCCTGTTTGATGGATGACAGGCTGTTACTTCTTGGCGGAAGCAATCAGGTCATTGGCCATTTTTACGTAATCCATATTCTTCCCTTCCGTTGCCAGTGCAACGGTTTTTTCGGCGCTGGCGATGGCACTGGCCTTTTCGTTCATCTTCAATTCAATCCGGGATTTCAGCAACATGATCCAGTACGCTTTCGGGTTTTGTTCCGTGGCTTTGGTCACCCAACCCAGTGCCTGTTTCAGATCCCGGTTATTATCATAATAATAACTGGCGGCCTCAAAATAAGCGGGCTTGTCTGACGCCATCGAAGCCTCAATGTTCTTCACGATTATTGGATCGATATCGGCGGTGATGGTAACGGGAACGCGGGTTTTATCCCACATAATTTCCAGTACGGCCGAGTTAGGCAGAATATCGGCCATGTTGATAGTAAAGGTCTCTGTGTTGTTGGCCAGCATGGTCGGTTTCACCTGAACCCGTACCACTTCGTTCTCTGTTTTGTAAGCACCCACGTTGGCACCCAGGTTCAGGTCTTTGGACAGCATGACCTCCCAGGTGGTTTTCCCCGGAATGGTAAACAGGCCGTACGTACCCGCTTTTACCTCTTTGCCCTCCAGTTTCACATCGGACGAAAACGTAATTTTAGAGGTACTATTGGCACCCGTACGCCATACTTTGTCGTAGGGAACCAGATCACCGAAAACGGTCCGGCCTTTTACCGCTGGTCGGGAGTATTCGAGGGTAATGTCGCCCAGAGCGAAACTCTGTTTGGTGGTTTGCATTGGGCTGGCAGCCGGTACTTTAAGCTGTGCCTGTACGGTAGTGAGTGAGCAAAGCGTCAGCAGAATGGCTCCGGCCAGTGCTGGTACATGTAGATTCTTCATGATGAACAAACGATGAAATTATTCTTTATGCGTTTAGTTTTTGAACCCCAAAGGTAAGGGTTATTGCGCCAGATACACTTCTTCCGGCATCCGGTAAGTGTCTGACGAGTCCGGTAGTCAGTTTCCAGGCAAAACCGGCCGTTTGCCTGAACTCCACCTATAGGCACTGGTTGCGCTTTTTAACTGCCGTCATTGTCCTCAGGGGACAGTTTCCTTTTCACTACATCGGCCGGGTATTTGAGTGCCAGCTGACGAATATCGTAACTGAACTCTTCGTAGGTCTCCTGCCAGAGTTTGGCTTCTTCAGGGGTGTAGTCGTAAAAACCGTGGGCATTTGAAACCCCCTTGCCCCCTGCCTTCACAATATCATCAATCAAGGTAGGCACCTCCGTTTCGTTGCTTAGGGTTGGAAACAGGTCTTTCATAACGGTGTGGTAAGCAGCTACACCCGTCAGGTCCATCCACCGGAAAACACCCGCGAGCGTCATCCAGTAACCCGTATTGTTGCGGCAGGCCCGGTCTACATCGTCCACCGTTGCATAGCCGTTTTCGACCAGATTGAAGGCTTCCCGGTACATTGCATACATCAGCCGGTTGGCAATGAATCCCCGAATATCTTTACGCACCAGCGTGGGTTCTTTACCCCACCGGTGCGCCAGAGCGTAGAGCCATTCAGCCGCCTGAACATCGGTCTGTTCGCCACAAATCACCTCCAGAAAGCGGGTCGTGTGGGACGGCTCCGACCAGTGTAATCCCAGAAACCGGGCAGGCAATTGAACCTGTTGCTGGAGCAGGCTGATGGGTATCGCCGAGGTATTACTGGTAATCAGGGCATCTTTGGCCACCACGGCTTCAATTTTTTCGTAGACCGATTTTTTGATCGCGATGTTTTCCAGCGTACACTCCATGATTACCCGACTATCACTCAGGAAATTGTAGTCTTCCGTGATAGTAAGCTGGTCAAGATAGGACTGTGGGCTGTTGGTAATTAGCCCTTTCTGAAACGCTTTGGCCAGGTGCTCCCGAATGCGGGGGGCAGCGGTTTCCATATCCACCCGGAGTGGAGCAATGGCTACTACCGGATGCCCGGCTATGAGCAGGCACGTGGTAATGCTGCAACCCATCAGCCCCAAACCGACTACGCCCACGGGTATTGATGCTGTATGTATCGACTCATTCATAATAAAAGCGGGGGTCAGTAACTTGTTGGATTGTGGGCAGTTCGGTTTTAATTTCTCTTTGAGAAAGGCTTTATAATACAAACGATTAGGTCCTACGGCTGTTCAGTAATGTAGGGTTGTTTTTCCGCAATGGGTAGTTTCTAAGGGCTTTGACTCCCCTGAACTGGCAGAACTACACGGACCTGCTTCATCCGGGGCAGGCTTCTTTCGGACAACTATTGATCATTTAAACCTCAATTTTCCGCTGACGATTGCTCACGGAATGGCTACAATATGCTCTATTCCTTCCTGAATTGCCAATTTATCTTGTCGTTCACTAAGCCGTGACTCACGGACGGTTTTACTATTCTTTATTATACCTGTTAAGGTATACTAATGGTAATTATATGTATTTTTATACCCTAAAAGGTATAATGATGGTCGTTCTTTCTGTAAATTACACTAGCCCAGGTATCAGTTAAATATGACTTTACGTCAATTCATAAAACAGAAGCGTAAACAGGTCGGCCTTACCCAGGAAGAGCTAGCCTATAAAGCAGGTGTGGGGCTACGATTCGTACGCGATCTGGAACAGGGTAAGTAGAGCCTGCGCCTTGACAAAGTAGACCAGGTACTCCGATTATTTAATCATCAGGTTGGGCCAATACCCATGCTACCTGAACAATTATTAGAAAATGATGAATCGTATTGATTCTTTCTATCCTGGCTGCTGCATTTTCGTCTGATCGATTACCCACCAGCCTGAATATCGACTATCTTTCAACTGTACGGCTTCCGGTTCTTTTACCGAATGTTCGATTTAACCGAGCCCTGCCACGTACATGCGGCCAGTGGCCGGAAGCTATACAAATACTGGATAAAGGCAGATGAAACTTTTGTTCAGTCGTTCGCTTATTACTTTACAAAGTCGGAAATCAAAAAAGTAGAAAAAGCCATCGAATCCAATATGGCTACTATCAAAGCATCGTATGAAGACGACTGCAAGCGGGCTGGTGTCACGCCCAACTATCACAGGAAGTAAATCTAAGGCTAAACTACGGCCACCAGTGAATCTGCAACCTACATTGGCTGGTGTGTCGATTGGTACGGATACTATTCAGTTTGATTTATCGGATGGGCGCAGTATGAAATTTCCGCTTGCCTGGTCAGTGAAGCTATTAAACGCAGCGCCTGAGCAACGGCAAAACGTTACGTTTACACCCTACAATGCCTTTTGGGATGATATTGATGAAATCATCGGTGTTGAAAACGTGCTGTACGGGGAAAAACTCTATCTATAAGACTGTAAGCAAAAAAAATGGACCAAATCGGATGATCTGGTCCATTTTTTTCAACGTGCTATGGTAGGAAGTAGCGGGTTCGAACCGCTGACCTCTGCTCTGTCAAAGCAGCGCATTCTACGTATTCAGACCAACGCTACCCGCCGTCCCATAGCAGCCGCAATACGTTGAAGCGTATCAGCCTGCGGCTGTACAAGCCCACGTTCTACTTTTGAGATGTATTGTTTGGTCGAACCAATGCGCCGGGCCAGTTCATCCTGGCTTAGTTTGGCCTGATGTCGGGCGTTGGCCAGCGTATGGCCAATGTTATTCTCCAACAATGTACTCACTAACAAACTGCTTTGCTGATAGGTGGTTACGGGATCGAATTCAAACGGTTCCGACTTCATGTCCTCGCCCATGTCAAACACAACACGTATCGATGGCCAGCTTAAAACGCCATCGTTGACCGTTGCTACACGAAAATTTTCCCATTTGGCTACCTCGCGATACAGACTGTTCCGGGAGTTTTGCCAGGCAATCCGTTCGTTTGTGTAATCATTCTGCCGGATTTCTCCATTCGACCATCGGGCTATAATTCGATACGGTTCAACGGCTATAATCTCGATAATTTCAGGCATTTCCATATTAGTTGCTTTGTAACAAATGCCACAAATCCATTAAACGCTCGCGATTGTTCTCAACGTAAATTGATGCTTTTCTGAGTTGCTTGACAGGCATTGACCCTGCATAGACGGTTCCCGATTGAATCGTCAACAGGCATTTATATTCAGCATATTTAATGTGAACATGGGGCGGGTTATGGTCGTTTGCAAACATCTCAAGTTTAATTCCATCGAACAGCGTTACTGTGGGCATTCACTATCAATTTTTCTTGCGAAAGTAATCAAATGTGATTACTTTTTTTGAATTTAACCAGAAAAAAACGGCAATTCTGAATCAATGATTTAGAATTGCCGTACTATTTTAGGTTACTCGCCCCGGTAGGAAGTAGCGGGCTCGAACCGCTGACCTCTGCTCTGTCAAAGCAGCGCTCTGAACCAACTGAGCTAACCTCCTTTGCTGTCCGATGCGCTGGACAGTCACAAATTTAGGAAACTTCGTCGGCTTGCAAACGCAGTCCGTAAACTTTTTGCGACGGAATGCGCCACAACAGTACGAACCCCACGATAAACAGCACCAGCAGGCCCAGTACACTATTCCGCATGCTGCCCGTGATTTGCTCAATCAGGCCGTACACCAGCGTGCCCAACACGATGGACATCTTCTCGGTCACATCATAAAAACTGAAATAGGAGGCTGTGTCAGTCGTGGTGGCGGGCAGGAGTTTGGAGTAGGTGGAACGCGACAGCGACTGAATCCCACCCATCACCAGTCCCACCACGGCCGCCAGTCCGAAAAACTGCGATTCGGTCTGTACGTAATAAGCACCGGCACAAATGAAAATCCAGATCACCACGGCCACCATCAGGGCATAGGTGTTCCCGATTCGTTCGGAGAGCCGCGAGAAACCATACGCTCCCGGAATGGCTACCAGTTGAATGAGGAGAATGGTGATAATCAAACTCTGTCCGGGCAGTTTCAACTCGTCACTCCCGAAAATAGTGGCCACGTACATCACCGTCTGCACGGCCATATTGTACACGAAGAAAGCCACCAAAAACCGCTTGGTCAGGGGTTGCTCCTGCAATTGGCCCCAAACCTGCCGCAACTCCTTAAAGCCATTCAGCAGGTAGTTGCCCTTACTCCCTCCGTTTTTTTTTCTTCCGTCTGGCAGGCGGCTAAAAGGGATTTGGGCGAAACCAATCCACCACAACCCCACCGTCAGGAAGGCAATCCGAGAGGCCAGTCCTTCGGAGATATTGCCGAACCACTCACGCTTAAGAATCACCACCAGGTTTATAATCATGAGCAGTACGCTGCCTAGGTACCCCATGGAGTAGCCCCGCGCACTCACCCGGTCGTACTGGTCTTCGGTGGCAATGTCGGGCAGGTAGGAATTGTAAAAGACGATGCTGCCACTCCAGCCAATCAGGCTGACCCAGAAGCAGATAACGGCGAAGGTGGTAGTTTCCCGGGTGAAGAAATACAGCAGACTGCAACTGATGGCCCCGGTATAGCAGAACACTTTCATAAACGCTTTCTTGCGCCCGCTGTAGTCGGCAATGGCCGTGCAGATAGGGGAGAGCAGGGCCGTAAACAGGAAAGCCGCCGAAATGGTGTAGGAGAACAAAACAGAGTTTTTGATAGGCAACCCCAGGAAATTAATGATCGGCCCTCCCGTTTCGTTGAGGGCCGTCGCCGAGAAATAGACTGGAAAAATACTCGATACAATAACGAGTGAATGAACCGAGTTCGCCCAGTCATAGTAGGCCCAGGCGGTAAGGGTACGGGGATCGTTTTTCAAGGGTGAACGATTTAGTGAGCGGAAGACTGAATCATCAACGGCAAAAAGTGGCCTACTCTATTCACGCAATCACTCATTCACACAGTGGTCATTAAAAAACTTATTACGGCTTTCGTAAAGGCATGATTCGAGTCGCCCGCTACCATGTGTCCCGCATCGGCCACACTCACACTCTGCGCGTTTGGTACGGCATCCAGAAACTCGGCCATCACCTTTTCGCTAACTACATCGCTGATTCCCCCGCGCACGATGAGCGTCGGGACGGTAAGGGCGCGGGCGGCCCGATAGAGTCGCTCTGTATTGTGAGGTTGCTTTGCAGGCTCATTGATGTGTTGCCACACGGCCAGCATGGTTGGGTCCCAGTGCCAGTAGTAGCGCATGATACCGGCAGGGCTTTTTCGCAGCCGCAGGTTTTTCTCCAGTCGGCGATGGCCCGAGGGGCGGGCCGGGGTCGCGCTCGACCGGTGGGGCAAGTAAGCAGCCACGGCTTCGGCGGCCTCGTCCAGACTGGCAAACCCATCCTGGTTGCGGCTCATGAAGGCAAAAATGCGTTCAATGCCTTTCTGTTCCGCGCGGGGGGCAATATCGACCAGTACAACTGCGGAACAGATCGAATCGGTACCGGCTGGCTGTCCAGCCCGGACCCGTTCGCCTTCGGCAATCAGAGCGGTCATACCTCCCATTGACGCACCGACGAGCGCGGGTTTCTGATCCAGTTTTGCACAGATGGCGCGCAAATCGTCGGCGAGGTACTCGATCCCATAGTGCCCCCCCGCCGACCAGTCGCTGTCGCCGTGTCCCCGGGCGTCGGGTGCCAGGGCGTACCAGCCCGCGTCGGCCAGCCATCGGCCCGTGTCGCCCCACGAATGCCGTGTTTGTCCGCCCCCGTGCAGGAGCAAAACGGGCGGGTTAGCCGGGTCGCCCCAGGCATCGGCGGTGATGAAAAAGCCCGGTTCAGTTTCGAAGGTCATGGTTAAAGGGCGAAAGAGCGAATAAATGAAAATCGTTCACTCATTCGCTCTTTCACTAGTTTACAACGTTGGGTCAAACTCCAGATTGATGTCAGTGGTGGTGCCGTCCACCGGGGCACGCTGGCGCAGAACCAGCTTGTTTTTGTTTAGCGTAACGATGGGGAAGTTTCCTTTGAAGCCCGAAACGTCGACGTCGATGGATTGAAAATCAGGTGCCAGCGTCCAGGTGCCACCGTTGACGACGGAGTTGGATTGCCGGGGGTCGAGGGCGCGGACAGTGCCGTTGTTGCGAAACTGCATGTTCAGGTCATACAGCACCTGGGTGGTCAGGCCTAATCGATTCCTGTTGATTTCTGCACCGTCAGGCGTCGATACGCGTACGGTGCGCCAGTTGTTGGCTACCAGCAGATCGGTTTGCGATGCTGCGGTAGGCACGGGGGTAGTGCCGTCGTCTTTCTTGCAATGGGTGAGTGTCGTCAGCAGGATAGCTGATAACAGGAAAAGCTGGATAGTTTTCATAATGCGATAACGCCTTTTTTATGGGCTGGTTCAGATGAATAACGGGAATCGGCACCCAATTCGTTTAGCCATCGGGCCACGATGCGCCCCTAAAATTCCGTAGTTTTGGCCAAACTTCAAGCAATGCGGCTTTCCTTTGGCATTTTCTTTCCCGGTTTTATCTCCTGTTGGCTATGGCTAACGAGCCCGATTGTGGCGCAGCAACAGTGCGCTGACCCCCTGAATTTCACGCTCGTTAGCCAGCCGAACCTAATCGAGTGGAGTAAATTCCCCGATTTTTCTCTGCCGTTCCCCGTCATCTACGGTGGCCCTCGCTTTACCGATAGTCAGGCCAGTCCGTTGCGGCACGGATTCAGTCATCTGGTGGATGTGAAAGACAGCGAATACGGAACGCTGGTAAAGGCCACTCAGCGGGCGGTGGTGTACTACGGCGTAGCCACTGGCCTGAATCAGCCCTGGGGCGATATCGAGAGTCCGTGGGGTAATGACCTGAACGCCTACCGGGCCAAATGGGACCAGTTTTTATCTGGTCTGGCGGGCGGGCAAAAAAACGCGGCTGGCCTGTACGTGTTGCCCGTGAGTCGGTTCGCGCTGGACATCGAACGATTTCTGGAAACCGATAGCCGGATTCAGCGGTTAAAAACCGACACCCGCGTACCGGCTCAATACCGTACCCTCACCGACGCTGATTTTGTGGCTGCCTACAAAAAGGCCATGCGGAACCTCTACGCCGAGGCCATCCGCTATATGCGCCAACACGCCGACCTGACCAACGTCAGCGTGACCAGCTACGCCGATACACCCGTGCTGAATACCTACCTCAACATACCCACGTTCACCTGGACCGACTGGACGACCAACCTCAGCCGAACGAATTACATGGTGCAGGATTCCCTGGGTCGGGGCATCGGCGGGCCGTATTACGACCGACTCGACGTGCTGTCGCCGTCGGATTACTATTACTACGATTACCCTAATCCGCTGGCACCCGATTATCTGGCCTATCTGCTGTTTCATGTGGAGGTAAACCGGGCGTGGAGCAGTAAGCCGGTGGTGCCCTGGGTGTGGATGCGCTACCACGATAGCTCGACCAGTTACCCCGGCTTCATTCAGCCGTTTATGGCGGAGGCCACCGCCATATTCCCGTTTTTTTCGGGAGCTTCGGGCCTGTGGCTCTGGGAAGACCCCACGCTGGCACCCGCCCGCACGGACAACTACGCAGCCTACGAGCATTTCACGCACGGATTATACCGGCTGTCGCGCTTTGCCGATATGTTTCAGGGAGCGTACGAACGGATCATCGAAACCCCCGCCCGCGATTTGATGGCTAACCAACTACCCGTTTGGCGGGGGGTAGCCAAAGGCAACAGAATCCTGATTGCGGCCCAGAATCCGTACGCAGCCAATGGGCAGAAAACAAGCCTGACGGTGCGGTACAAAAACTGGCAGCAGGTCGTTGAACTCACCGGTCGGGAGGTATACCTGTGCCGGTTCGATATGGGAACCGTGACCGCCACGGAACCCACACCGGCGGACGTATCAGTCTATCCCAACCCGGTTCAGAGTACGCTGACAGTATCATTCGGGCAACTCCCCGCCAGCCCGACTACGCTGACCCTACTAAACACAAACGGTCAGCCGGTGGTTGTAAAACGGGTCGACAGCGCAAAGCAATCCATTGACGCAGCCCACTTGCCCGTTGGCCTGTACGTGCTCCAGATTCAGAACGCAACCGGAATCCAGACGAAAAAAATATTGATCAGTCGGTAGATTTGTCGGGAAGCTAGTTGCTTACCTTCCGCCAAATTACTGACTAACTGCCTGACTCGCTAATTGACCAACCCATCAACTGATTGACATGAATCAACTCCAGTACGAAACCAGCCCTTACTTACTTCAGCATGCCGAAAATCCCGTTGACTGGTACCCGTGGGGCGATGAAGCCCTCGGCCGGGCTGTTGCGGAAGACAAGCCCATTCTGGTGAGTATTGGCTACTCGGCCTGTCATTGGTGCCACGTGATGGAGCGCGAATCGTTCGAGAAGGAATCCGTGGCGCGGGTAATGAATGAACATTTCATCTGTATCAAGGTAGACCGGGAAGAACGCCCCGATGTGGATGCCATTTATATGGACGCGGTGCAAGCTATGGGCGTGCAGGGCGGCTGGCCGCTCAACGTGTTCCTGATGCCCGATGCCAAACCGTTTTACGGCGTTACTTACCTGCCCCAGCCAAACTGGGTCAACCTGCTAAACAGTATCGAGTCGGCGTTTAGTGACAACCGGAGCGACCTCGTCCAATCGGCGGAGGGATTTGCCCGGGAACTCAATCTGACGGATGCCGAACGGTATGGTTTATCCGAAAATGACCCGCTGGTTTCGCCCGAAACCCTGGAAGCACTCTACCGTAAAGTAGCCGTGAAGGCCGACGATGAAAAAGGGGGTATGCGCCGGGCGCCGAAGTTTCCGATGCCTGCCATCTGGCGGTTTATGCTGCGTTATTACGATGCCACCGGCAATGAATCGGCCCTGTTGCAGGTAAAACTTACCCTCGACCGGATGGCGTTGGGTGGTATCTACGATCAGCTTGGTGGCGGGTTTGCCCGGTACTCGACGGATGGTGACTGGTTTGCGCCCCATTTCGAGAAAATGCTCTATGACAACGGCCAGCTTCTGACGCTCTATGCCGAAGCGTACAGCCTGCTGAAAAGTCCGCTGTATAAACACGTCGTTTACCAGACCATTCATTTTGTCCAGCGCGAGTTGCTAAGTCCCGAAGGTGGATTCTACTCTGCTCTCGATGCCGACAGTGAAGGGGTGGAAGGTAAGTTTTACACGTTTACAGCGCCCGAAATAAGGGAGGCACTAGGCGCAGATTATGACTGGTTTGCTGACCTGTACAGCCTGACGGAGTCGGGGAACTGGCATGAGGGAGACGGGCGAAATATTCTCCACCGAACCGAATCCAACGAAACCTTTGCCGAACGGATGGGCTGGTCGCAGTCTGACTTGAGTGTCCGGTTGGATGCCACTCATATCCGGCTGATGCGCATCCGAGATGAGCGCATCCGGCCGGGTCTGGACGACAAAATTCTGTGTTCCTGGAATGGGTTGATGCTAAAAGGGCTGGCCACGGCCTACCGCGTTTTTGGTGAACCGGAATTCCTGACCCTGGCCCTGCGCCAGGCGTACTTCCTCCTGAAAAAGATGCGCGATAGTCGCAACGGGCGGCTTTGGCATACTTACAAAAGCACGGCTGGCGGGCAGGGACGAGCCAAACAGGCGGGTTTTCTCGACGACTATGCCGCCGTAATTGATGGCCTTCTGGCCCTCTATCAGGCTACTTTCGCCGAAAACTGGCTGACGGAGGCCGACCAGCTAACGCAGTACGTACTGGCTAATTTCAGCGATACAACGGTAGATGACCTCACCGGCCCCGACCCGCTGTTTTTCTTCACCGATAAAAACAGCGAAGAATTGATTGCCCGCAAAAAGGAACTGTTCGACAATGTGATTCCGTCGTCCAACGCCATGATGGCCGAAAACCTGCATACCCTGAGTCTGCTGCTGGATCGGCCCGATTACGGGAAACGGGCCGATCAGATGCTTGGACGAATGCAGCCACTGGTCGAACAAAATACGGACTACCTCACCTATTGGGCGGCTCAGTTGGCACTGCGTTCCCGACCTACGGCCGAGATTGCCATCGTTGGCCCGCAGGCCGACCAGTTCCGGGCCGAACTCGAATCGGAGTTTTACCCGAACAAAGTACTCACCGGCACCACCGACAAAAGCGAACTGCCGTTGCTGCAGCAACGCGGCCCCATCGACGGGAAGACGTCTATCTACGTTTGTTACAACCGAGCCTGTCAGCTACCCGTTACGAGCGTGGCCGAGGTGTGGCAGTTGCTGCGGTAGGGGCATACTGTTGTTGAGTGGGCTACTCCGTTCCCCAGGCGGTGAGTACCAGCCGCCGACGGCCACCGTCGTTGCGGTGCTCGCCCAGGTAAATGCCCTGCCAGGTGCCTAGGTTTAGCTGCCCATTCGTGATGGGCAATTGGACCGAATGCCCCAGCAAGGCCGCTTTCAGGTGGGCGGGCATATCATCGGACCCTTCGTAATCGTGCTGGTAGTAAGGGGCGTTTTCGGGAACCGTTTTATTGAAGAACCGCTCAAAATCGCCCCTTACCGTTGGGTCAGCGTTCTCGTTGATGGTCAGGCTGGCCGACGTGTGCTGAATGAATACCTGTACTACGCCCGCTTTGATCCGGCGCAGGTCCGTAAATTCCTGCTCAACGATGCGGGTGATCAGGTGAAAACCGCGCGGGTAAGCTGGTAGTAAAATGGATTGTTGCCAGATATGCATTGCCATTGCCCTGAGCGTAAAACAGGTTTTGTCAGTTACTTTTCGGGGAGGTGTATTCCATAAATCGGTACACTTCCTGCCGAACCACATCGAAGGTCTGGTCCAGCTGTTTGCGGAGTTGTTTGTAAGCGGGAGCCGCCATGATGGGTTTGCCTGAACCAGCCAGTACCGGATCGGCAACGGCGTTCATGCTGGTAACGTACTGGGCGATGCTGAATTCGTACCCTTTCTCGCTGCCATTGGGAATCACCAAAGTTGAGAAATCCCAGCCCGTCAGGTTGTTCCGGGCGACGCGTTGCTCCGCCAGCTTCTTAACCTGCCCTACCAGCCCCTCGTAGTCTGCGCCCGGCGTCCGGCGTTTAATCCGCTCCACGATCATCGTCTGCGTATTGTCGGGGGCAAAGTTGGGGGCGAAAGTGCCGTCGGTAATTTCCCAGATTTCGATTTTTACGACGGGAGCCGTCATCCGGTCGCGCTTTTGCAGGTCGGCCATCTTTGCCTGAACGCTATCGCCGTAGATGCGGGCCATTGCTTCGGGCGAGGCCCCTTTCATGCCCATTTCGGGCGACACGATGCGCGTTACGTAGTCGTATTCGGTTTGGTTCGGGTTCGACGTAAACTGCTTCACGGTCATGTACCAGCCTATTAGTTTTCCTTCGTCTACGGCGGCCTGATTGATCTTTTTCCACTCGCGCTCCACGGGCAGCGCATCCTGAATGGTTAAGCCCGGATTGAGTTTGTGGTAGATCAGGTACATGTAGGCTTTCTGGCCCGGTTTCATCTGGGCAACGGCAAACGGACCGCTGGCAAGCAGGAAAACAAGTAGTAACAGTAAACGGGTTTTGGGTAGAGAATGACGCATAATAAAGCCTGGAGTTAACGGATTGATTCGAATCTCGATTGGGTGTTCCTCCTCAAAAGACGTGGAGCGTCATTGGGTACTCATTCGGCCGGTCAAATACGAAAAAAAGCACCCCCCAACTTATCCCGACAGTTCCGTATTTTTGCGGCATGGAATCAGCGTTCGTAGAAGAAACCGACGAGTTAGTAGTGCCCGCTATGGAAATACGCAAAAGTGACCGACTGGAACACCTGAAGTACGACATTCGTGGCCCCATCTATGAGAAATCACTTGAGCTGGAAAGCCAGGGATACAAAATAATTAGTCTGAACATCGGCAACCCGGCCACGTTTGGCTTCGACGCGCCCGACGAAATCGTTCACGATATCATCCTGAACATTCGCAACGCGCAGGGGTATTCTGATTCGCGGGGTCTGTTTGCGGCCCGGAAGGCGGTGATGCACCATACGCAGAACATCGGTTTGCCGGGCATCGAAATCAACGATATATACATCGGCAACGGCGTGAGCGAGTTGATTATGCTGTCTATGCAGGCCCTTCTCAACGAAGGCGATGAAGTGCTGGTGCCCTCGCCCGATTATCCGCTCTGGACGGCTTCCGTCGCGTTTTGCGGAGGCAAACCCGTCCATTACAGTTGTGATGAAGCTGCCGGCTGGAACCCCGACCTGGCCGATCTGGAACGAAAAATAACGCCCCGCACCCGCGCTATCGTCGTTATTAACCCCAATAACCCAACGGGTGCCGTCTACGACAAAGCCGTGCTGGAAGGCATTTCCCGACTGGCCGAGCGGTACAAGCTCATCGTTTTCTCGGATGAAATTTACGACCGTATCCTGTATGATGAGGCCGTTCATTATCCTATCGCCAAAATGATTTCGGATACCCTCTGCATCACGATGGGGGGCTTGTCCAAAAACTACCGGGCGGCCGGTTTCCGGGGCGGGTGGATGATTCTGAGCGGGGCACGTCACCGGGCCAAATCCTACATTGAAGGGCTGACGTTGCTGGCCAGTATGCGGCTGTGTGCCAACGTGCCCACGCAGTATGCTATCCAGACCGCCCTGGGTGGGTATCAGAGTATCAATGATCTGGTCATGCCATCGGGGCGGCTGCACAAACAAATGATGCTGGCGTATGACCGCATGACGGCCATTCCGGGTATTACCTGCGTAAAGCCCCGGGGGGCCTTGTACATTTTTCCTAAAATCGACCTGAGCCAGTTCAACCTGGTCAATGACGACGATTTTGTGCTCAACCTGCTAACAGAACAGAAGGTATTAGTGGTAGCGGGCAATGGCTTCAACTACGGCCAGAATGACCACTTCCGCATCGTCTGCCTGCCTACTATCGATGAGCTGACTGTGGCAATGGACCGAATCGAAAACTTTCTGGAGAGCCGGAGGAAGTAGGACAGGCTACACCGAACAGAGTTGTCCGGTCTCTGAAACGTTTTTCGTTGCGTATTCGTTACTACGTTCCGCCCTGCAAAAAATGGAATCGGCAGAGAGATAATGCTGTCTGGACACAGATAGGGCGGATTGTCTCAGTGTTTACCCGGTGAGTACGTATCGCGCCCACTGTCTTTTTTTGTACATACATGGAAGAAACGAAAGAAAATGTTCACCGCTCTGAAACGCAGAGCACCGAACGCATTGCCAATGATTTATCTAAGCGCGACGAGTTACTCCTGACCCCCGACGAACAACGGATTAAAGATGCTTTCCAGGATCATGACTGGAATGAGATCAAAACGGCCGATTCCTGGGTCATCTTCAAGGTGATGGCCGAGTTTGTGGAAGGGTTTGATAAACTAGCCAAAATTGGTCCCTGTGTCTCTATTTTCGGGTCGGCCCGTACCAAACCCGATAACCCATTCTATAAAATGACCGAAGAAATTGCCGCCAAACTGGTGCGTCATGGCTACGGCGTTATTACTGGTGGCGGACCGGGTATTATGGAAGCGGGCAACAAAGGAGCTTTCGAGCAGGGGGGTAAATCAGTTGGCCTGAATATTCAACTGCCCTTTGAGCAGCATAGCAACATCTATATCGATCCCGACAAGAACATCAACTTCGACTTCTTTTTTGTTCGCAAAGTGATGTTCGTCAAATACGCGCAGGGCTTCGTGGTAATGCCCGGTGGCATGGGTACGCTGGATGAGTTGTTTGAGGCTATAACGCTGATTCAGACCCGTAAAATTGCCCGCTTCCCTATCGTACTCGTTGGTCGGCAATACTGGCAGGGCCTGATCGACTGGATTACCAATGTCATGCTGGGCGAGCAACACAACATCAACGAAGAAGATATGAAACTCATCAGCATTGTCGATACGCCAACGGAGGCCGTCAAAGTTATTGACGAGTTTTACAACCGGTACCTGCTGAAACCGAATTTTTGATCGGATTCAGTATCATGCAAAGACCCTCAATGGCTAGCCGTTGGGGGTCTTTGCGTTTCGAGCAGACCGATTGCTGAACCGTTGACCATAATCCGTGAAAGCATCTTTCCACTTCGTACGCCTGTTTTTAGGCCAACTTCGGGAGTGCCAGGTCAAACTCACACCTGATTTTAAAGTACAGTTGTTCCCGCACGTTGAACACAACGGGTTGATTTGCCTTACCCTGAGGGTTAGGTAACTAAAGAGGAATGGCTAACCGGGGTCAGCTTACTTCGGGTTGCTATACCCGGTTTACAGTAGATGGGAAAGCCTTGTATAATCCCTTTATCTGCTTTTGTTGCACTAAAAAGAAGTATAAATGAGCATTTATTAGTTCAATGAACTAATCTTGCGAACGATTTAGCCAACTAAACCAACCAGGCCGTTATGCGAATGAATCGACCCTGAATACATCCGTTGGCCCGGCAAACTGGTCACTATCAAGAGAGGCTGAAATTCTCTGATGTAGACGATGAGTCAACCCGGTCAAGCCATCATCGTTGGGCACTTATTGGGCTGGCTTTGGCGGACCGGCCGACAAAGAAACGACGTGTGTAGTATCAATAACTTAGTGTGATTCGTGCTGCCGGCACACCTTAATGCCCATGAGATACCCGCAGTTTTCTGGCCAGTGGTCCCGCTTTATCGCTACGCTGCTTGGCGTTGGGGGCTGGCTGATTCTGCTGACGACGGTACTCGTTGCCCAACCCAACCTGCCCCCGCCCGAGCGCATCACCGACCGCCAGGGCCTGCCTCAGGCGTTCGTACCCGCCATCACGCAGGACCGGCAGGGGTTCATCTGGGTAGCCACCCGCGACGGCCTGTGCCGCTACGATGGGCACCACTTCAAAGTCTTTCAGCCCGACCCCAATGGGCGGCCCTCGCTCTCCTCTACCGGGCTGGACAGGCTGTTCACTGATCACCACGGGCGTATCTGGATTACCTCCGAGCAGGGCGACATCGATTTATTTGACCCCCGAACCGAAAAATTCACCAATATTTCCCGACGCGCCGTTTACCGTCGGGCGGTGGGTAACGAACAACCCTATCAGCCTTACGTGGACCGGGCCGACCGACTCTGGGTGCCACTATGGGGTAAGGGGCTGTTGTGTTTCGACAAGTCAATTAACCGGGTGCGGCACTTCCGCCACCAGCCCAGCCAGCCCGGTTCGCTGCGCAGTGATACCGTTGTGCAGGTAAGCCAGGCCCCCGATGGAACCATCTGGATGGCTACCCGCAATGGACTGGAACGCTTTGATGAAACCACCCGTCAGTTTACGCATTACCAGCACCAGCCTGGCCAGGCCGGCTCTCTGCCCGACAATCGGTTACGCGGTCTGCAAATCAGGCCCAACGGCGAGGTAATGACCATTTCACAACGGTTTGTGAGCTGGCTCAATCCGGCTACGGGGCAATTTGGCGCGTATCCTTTACCAACCTACAACTCCTCACGGTATGATTGGATTGGCTACCCTACCCTAGACAGCCTGGGTCGGCTCTATTTCCAACACAATAACACCCTTTACCGATTCTCCAGCCAGCAGGGCCTTGTCGTAATGGAGCAGTCGAAACAATTAATTGAAGCGTGTGTCAGCCTGTTCGTAGACCGGTCGCAGGTGCTGTGGGTTGGTACCCGGGGGGCCGGCATTCGTAAATACGACCTGCGGGGCGGTGATTTCCAACAGGCAACCTATCGCACGAACTTTTATCAGGACGTGCTGAGCCCCCAATGGCTGGGGATACCCGCTGCCAGTCTGCCCCCACCAGCGGCTCTCGTTCACGGATACAGCTACGACTTTCGTTATACCATCAGTCAGAATCGATTTTTGTGGAGTAACACGGGTGGCTCTACCATCTATCGAATCGACTTGCAGAATAAACGCAGTGAAGCGGTACCGTTGCCGACTCAGCTGCACCAGACGGGGGCTATTCTATCGCTGGCTACGGACCCGCAACAACGGGTGTGGTCTACCAACGGAACAGCTGTCTGGTACTATGACGAGGCAAAACGTCAGTGGGTTGGCCAGCCGTACCGAATTCCCCAGTCAATAGCCTCCGGCGTACTTACCTTTCTGGTAGATGGGCAGGCCCTCTGGTTCGTTACCGAGAACAAAGGGCTCTGGCGGCTCGACCGGGCAACGGGCCAGTGGCGGCAGTACGTCAACCAACCCCACAATAGCCACTCGCTATCCAGCAACTCCCTCTTTTGTATCAGTAATGACCCCACCGACCCCAACCGGTTATGGATCGGTACGTTTGGAGGGGGTTTGTGTGCCTTCGATAAACGAACGGGGGCCAGCCGCCGGATTACCCAGGCAGATGGGCTGCCCAACAACGTGATTTACTCGGTCATTCCCGACCAGCAGGGCTACCTGTGGATGGGTACTAACAAAGGTATTTGCCGACTAAACCGCCGAACCTTTGCCACCCGAACCTTCATTCACGCCGACGGGCTGCTGGCCGATGAATTCAATCGCTTTCACTGGCTGCACCTGCCCCAGACGACGCCAGGCCAACGGGCAGACCCGGAAGAACGCATCATTATGGGTGGGTTGACGGGCATCACCGCCTTTTACCCCCGTCAAGTGCGGGAAGACACGTTTCAGCCGCCGGTTGAACTCACCGAGTTACAGGTAAATAACCAGCCCGTTTCACCGGCCCTGCTGGATTCGCTCCCTATTCAGGCTGTTAACAACCTGAGGCTACCTTACAACCTGAATTTTATTACAGCCAGATTCGCGGCTCTGGAATTTAACCAGTCAGACAAGAACCGCTACCGCTACCGGCTGGAAGGCGCCGAAACGGACTGGACGCAAACCGACCAGCCCGTGGCTACCTACACCAACCTGCCGCTTGGCAATTACGTGCTGGTGCTGAACGCGTCCAACACATCGGGGCAGTGGAGCCGGTGGCAACGGCGGCTGGCTATTACCATCCGACCGCCCCTGTGGGCTACCTGGTGGGCCTACCTACTCTACGGGCTGGGGCTGGGAGGGGTAATTGTGACCGGTCTGCGGGCCAGTAGCAATCGGCTCCGGCAGTCGCTGGCTCTACAACGGCGCGAAACAGCCCTTGAGCGACAGGAGACCGAGCAACTCAGGAGTGTTGATGAACTGAAGTCCCGCTTTTTTGCCAACATTACCCACGAGTTTCGCACACCACTAACGCTGATTCTGGGGCCCATCCAGCACCTTAGCCACCAGCTGCCCGACCCCGACGTGCAGTATCAGTTAACCACTATCGACCGCAACGCCAACCAGTTACTGGGGCTGGTCAATCAACTACTGGACCTCTCCCGGCTGGAAGCAGGGGCCTTGCCGGTGGTCAACGTGCGGGGTGACCTGGTGTCCGTGGTGGCCCAGACCGTCGACTCGTTCCGGTCAATGGCCAAAGCAAAGGGGGTGGACCTGACCTATTCGGCCGACGGGCTGGCGGCTGCCTACTGGTTCGATGCCGATAAAGTTGCGCGCATTCTGTCTAATCTGCTCGCCAACGCGTTCAAATTTACCGATGCGGGCTGGGTGAGGGTGCAGCTAACCCCCGCCGAGGGGGGAATTATTCTGCGCGTAGCCGATACCGGCAGGGGGATTGCCGCCCAGGCCCTGCCCCATATCTTCGACCGCTTCTTTCAGGCTGGTTCAGCGGAGTCGGTGTCGCCGGGTACAGGGATCGGGCTGTCACTGGTGCGGGAACTGGTCACCTTGCAGGGGGGGAGCATCGGGGTGCAGAGTGAGCCAGGGCAGGGCACCTACTTTACCGTTGAGTTACCTTATCAGGCCGTTATGCCTGCTTCCGAAAACAGCCTGTCCCAAGCCGCCGAAAGTTCCGTTGTCAGGCTGGATGATGACGGAGAGGAGGTACCCGACGAGCGGCCCCTGATCCTGCTGGTGGAAGACAACGACGATCTGGCCCGCTTCATCGCCGACAGTCTGCCCACCACCTGCCAGATTCTGCGGGCCACCAACGGGCGGCAGGGACTCGACCTGGCCCTGGACCGGCAACCCGATCTGGTACTCTCCGACGTGCTGATGCCGGTTATGGATGGCTATACGCTGTGCCGTGAACTGAAAGCCCACCCCCAGACTCAACACCTGCCGGTTATTCTGCTGACGGCCAAAGCCACCCAGGAAAACCGGCTGGAGGGCCTGGAACTGGGCGCTGACGATTACCTGACCAAGCCTTTCCAGGTGGCCGAACTGCAACTGCGGGTACGCAACCAACTCGACACCCGCCGTCGATTCCGCGACCAGGTACGGGCTGAACTGAGCCAGCCCGCCACGGGCACCACCACCCAGTCGGCCCCCGAAATGGTCGATGTCGTTTTGCAGCAGCTCTATCGGGTGCTGGAGGAGCACCTGGATGATTCGTCGTTCGGCCCTGAACAACTGGTACTCCGACTGGGTATGAGCCGTATGAGCCTGTACCGCAAACTGAAGGTACTCACTGGCCTGACACCCGCCGAGGTAATTCGGTTGTACCGGCTCAAACGGGCGACCGAGTTCCTACAGGGGGGCCTGGGCGTGGCGGATACGGCCTACAAAGTGGGCTTTGAAACAGCCTCGCATTTTGGCAAGGTCTTTCGCGATCAGTACCAGATGACCCCCGGTCAGTTTGCCCGTCAGCACGGGGCTGCCTGAAGCAATCCCTTACTCAATGCTCTCCCTGACGATGGATTTCTTCCCTAAAAAAGGTAGATAGTCCTGTTTTGGTACGCACAGAACAGTATTTGGGAAAGCTGCGATAGCCGGTTGCTGTTATTACCACCACTTTTGTACCGGCTGAACAAGGCCAGCGGTTACTGACTTCCGACTGACTCCACACCCCATCCTGCCAAATCGGTTCGTCCTTCCTTTTCTCACCCAATTACCCTGTTCCGGCTTTGGATGGAGCAGGGTAGGTGGGTGAGATGCAGGCTCCATCCGTTGTCATCGGTACCCATTAAGTCGGCTAGTTTTTGGATTCGCTGCTTTTGGTTCTTCGGCTATCAGGTAACAGACCTTGCCCTCCTGACTGTAGAAAAGTGCTTTTAATGCTAACCCAATATACACATGAGAAAAAAGTATTTACTTCTGGCAGGCAGTCTGGGATTGTCCCTAGCAGGAGTCGCTCAGCGCTTAAGCCCGAGCGTGTTGGCCGTGAGCGGAGGAACGGCCACAACCAAGACCATGACCCTGGACTGGACCCTTGGCGAAACCGTTGCCGAAACGGGGTATACGCCTGAGCGACTTTATACCCAGGGCTTTCACCAGTCTCTGCTACAGGTCAGCGAACTCCAGAATCAGATTAACCCTGACGCGGGCTACACCGTTACGGTAGCCCCCAATCCGGTGACCTCCTACCTGACCGTTGGTGTCACGGTGCCACAGGAAGACCCGCTGCAATTGCGGCTGACCGACCTCAACGGGCGACAGTACACCTTACCCATCCTGCCCGCTACCTCTCGCTCGACGCAGGTGGACATGACGCCGTTTCCGGCAGGCACCTATCTGTTGCATATCAACGGCGTGGATGGTCGGTTGCTGAAGTCCTACAAGCTTATCAAAATCCAGTAATCCTGGTCTGATCACTAACTAACATACCCATAAAAAACATGAAAAAGTCTTTACTTCTGCTTCTCTTTCTTTTTTGTACGGTTGTCACCCTTTCGCAGGCCCAACAGGTGCCTCAGGGTATGAAATACCAGGCCGTTGCCCGCAGCTTATCGGGTCAGGTTATGGCCAACCAGCCCGTCACCCTAAAAATCAACCTGAATAGCAATCTGTTAGGCTCTACTAAAATTCATTACAGCGAAACCCACACCGTTACGACCAACAGCCTGGGTCTGTTCGACCTAACCATCGGGGCGGGTACAGTAGGAGCAGGCACGTTTAAAAGCGTACCGTGGAGCAGCGAAGATATCTGGATGGAAATTGCCATTCAGGATGGCGGTAAAAGTGGTTTCTCGACCGTTAGCAACAGTCGCCTGCTGGCCGTACCCTACGCCTTTCATGCCATGACGGCCAATGAGCTGGCAGGTAACCCCAGGGCTCGGGCTGCTGCGGGCGGACCCAGTGATGGCGTTCCCAGCAATGTCTGGTCGACCTTCGGCAATACCAAAACCAACCCCTCCACGGACCGGATGGGCACGATGGACTATGTGGACCTGGTTTTCGTCACCAACAAAACGGAGCGCCTGCGGATTACAAAAGATGGTGTTATCAACATCGCCAGCAGTCTGACAGTGGGGAAAGATGTGGAGGTAGGAAACGACCTGACCGTGAAACGAAACGTATTTCTAAATACCACAGGTGGTTCAACGATTAATAACGGTCCTTTAACCGTTGCTAACGCAAGTGCTACAAAGCTCACGGGTACACTGGAAGTGGACAGGGCGGGCGACTTCAACAGTACGCTGAATGTAGATGGGGCTACCACCCTTAAAGGTACGCTGAATGCGGATGGGGCTACCACTCTTAAAAGTACCCTCGCGGTAGATGGGGCAGTTGACCTGAATAACAATCTGAATGTAGATGGGACAACCGTGCTCAACAACACCTTTACGGTGGGTGCTCCGTCGGCCCTAAACGGTCAGGTAACGATTACGGCCAACATGCCAGGCACCGATCAGAACGATTATAACAACTACCCGCTGCGGGTGCAGGGCAACGACCAGGGTATTGCCGTTAAGTTAACGGCGAACACCCCCCTACCGGGTAATAATTTCATTACCTTTTTTGATGGTAAAGGCGAAGCCAAAGGCCGGATCGAAGGGTCGGGGGGTATTGGTAATGGCTTACGGGCAGCGGTCATCTCATTGATCAGTGAGCCTAGTTTTGATGATGCTTTTGGTTCTGCGCAAAACAAAGATCAAGCGCCAAGTCAGAGTATCCCCGGTTCCGCGAACGATTTCTTTACCTCTGATTACGCCTTTGGTGCGTATCAACTGACCCTTGACTTTGTCGGTGACATTGTTCGGCTGATTACGAACATAGTTGGCGCATCGGGGCTTTGCGTTACCGGCGACTGTGACGATGTGATCTGGAGTGCCGTGGATGTGATCGTTGGTGGCTTACAGCTGGGTGGTTATGTAGCCTATAACGAGGCTCAGACGGGCGTGGCCTTTGAGTCTGGTGGGGCCGATTATGCCGAGTGGCTTCCAAAGGCCGATGCCAAAGAAACATTTGTTTTTGGTGAAGTAGTAGGTGTTAAAGGGGGCATCATCTCCAAAAAGTTTGTCGATGCCGACAAGTTCATGGTAATCAGCAATGCCCCAGCCATCATTGGTGGTATGCCCGACAAAAAGAAAGTGGCCCTGTACGAAAAGATTGCTTTCATGGGTCAGGTACCCGTAAAGGTGCTGGGTCGGGTGGCCAAAGGCGACTATATCCTGCCCTCTGGCAAGCGCGATGGCATGGCTATGGCCGTGGCACCAGCCAACATGAGTGCGCTCGATTATCGCCGGGTTATCGGGGTAGCCTGGGCTGATTCGGATCTCAAAAAGCCATTTTCCTACATCAATACGGCGGTAGGTCTGAATACCAACGACCTGGCTGGCACTGTCGACCAGATGCAGGCGGTTATCAACGAGATGCAGTTGGCGCTGCAAAAAGCGGTGCCTGATTACAAACCCACGCCATTTATGGTGAGTGGCAAAACACCAGCCGTCGGAACAACCCAGACGGGTTATTCGACCAGCCCATCCATGCGTGAAATCGTCAAAACCGATATTACGGGCTATAAAAGCGCCCGCGAAGCCCTGCAGGAGGTGAAACAGTACGCAGATAAGCAGGGGGTAGACCTAAACCAGTATCCGTACCTGAACGAACTGCTCACTAATCCAACGCCCGAAATAGCCCGCAAAGCACAGGCGCATTACGCGAACGTAATCGTTAGGGCACAAGGTATGCTTGCCGCAAAACAAGCCCAGGCCGCCACCGCCCGCTAGGCTTTTGGATCGAAAAAATGACGGCCCCTGAACCACGCGGGCGGCTCTACGTTTTGCTTACCCTCTTTCTTTTTTAACTTGGCCTTACCCCGTCCCTTCTGTTCACCAGGAGGGGCGGTTGGGCCTTAGCCCGTCGCGGGGGGTCAACTGATTTCACCTGTTTGTATGCTGGTCTGACATAGTGATTCTACTGAAAAAATGTCACATACCCCTAACCCATACCGCTCTATGCGTTCATTTCTATCTGTAAACAGGGCTGCTTTGCTGGCTGTGCTATTGAGTACCGCCTTGCTCCTGAGCCTATCCGCGCGGGGTCACACTATACGTTACGTAAAACAGGTGGCCAATGGCACCGGCAATGGCACCTCGTGGCGTGTTCAGCATAACGGGGATAACACGGTGAGTTGCAAGGTGTTGAGTGCCAATCAGCGGAAGTTGATGCAGGTCGCGGGTCAGGGTGGCAGTCAGACGCTGAGAGTGATCAAACTGGACTAATTATCCTCCGCCACATTCGTTGCTATTCATCAATCCAGTAAAAGGCGTGCTCAATAAAAATGGGTACGCCTTTTACATGCCTATTTAGCGATGCCTCAGGCGGAAAAGAACCGGGTGGTCTGTTTCTAAGGTAAATAGAAAGATTGGGGTGGGGTAATTCGACGCTGTGAAATCGAATCAGTCAATTTTTGAGGCATTATTCAGGAAGAGCCGCTTGGCGCAAAATCGCGTGACTCGGGTTCCATTATTACCATAAAAGCCAGCCTATACGTTACGTGTTGCGGGTATTCGGAACCTGTTTAGTAACGCTTAAGAGCTGCCGAATGGAAGCCAGGTGGGCAACTATGACCAGGGGCACCAGGCAGGCGGGAAGCAGGTTGAACGGGAAATAACTGATGGCAATATTTGGCTGTTCAAACGCGAACTGCTGGAAGGGGGATGGAGCCGACAGCAACCCGTTGACGGCCACATTCACGACCAAGGCCAGGCAAACGAAATTCCAGGCAAGCAACAACGGCTTGTTATTCCTGCCTTTTGTGAATCCCCAAAAATAAATCAGCGGAGCCGTCAGTCCGGAGAGAATGTCAAAATTGCGGCCCTCAAATATCATCAGCTCAGGAATGGTCCGGTGGATAAACAACCAGAGCAGCACTACTTCAACGGGAATGCGGATGACGTGAAACAGGGTTAGCCGTTGTAGATCGAGGCTGTCGATAAAGCGTTTACCGGCCGCCGTGTTGAACAGAACAAGGATGGTTAGCGCGGGAGGGATAAGCAGCAACGGAAAGCGGGGCGGCACCGAATCGTTAGTCGTATAAAACCCAGAAAGACCCAGCACCGACTGGAAGGCAATCCAGACCAGGATACTAATCAAAAACGGATGGCTGTGATGAGTGGCGCGGTAAAATAACCAGATGGCCGCCAGTACGGTAAGCCCGAAAACTAAGTAGGTGTAAAGCGGTAGCGATTCCATGCTGATCGTGGTTTATGCCCGGCAAAGAAACGAACAAGTTTGACGGCTCACTTGCCAAACGATAAGAAATAAAACGGCCGCTTCTAATCGTAAAAACTTGCAGTCTGACGATGTATTTAGTGGTGCGCCATCGCTTCCGAAGGAGCATGTGGTTAGGGACAGCAATCGCGTAACAAACTTCTTATCTGGCGAAAAGAGTTTCTAATTGTTAGTTAGCCGCCAGATAACGGACCGGCATTATACCTATATGCTGTTCTCTGAAAGCTACTTTCGGGCTTCCTTTACGATTAGCTGCTCAACCCATAATGTCGTTTGATTAAATTACCCAATATTGCTATTTGGAGCCCTTTATTTTTGCCCTTATCTGTCTTTTTAGTTGTTTTACTAAAGCTTCTGGCTATTTCTTAGCCCCATTGGTACTATTTGCATGAAAATACAGGATATAAACGCATCGAAAGAGTAACTGTTAAGAACTATTTTTATGGAAACAAGCAAAAACGAGGGAGACGATAGTTTCCCGATCCGCTTTGGACAGTTCTTAAAAGCGTTTGGACTCAACACAAATCGGCTGGCCGGAGAGTTAGGTGACTCAAATCCGGTAAAGTTCAGACGGTGGCTATCGGGTGAGGTACACCCCGGCTATGAGCATATGCGGCAGATTTCCTCGCAGTATGGGATATCACTGGATTGGCTAATTCTAGGTGAGGGCCTAATGTTACGACAGCAGGTCGCCACTGTCCCGGCGAAGTTCGGTAATGAGGATACGGACTGGAAAGCCCGTTTTGACGCGCTGGAGATAAAACACGATGAGTTACAGCAGCGTTATTACAAACTCACCAGCGCGATATTACGCGAGAAAATGGGCTTGGAGCTGGATTAAACTACCCAGGCCATCGCTCGGCAGCGCGCCACCAATATCCCGACTATTGACTAATTTGGGTAATAGCTAATCAACCTTTAATTCGTTTTATCAAGTCACTGAGCCTGTCCGGGACCTGGATTGCATTTGGAGACTTACTCGTTTCCTGTGGCAAAAAGTGGTGCCCGGTTCGACGTCCTCCGTCATCGTTACTGTGCCAGCGGCCATGACCACCTCTACGGAGCCGGGTACGACAGTCCTGCCCGAAAATCTGATTGCCCGCGATGCAGCCTCGGGCCTGACTGCCCGCTATACCGACCCACCACGCGCTACGCACACGGAATCCTGGGTGACAAAATCGAAGCGGGCCGACTGCTGGTGGTCAAAGACGGCAAACGGTACTACTACCAACTCGATGAGTAGTGCGTGTTCGCAGATCTGCAACCCCCGCTCGTATAGAATCTGGCTGTCGTGCAGGAGTTGCGCCAGGCGGACATCCACTCGTTTGTCCTGCTTAAACTGGCTCAGGCTCTGCATAAGAATCCGGTGAAGGTACTTGCGGGCAGGTTCCAGGGGGGGCGGGAAACTGCCGGCCCATAGCGCATCACCCGTTGTTTCGTGTTGTAGCAAGCAATCGAACAGCCGCAGAAAGCCCCGGTTCGCCGGTGCAGTTTTGCTACTCGCCCGCCTGCCGACTGGTCAGTAGCCGACAGTAGCGTTTTTCTGATTTTGTCAGTGACTGAACAAGCGGGTGCAGGATAGCTAAATTCGCGTACGAATAGCTATAAATTTATGATAAAACAGCTTTTCATTGTATCAGAGCCTGTTCGAGGGTGACTATAGATAAAGTAGGAATAGTCAATCGCTAAAAAACAGGACTTTACGGAATGCAACTATTTAATAGATTTGTGCTACACTAGTTCTTCATCTCTATGGCCTCTGCTGTATGCGTAATCGGTAGTTCCAATACCGACATGGTTATCAAAGCCGATAAGTTACCTGCCCCCGGCGAAACGGTTATTGGCGGCACCTTTCTGATGAATCCAGGCGGTAAGGGAGCCAACCAGGCCGTGGCCGCAGTCCGACTGGCCGTACCAATGCCCGGTTCCGGGCAGCAGGAGGCTACCGCCATCACGTTCGTGGCCAATGTGGGCAACGATGTGTTTGGCCGACAGGCCCGGCAGCAGTTCGAACGGGAGGGAATCCGGGGCGATTTTGTCACGACCGATGCCGACGCACCCTCGGGCGTAGCCCTGATTGGGGTCGATGGTAAGGGTGAAAACAGCATCATGGTAGCCTCCGGGGCCAACGCCCGGCTAAGCGAACAGCAGGTAGCCACCGCCCTGGTCTCTATTTCCGACCCCACCCATACGGTAGTGTTGCTGCAGCTGGAATCGCCCATGCCAACCGTGGCCTACGCCATCCGGGCGTGTTCCGAAAAAGGGATGCGGGTGATGCTGAACCCGGCCCCGGCGCAGCCCGTCGACCCCGCCGTGCTGGCCTGCCTGTATGCCATCACACCCAACGAAACCGAAGCCGAGTTGCTCACCGGCATCCGCGTGACCGACGAAACTACCGCCCGGCAGGCTGCCCTGTCCCTGCACGATGCGGGCGTACCCAATGTGGTTATCACGCTCGGCTCACGCGGGGCCTACGTGTCTACAAACTCCGGCGCAGAAACCAAACTGGTGGCAGCCCCGCCCGTAACGGCGGTTGATACTACGGCGGCTGGCGACTGCTTTAACGGTGCCCTGGCGGTGGCCCTGGCCGAAGGGCAGAGCCTGTTCGAGGCTGTGGCCTTTGCCTGCAAAGCCGCGGCCATTTCCGTTACCCGCATGGGCGCGCAGGCATCGATGCCCCACCGCCACGAAGTAGAGGCCTTGCCCTTACTGTTCAACTGAATCCTGATCTCCGAATGAAACCAATGAAACGAAGTTATTTAGTACTCCCTCTGCTGGCGTTGCTGGCTTTTGTTCCCGCGTCCCGACCGTATCGAACCCCGCCCGCCACGGTCACGATGGGCAAAGCCAAACTACAGGACAAGATTAAAGGCGGCTGGGCTGGTCAGGTGATTGGCGTTACGTTTGGCGGCCCCACCGAATTCCGGTTCAACGGGACCATGATCAACGACTACCAGCCCATTCCGTGGTACGACGGCTACATCAAGAAAACGATGGTCGAGAATTTTGGCCTGTACGACGACCTGTACATGGACCTGACGTTTGTGGATGTGTTCGAGAAAAAGGGCCTCGATGCGCCCGTGAGCGAACATGCCAACGCCTTCGCCAAAGCCGACTATATGCTGTGGCACGCCAACCAGGCGGGCCGCTACAACATTCTCAACGGGATGAAAGCCCCGGAGTCGGGTCACTGGCTCAACAACCCCCATGCCGACGATATTGACTTCCAGATTGAAGCCGATTTTTCGGGGCTGATGGCGCCCGGCATGCCCAACACGGCGGTGCAGATTGGCGACCCCATCGGGCACATCATGAACTACGGCGACGGTTGGTACGGTGGGGTGTACGTGGGAGCGATGTACGCGCTGGCTTTCGTGAGCGACGACGTAAAGTATATCGTGCGCGAGGGGCTGAAAACCGTTCCGGCCCAGAGTACCTTTTACCAGTGTATTGCTGACGTTATCAAGTGGCACGATCAGTACCCGAACGACTGGAAACGCACTTGGTATGAAGTGCAGCGCAAATGGTCGGACGATATCGGCTGCCCGGATGGGGTGTTTGCGCCTTTTAACATCGATGCCAAGCTCAATTCGGCCTACATTGTGATGGGCTTGCTCTACGGCCAAGGCGATTACACGAAAACCATGCAGATCAGCACCCGCGCCGGGCAGGACTCCGACTGCAACCCATCGTCGGCGGGGGGTATTCTGGGAACCATGCTGGGCTACGACCAGATTCCTGCCTACTGGAAGCTGGGCCTGAAAGAAGCCGAAGACATCGACTTCAAGTACACGACCATGTCGCTCAACGACGTGTATGGCATCGGGATGAAGCACGCGCTTCAGGTGATTGAGCGCAACGGCGGCAAGGTAACTGGCGATCAGGTGGCTATTGCGGTACAAACGCCTAAACCCGTCCGGCTCGAACAAAGCTTCGCCGGTCATTTTCCGACCGAAAAACGCGGTATCAACAAAGACTTAGCCGATGAATACACCGCTGATTTCGAGGGAAACGGCTTCGTTGTTCTGGGCCGGGCGACGCCAAAAAACCAGTCGAACGGTCGCTACGAAAGCGATTTTTTGCACACGATGGACGTATACGTTGATGGGCAGAAACTGGAAACGGTGAAATTGCCCGCCAGCTTCACCCGTCGCCGACACGAACTGACCTGGAAATACCAGCTAACGCCCGGTAAGCACACCGTCCGGCTGAAAGTCCTTAATCCCGACAAAGATTACACCCTGCGGCTACAGGAGCTTATCGTGTACAGCAACAAACCCACCGAGGCCCGCTACTAACCCCAATTATCTTATGTTTATCATCGAGGCTTACGGCACCGCCGTTCTGTTTTGTATCGTTACCATGATTTGCTGGGGGTCGTGGGCCAATACCCAGAAACTGGCCGCCGGTAGCTGGCGTTTCGAGCTGTTCTACTGGGATTACGTACTCGGCATCGTTGGGCTAGCCTTGATTTCCGCCCTCACATTGGGGAGCCTGGGCGAAGGGGGACGCTCATTCCTGACCGACGTTCAACAGGCCGATCCGGCTAGTATTGGCTCGGCGCTGTGGGGCGGGGTGCTGTTCAATGCGGCTAACATCCTGCTGGGCGCAGCTATCGCCATTGCTGGTATGTCGGTGGCTTTTCCGGTGGGTATCGGGCTGGCGCTGGTGATTGGGGTGGTGGTTAATTACCTCAACGCCCCGGTGGGGAACGCGGGACTGCTGTTCAGCGGCATGGTCCTGATTGTGGTGGCTATTCTGCTCAACGCCATTGCCTACCGCCGGACGAGTAGCACCAGTAGCGGCCTGTCCACAAAAGGGTTAGTATTGTCGGTTATAGCGGGTTGCCTGATGGGTTTGTTTTACGGCTACGTGGCGCAGTCGATGTTTCCGAATTTTGAGCAACCCGAGCCGGGGAAACTCAGCCCCTATACCGCTGTGGTCTTTTTCGCCCTAGGCATCCTGGGCAGTAATTTTCTGTTCAACACCCTGCTCATGCGTCGGCCTTTCGTCGGCGCTCCGGTGAGCTATACCGACTATTTTCGGGGTAGTGGCCGCGATCACCTGACGGGTGTGCTGGGCGGGATGATCTGGTGTTTGGGGATGTTGTTCAGTATTCTGGCCTCTGATAAAGCCGGTCCGGCCATTAGCTACGGGCTGGGGCAGGGGGCCACCGTAGTGGCGGCTTTGTGGGGCATTTACGTCTGGAAAGAGTTTCGGGACGCCCCCAAAGGCGTCAGTGCCCTGCTGAACGGGATGCTACTTTGCTATGTCGTGGGTATCGGCCTATTGATTGTGGCCCGGTAACGAGTTGCTGGTTTTGCTGTGCTGGCTGTTTATAGAATTAGTAGGTGCAGTGGCTCCGGCCGGTTTTGAAAAAGCTGTTCGGGAGCCACTGTCCGTAGCGGTACCAGCCGCTGACCAATAACCAGCCCGACGGTCAACCACGTTGTAGCTGGGGCCTGACTGGTTAAAACGGCGTTTCCTGACTGGGGTCGGCGTTACCGAAGTTGGTCATGGTATTGGCCTTGCTCTTGAACACGCTACCCGCGGAGGGAGGTGCCTCAAAACTGCTCAACCCATTCACGTCGGGGGCAAAGCCCTGCGTAGCTACCGGCTCGAAGTAGGAGTCAAGGTCGCAGAATTTGGTGAATTTGCTGATAAACCGCAGTTGGATAGTATCGAGCGAACCACTCCGGTTTTTAGCGATGATTACCTCACCGATGCCCGCTGTTGAGTTCCCGTTTTCGTCGGCTGTAATGTTGTAGTATTCCGGGCGATACAGGAAACAGACCATGTCGGCATCCTGCTCGATAGACCCCGATTCACGTAAGTCGGAAAGCTGTGGTTTTTTGTCACCCCCCCGGGTTTCTACGGCCCGGCTCAACTGCGAGAGGGCAATGACCGGCACATTCAATTCTTTCGCCAGATTCTTAAGTGCCCGCGAAATAGACGCAATTTCCTGTTCACGGTTGCCGCCCATCCGCCCATTCGACGTGTCACCCGACATAAGCTGGAGGTAGTCGATGACCACCATCTGAATATCGTGCTGGGCTTTCAGTCGGCGGCACTTGGCCCGCAGTTCCAGAATAGATAGGGCGGGGGTATCGTCAATGAAAATAGGGGCTTCGGTGAGCCGCTGAATTTTGTGGTGTAACTGCGTCCATTCGTGCGGAGCCAGTGTGCCCTTTCGGATTTTCTCCGAGTCAATCTCTGCTTCGGCCGCAATGAGACGATTGACCAACTGCACGGACGACATCTCCAGGGAGAAAATAGCCACCGGTTTGCCGTGGTCAACAGCCGCATTCCGAAGGGCGCTAACTACAAATGCAGTTTTGCCCATGGCTGGCCTGGCTGCCAGAATGATTAATTCCGTTGGTTGCCAGCCCGACGTTACCCGGTCCAGGTTGGTGAAGCCGGACGGTACGCCCGTTAGGCCTTCCTGATTTTTCTTGGTTTCGAGTTCGTTGAGCGCCATCCGAACGATGGTGCTCATGTCGGCATAGTTCTTCTTGATGTTCGATTCCGAAATCTTGAAGAGCGATTGCTCCGTACGGTCAAGGAGTTCAAATACGTCGGTGGTGTCCTCGTAGGCATCCCGCAGGATGGTGGACGACATAGCGATAAGCGCCCGTTTGAGGGCCTGCTCCGACACAATCCGGGCGTGGTACTCGATGTTGGCCGCTGAGTTGACCCGGAAGGTTAGTTCGGCAACGAAGCCACCGCCACCAACCAGTTCAATTTCGCCGGTTTGCCGGAGTTTGTTTGTAACAGTCAGGAGGTCAATGGGGTCGGAGTTGCCAAAGAGCGTCAGGATGGCGTTGTAAATCCGCTGGTGTGCTTCTTTGTAGAACGTTTCCGGCTTGAGAATATCGACTACCGAGGAGAGTGCATCTTTCTCAATCATCAGCGCTCCCAGTACCGCTTCTTCCAGGTCGAGGGCCTGGGGGGGGAGCTTACCAAGGCCCGTATCGAGCCAGTGATTGCCAGCTTGCTGACGACCGCCGGCAAAGGCAGAAGGTTTCCGAAGATGTTGATTTGGGCGTGCGTTATTCTCCATTGTCTTACTGCAAGTTTACGCAATCATCCCCCATAAGCCAAGTTCGTTAGAACGACGTATAACGATCAGGACGAGTAATGTTTGCGTAACATTCTGGTAATGTTGTTGCTACCGCATCGAAAAAAAAACGTTTTTTTTAGGCAACGGAAGGGGGGTAAATTGTCGTATTAATTGCGGAAGTCTGGCAGTGAACTGTGTGTCAGCAAGATAGGTATTTATTGCCATTAAATGCCCGTTTTATACCAAAAAGTAGTTACCGGTATGGAAACCGAGGCAAGGAATAATTTTTTCATCAAACGCGTTGTAGAAGCAAAGAAATCGCTTACTTTTCGGAAATACACACGTTAAACTATTCATCGTTTGGTCGAAAAAGTTATTACCCTCGACAATGTATCGCTCATTGACTTTCTGGGCGTAGAGAACCACAACATCAAAGAAGTGGCGGCTGCCTTTCCCATGAGCAAGATTATCTCGCGTGGCAACGAGATTCGAATTAAAGGCACAACGCCGGAAATCAGCCGAATCAGCGACATTCTGGAATCGCTGATGGCCCATTATCAGAAGTACGGCAAACTAACCCAGGAAACGATTCAAACTTACATTAGCCAAAGCGGACAACCGCTAAACACCATCGGTACGCCACCGGTAGTACCCAATGATGATGAGGTGCTGGTGTACGGGAACCGGGGCGTGGTGGTTCGGGCACGAACCGATAACCAGAAACGGCTGGTAGAAGCGGCCGAAAAATACGATCTTGTGTTTGCTGTTGGCCCGGCAGGAACGGGTAAAACCTACACGGCGGTAGCTATCGCCGTACGGGCGTTGAAAAACAAAGAGGTCAAGAAAATTATCATTACGCGTCCGGCGGTGGAAGCCGGAGAAAATCTGGGCTTTTTGCCGGGGGATCTGAAAGAGAAAATCGACCCTTACCTACGCCCAATTTACGATGCGCTAGACGACATGGTTCCGGCGGAGAAGCTAAAGTTTTACACCGAAAACCGCATCATTGAGATAGCCCCCCTGGCCTACATGCGGGGACGTACGCTGAACAATGCCTTTATTCTGCTCGACGAAGCGCAGAACACGACATCCATGCAGATGAAGATGTTTCTGACCCGGATGGGACCAACATCGAAGGCAATCATCACCGGCGACCGGTCGCAGATTGATTTACCCAACCGGCAGAAATCCGGATTGGTAGAATCGGTCGATATTTTGAAAGACATCAAAGGAATTGCCTTTGTGGAACTGGATGGTCGTGATGTGGTGCGCCACCGGCTGGTTCGGGAAATTATTACGGCATATGATAAAGCAGGGAAATAAGCACCTGACTGCTAAAAGACGAACCGGCTGGCTCTGGCTGGCCGGTTCACTTATTTGTTTACTGACCTCAACGGCCAGTGCCCAAACCACCCCGGATTCGCTGGTTAACCGCTGTGGCGTTATGGACCATGAGCGCATCCTGCAGCAACGCAATCCGGACCGGCTCCGTCAACTCGATGAGCTGAATAGCCAGATTGACCAGTATCTGGAGAAGCAGAAATCGCTCCGACAGCCTGCCGTCAACGTGACCTACCGTATTCCTGTCGTGGTACACGTAGTACATAATAACGCATCCAACACAATTGGCGGTGCGAACAATGTAAACATTTCCGAGGCCCAGATTCTCTCTCAGATTCAGGTACTGAATGAGGACTACCGTCGTCAGCCTGGCACCAACGGGTATAATACCAGCCCCATCGGAGCTGATGCCGGTATTGAGTTCTATCTGGCCACTGTTGATCCAAGCGGGCAACCCACCACGGGTATTACCCGTAATTATTATGCCCAGAAATCGTCGTTCAGTATTTTTAATGACGACTTGTTGTTGTCGCAGATTGCTTACTGGCCCAGCGACAGGTATCTGAATATCTGGGTTACCAGCATTCAGGATAACTATTTGGGCTACACGCAGTTCCCAACGGCCACCGACACGTTAAACGGATTGCCTCCCAAAACAAATGATTTGACCGACGGGTCGATCATTGACTACCGGGTTTTTGGTCGGCAGATAGGCACGGTAAACCGGTCGCTCTATCTGCTGGGCCGCACCGTAACGCACGAAATCGGGCACTGGCTGGGATTGATTCACCCCTGGGGTGATGCTAATTGTGGGAACGATTACGTAGCTGACACGCCCCCGATGGCAGATGGTTCAACGGCTCAGCAGTCCTGCAGGCAAACCTTTTCCAATTGCGATGGGAAAGGTCAGGTGCGCGATCTGATGGAAAATTACATGAACTATTGGCCCGATGCCTGCATGAATATGTTCACTACCGGGCAGGTAGCCCGGATGCGGGCTGTATTGGTGCTTAACGCGCGCCGGGCTAAAGTAGTTAGTACTACGGCATCCCTGCCCGAATCAGAAAACCTGACCATTGTCGTCTATCCCAATCCCACCAGTATTGATCCTGCAGTTGATGTGCAATTGAAAGGAGCCCAGTCGTTCAGCGTTGGTTTGCTCGATATGACTGGTCGGCAGTTACGAACCCTTTCCTACACCGACTTGCCGAGTACACGGGTCATACTGCCCGTAAATGGGCTGGCCCCCGGCTTGTACATTGTCCGGGTGAAAACCGGCAGTGAAACCGTCAGTAAACGGTTGCTGGTGCAGTAAACTGGTCCATAGTTTATGTCAGTGCAGTCCGGCATTCCGGTTGCGTGAAACGGTTTTGTAGCTGGCGCACCCGTCGTCTTTAACCGCACCCTACAACTGCTCTGGCGGCTCAGTGTAAACAATAAACGATAAACCGTTATGATATCAGTTCTCCCTATTGCTACACCTACCGACCTCGAAACCGCCTTTGCCATTCGCCGACAGGTATTTGTGGAGGAGCAACGGGTCGATGCCCGGGAAGAGTACGACGAATTTGAGGACAGCAGTGTTCATTTTCTGGCCTTTGTGGATGATGTACCCTGTGGTACAGCCCGGTGGCGACGCACATCGAACGGGATAAAGATGGAACGCTTTGCGGTATTGGCGGCCTGCCGCAGGCAGGGTGTAGGCAAGGCACTGGTTCAGGCAGTGCTGGATGATGTGTTCAGCCAGCAGCCGGAGCCCATCCAGCGTATTTATCTGCACGCCCAGCTACCGGCTATGCCGTTGTACGCTGGTTTCGGTTTTGTCGCTGTCGGGCATATGTTTGAAGAAGCGGGCATCCAGCACTATAAAATGGTACTACCGGGTTCGGCTTATACCACCGAATGAAAGGCGCCCCGTTTGTGCGCTACGTGGCCGCGCTGATTAGCGGCATCCTGCTGTACGTATTAGAGCCTGACTGGACCGTTTTACCCCTAGGTTGTCTGGGTGTTGGCTTTGTGTTGCTGATCTGGAGTTTTATCCGTAGTGCCAGACGGGTTATCAAACCCATCCAGCGAAAAGCGGGAATCGGTAGCCTGCTTATACTGCTGGGGCTGGGCTGGTTTATCACCTGGCAGCGAACCGACACTAACCGACCCAACCACATCAGCCACCTGACCGATACCCTTCAGGCATACGAAGGGGTGGTAGCGGCTCAGCCCGAAGAACGGGCAAAAACTTACCGGGTCGAGTTAGAAATTCGCCGGGCCAGGTGGGGGCATCGGGATTCCCTGAATCAGCAAAAAACAACTGCCGAATCGTGGCATCCACTCCGGGGGCGGGTCATTATTTACCTGGATAAAGCCAGCCAGTCCAATTCTATTACACCCCGCCCGGTTTACGGTGAAGTATGGCTGGTATCGGGTGCTCCCCGCCCAATCGACCCCCCGCTAAACCCCGACGAGTTCAACTACAAACGTTACCTCAGCTACCGGAACATTGGGTATCAGCAGTACCTGCGCCCGTTTCAACGGCATATTCTGGGTTTTGATCCGCCCAATCCCATCACTAACATTGCCGCCAGCGTAAACCGTTGGGCCGATAGTGTGTTTACGCAGCAGGTAGGGAGCCGTGCCGAGTACGCCCTTGTCAACGCCATGATTCTGGGGGTTCGGGATGATCTGGACGCCGATATTTATCGGGCTTACTCCACCGCCGGAGCCGTTCACATTCTTTCCGTATCGGGTCTGCACGTAGGCATCCTGTTTCAGGTACTTACGGTGCTGCTGGGATTTCTGGCCAAACGGCGGGGTGGGAAGCTGGTTATGGCCGGGCTGCAACTCACTATTCTGTGGTTTTACGCCCTCGTTACGGGCTTTTCGCCCCCGGTACTTCGCTCGGCGGGGATGTTTACGATGGTTATTCTGGCCCGGGCACTGGGTCGGCAGCAGCAGATACCGAACACCCTGGGAGCATCGGCCTTCTTCATTCTTTGTTTCGACCCTTACGCGCTGTTTTCGGCCGGTTTTCAATTGTCGTACCTGGCCGTTGCGGGCATTAGTGCCTGGCACGCCCCCCTGTATCAATCCATTACATTTCGGAACAAATGGGCTAACCGGCTCTGGGAATTGACCGCTGTGGCGTTGGTGGCTCAGTTGATTACGTTTCCGGTTGGCGTATTCTACTTTCATCAGTTTCCAACGTATTTCCTGCTCTCCAATCCTGTTGTTATCGTTCTATCGGAATTGTTACTACCGCTGGCGATGGCAGCACTAGCCCTGTGCTGGATACCTTACCTGGGCGATATGCTGGGCTGGCTGCTGCAAAAAACGGCCTGGCTACTCAACGGGTCGGTGATGCAGACCAGCCAACTGCCCGGAGCTGCCTGGGATGGTCTCTGGCTTTCGCCAATGGCCCTGCTGCTAATCTATACGCTTATTCTATGCGGAGTGGCGTTGCTATTGACCCGCAATCGGGTTTATCTGTGGGCTACCTGTCTGACGTCGGTGCTGCTGGCGGGTATAACCCTGTGGGGCGATTATAGTCAGGCCCATCAGCAACGACTGGCTGTCCACTTCCTGCCGCATCGAACGGCGGTGAGCCTGACCAATGGGCACCGGAGTACGTTGCTAACCGACCTCGACTCGACCGATAGCCGTTCCTTTGACTTCTACCTGAAAAACACCTTTGGGATTTGGGGCGTCTCAGCACTGACGTTGACCCGAATGAAGCGGCCCGGCGATTCGACACATACCCGTCAACCTATGCCTGCTTTTTACCAGACCCCCGCGTATGCCCTTTGGGTATGGCAGGGCAAAACGGTTTTGCTGGTGAATAAACTGTCCGGCCGAAATCGCTGGCGGTTGCCCGCCATTGTCGACTATTTGGTTATTCGCCGGAATGCGCTGTACGAGTGGGAGCAATTAAATGGGCGCGTTGTAGCCCGGCATATTATCTTCGACGATTCCAACAAAACACCCCTGACGGACAGGCTGCTGGTGGAAGCAAAAAAGAAGGGTATAACGTGCTATTCTGTCCGGCAGATGGGCGCGTACCTAGCCGAACTGCAGTAATGAATACCGTTACGGCTTAATTAGCGGCTGCTTTATTGAGGGAATCCTTTTTTGGACCGGGTGGCCGGAAACCGCCAATCTCTTTCTGCATATCGGGCTTTTTAGATTGGTAGGCGTCCCACTGCTCCGGGGTGAGAATAGGCTTTATTTTCTCCTCTTTCTCTTCATTGAACATCAGCATCACTTCCCGAACCTGTTTGATGACTTCGGGGGAAGGGCGGCCGGTTTCCTTGCCAATTATATCTTTGATGGCATCCTGTTGCTGGCTGGCGTACTCGTTATTGAGGTGTTTGAGGTCTTTTAATTGCTCCTTGCTGAGGGATAGGTTATCTTTCATCCACTTCGTTTCCTTCTGAGCCATGTCGCCGGCAATGTTAGGCACCGAGGCTCTTGTCGGACTGCTGTTCTGCATCTGACTCATACCCCCCATCCGGCGGCCACCCATACCCCCCATTCCGCCGTAGCCTCCTCCATAGCCCCCGTACTGACCAAAACTGAGCGAACTCAGCAGCAGCCCATTCATCAGGCATAAACAAAAAATAAGGGTTTGGCGAAGAGACAAATTCATGAGTAACGTACGGGTTGGTCTATATTTTTTGAACGAATATTGTGCTATCGCATAGGTGATTTATCCGGTTTCCGAACGCGAACGCGCATCTGAGGGCTTTCTCCGTCTGGCACGATAACAATAATGTTGTTGGTTATTGTTTCACCTTTTTCAAGCATATGCCCGTTCAGTGACAAATCGATACTTTTAGCCGCTATAGCTTCGCCGGGGACAGGTTTGGCCGATGCTTCGTAAGGAGCCGATGCGGGTCTGGCGCGAATCGCTATTGTTTTGGAGGTCAACTTAACTCCCGTAGCGTTCAGGCAGTCGAAATGGGCCAGCAAATCCTGGTCGCGGGTGCCGAAAGAGGTTTGCCGGGGATTAAACACTTTTGAGTTGCCACTCTTGTTGGTTACATAAACCATCAGTTCGTAGCGTTTGAAGGTGCCTAAGTTGATAAAGTCTTTTGTGCATTCATTGCGCACTGAATACCCATACTCGATACCGTCGATCTCAATCGGTTTGTTGCTGGGGATTTCATAAATAGACTGGGCGATCGATGGAAAAACCAGGCCAACACTCAGCAATACTAGCAGGCAAATAGAGCGATTAGTCATGATCAAGTGAGGGGGAGTAGGTATAGCTCGAAATTTAGTAAAAAAACCAGAATATATTGGCCATTATTGTCAGAATTGCGCTAAACTTTTATCCGAAACACGCCGTTCCATCTGTATGGAAACGCTCGAAAAAATCCGTAAGGCTTATACGGAGTATGTACTTGAAAACGGAAAACAACCCACGTCTATTTTCCAGTTTGCCAAAAAACTGAAAATGGCCGAAGCGGATTTTTATACCCATTATGCTTCTTTCGAAGCCATCGAGGCCGATATATGGCTAACCTTTTTTGCGGAAGCCATGACCACTGTGGAAGCCGACGAAACCTACCAGGGGTATTCCGTTCGGGAGAAACTGCTGGCTTTCTATTACACCTGGATTGAGCTGCTAAAGGCACAACGTAGTTTTGTGGTATACAGCTTTGGTCAGTTGCGGGAAGCGCAGCTAAATAGCCGGTCGCGGGGGTTGGGCCGCATGGCGCAGTCATCGTCGAAAGTGCTGAGCCTGTTTAAAGAATCGTTCTTCGATTACGCCCGTGATTTGCTGGCCGAAGGGCGCGAAAGTAAAGAAGTAGAGCCCCGCCCGTTTGTGACCGACCGTTACCCGAATGCTCTCTGGGGACAAACGCTTTATCTGCTCGATTTCTGGGTGCGCGATGTGAGCAAAAACTTCGAAAAAACGGACTCCGCCATCGAAAAATCGGTCAATACCACCTTCGACCTCATTGGTCGCTCCCCGCTGGATACCCTGTTCGACTTTGCTAAATTTATGTACCAAAATAAATGAGTGAAAGGGCGAAAGAATGAAAGAGCGACCACCGTCTGGTAGCAGATAATCTTTCAGTCTTTCGCTCTTTCAGTCTTTCGCTCTTTATACAATGAAAAGCCAAACATCCGTTCCTACTACCAAAGTTGCCCGTGCCAGTCAGTTTATGAAAGCAGGGGTAAAAGTAGGTGGTAACTATATCAAGCATTACACCAAAAAACTGATTGATCCCAGCTTATCCAAAGATGAACTGCACAAGGACAATGCTGCCGACATTTACGATGCGCTGAGTGAACTGAAGGGATCGGCCCTCAAAATGGCGCAGATGCTGAGTATGGACCGGGGACTTCTGCCCGTTGCCTACTCCGATAAATTCACGATGGCCCAGTACTCAGCCCCTCCGCTGTCGGGACCGTTGGTTGCCAAAACATTTCGGACTCATTTCGGTAAATCGCCCTCGGAGTTGTTCGACAGGTTCGATATCGAAGCGGTCAACGCGGCCAGCATTGGGCAGGTGCATCAGGCCTGGAAAGATGGGAAGAAACTAGCCGTAAAAGTGCAGTACCCCGGCGTTGCCGATGCCGTTAGTTCGGATTTGAGAATCGCTAAGCCGCTGGCCGTTCGGTTGCTGAAATTAAACGAGCGCGATATTGACCGGTACATGGGGGAAGTAGAATCTAAACTGCTGGAGGAAACCGACTATGAACTGGAGTTAAGGCGTTCCATCGAAATTTCGGAAGCCTGCGCCCACATTGCGGATCTGGTATTCCCGAAATACTACCCGGCACTTTCCTCGAAGCGTATCCTGACGATGGACTGGCTCGATGGAATGCACCTGAAAGAGTTCCTGAGAACAAACCCATCGCAGGCCGTCCGTGATCAGATTGGGCAGGCATTGTGGGACTTTTATGATTTTCAGATTCACACCCTCCGGCAGGTTCATGCCGATCCGCACCCCGGTAATTTCCTGATGCGGGCCGATGGTACAATGGGCGTTATCGACTTCGGTTGTGTGAAGGTGATTCCCGACTTTTACTACGACAATTACTTTCGGCTCGTTAACCCCGATACGCTGGAAGACCCGATCCTGACGGAAGAAATTTTCAATAACCTGGAGTTCTTGACCGACGACGATTCGCCGAAAGAGCGCGTCTTTTTCTCGAACCTGTTTAAAGAAATGACCCTTATGCTGGCCGAGCCATTTGCTGTAGAGTCATTCGACTTCGGCGACGATTCGTACTTCGCTAAAGTGTACGCGTTTGCCGAAGGATTGGCCGGTGTGCAGGAGTTGAAAAACTCGAAAGTAGCCCGTGGTTCGCAGGATGGTTTATACGTGAACCGGACCTATTATGGCCTTTATGCCATGCTGAATGAACTGAAAGCAAACGTAGTCACGACCAAGCCGGAGTGGCTGCGCTCCCAAAAAGTACTGGTATAAAAACGGTCAGCCAGAAATAAGATACGTTATCCTGAAACTGCCCGGTAACCTGTTCCTGACAGGTTACCGGGCAGTCCTATTTTCAAGCGTTGTACGGGTAGCCTCAGTCTGACCTGGCTACGAATTGTTCGCGACTGTATTCGGTCTGATAGTGCCGAACCAATAAATGACGTTACGGGGCGGTTTCGCACCCAGAAAATCAATAAAATGGATATTGACATGTATTTCAGGCGTTTTCTTGCAACGCCGGGCGGTGCTATCGATACGCTGAGTTTACGCGTTCAGCGCAATACGCTGATGCGGGTGAATGAGGACTCCCCAAACCGGGAGCCGGATAATATGCTGAGGGCTACTCAGTTCCAGGACCGTATAACGACGCTGAAATAGCTGGCAGCGGAGGTTATTTTTGTCAGCAAGGAATTTAGACAGGTCGCCGACACATGGAAGACTTAAATGCCTCTATTCAGCAGTTAGCTGCTTAACTGGAACAGCGATTCGAGAGGGCTTTTCTCAATACTCGGGACAATGGCTACAAGAAAACTATCGTCGGCCAGGTGAGCGGGCAGCTGCTGTGGATAATAAGCAAAAGACAAGAGGCCTGAACCACAGTTTGTCGGTAAGCTTCTGGAAAAAGAATTTTACATTTTTCTGCATAGTGGTATTCAGGGTGGGATGAACAGCGAGTTGTAGTCAGGTAAAATGTACAAGAGTTACAGGCAGGCTTATGGGCAACGGCTAGTTCGGTTTTAGTGGCGTTATGATAAACTTATCCAACACAACCCGACGCGGTACGCTGCCTATACTTTTTAGGGTTTCATTCAATAGGTTCAGGTCCTTTGTTTGCAAAGGAAGTAGTTGTTCATCGGGCTGGTAGGTTGTGCCAGTGGCGTAGTCCAGCCCCGGCGTCCTGGTCATTTCTATATGGTTGCCCAACAGATACGATACGCGGTGGTTGCTTACAAAATCCGTCAGTCGCTGCATACTCAACGTATACGCTTGCCAGTCCCGAATATAGAGCCGACCGGGGTAAATGCTGTCGCCTGATAACAGAATTTTGGTCTGATGGTCATACAGGGCGATGGAAGATTTGTCGTGCCCTGGAATGGGAATAACCTCAATAAGTCTGTTTCCTAAATCAAGGGTACCTGTGGTAGAGGGCCAGTTCTGAACGCTGAAAAATGATGTTACATCAGCAGCCGTTTTTCCGACAACAACAGTTCTGGGTTTATTTATAAACTGACTATCAGCCGCAACATGGTCGCCATGGGCATGGGTATGCGCAACTATCAAATCAACGTTATGGCTTCTGGTCCGTTCCCACTGGTCAACTATTTTCCGCACGGTCCTGTACAACGGAAACTGCGTTGAATCTGCTGTGGCACCCGTATCCATCAACAGAGCTTTTTTATCGCCCAGAAACAGGAACAGGAAAGGGGCCTCGTAATTAATGCACTTATTCTGTCGTAAGATCCAGGTAGCGGGGTTTAGCTGAACGACTTGAATAGGAGGGTCAGAATTATGCTGGCAATCTGCCGACCCATGAATCCAGGCTATTTTGGCCGGGTTAACAATGCTTTTCTGACTGGTACAGGAAGTTAATAGCAGGAGCGATGCATAGATTAACAGAATCGTGGTACGTCTGTTCTATAGTGTACCCCATTCTTTGTACCACCATCCGGCCAAACGGAATGGTTAGTTGATACATTTATTTTGTTTTTCTTCCCCTTCCACCAAGACTTTAGCTGGTGTGCGGTAGCCCAAAGATTGATGAGGCCGCTGGTGATT
>JBBSTD010000006.1:0-99271 GCA_038236215.1 Cytophagales bacterium | reverse complement strand
CGTGCGTACCGAAGCCATCCTGTACCTGACCCATCTGCTGACGGACTACGAAAACCGACCCACCGAAGCCCTGCCTTACCTGGCGCAACTAACGGTTCGCTACCCCAACAACCCGTACTGGCGCTACAAATACGCCGAGGCTCTCCTGAACGCGCATAAAATAGATTCCGTACCGCCGTTGATTCAGCAGACAATGGCCGGTGATGCTCCGGTTTATAAACAAATGGGGACGTTACTGAAAGCCCGTTATGCCTTGGAAATGGGTCAGCGTTCGGCCGCACGGACCTACGCGCAGGAGGTAGTGAAAAGTGCTGTTCGGGAAGAAACGTTACGCGCCTACGCCTATCAGGTACTGGCGCAGGTAGCCCGGCTCGACGGTGAGCAGAAGCTGGCGCATCAGTATGATAAACTGCTGCTCGATTTTGCTGAATTCCCGGTTCTGCGTAATTCGGTAAAAGAGTGAAAAGTAGGGAAAGAGTCCTAAGGGTACTAATGGCGTACTGTATGGCTGTTTTTACAACCAGTAGCCAATAATTTGTTCATTTTTAAAGCCTGTTTTATGTGGTGGATTTATGCGTTGCTTTCTGCGTTGTTTGCTGCTCTGACGGCGATACTGGCTAAAATTGGTATTAAAGGCGTTAATACCGATCTGGCCACGGCCATTCGGACGGTGGTGATCCTGCTCGTGGCCTGGGGCATCGTATTTACGCGGGGCGGCATCGAATCGCTACCCGCTCTGACCCGGCAAAACTGGCTATTCCTCATTCTGTCGGGGGTGGCGACGGGCCTGTCGTGGATTTTCTATTTCAAAGCCCTACAACTGGGTAAGGTGTCGCAGGTGGCCCCGGTCGATAAACTGAGTGTAGCCATTGCCATTCTGCTATCCGTCGTTTTTCTGGGCGAAGTGCTGACCTGGAAAGCCGCCCTGGGGGCTGTACTGATTATTGGTGGAACGCTGGTACTGATTCTTTGACTGGTGGAGGTAGCGTAAGTCTTTGTTGAATTTTAATCCGACAAAGGGTATACTAATCCGTTATAAACTACGGAAACAAACCGATACTGCTATGGCTGCCTTCACCCAACTCGTTACGCTGCCCGGCAGCGAAAAAGCTGCCCCCGACGCGGCCCCACTCCATCCGCTAGATCCCGGCGAAATTCTGACGGTAACGCTGCGACTGCGCCGGAAAAAATCGCTGAGTGCGATGGTCGGTACCGATGCCGCCGTGCCTACCGCCATAACCCGTAGCGCCTACACCCGCCAGTACGGTGCCGAACCTGCCAACCTGCCGATGTGAAGCAAGTGGATGCTTTTGCGTCCGCCCACGACCTAAAGGTGCTGGAAACGAGTGCGGCCCGACGTAGTGTGGTGCTGGAGGGAACCGTGGCCCAGATGGAAAAAGCCTTCGGGGTATCACTCAACAGGTACCAGGCTGCCGACGGTACCAAGTTTCGGGGTCGTACGGGAATTATTCATATTCCAACGGAGCTAACTGATATAGTCGAGGGAGTTTTTGGGCTGGACAACCGCCCGCAGGCACAGCCTCATTTTCAGGTGTATGGCCCCGCCGTTGGGAAGCAGATTGCGCCCCGCGCGGGGGGTATGTCGTTTACCACGCCCCAACTCGCCCAGCTTTATAACTACCCTGCCGGCGTGACCGGCAAAGGACAGTGTATTGCCATTATCGAACTGGGGGGCGGCTACCGGCAGGCGGATATCAAGACCTACTTCACCAGCCTGGGCCTGAAAGCTCCGTCGGTCACGGCGGTTCTGATAGATGGCGGTCGTAATGAGCCTACAACCGCCAACTCGGCCGATGGCGAAGTGATGCTCGATATCGAAGTGGCGGGTGGCGTGGCCCCCGGTGCTAAAATTGTGGTGTATTTTGCCCCCAATACCGACCAGGGGTTTCTGGACGCTATTACAACGGCCGTTCACGATATTAAAAACAAACCCTCCGTCATTTCCGTTAGCTGGGGCGCAGCTGAAAAAAACTGGACGCCCCAGGCACTCACGTCGTTCAATCAGGCATTTCAGTCGGCGGCTGCATTGGGCATCACCGTTTGTGCAGCCGCTGGCGATACCGGTTCCGTCGATGGGGTAGGCGATAAAAAGGCGCACGTCGATTTTCCATCATCCAGCCCGTTTGTGCTGGCCTGTGGCGGTACGAAGCTAACGGCATCCGGCAACGGTATCACCACTGAAACGGTATGGCACGAAAGCAACACCAGCGCTACCGGGGGCGGCATCAGCGACGCATTCGATTTGCCCGATTATCAGAAAACGAGTCATGTGCCGCCTTCCGTCAACGACAAAACCAGGATTGGCCGGGGTGTTCCCGATGTGGCTGCCGTAGCCGACCCCGCCACGGGCTATGTGGTACGGGTCGATGGCAGTAACCTGGTTATTGGCGGCACGAGTGCGGTAGCTCCGCTCATGGCCGGTCTGATAGCCCTTATTAACCAGCAGAAAGGAAAACCGGTTGGGTTTATTCATCCGATTATCTACGCCAATCCGGCTGTGTTTCGGGATATTACGCAGGGAAATAACGTTACAGTAACGGGAAGTAAAGGCTATTCGGCGGCTAAGGGCTGGGATGCCTGCACAGGACTCGGCGTCGCCGATGGTACTAAACTCTCCGCTGTGCTGGGTAGTCAGCCTATAGCCTAAAAAGCCATTCATTGGGCCATTCAGTATCACTACCGAGTGGCCCAATGAATGGCTTTTTGCTCAAAAAGATTGAGAGTACGCCCGTTAGGAAACTGTCCCGCCGTTCCAGACTGCGTCGGGCGTGGCAATGAGGGCCAGTTTTCCATCGCGGTCTTCGGCCATCAGGATCATCCCCTGCGACTCGTGACCCATCGTCTTGCGAGGAGCCAGGTTGGCTAGTAACTTAACCTGTTTGCCAATGACTTCTTCGGGCTTAAAGTGCTTGGCAATGCCGCTCAGAATCTGCCGTCCACCCATGCCGTCGTCTACTGTCAGCTTCAGGAGTTTATCGCTTTCAGGGACGCGCTCAGCTTTGGTGATGGTACCGATACGAATGTCCATTTTGGAAAAGTCATCGTAGGTAGTCTGATTCTGGCAACGAGCTCTGGCTGGATTATTCCCCTTCAGGCGGTGTGGAGTTCGCCCACCAGCGGCTACGGACAGTCTTACAACAGTATTGGCGTTAGTCCACGCTACAAAAACTGGCTGACGCTGCACGGTGGCTACCGCAATCTGGAGTTTTCGCCGTTTACGCTGGCGGGCCACACCGTGCTGGGCGCGGGCGTCGAACTGAATTCGGGCCTGCTGCGGGTTGGCCTGATGGCGGGGCAGTTTAACAAAGCCATTGAGCCAACCGCAACCGACCCCGACCGGGTGGCCACTTTCCGGCGGATGGGCTACTGCGCCAGAATTGGTGTCGGCAATGACCGGACCTACCTCGACGTGATTTTGCTCAACGCAGCCGATGATGCCCAGTCTATCCGGCCCGATACTGTGAACTACCTGACTCCCGCCCAAAACGTAGTGCTGGGGGTGAGTGGCCGGATTCGGGCCAGTCGGAAAATAACGGTCGAGTTGGACGCGGCTGGCAGTGCCTACACCAGCGATACCCGCGCTGAACCACTATCCGCAACCCCTGCCGACAGTCGACTGCACTATATCAATTACCTGAACGGAGTCAAAAAATTAATCCCCGTCAATGCATCAACCAGTATCCGCATGGCGGTACAGGCCTCGCTGAACTACCGCCTGAAATGGGCCGACCTGCGCCTGCGTTACCAGCGCGTTGAACCCGGCTACCAGTCCATGGGGGCGTACTATATGCAAACCGATATAGACCGGATTACAGTAGCTTCTACCATCAGGCTGTTTAAGAACCGGCTCCAGTTTCGGAGCAGTGCAGGGTGGCAGCACGACAACCTGACCAATCAGAAGCGTACCCGCACCGACCGGCTGATTGGCTCCGTAAGCGTATCCGACACAACGGACAATAACCTGACGCTCGAGCTGTCGGTATCAAATTACGGCATTACGCAGCGGGCAGGCTACCGGCCCCTCAACGACACCACCCGTGTGGCCCAAAATAACCGAACACTGTCGGGCAGCGTGTTCAAGTCCTGGACCGGCCAACATCAACTACACAGCCTGAATGGCTCGGCAACGTACCAGGAATTACAGGACCTAAACCCATTTGCCGCCGACAATAACCACAGTCAGAACTGGAATTACTCCGGCAGTTACACCATGCAGAATCTCGCAGCCGGGCTGGACCTGAACCTGAGTTACAACTACACCTACAGCCGGGCAACGGAGTTGAGTTTTCTGTTTCACGGCCCCACCGCAAGCATACAGAAGAAACTATTTGCCAACAAGTTAAGCGTGCTTTTGATGGTTAGTTACCTCAAAAATAAAGAAACCCTTACCGGCGAAACGCAACGGGGGTTATCAGTAAACAACACCATTACGCTTGATTACCAGCTAACGCCGGTACATCGGCTGTCGATTAGCGGAACGGATAATTACAGCCGGGGAGCGCAGTCCTACCGCCAGCAACAGGCTACCGTTCAATATACGGTGTCATTCTAAAAACGATGACTGGCGTAATGGCAATCAAGTAAAACCATTCATCAGGATATACCTTCTTTTGACTTGCCGAAAAGTATGGTCCGACCAACACTCATTTCGCAACCCGACGGCTCAATCAGGGAGAATACTAAGCTGTCCTTTGCCCATCAAGATCGGTATTGTACGTTTCCCGCAAGTGCCGTTCCAGCACATCGTTAAGTAATTGACCAGCCTGTGCCTGATCCAGTTTATAGCGTACAATGAGGGCTTTTGCTACTGAACTACGCAGTAGTGCAGAGGCACGGGTATTTTTGTTGTCCTCTATCAACCCGGTACTCATCTGCTCATAGGTCACAAAGTGATAATGGGTTTGTACGGCGAGTGCCGGTTTGTCCATTTTCACCTGCCGTTGCCTATGATTAGCATGCCACAACCTGGCTATGCTGATAAATTCAGTCCGAAAGCCGGAATCACTGTACAGGGCGTCCACTAACGCCTGGTAGTCTGCCAGAATACCCGCTACAGTTTCCGGGTCAGATAGTTCCCGGTGCCAAATATTCGGATTGTCCTTTTCTAGCTCAAAAGTCCGCTGGTAGGCCGTTCTGAACAAGTTGAGCAGGATACGATAGGAGTTGTCCAGCTCGTCACAGGACATGTTAAGGCGTAACCCCCGCAGGTTTTTCAACGGGGTGTACATGACTAATGTAGGATTGGTGGGGTCTTCTGGAGCAGGCCGGGGATTGACCTGTTCAACTTCGGCCTCGTTTGGTTTCACCCGTTGCAGCAGCGAACGGAAGAAATATATCCGCCACTTTTTTTTGTCCTCGCTCAGTTTACTGAACGAGGACAGCACATCAGCCTCGGAAAGGATGCCCTGTCCAAACTGCAAAATCTCAATTTCCTCGGTGATGCTCATGGCTGATGTGGTCTATTCGGTAGCATACGACACGGATAATAAAGGCATGCTGCATCCCTTTTTACCATCCACCGAATTTTACTACCATAGTCCCACTGCTGCCTTTGCGGGAAAGGGGCTAAATCGCCAGGTTTTCCTCTGGTAAGCATCCCCCGTAGGCAGGCATTCACTTGCCCCGTTCACAACATGAATTTGCAGCTGATGGGTACTCCGGGTGCGGTCAACCTGACTCCGGTGGGTACTTTTAAGCCCACTAATGCCTTCACGGGCGGCCATTGCCGTGAGGGCGTCGGGAAAGGCGTTGTTACCGCTGGCCTGATTCGCTTTGACAACGCCGGTCCAATAGGCCCCGTTGGTTCAGTCGGCAAGTCGTTGCCTAATCTGTCTTACTTGCTGCCTTCAAATGGTCTTTTATTGACAGATGCAACCCACTTATAATCCGCCCGTAACCTCTTTGAGGGCGTTGAAAAAGGCTTTCTTTCGGTCGGAATTGATGCCCCAGTCAACGGGGACGCTCTGGTAGCCCTCCCGGTAGTCTGTCTCGCCGGGAAATCGAAAGTCGAAGTAGCCCCAGGAGACATAGTTTTTCAGCGATACGGTGAAGTTGTTGGTCTCTTTGTCGAAGTCGAAATGGTCGTCTTCGTTATTCACGATGGGCATTTCCCTATAGCCTTCTACCTGCCTGGTGGCATCAATGAGGGTTTGAATCTGGGCGGGTTGTTTGGCGCTGTTGCCGTGAATCAGGAGAAAATCAGATGCTTTCACTACGTTGGGCATAGGCACTACCCGGCCTTCGTAACTGGTGCCAACGAGGTAGCGGTAGCCATTTTTCTTTTTCTTTTTTATCCGTTCAATCAGCTCATGAATGCGGTCGGGCCACAGAATTTTGTGGTCGTAATTTCCCCGCGTGTTCGTCTCGTTCGCAACTTCGATGAGGACGTTGCGGTACTTTTTCAGGAACAGCCAGTCGGTGAGGTTATCGGTCGCGTTGATTACGGCCCGCTCGTCGGTGAGGTACTGATCCTGGCCGAAGTAAAAAATACCCAGGATCACGACCATGTGCAGCTCATTGGCTTTTTTCAAAATCCGGTCCAGACGTTTCATGTACGGTTGCATCAGTGAACCGTCGGGCTTGAACCCCGGATTCAGGCACTTTTTGTTGCCGTAGCCATACGGGCTGCCCCCCTGTATGTTGAGCGTGAACGCATTCAGGCCGTAGCTCTTCCAAAGCGGCATGGCGGCCACAAATTCGTTGGTGTTGCGGTCGGCGTCCCATTTTTTAGTATCCGGGTAGGCAAATTCGCCCGCCGTTTCGGGGTTCAGGTCATCGAAAATACCCTGCACCAGGCGGGCGTTCATCAGCAATCCGTCAATTTTGTTTCCCTTCCAGATACGCCCCTCATAGGTAGGTTTTCCATTGACGTAAAACTGATTACCCCGGATGGATACCACCGTTTTCTGCGCCCGAACGGGTGCGCTCAATAAACAAAGCGCCAACAGGCCGGATAGTGTGATCTTGTATTTCATTACCTCAATGGAGTAGCTGTGGTGAATGGGGTCTGTAAACCCATGCTAAAACGTATTGACGATTAATTCGACCACGTTCTGGCCCGGCGACAGACGAATAGCTTTAAAGGCCGTGTTGACCTTCTCGCCATTTACGGTAATCGTGTCTTCGGGCGACGAAATCAGCTCCAGTTCTGCCGATACGTTGGCCGGGAGTTCAATGATGTATTCCTGATTGAGCTTGCTTTTCCGAACGTATGACGCGCTGACAGCTCCTTTCAGCATCGGCACCTTCACCGATGATTTGGCCAGCGTGCCCAATTGCGGTTTGATGCTGACGATGCTGCCACCCGGCACGGCGGGCTGAATGCCCCACATATTTCGGGGAATGATGTTGGCGGGCGTGGCTCCCCAGGCGTGGTTCCAGTCGAGGTTGGGTTTGTACTTAGTGTCCCAGGCTTCCCAGGCCACGGTAGAGCCAGACCGGATCATGTTATACCAGCTACGGTCGGTTTGGGATGTCATCAACTTCAGGGCGTAATCGGCCTCGTGGGCGTTGTAGAGCGCTTCCAGCAGGTACTGCGAACCGTACACGCTGCACGCCATCCCCCGTGATTTGATGAAATTCGCCACTGATTTTTTATGCGCATCGGGCGTAATATCGAACGCCAGCACCATCATATTGGCGTGGAGCGATGAGTGATCGGTTCCTTCACCATCAACGTAGGCACCGGTTTTCGCGTCAAACAGGGTGGAGTTGATCGCCTGTTTGGCTTTCAGCGCGGCCAGGCGGAACCGGGCTTCGTCGGTGGGTTTGTTCAGGATACGGGCAAACTCGGCCATGATGTCCATGTTTTTGTAAAACAGCGCGTTCACCACCGTGTTGATGGGCGTGAAGACATAGCCATCGCGTTCACCCTCGGCGGTGGCCAGTTTCCAGTCGGTGTCTTTCTGGGCGGGGGGCCAGTCCACAATGTCTTTCAGCTTGATGGTGGGGTCGGTAAAGCCCAGCTTTTGCATGAATGCGGGCGTGTTTTTGGGCGACAGTGAGCTGATCAGGCCATCGTCCCGCACCAGTTCAATCAGCGTTTTGTGGGTCAGCGGTTCGTAGTAGCGGGTAATTAGGTCGGTGTTGCCGGTGTACATATAATCCTGGTACATCATCAGGGCCACGTGAAGCTGCCACTCGGTGGGCCAGGTGGGGTGCTGCATGAAATACTCGATGGTGCGCCGGGCGATGCCGTACTCGCGGTCGGTGGTGTAGTGGCTCAACTGGTTCAGGTACGCATCGGCCTCGTAAGGAATCCGCTCCCGGTCGCCGTCGATGTACAGGCCTGAAAAGGAGGTGGCTTTAATGGTGTATTTGCACATGTCCCACACCTGATTCAGGATGGTATCGGAACTGGCAAAATGGCTCTGGCTTTCGTCGAAATACCCGAAGTAAGCCACCCGCGTCAGGTTACTGGCCGCCAGTGATGGCAACAGATCGCCCGCAGCACGCTCAATTTCGGCGTAGCGGAACGGCAGTAGTACCGGGAACGAATCGGGCAGTACTACCGCGCCAGGTTTTGTGTTACGCTCGTCGGGTTTGATAGCGAGTTTGTAGGTATGCTTGCCGGGCTGCACGGGGAGTTTCACTTCCTGATAGCGAATGTGTCCATCCGGTTTTCTATTGATGTGGTCGCCGGTCAACTGCTCGCCCAGCCGCACCAGCAGGGTGTCTGCTTTAGGAGCGGAGTAGGTCAGCTCCAGTATGGCGAAGGCATCCTTGCCAAAATCAGCGAAATACGTTCCGTTGGTCTGTTTCCGGAATACTTTCGGTTCGCTGCGCTCTAGCTGGAAGCTGGGCGTGGGAGCCAGTGAATTGTCTGCTGGGCCAACCCGAAACGACTGAGCCGCTGAGTAGTCGCCGGTGCGGTTGTCGGTATCCCAGACCCGGACTTTCCAGAAGCCGTTCATGCCCGCTTTCAGGGGTGTACCGCCGTGTATCACGTTGGCCGACTGAGCCCCCCGCACCTGCCCGCTGTTCCAGACATCGCCGATGTTATTATCCAGATTCGCTTTCGACGACGCAACCAGCACCTGATACGCCGACTGAAAAACGGCATCATTGGGGACAATCCACGAGAACTCGGGGGTCTGATTGGCGGGCAGCACCTGACCGGCATTCCGGCCAAAGTTGACCATCAACCCCGATGGTACGCCCGCATTCGGGTCGCTGAATTTATGGGCGAGCCGGTCGGTAGCACCCCGCAGTTTGTTCAGCACCGTTTTGTAGGAATCGTTGCGAGCCAGGTTGGTGGTTTCCTGCGGATCAGCCTGGAGGTCGTAGAGTTCTTCGAGGGTTTTGTCGTTGACGTACCGGAAATATTTCCACTGCTTCGTGCGCACCCCCTCGCTGGGCGGAATGTCTTTAAACTCCCAGAGGTGTTCAATCAACACCGTGTCGCGGTCAATGCGGTTGCTGTTTCCCGACACGATGGGCAGCAGACTACGTCCGTGCCAGTTGGCGGGTTGTTTGGCCCCGGCTATGTCGGCAATGGTGGCCGGTACGTCGATGTTGAGCGCCATGGCGTCCACGTCGCGGTGGGTGGGGGTGCGGGGGTCGTAAATGATGAGCGGCACCCGTACGGAGTTGTCGTACATCAACCACTTATCGGCCAGTTGCCGTTCGCCCAGGAAGTAGCCGTTATCGCCCATCACGATAATAATGGTGTTTTTGTCCAGCCCCTGCTGTTTGAGTTGCGCCCGAATTTTAGCAATCTCCAGATCGACCCCGGCAATCATGCGGTAGTAGCCCTTGATCATCCGCTGGTATTTCTCGGGCGTATCATACCGCCACGTCCACCGCAGTCGGTTAAAACCCTTCCGAACGGCTTCGGGCTGCGCGTTGAAGTATTTGTCGTCGCCCAGCGCCGGGGGCGGAATGGTTACATTGTCGAGCAGATGCGCCGTTTGCTGATCGTAGAAATACTGGTCGGGGGCCCCGTCGTGGGCATGGGGCGCCGAAAAACTCAGCGACAGGCAGAACGGCTTTTTCGACGAAGCCGCCTTGATAAAGTCAATCCCTTTCTGGCCGGTATAGCGCGTCAGGTGAACGGTGTCTTTACCCAGCGTTTTAAAGAAGTATCCGCGTTTGTCGGTGTATTTATTGTTGCGGTCGTAGTTTTCAATGACATCGAAGAGTTGGTCGACTTTTTCGTATTTAACACCGAGCTTTCCGTAAAACCCGGTGTGGTAGCCCGCCTGTTTCAGCACGTAGGGGTAAGCCGTTTTCATGTACTCGTCCCGGATGGGGCCGGTCTGGAATGTGTAGCGGTGCGTCCGTTCGTACATCCCGCTCAAGATGCTGGCCCGGCTGGCCGCGCAGATGGGCGTAGTGACCATTCCCTTCTTAAAATAAGTGCCGGTACGGGCCAGCTTATCCATCTCGGGTGTATGCGCGAGTGGGTTTCCGGAGTAGCCCATCGCACTCCACCGCTGGTCATCGGTCAGGATGAAAATGATGTTCGGTTGGGCCGCGTACGGTCGGGCCGCGTTCGGTCGGTCGCGATTGACTGCGGGCGTGCCGGAGCGATTTGGTTTAGCGGGTTGCGATTGAGCAACCAATTGAAACGAACAGACAAGCGACAGTGTAATCCAAAATTTCATTAGTCAGGTCAAAAAGCGACGTTGCGCGTGTAATCATTCGGTACATGGCGATTCCGTTGTTATAACGCAGGTTGTGCGTGCGAACAGAGGTGTCCCGCCGGGCCGCAGTGAGTGGGAAAATGATTGTTGGATTGATTAAAATCCAACACAGCGGGTCATGTTGGAACAGGATTTTACCGTTATCTCCCTCGTTGAGCGTCTGGGAAAAGTAATTGGTTCCAATCTTTTTTAAGGGATCAACCTGCGTAATATACTCCTTGTCGATAATATGATATTTCAGCAAAGTGGTCAGGCGGGTTTTATCGGCGGCTCTAGCGGGGCTGGTCACTTTGCCCGCCAGCGTTTACAGAATCCGGTCCGCATCATCGAAGTCATCCTGGCTGCCTCACAACGACACAAGTTGGGCCGCCAGGGTGTTTTTTAGCGGACATTAGTCCATTGGTAGCCATGCGTGATCACTGTTTTTCCCTGATTCAGAAGGGCACCCCGGCGGTTGGGGACTCCCTGAAACATTTCAAATCGGAGTGGGTTAAGTAGGGGGCAATAGGTAGAAAAAAACTGCCTGTGCGTTACTGCCGACAAGCTATTTTTGGTTCTAAAGCAGTTGACCAATTATTAATTTTTTAACTCCGTCACGTTATGAATGATTTCTTTCGCTTCGTTGCCAGCCCAACTGGCCGGGGCATTCGTATTGCCGCCGGTCTTGCTTTAGCGGGTACTAGCCTGGCCAATCCTAAAAAGCCTAACTGGACCCTGTTGGGCGTTAGTCTGGTGCCACTCTCCGCTGGTTTATTTGACTGGTGTTTTATGTCCCCTTTTGCCGGTAAGCCTTTCGAAGGAGAGCCGCTTCGGAAACAATTAGGAGAATAAAAAAAGCGACCCTGTCTCGGTACCAGTCGTACCGAAACAGAGTCGCTTTTACCGGTTGCAGGCTACCGATTCAGCGCGGGTTTCAAAAATCCGTAGTCCCCGTAGATGGCCTGAGCGGCAGGGCTGGTTAAAAACTGGACAAAATCCGCTCCCGCCCGGACATGCGGGGCTTTTTTCATGGTTCCGGCCCACATCTCGCCGTACCGGTTTACCGACTCCGGTAGTTCAATCACTTCGACGGGATGCCCCAGTTTCAGCTGATATAGTATCTCCGTCAGCCATACGGGCCCCGCATCCGATTCATTAGTCAGGATACGTACCGGCGTTTGGCGGTGGTGAATCTGGGTCAGGTAGGTACTCCCCTCGCTTACTTTCTGGTTCATGATGCGGGTGCGCAGGTCTTTCCCCCCGGCCAGTTCGTACGCCTGCTCAATCTGCTTGCCAATACCTTCCGTTTGGGGGTTGGGCATACTCACCCGCACATCAGCCCGGCCCAGATCCGTCAGTGACTTAATGGCTTTCGGGTTTCCCTTCTGCACCATAATCGCCAGTTTATTGCGGGCGTAATACGTTGTACGCTCAAACCAGTCCTTATTTTCCTCCATCTGGTTTTTACCCGCCAGATACACGTCAGGACGGAGCGTAATGCGCATATTGCCAACCACCATGGAACCGGTTTTAATCTGCTGGGCCAGAATACCCGGTGGCAGCGTTTCCACAAAGATGCGTTCGTACTGCGGGTACTGCTGCCGAAAGGCGGCCAGCAACTCATCGACTACCATAAACTGATTACCCCCCATAAACAACACCAGTTGCGGGTCGTTCACGTCGCCGTACAGATCCGGTACATTGTCGATGCCGGGCACGGTAAACGTCACCCCGGCCTGAGGGGGGGGGGTCCAGGGCGGGTCATATTGATGCGGCTGGGTGGTGGTCTGCGCCAGACCCGTTTCAGCGGTAATGGCCATCAGTATAAAAAAAATGCCTTGTTTCATGGTTGCCCTGTTGATTAAGGGTGCATGAAAGCCCAACCTTCCTGCTGCCGAATAATCAACTCCCCATTACCACTGGGTACGTAGCTGACAAAGGGAAATAACTCGTCCCGGCTAATCTTACGCTCCCGCATGGTGTTCTCGCACATGGCCAGAATAACGCCCTGATCCTGTAGTTTTTTTACCGTTTCTTCGTAGGGCTTATCCTTTTGGAAAACGGCTACCCCGGCCCCATGAATGACCAGTTCTATTTCCAGTTTCCCTTTCAGCCTCGGATCATCCAGCGCATTCTGGATATTCCTCAGCGTTCCCTTTATCCGGTTATCATCATCGGTGTTGATTTGATAGGCTACCCGGTACTGCGATTTCGGAGCGGCTGCGCCGTGAAAATCAGCCGGATTTATTTTTTTCTGGGCATTCACCAGGGTTGTCGTGCTCAGCATCAGGCTGAGAGCAAGAAATAAGGAGGTCTTCATAGAATTTGTTTAGTGGTAATTAAATGTTGGCCGTTCATTACCAACGGATGGTTAAGCGTGTACGTATATAATCAGGGTGTCTCAACGGGAAGTTCGGCCGCCTGCCAGGCCGTCCAGGAGCCGGGTACATTGACAACATCGGTAAACCCGTGTTGTTGCAAAATACTGGCGGCAATGGAAGCCCGGAAACCCGAGCCGCAGTAAACGACAATCCGTTTATTCCGGTCCGCGTCGGGCAGGTGTTTTGCCAGATGAGCCACGTACTGATGGATGGAATGGGGCACAAAACCCGCTTTACGCTCCTGCTCACTGCGTACATCCAGAATGGTCAGGTTCGTATCGGTCAGGTGCTGGTTCAGGGCATGCACCGTCCACTCACCCGTATGGGCCAGGGGTTGGGCCGCGTTTTGCCAGCTCGTCATGCCCTGGTGTAAATACCCCACAACCGAATCGTAGCCCACCCTAAACAGATGCTCGCCCGCCAACGCCAGGTCGCGCTCGCTTTCTACTATGAGCAAGATGGGCTTTTTCCGGTCAATCATCCAGCCCACCCAGGTGGGGAATTCGGGCAGCAGGGCAATGTTCAGCGCATCGGGAATGTGCCCGCCCCCAAACGCCAGAATGGATCGGGCATCCAGCACAACCACATCGTCGCCCTGCTTCATCCGTTCAGTAAAGGCGGTTGGCGGCAGGGGCGGAATAACCGGCGGCTGGCCTTTTACGGGCGCACCGGCGGCATTCAGCTTCTTCAGGATGGGGTAGTGCCGGGGCGGCTCGGGCATATTGTTCAGTAGCCACGCCACAAAATCAGCCTGATTGGCGTGTTTAAACACAGGGCTATAAAGCCGTTCGTTTCCCAGCGTCGTTTGCCGCCGGTCGCCAATGGATTTGCCGCAGGCCGACCCGGCCCCGTGACCGGGGTAGACCTCCACCTGATCGCCCAGGGGCAGGAGTTTCTCATAGAGTGAGTGGTAGAGGTCATTCGCCAGTTGCTGCGTAATCTCCTCGCCCAGCAAATCCGGCCGGCCCGCATCCTGATTGAACAGGGTGTCGCCCGTAAAAACGGCCAGGGGCTGATCGCCCTGTTTTTTGTCGAACAGCAGCAGCGAGATATGCTCCGGCGTGTGGCCCGGCGTGTGCAGGGCCCGAAGCGTGGCGTTGCCCAGACTGATTTCGTCACCCTCCTTCATTTGATTCATCGTAAACGCATACGCATCGCTGATACCTCCGTAAATAGGGGCACCCGTCCGGGCGTGTAACTCATGCGATCCCGACACAAAATCGGCATGAATGTGGGTTTCGATGATGGCCGTGATTTGCACGCCCATTGCCTGCGCTTTCGTCAGGTAAATCTCAACGTCCCGGCGCGGGTCGATGACGGCTATTTTTCCGGCTTTATCGTCGCCAATGAGGTAGCTGAGTTGCGCCAGTCCTTCGCTGTTAATCTGTTCGAGTACAAGAGCCATAGTTATAATTGGTTACTGAAACTGTATGAATTAAACGCTGGTAAAGGTGCCCTCCAACCCAATCTGAATGGGCGATTGCTGGCGGAGGTAGGCCTCCATGGCCGCTACGGCATGGGTTTGCGTATCCCGCCGGTTGGTGCCCAGTTTAGGGGGTACCCCCTGCACGGTTACGAAGACGACCGTATACCGGTGATCAGGCTGTACGGGCGCATCCTGAATAAACAACTGCTGAATACGGGCACCGGCCGGATTTTCCATCTTGAAAAATACCCTGAGGCCGCTGGCCCGTTTTACGTAGCCACCTCCCTGCTGATAGGCATCGCCCGAGAAGGTTTTTTCCAGGTTGGTTTCCAGCATCGTCCTCATTTCATGACCGGTAAGGTCAACCAGCGAAATAACCGGATCCATTGGGATGATGTTGTAAAGTTGCTCCCGCGTAATGGGGCCAGCGGGAATAGGCGCCCCATAGCGCCAGCCGTTGGAAAAGGCTACATCGGCACCGGTAGCCGCCAGCATGGATTTCAGCAGCAGGTTGTCCATCGTAGCTTCCAGACAGGTGCTGCGATCCAGGGCCGTAGTGGTCTGGCCCACTACCGGCGACAGATGGTCACCGTAAGGCGCCAGCCCCTGCGCTACCAGCGCCTGTATGGCTGGGTCGGGTTCAATGGATTCGGCCACTTCGGTTAACTGGTGCTTATAGGCCACAATATGACCATTCTCAAGGGTCAGCAACAGTTCGCCCAGAAACGCGCCCTGACAACCCGACTCAATCATAATAGTGCCGTTTGGCTCCAGGGGCTGAGTAATACGGTCGTGGGTGTGCGCGCACAGGCATACGTCCACGCCCGGCACTTCGGTCAATAGTTTATTCGTTTGGGGAATTCCCAGGTGCGAGAGCAGGATGATCAGGTCGACCTGCTCTTTGGTGCGTAACTCGTCCAGTACGCCGGGCAGCTCCTGGCGTCCCATCGTAAAGTAAAGCCCCTCGCTGAAATGGGGCGGCATCATTTTATCGATGATGTTGCTGGCAATGCCAACTACACCAATGCGCAGTCCCCCCCGTTCGAGAATCCGGTAAGGCGGGAAAAAGAGCTTATCTGTTTCGGTATGGAATACGTTGATACCCAGGATAGGGTAGGTGAGTTGACCGGCCAGTTCGGTCAACCGCTTGGGGCCGTAGGCAAAATCCCAGTGGGCGGTCATGGCATCGAACTTCATCTGATTCAAGACGGGGATCAGTACCTCACCAGTGGTCTGAATGGCCGGATAGGTGCCATGAAATGTATCGCCCCCGTCGAGCAGGACAGTGGCGTCAGGGTATTGCTGCCGTCGCTCGTTCACCAGCGTCGCCAGCCGGGCGTATCCTCCGGCTGGCCGGTACACGGTCTGGCCGTTTTCCCAGAACCACTCCGGGTGCAGGTCGAGGTAGGCGTGTACATCATTGATTTGCAGCAGCAGTAGCTGGCTTTGCTTTTTTTGGGCGTTGGCCATATCGTTGCGTGTTCAATTTAATCTGTTTGTTACTTTCTAGTTGAATACAGGGATACCAGGTACTGCCGAAAGTCATCCGTATCGAAGTTGGTCATGCCTTCAATCCGCTGGGAAAGCTGACCATCCGGGCCAAGAATGAGCGTTGTAGGAACAACCTGGGCGTTAAACGACTCGGGCAATGGTCCGCCGGGTACGTATACCGGAAACGTGAATCCCTGGTCGGCAACAAACTGGCGCGCCTTCTGCGCATCTTCATCCAGCGACAACATGACGAAAGCCACTTTGTTTTTGTCCACCGACTGATAGAGTTTCTCGATGGCGGGCATCTCGGCCCGGCAGGGTGGGCACCAGGTGGCCCACTGGTTCAGAAAAACAACTTTCCCTTTCAGATCGCTCAACTGAACAGCCTGCCCATCCAGCGTCGTCAAGGCCAGCTGATGCGGATAGGTGCCCGTTACCTCACTCACCGGAGCTGGGGTTTCGGTGGTGGCAGAGGGTGCGTTTTTCAGGCCCGTTTTGAGCAGCAACTGCTGCATACCGCCGAGTGCCCAGGGGCCCAGATCGGTAAATAATAAGGCCAGAATCAGGCCGATGAATAAGCCGTTCTTAATCCAATTGTTTCGTTTACTGGTTGTTTTGTTCATGACATTGTTAGTTAGTGTATTTATTTTTGGAGGAGGGCTACCTGTTTGCCACTGGCAGTATTGACTTTCGCTTTTAGGCGGACTGGTTCACCGTCTTTGACTTGTTCCGTAGCCAGGGCAACAAGCTGGTCACCGGCTTGGAGTGGTCCAAATACCTCGACGGAATCCTTCGATAGCAACCGGCCCTTGCTAATTGGTATCCATTCCGCTCGTCCCTCGGCGACCCGGATTACAAACGGCTGTTCTGCCCGGTTGATTATACCCGCTACCGGTACGGCAATGCTGGTATTCGCTGGTGTTATGGCAAAGGTAATGTCGGCATACATACCCGATTTGAGCCGACCGTCGGCGTTGTTCACGTCCATTTCTATAAGTTCTGCCCGAAGGTCATTCATCAACGCATCTGCTTTACGCTGAAAAATACCCGTGAACGTCTGCCCCGGAAAGGCCTGCACGGTAAACGCCACTTTCGTGCGGGGTAAAATTAACTGACCAGCGTATTTTTCCGGGATGGCTACTACCAGTCGAAGCCGTCGACCATTCTCTAGTCGAAACAGGGGTTTACCTCCGTTACCCCCACCCGCCCCAACCAGGGCGCCGACCGAAACATTCCGGGTGCTGATTACGCCATCGAAGGGAGCCGTCACTGTTAGGTATTTATTGAGCGCCTGGGTGCCCTGTATTTCCGATTGAGCCGCCTGCATGGTAGCCTCACTGGCCAGCATCGCCCCCCGCGCCCGATCCAGGTCGTTGAGCGAGATTGTACCGGCATCGGCCTGGCTAGTCCGTTCCAGCCGGTCGAAACTGGTCCTGGCGGTGATGTAATTAGCCCGGGCTGCCTGAAACTGCGATCGGGCCTTGGCTAGTTGCGTGGTTAGTTCCGGGGCTTCGAGCAGGGCTAGCCGCTGCCCTTTGTGGACTATCGAACCCCGATCCACGTAAAGGACTTTGATATACGCATTGACCTTGGCAAATAAATCGGCCTCATCGTAGGGCTTCAGATCGCCTGGCAGATGCACTGACGTCACCTGCCGACTGAACTGAACCGAAAACGTAGATACGGTTGGAACAGTCGGGTTTTCTGGTTTTTGTTCCTGCGCTTCTTCCGGGTTGGAAGAGCAGCCTGCCAGCATCATTGACACAGTCAGGGTAGCTATTAGGGATGTTTTCATGCGTGTTCGACGACAGTTAATGTGGTTTCTTTAGTGGTTTGGGGAAACAGGGAAACCGATTCGAATCCGGCTTTCTGTTGCGCCCAGGTGAACAGGGATGGAATGACCAGCAGGGAAGTCAGTGTTGAGGCCAGCAGGCCACCGATAACGGCTTGTCCCAGTGGCGCAATCTGGTCACCCCCTTCACCCAGCCCCGATGCCATTGGAATCATCCCGGCAATCATGGCAATACTGGTCATCAATATGGGGCGAATACGGGTGCCAGCCGCGCCGATGGCCGCCTGACGGGCATCCCAGCACTCCAGACGCAACTGCTCTGCGCTGGTAATTAGCAGGATAGCATTGGATACAGACACCCCCACCGACATGATGATGCCCATGTATGACTGTAGGTTGAGCGTAGCCCCGCAGGCCAGCAGCATCAGGAGGGAACCGGCAATAACGGCGGGGGTTATGCCAAGTACCACAGCGGAGATTTTGAACGACTGGAAATTAGCCGCCAGCAGCAGAAATATAACAACAATAGCCACCAGCAGCCCAGACTGTAGACTGCCCAACGTGTCTCCCAGAAGCTGACTTTGCCCCACCATATTGACCACCACGCCTTTGGGTGGCGTACCAATTTTTTTGATCAAACCGCGCACAGCCTCACTAGCCATTCCCAGGTCTTTATTCTGGATATTGGCGGTTATGCTGACTAAGCGGTACGGTCCCAGCCGGTCGATTTCGCCCGGAGCGAAACCGGGCGAAATGGTGGCCACATCCATTAGTGTCGGCCGTGTTTTTCCGGGTTTAACGGGGATGTTTTCCAGGTCCTGTAGCTGAGACATCTGGTTCTCGGGTACCTGTACCTGCACCTGATAGCCTAACCCCGAAACCGGATCGAGCCACAGATTTTTGTTGGTAAACCGACTCGATGAAGTCGTGGCAACTATCGACCGGGTGATATCCTGGCTACTGACGTCGAGTTGAGCAGCCCGATCACGGTCCACGTCAATGGCCAATACTGGATAGCGTAGCGGCTGGGCAATCTGAATATCCCGCAGGTAAGGTATTTGCTTCAGGCTGTCCATGAGCCGCAGGGCAAACTGATTGGCCTGCTTCACGTTACGCGCGCCTACATTTACCTGTAGTGGCGTTGAGGCTCCATCACTCATTACTTTTTCAACCAGTTCGATTGGTTCAAACGAAATAGCCAGGTCGGGCCTTTTTTTAGCAATGGCTTGTCGAAGGGATTCTTTGAGCACCTGAACATTGCCCGAGAAATGCTCGGTCATGGCTACCTGGAGCAGGGCTTCGTGCGGTCCGCTGGTAAAGACAAAAATGGAGTTGACAGCGTAGCTGGCTGGCTGCGTACCCACAAAAGCCGAAGTAATCGCGATGTTTTCCAGACCGACTTGCTGCCTGATAATGTCCGTAACCTGAGCCAGCGATTTCTCCGTTTGCTCGAACCGGGTGCCCGTCGTTTCCCGAATCCGAAGCTGAAACTGGGGTGAATTGGATAAGGGAAAGATATCGGTGCCGATCCACAAAAACCCAAGAACCGACACCCCGATTGCACCGATGAAATATACGCTCAGCACGGTCTTTCGGCGACGAACGAGTTTACCCAGCACCCACAGATACCGGTGTTTGAACCGATCAAAACCCTTCGTTTCGGTCGGGTCGATCAAACCAGCGTGCCTTTTTTTGTGGTGTCCGGCCACATGGTCTTTCAGCAGCCAGTTGGCAATAACGGGTACGAAAGTCTGGGATAACAGGAAAGAGGCAATCATGGCAAAGCCCACCGATAGTGACAGGGGCATAAACATGGCTTTGGGTATCCCTTCCATCACAAAAGCAGGGGCGAAAACGGCCAGTATACTCAATAGAATCAATAGCTTGGGAAGCGCGATCTCGCGGCTGGCATCCCAAATGGCTAACGCCCTGGATTTACCTATCTCCAGGTGCTGGTGAATGTTTTCGATGGTTACTGTCGCTTCATCCACCAGCACCCCATTGGCTAAAGCCAGCCCCGATAGGGTCATAATATTGATTGTTTGTCCGGCCAGATTGAGGAGAATAACCGCCGACAGGACAGATAACGGAATGGTCAGGATTACAATAATTACGCTCCGCCAGTCGCGCAGGAATAACAGCACCATTAGCCCCGTCAGCAACGCGCCCAATACCCCCTCGGTTATCAGATTTTTCAGTGAGTTAGTCACATAGACCGACTGATCGAAGGCGTAGGTTAGCTTTACATCGTCGGGTAATAAGGCTTTCAGCTCCGGCATTTTCGCTTTGACATTATTGACTACATCCAGCGTCGAAGCATTGGCCTTTTTAATGACCGGCATATACACCGCCCGTTTACCGTTGATAACGGCGTAGCCCGTAGTGATGTCGGCCCCGTCCTGAACCGTGCCAATGTCACGCACATACACATTGGGCCCGGAACCCGTTCGGATTGGAATATCCAGAAAGTCGGCCGGAGTTTTCAGCAGCGAATTTACGGGAGCCATGTACGAGGTCTGGCCCATTTTCATGTTGCCAGCCGCCGACGGCTGATTATTATTGACAATAGCCGTTACTACCTCATCGGGCGTAAGGTTGTAGCTACGCATGCGCCGGGGATCGGCATTGACCACAACGGTACGGATATTACCCCCAAAAGGGGCCGTCGACGTAACGCCTGGGATGCTGGTAAACATGGGCCGCAAGCGGGCTGCTGCATAATCCTGTAGCTGGGTCAAACTACTTTTATCGCTTTCCAGCACCAGTTGACCAACGGGTAGCGAACTGGCATCGAACCGAACTACCTGGGGCGGCAGCGTACCCTGGGGCATAAATGCCGTGGCGCGGGAAACCTGCGTAGCCACCTCCGCAGCCGCCTGAGCCATATTGGTACCGGGATAAAACGACAACTTAATGAGCGTCAGTCCCTGAATACTTTTGGTTTCGATTCGACGAACCCCTGACACAAACAGAAAGTTGTTCTGGAACTGATTAGCGATGAAGCCATCGAGTTGCTCGGGAGAAAGGCCACCATAGGGTTCGGCAACGTAGATTGCCGGCGTATCAATAGCGGGAAAAATATCCACGGCAATGCTGCGAATGGCGACTACCGCAAAAAATAGAACGGCCAGAATTCCCACCACCACGGTAATGGGCCGCGTGAGGGCAGAGCGGATGAGTGAGTACATAATTAGAGGCGTAGCGCGTTAAAAAATAAGGAGAAGTCACCCGTCGCAGCCGTTTTGCTCAACAGCGTTTGCCAGGCCTGATTGGTACTGAGTAACTGGTCTGTTTCGGCTTTACGCAGGTTGTAAAGTGACTGCGTCAGGGCCGTCAGGTCGCCGAGGCCTCCATCGTAGAGTAGTGTTTGCTGCCGGTAAGCCCGGCTGGCCGCCCGCAACTGAATGGGCGCCTGTTCGGCCTGAAGCTGAGCTAGTTTCAGTCGCTGGTCGGCTAGTGCAACCTGATTATCGAGTTCAAGCTTAGTCTGCTGATAAGCGTCCTGCTGACGCTGGACCCTGTACCCATTCTGACGAACCAACGACCGAACACGGGCATAATCCAGTATGTCGAAGGTTAGGCCAACGCCCAGTGCATAGTTGAGCCGGTTGGGTGGTAAGCCACTTAGTCCACCGTTAATTTCGCCATTCGACGTAATACCCGACCCTCGGGCCCAGGTTGCCCCTAACAAACTAACCCGTGGCCGGTAACTTTTCCGTAACACATCAGTACGGCTATCCGTCAGCCGAATAGCCTGTTGCTGGAGAGCAAGCCGGGGATGGAGCGTCGTCTGGTTCGACCCGGTCACAGTCAATGCCGGTAACTGATTGACGAAAACGGAGTCCAGTTGCCAACTCTGCGTACGCAGTCCCAGCAGGGTAGCCAGTTGGGTGCGAAGACCAGTCTCGCGATACTGAGCATCGAAGAGGGCCAATTTTGCCTTAGCGACTTCGGCATTGGCAAATTCAGTATCAACACCGGGTCGTAAGCCATTTTTAGTCAGCCGACCAACGATTTGACCCAGCGTCGTAACCCGGTCGACATCCTGAGTTTGTATGCGCCGATATTGTTCTATCGCCAGTAATTCCAGATACGTCTGGGTTACCTGAATCTGGTGGGCAAAATCATCATTTGTCAGGTCAGCGACAGCTACCTGAACGGCCACTTTGGCTTCGTTCAGCCGGGCTTGATATTGCCCGAACGTGATGGGTGCCCATTCGCTGTAGAGCGTGGTGATACTCCCGAAGGTCCCCCGAAAACTGGCAGCATTAGCCAACGATCCCGTCGTGGGAATGATCGTGCCGAAGGGTAGTAGAGTTCCGGCGGTGGCATTAGTCGTGCCATAGTTCAGTTGCTTACTAACCCGCAGAGAAGGCAGCCGCTGGGTGCGGGTTTGCTCAATACCTTCCGTGGCCAGCAATACTGATTTTTCTTTAGCTTTTAGGGCCGGATAATTTTGTTTGGCTAAGCGAAGAGCCTCCTGTAATGTCAATAGATTGGGTTGGGCTATCGATGCCGTGTTCAATACGAAGCCGATAAGTCCCAAAAAAATGCGGACGTACATCATCCCTCCCAACCGCCAACTGTTTGGTTGACCAGTCATACCAGATCATGGATAAAATAGTTGATAACGAAACCGATCAGATAGATCAGTTCAAACCAGGTGAAGCAGGGGGGGTGCTTAGTAATCAATCAGGATGAAACGCTCTTGTGTCCGTTCCGAAAAAAGGCAGACTATCACCACTCTGCCGTAGCTGTATAGGACGGAAGTTGCCTGCCAGTGATGGAGAAACGGTTGAAAACGCCTGATTTACTGAAAACCAGCCCTACGCTACGGCGTAGATAGGGGGTGCTTTATTCGGATTTGCCCGATAAAGTGCCATCAATCGTTGGATTGATGGAGAAACGAAACGAGTACCTGCCGGAGAGACGGGCAACAGGGAACGAACTAGATACTGAAAAAGGCCATTTGCGTAACCCGTAATAATTGGCAGTACAGAAGGCTTATGATCTTTTTGACGAACCGTAAGGGTAATTGTCTGGTCCTTACCATCGGTCAGCTTCTTTTTACAAAAGCCACTTTTTTGAGCAGCCTGCGAATGGGAAGATGGTGCATCAGGCGTATGAGCAACGGCACTGGTTGCCTGACACTGGAAGAACATTCCCCAGAAAGCGATCAGTACCAGTTTTGCCAATGCCCGATTCAACATATTCCTTTTCTTTGCAATAATTTCGTAACGCTTTTTGTGGTCGTATTGTTTCAAAACGTAAAGGCTGATCTGTATCTGTTGAATAAGGATTTGAAAACCAGTAAATTGAAAAACAACAGTCTTGGAGCCTACCCCCTACCAGATAGCAATTCTTACCGGGCGTACGATGTAGTCCGCGTAAGGTTTTTACGTGGACAGTTAGGTTTACTACTGCCTGACTGATTGAATTAGCCAATCAACTACTTTGTAAATAAGTTAAGAGTACATGCGCCTGAACGAAGAAGTAGTACTCTTCTTTACGGTCCTTGAATGGCTGGTACTCTCCACCCTCATTGGCTGCGTGGTTGGCCTGGCTGCTTTGGGTTTTATCACCTTCATGCACTATAGTATTGAGGTCGGCAATCGCTATGAACAAGTGTTTTACCTGTTGCCGCTGAGTTTCTTTTTGGCCAATGTAATCAGCCCGTTTGTGTTCGAAAACCACTTGGGAACGGATACCATGATTGCGGCCATCAACAAAAACTACGGTCGGGTTGAGGGTCATTTTATCCCCACCAAAGTAGTCAATGTGTCGCTGATTCTGGCTACGGGCGGCCCGGCGGGTAAGGAAAGCCCCTGCGCACAGATCGGGGTGGGCATTAGTAGTTTGTTTGCCTCACTCTTCCGGGTGTACAATGTGGACTGTCGGAAGATAGTGCTTTTGGTATTCTGCGCAGGTTTCGCCTGCGTGTTTGGGGCACCCATCGCCGGAGCACTCTTCGGCATCGAGATTCTGGCAGTCGGTATTATTTCATAGGATGTATTGTTGCCTGCTTTCGTCGCTTCCCTGATGGCCTATCAGGTGTCGTCGGCACTGGGCATCACCTTCTTTTATTACCCGCTAAACTTTGTTCCTGCTTTTGGGCAGGACTTTTTTCTACGGTTGCTGGCGGGCAGCTTCTTTGGCCATCTGACGGGGGGCGGCTCATGGGCAAAAAACAGGTAACTGAAACATCTCGGAGCCGTTTTATATCCAAGAAAAAGCCAGTGTTGATGAGGCCGGGCGGTCGCTTTTGGGGATGCAGGATGCCGGACATAAGTAAGGCTATGGTACCGAGCCTAACGATACCATAGCCTTGCTTACTCTTTGTGAAATCAATAGGTAGTGGCGGATTACCTACTACTTAGTTAGTCATCCGTTGGTCCGTCAGTAACGCACTAGCCTAGGGAATGAAAAACTGAAAATTGGGGGCATGCGATTAAGTCTGTCTCTCATAAAAATGCCATAAGCATGATAGGCTCAATCCTTTGGCGGTGGTGCATAGTCAATCGGCAGAAATAGAAGTAAGCTACTTACACGCACAGGGCTGAATTGGCTTGTTGGTTCAGTTTTTTTCGCCTGATGATACCCCAGTGGATCAAACTCGCAGGAATGTCTTTTTCTTGTATAGGAAGTACAGGAATACCCACTTCACGGCAAGTAACGCCAGCACTCCACCAAGGCCCGTTACCACATCGGACGACGACAGGCTGAGCAGGCCATCGAAAAAGAAGCGGGCCGCATACTCGAAGTCGATGAAATGGCCCGCCAGATAAATCAGGATGGAATTCATGCCGATGATGGTGAAGAAAAACGTCCAGCCTTTTATCCCTTTTACATCGATAATCCAGTAAAACAGGCCCAGTAGGAGGAAACTTAGTCCACCCGTTATCAGCACGAATGAACTGGTCCAGAGGTTTTTATTGATGGGAAACACAAAATTCCAGAGGCAACCGAGCAGTACCAGCCCAGCCCCAGCTCCCAGCAGCCAGGCCGTTTTCTGGTTCCCCGTTTTGGCTGACTTTTGAAGGAATGTACCCGCAAAAATGCCGAGCAGGGCGTTGCCAATGGCGGGTATGGTGGAAAACAATCCTTCCGGGTCGTGGATGGTTTTGTACAGGTGGCCCGGTACCACCATCCGGTCAATGTAACTGGCCAGGTTGCAGGGCATCGTGAGCACACCCGCCCCACAGCCGGGTACCGGAATCAGCATCATACAGGCCCAATAACCCAGTAACACCCCAGCGAACCAGACGTATTGGGTGCGCGGCCGGGCATAGAGATAAATGAGTTGGGCGAACATCCCCGCCAGCCCGATTCGGCCCAACACGCTCGGAAATCGCATGTCGTGAATGGCTTTGGTCAACAGGCCATTGTTGTAAATGATACCCAGTACCACCAGAATAAGTCCCCGGCTGATAATTTTTCGGGCAATCAGGGCTTTATCATCCCCTTTTGCCAGCCGACTCCCAATGGAGAACGGCGTGGAAACGCCCGCCATAAACAGAAACAGCGGAAAGATGAGGTCATACGCCCGGAAGCCGTTCCAGTCCGGGTGGGAGAACTGATGGGCTATGGTCACAGCCCAAGCCCAGCCGGTAGTTTTGGCCAGTACGTGGAATAGTTCTTCGCCCCCAATAATCCAGAACATATCGAAACCCCGCAGCGTGTCGAGAGCGAGGAGTCGTTTGACGGGAGCAGGCTGGGCAACGGCTGGTTCGGCCTGGGCAACGGAAGTAGGATTGGGCATGATGAATAGTTTCCGGGCTGGAGACTTGTCTGATAGAGAGAAAAGTGAGTTAGTTGTTTTTAAGCGAGGGCCAGTCGGATGTGCGCCAGGTGATGCTGCACGTGCCAGGCCGACATGGCCAGCGCCTGGGCCTGGTCGAACTGCCGTTGCCGAATGGGATGATGGTAGGTGATGGCCAGCATCGGTTCTGTCAGTGACCGGGCCAGGTACATATAACGCCGGTTGATGCCATCCAGCATCAGCAGTGAATCCACTACGGGCGCATCCAGCCCGTCTGCGGTTTTGGCCCAGCCGTCCATATTGATTAGGGTAACGTCCGTATAATCGGGTTCGGTCAGGGCTTTTTTCATCCGCAGGAAATGAAGCAGATGAATGTCGGCTACGTGGTGAACCAGTTGCTGTACCGTCCAGCTACCTTCCCGGTACGTTTTCATCCGGTCGGCAGGGGAAAGTGACCCGACGGTTAACTGGTACTCACCGACACTACGGTCGATGGTTTCGAGAAGGTCGGTAACGTCGGCAGGGGTATAGCGTTCCTGCATCACAAAAGGTCCGATGGGAAATTTACGGTCGGTCATGTAAACGGGGAAATCGAAAATGCAAGGTAATTAATTTTCGGTCTGATTGAGGGACAGACTCAGTTTTAGCTTCCCGAAGCAGTTTTTTTACTGGCTGGTACCCCGGAGCCGGGGATTGTTCCGCTAAACGAAAACACGGATCACTCAGTAGTCGAACGCTGTAATAAGCCTGGATAAGACATTGTTTTTTCTGGCCGAGTTTTTGTTGGGTATCTTATGGGGTGGGGTTACTTTAGCCAGTTGTTACCTTACTTGTTCTATGCGTATCTATGTTTACGCCTTCCTGTTCCTGTTCGGTTTCCCCGTCCTGATTAGTAAGGGTCAGGCGATTCCACCTACCGTTTTGTTGCAGGATACAACCCGTTATATGTCCATTGGGCGCAGGGTGTCTATTCTGGAAGATAAAACGGCCCGGTTAACCTTCGCTCAGGTACGGCAACGCACCGATTTCGTGCCCAGCTATTCCGAAAAATTTCAGTACGGATTTACCAACAGTGCCTACTGGTTTCGCGTTGAGGTGACCAACCGCAGTCAGGAAAATCAAAAACACTGGTTGCTCGGCCTGCAGGATGCCATCTCGCTCGATTATGCCGACCTGTACCTGGTTTATCCGAACGGGCAGGTGATACACCAGAAAAGGGGGATGAAACGGCCCTACGTGGATCAGGGTTTTTTTGCCACGTCTCCCTTTTTTAGGGCTACCTTCCCCACCAATCAGCCCGTAACGGTCTTCTTTCGTATCGAAAGCAGCCTGAGTATGTATGGTAACGTAACGGTTTGGGAGGAGTACTACCACCTGAGCCAACAGCAGGTTATTATCTTCGTTATCTGGCTGTTTCTGGGATTGTTTATCCTGCGCACCCTGAACAGTTTTGTGCTGGTTCGCTTCATTTCTAATCCCCAATTCCGATTTTATGCCCTTTGCACCTTCCTGCTCTACATAGCAACGCTGGCCCGGGCCAGCGTGTATTCGTTATTTCTGGTCAATTACCCCAACCTGCTGGACTGGATGCAGTACGGAATGGTACGTCTGCTGCCCCTGGGGCTGGCCCTCTGGATGTACCACCTGCTGGATGGGCAGCCGGTCTTCAAGCCGCTTCGGTGGGCGATGCTGGTAATTATGGGCAGTAGCCTGATCGGTGTTTTTCTGCCCTTCTTCGTCCAGAACGCGGCTATCAGCGAGGTTTATGCTGTCCTGATCCTGTCTACGTATGCGCTGTTTTTTATTGGTGCTGTACTTGTTCTGACCGTGGGCAGGCAACCCCCGCCGTATTTTGTGCTGCCCATTACGCTGTGTATCATACCGTTCGCGTTCTACCAGATGGTAACCCTGCGCATTATCACCTACACAACCCTGCTCACTCAGTTGCCCGTGCTGGCCCTGGCTGTCGAAATGGTGACCATGTCGCTGGTGCTGGGGTGGATTGTGCATACCTACATTAAAGAACGGATTACAACCGCCAATGCCCTGATGCGGGAAAAAGTAGAAGTCGACAAACTCCAGGAACTGGGGGCGATGAAAGACCGCTTCTTTACCAATATATCCCACGAGTTACGCACCCCCCTCACCCTGATTATCAGCCCCCTGTCGGACCTGAAAAAGCGATTTCCCGATGAGCCGATGTTCCCCATGATGGAGCGCAACAGTAACCGCCTGCTGGGGCTCATCAACCAACTCCTCGATATGAGTAAACTGGAAGCGGGGCAGCTGAATACCCAATCTGAACCGGCCGACATGGCTGCCTTTCTCCGGACCCTGGCTAGTTCATTCCAAGGGCTGGCGGATAGCCGCCGGATTCATTTTGTCTTTACCCAGAACCAATCCGAACTCTGGGCCAGTTTCGACCGGGACAAGGTGGAGAAGGTGGTGACCAACGTACTAGCCAATGCCTTTACGTTTACGCCCCAGGGCCACACGGTTCGTATGGATGTTCAGCTGACGGCCAGCTGGGTACAGATTACCATTGCCGATACGGGAATCGGGATTTCCACGGACAATCTGCCGCACATTTTCGAGCGGTTTTACCAGGTAGACAGCAAGGCGAGCCGGTCTTATGAAGGAACGGGCGTTGGACTGGCGCTGGTGCGGGAACTGGTCGAGGTGTTGCAGGGCACTATCTCCGTTGACAGCAGTGAAGGGGAAGGCACGACCTTTCGCATTATACTGCCTTTGTCCACCGCAGCCCGGTCAGCCGGAACAACAATGGGCCCGGTAGGTCTCCCGGCCACGTAGGCTCGGGTCAAACACGTATCCACTGCCGGTTAGCCACGTCGGAAGCCATTCCGTTTTCACCGACCAAAAGGACGACCCCGGAAGCATAGGCGGAGTGTTTCTACGCCTATTTACCCGATTGTAGCGGCCAAACAGAGATAGGATGGATTGGGAAGGGCGTTAGTCCTACAGACTGATTTAGTACGCTCTGACCCCACGATGTCCGAATGGATAACACCTTAAACGGATTCGAATGGATAGCCTTGTACGTAGAAAAATCTGGTCTTTGACGGTGAAGCCTCAATCGGAAGCCAGCGGGAATTACGTAAATACGCAGGTAACATTTTACTGGATGCGCCTATTCTCTCTACTGCTACTTCTTTTTCCGTTCATCGTTCTTGCTCAATTACCCCTTCCAGAAGGGTCACTTACTACCAAAGGCTGGCAGGAGCTGACCATTTCGGATGGGCTGTCGCAGGGGATGATTATGGGTCTTGAGCAGGATAAAAATGGCTTTATCTGGGTGGCCACCAAAGACGGACTGAACCGCTACGACGGGCATAGTTTCACCGTATTTACCCATGACCCTTACAAGCCGTTCAGCCTGTCGGACAATTACTGTTCGGCGCTGCTGCTCGACCGGCGGGGGCGGTTGTGGGTAGGTACGCTCAACAAAGGATTGAATCTGTTCGACGACCGGACCCAGCGGTTTTACCACATCGATATTGCCGACCATACCACCGCCAACAGTGGTAACTACGAAATCAATCTGCTGAGTGAAGACCCCGAAGGAAACATATGGCTGGCAACTAATAATCACAAACTCTTCAAAATTACCTTGCCGCCTTCGTTGCAAACGGGTTTTTCGACCCAATCCAACGTTACGGCTCAGGTAACGATTGTGCCGGTACCCATACCCCCAACACCCGCCGAAAATGCGGTTCGCTACATTTGTTTTCGGCCCGGTGGACAGGCTATCCTGGGGGCTTCTTTCGGCCTGTATTCATTCCGCTGGCAACACCCTGTCCGGGCAACGAAAGACAGTCTTTTTTCCCGGTCGTCGCTCGATTTTCATACGCATTACCACGACGAAAAACAGGGTATCTGGTTTGCCGCCACCCGCGATAATATCATTGCCTGGAAGCGGGGCGTGCTAAAAACTATTGCCCTGCCCAAAACCAATAATTTCAGCGTTAATTTCGACGCCATCGGCCCGGCCACCCTGGCCATTTCGGCCATTAATTACCTCTGGGTGATGTCGCCCGCCGAACTCTTCGCCCAGGATAGTCTGTCGGCCCGGAACGCGTTTGCGACATTACCGCCCAATACCTATTCGGTGACTAAGTTTCTGAAAGACCAGACGGGCAATATCTGGATTGGCACGGGTGGGTACGGGCTGCGTAAATTCAACCCCAAAATAAAGCGGTTTCGGTCTTACCTGCCCAATACGTCGCTGAGCGAACTCTGCGCCGACCGGCAGGGGCGGGTGTATACGCGGCACAAGTATGCCTATCAACTGCTGGACCGATCGACTGATCAAATGGTGCCTTTTCTGGATAAAAAACTCCCTGCTGCCGACCAGCGACAACGGTACTTCATGCAGGATAGACAGGGGATATTCTGGGTATCCAACGTTAATTTTGAAACCCACGAGGCTACGCTGTTTAAGTTTTCTGCCGACTGGAAGCTCCTTAAGAAATTCCCGCTGCCCCCCGGAACTACCTTCGGTTTTTTCGGCAACAAAACCCTGGAAGGGCAGACGGGCTACCTCTGGATTGGGGCCGCCAACGGAAAACTGCTCCGGTTTGATCCGGTTGCCGAAGCGTTTGCCGTGTTTAGCTACCATGACCGGATACCGGGCGGGAGTGAAGGGCTGGAAACCTACGCCCTGCATCAGGACGCAGTCGGAACGCTCTGGATCGGCACCCAGAAAGGACTCATTCGGGCCACTAACCTGTTGGGCACCCCCACTTTTTCGCTGTACAAAAATTCGCTGACCGACCGGCAGAGCCTGAGCTACGACTTTGTGTCGAGTCTGGCTGACGACCCCTATCAGCCGGGGCGGTATTTGTGGATAGGAACCAAAGGAGGGGGGCTTAACCGGCTCGACCGGCAAACGGGCCATTGCCTGCACATTACGGAAGCGCAGGGACTGCCCAATAAAGTGGTGTACGGTGTACTGACCGACCAGTTCCGAAATTTCTGGATAAGTACGAACCGGGGGTTGGCAGAGTTCAATCCAAAAACATTCCGGTTCCGCAACTACACCAAAGGCGACGGCTTGCAGGATGATGAGTTCAACACCAGTTCGTACGTCAAATTACCCTCGGGGGAGTTACTATTCGGCGGGATAAACGGACTCACTGCGTTTCAGCCATCGGAGGTACTCAACACCACAAACCAGCCACCCATTGCCCATATTATCAACCTGAAAATCAATAATGAGTCCGTTGCCGTTGGCGGTTCCGATGGGATTTTAACCGAGCGTATCGACTATACCCATCGGATCGACCTGGCCCATAATCAGAACCTGCTGACCCTGGCGTTTGGGGTGATGGACTATACCAACCCACCCCAAAATCAGTACCGGTACCGTCTGTCGGGTATTGATCCCGACTGGGTGAATGCGGGCACCAATCGGTTTGCCAATTATGCGCAACTGCCCTTCGGTACCTACACATTCGAGGTAATAGGGTCCGCCGACGGGGAGGTATGGAGCAAACCCGTCGAACTACAAATTAGGATTCATCCGCCGTTTTACCGTACCTGGTGGGCGTATCTGGTTTACGCGCTGGTGCTGGCAGTGGTGGTATGGCAGCTATACCGGTTTCAGACGCAGCGGTGGCTGCTCCAGCAACGCCTGTTGTTCGAGCAGCGGGAAGCCAGTCGGCTGGCTGAACTGGACACCTTCAAGACCCGGTTTTTTACGAATATTTCGCACGAGTTCCGTACCCCACTGACCCTGCTGCTGGGGCCATTGAGCGACTTGAAACGAAAATTCCCGGAGGAGTCGGTGCTGCCGATGATGGAACGCAACGGGAATCGGCTGCTGACCCTGATTAACCAGCTGCTCGATCTGAGCAAACTCGAAGCAGACAAGCTCCGGACAGACCGCAAGCGGGGAGACCTGGCCTTGTTTCTGCGCACACTGGCTATTTCCTTTAACTCGCTGGCCGAAAGTAAGCGAATCCTGTTCACGTTTGGGCAGACAGAAGCGGAGTGCTGGACTGATTTTGATGGGGATAAGCTGGAGAAAATTGTGACCAATTTACTGGCCAATGCCTTCAAATTCACCCCCGCTGGTAACGATGTGCGGATGAGCGTTGATTACCCCGAAGTGGCGGGGTTACCCAATGTGCGGATACTCATTGAGGATGACGGCATTGGTATTGCGCCGGACGACCTACCGCATATTTTCGAGCGGTTTTATCAGGGGAGCACCGAAGCCCGGGCTACCGGTGGGCAGCGGAGCCGAACGTATGAGGGTACCGGTATTGGGCTGGCTTTGGTACACGAACTGGTCCGGGTACTGGGCGGCCAGATTGGCGTAACCAGTACCGTTGGTCAGGGTACCGCCTTTACCGTAACCCTGCCCCTGACACCCACGGATAAACCAGCGTTGCCCCCGCCAGTAGATGCTGACAGTAGCCCGCTGGTGCAACAGGGCGCGGGGTCTCCCGTTGTCGTGTCGCCGAAGGTATCCCTCCTGGCGAGTGAACAGATGGCTACCGAACGTATCCTGCTCATTATTGACGATAATGCCGACATCCGCACGTACGTACGCACGGTATTTGACGCCGACTACCGGATTGTTGAGGCCGAAGACGGGCAGGATGGGCTGGAAAAAGCCATGGACATCATGCCCGATGTTGTCATCTGCGACCTGATGATGCCCCGACTCGACGGCTTTGGTTTTTGTCGGGCCCTGAAAACGCAGGAAACTACCAGCCACATTCCGGTGATGATGCTCACCGCCAAAGCCGCTGTCGATGATCGGATTCAGGGCTTTGAACTGGGGGCCGACGCGTACCTGACCAAACCCTTTAACCGGGCCGAAATTCGGGCCCGGGTGCGAAACCTGGTCGAACAGCGCGAACGCCTGTTCCATCGTTTCAGAGTCAGGGCAGTGGGCATAATTTCCCGGGAGAATGACCCTGAGCCACCCCTGCCCACTGCCGAGCAAACGTTTATCAACCGCCTGACGGCCATTGTTGTCCAGCATATCGGCGAGCCGCAGTTTACCGTAGAGATGCTTTCGGAGGCTATTGGCATGAGCAGGGTGCAACTGCACCGGAAACTCAAAGTGATAGCTGATTGCACGACTACCAATTTTATTCGGGATATCCGGCTGGCTAAAGCGGCCGAGTTGCTGACTGTGGGGGAGGAGCGTGTGACCCAGGTGGCCTACGCCGTTGGTTTCGAGAGCCTGTCTTATTTTGCCCGCGTATTTCAGGAACGCTACGGTGTACGACCATCTCAGTATGGTCGGGCCGCGGACGGTCAGCCTGCTTCGGAGGGGGATTAAACCGTTACTCCAGCCGAATAGCCTCCCAGAAGCCCTGATTTCAGGGCTTTTTTTGTGAAATGTAACATACGGACAACTAATTGAAACATATGAGTTAGCCGGGCAAACGGCTAAGACGCAACTTGCGGTAGATCAGGGACATGGTCCGGTTAATTCTTTTGTTTTATAGATACCCATAAACCGCATGAAACACACACGTCGCAACAGACCTCCTGCCAAAAGAGAAAACAAAGCCAGGTTTCACACGCCCGTATCATCCCATTGCTTCGAAACACTTTACACCCTTTATATCCGTAACGTATACCAAGCACTCCCATCTAGTATCAATGACTCATCGGGTATTGATGAGCAGGAAATCCTTCTGGGAATGTTTGAGTAAGTACGGCTGTAGCTGCGTTGCCGGTCTTTTTAGTACATTACCCTGTTTCTATCCTCTCTCTTTTTTACCAGGAAAATATCTCCGGAGTTACTCCGAGGGTATTTTTTTTGCCTATCCCGGTAGACATGACTAATGTATCTGCCATGAAAGGGAGTAGCCCAGAATTACTATGTACTTTTAGCTATCAGTTGGTACGTCTTCCTGTTATACTGTAATAGACTTATGAAACATTTTTTGACTGGGGTAGCAACGGGCCTGGCCATCGGCTACCTAATTGCGCCCCACTCGGGTAAAAATACCCGAAACCACCTGGCCACGGCGGCCAATAACCAGAAGAATGACCTGGAAGAACAATGGCTGCGGATTGAAAGCCAATGGGGGAAAACCGGTGAGCAGGTAAAACACCTGATAGACACCATAAAGTCGTTTGCCCCCTGAGCCAGTACCGCAAGGCCTGAATGCCGGTAGTTAATGAATTGCTCTTTATACGAATAACCATGCAGAAATCACTACACACACTAGCGTTACTCGTGCTAACTATTCCGTTGGTACTCGCCCAAAAATCAGCCTCCCGCGAGGAGTGGATCCGTATTTTTAACGGCAAAGACCTCAGCGGCTGGGACATAAAAATTGCCGGATTACCGCTCAATGAAAATTATAAAAACACCGTTCGGGTCGAGGATGGCATGATGCGGATTGTCTACGACCAGTACAAAACCTTCGATGGTAAATACGGTCACATCTATTACAAAAAACCGTTCTCCTATTACCGGGTGCGCTTCATGTACCGGTTTCTGGGGGAGCAGACTCCCGGTGGCGATACCTGGAATGTGCGAAATAGTGGCGTGATGGTTCACTCGCAGTCGGCGCAGAGCCTGTCGTTAGGTCAAACCTTTCCGGTATCGCTCGAACTCCAGCTGCTGGGGGGGCTGGGCAAAGGGCCGCGCCACACGGGCAACGTGTGCACCCCCGGCACCCAGGTCCATATGAACGACAAACTCCAGGCCGCCCACTGTATCGACTCCGACTCGAAAACCTACGACGGCGACCAGTGGGTAACGGCCGAAGCCATAGTGCTGGGCGATTCCATTGTGCATCACGTTGTTAATGGTGACACCGTCCTGACGTTTGAGCGTCCGCAGGTGGGTGGTGGTTTTACCGCCCCCGATAACTGGGCGTCCGGACATTTCAGCGACGAAGTAGCCAAGTACTGGATTAGCCGCGCCAATACGCCCCTCGGCGAAGGCTATATTGCGTTGCAGGCTGAGAGCCACCCCATTGATTTCAAAAACGTGGAAGTGCTCGACCTGAAAGGGTGCACGGACCCCAAAGCGTTGAATTACAAAGCGTACTTCGTGAAGTCCGATAATACGCAGTGTCAGTATAAAAAGCGGTAAATTCTCTGTTCAGGCTCCCGCATGAAGCGCATAACCAGCATTGATGTAGCCCGAGGTCTGGTCATGGTCATTATGGCCCTTGACCATGTGCGCGATTTGCTGCACACACCCGCCCTTACGGAAAACCCTACGGACTTAGCTACCACGACACCCGCTCTATTTATGACCCGCTGGATCACGTATTTATGTGCGCCAACGTTTGTGTTTTTGTCCGGGGCATCGGCTTATCTATCGCTTCGGAAGCGAGTCACCTCCGGGCAGTCCGATGTGGTAGGGCGGCAATTCCTGTTAAAGCGCGGTTTGGTCCTCATCCTGCTCGAACTGACTATCGTCAACTTCGCTTTCTGGTTCGATATCCACTTTCAAACCATCATGTTGCAGGTGATTTACGCCATTGGGGGTGGGTTCGTGCTGTTGTCCCTGCTTGCGAGGCTACCGGTTAAGTGGATTGGTATTATCGGGTTGGTGATTGTGTTTGGGCATAACCTGTTGCAGGGGGTACCGGCCTTTAGCGATCCAACGGCTCGATTGGGTTGGTCCTTGCTATTTCGAACGGAGTTGTTTGTGGTTAGTCCCACCTTTACCTTACTGGTGGGTTATCCGCTTATTCCCTGGCTGGGGATACTGCTCACGGGTTTTGCCTGCGGACGGTTGATGGAACGGCCACCCAATGAGCGGAAGCTACTGCTGCTGCGCATTGGCCTGGTGGCGCTAGGCTTGTTTATCCTGCTCCGCTTCCTGAACCGCTACGGCGACCCGGCTCCCTGGTCTCCGCAGAAAAACGTCCTGTTCACGTTTCTGTCGTTTATCAATCTGACCAAATATCCGCCTTCGCTGTTGTATGATTTGCTGATGCTCGGCCTGATGCTGGTATTTCTGGCTGGGATAGATGGGATTACCAACGCCGTTACCCGCTGGTTGACGGTGTACGGCAAAGTGCCTATGTTTTATTACATCCTGCACTGGTATCTGGTGCATCTATCCATGCTGGCCATGAGCTTCCTGCAAGGGTATTCGTGGGCCGAAATTCCCACAGGCCCCCTGAACTTTGGCCGACCGGCGGGGGCTGGTATCGCCTTACCCGGCGTATATGCTGTTTGGTTCGGCTTGGTTCTGTTGCTGTACCCAGCCTGTACCTGGTATGGCCGTTATAAAGCGCAGCATCCCGAAATTGGGTGGTTACGGTATGTGTAGAGTTTTTTTGACTGATAGCTTTTACTCCTGGATGAGCGGGATACGGGACCAGGTCCATAAATTAGCCTGAACATCCACTTGTTTTTGGTCAATTAGCTGGGTAGGTTTAGTCAGTTGAGAGACCTTAGGTGCTATAGTAATTAGAGAATACATACATTTAGTATATGGTAAACCGGTTTGTGAATCAGATAGCCATCGTTACGGGTGGTGCCGAAGGTATTGGGAAAGGCATTGCCCGGCGGCTGGCAACGGAAGGAGCCACTGTTGTCCTATTCGATATCAACCACGTAGCCCTCCAGCGTACGGTAGCTGATTTCATCGGGCAGGGCTTTGCCGTCACGGGTCACGTTGTCGATGTATCGCAGGAGAGCTCGGTTGAAAAAGAAGTGCAGTCCGTCGTTGATACGGTCGGCCGTCTAGACATTATGATCAATTCGGCGGGAATCGTTGGGCCAACCAGCACCAAAATCACGGACTATTCCGTTGCCGATTTTGACCGGATGTACCACACTAATCTGCGGGGCGCATTTTTGATGACCAAATGTGCTTTGAAAGCGATGGAGAAAAACAACTACGGGCGCATTCTTCACCTAGCTTCCATTGCTGGTAAGGAAGGAAATCCGTTCATGGCGGGTTACTCCTCCACCAAAGCAGGCGTAATTGGGTTGGTGAAGGGTATCGGAAAAGAGTATGCCGAAACGGGCATCACCATTAATGGACTGGCTCCGGCCGTTATCAATACGGCGATGAACAGAGAAACTGCCCCCGAACAGTTGGCTTACATGACCGCCAAAATACCCATGAAACGGTTGGGGACGGTGGAGGAGGTAGCGGCCATGGCGGCCTGGATTGTGTCGGAAGAAGCCAGCTTTACCACCGGATTTATCTTCGATTTGTCGGGCGGACGAGCCACGTATTGAGTAAGTTAGTTGTAGCGGTTATACCCGGAACCCGGCAGGCGTCGGACCAGACGTTGATTCTGCCGGGGTGGTGTATCGGCTCAAAAACCGAATGGGGGCACTCCCGCCCCCGAAACGGGCATTCGGCCGGTTTCTTTTTGGCTGCGTATCGGAAAGAAGTAGTTTTGTTCATAAACCAAGCATACTATGTCCAATCGTCTGACGAATTTGCAAAAATGGCAACTTGCCCTGAGCGTGTTCGTTATTTACTGGCCTATTCGTCTGTATGTCAACATAGGGACCTGGACGCAGGCCATGATTATTCGCAGTATACCCTTCTGGATTTTGGAAATCGTCCTGAGCGTGCTGTTTTTTTACGCCTGGATAACCGTAACGGAATTGTTGCAGCAACGGCTGTTCAACCAGTTTGGCGAAGGGTTCCTGATCGAGTTCAAAATACCGGCTCAACTGGCTACGCTGGCCATTGCCAGTGCGCTGGCCGTTTGTTTTAACTTCGCTTTTTACGGCATCTGGCACGGCCTGGACAGTACACTGGAAAAACAGTTTGGTATTCGTAAAGAACAGGATATTCGTCCCCAACAGGCCGAACTGCTACCAATTGTTCAGGAAGAACGGCGCAGACGGTCTGATCAGCGTCGGCGGGTAAACAACGGTATGACCGTAATGGCCATGCTGTCCGCGTTTTATCTAGCTGCTAACCGCCGTACCTACCGGCGGCTGGAAGATGTACAGGTACGGGCCGAACGGCTGGAAAAGGAAAACGTTCAGGCCCAGTTTGCCGCCCTGAAAAGTCAGGTCAACCCGCATTTTCTATTTAACAGCCTCAGTATTCTATCGTCGCTGGTTCATGCCGATGCCGAACTGTCTGAAAAATTCATCGACCAGTTATCGCGGGCGTACCGCTACATTCTGGAGCAGAAAGATAATGAGCGCGTACTGCTTAAAACAGAACTGGAGTTTATCCAGGCCTATCGGTTTTTGCTGAATATACGCTTCGAGAATAAATTCGATGTGATTATCAACGTGCCCGAAGCGGACCAGACGCGCTATAGCATTGCTCCGCTGACCCTGCAGTTGTTGGTCGAGAATGCGGTGAAGCACAACCGGATGTCGGCCAAAGAACCGCTGCAGGTGCAGATTCAACTGGAAGACGACGATCTCGTAGTACGTAATAACCTGCAACCCCGTCCGCAGTCGGAAAACTCAACGGGCGTGGGCCTTCAAAACATCATTACCCGGTATACCCTGCTCACCAAAAGACCCGTTTGGGTGGGTGAAAGCGACGGCAGTTTCGTGGTGAAAGTGCCCCTTCTGGTTAATGAACGCATGAGCGGCCTGCCAGTTGATGAATTCGTGTCCGAACGGGCCGGAGCCGTAATGGGCTGATTAATCCTTCACCTGGCAAACAGATGACGCTTTTGCGCACTTCTTCCATTCACTGTACCGGATTGCCGGTTTTTTAGCAAATGAACGTAGTCATTATTGAAGATGAAAACCTGACGGCTAAACGCCTTGGGAGTCTACTCCATAAATACGATCCGGCCATTACCGTATTAAGCCAGATTCCGTCGGTGGCCGAAGCGGTGGCCTGGTTTGAAGAACCCCACCCGCCCGTGGAACTGGTATTCATGGACATTCACCTCGAGGATGACCTGGGTTTCCGCATTTTTGAGCAGACATCCCTCACCGTGCCGGTCATTTTTACGACTGCCTACGATGAGTACATGATTCAGGCGTTTAAGGTCAATAGTATCGACTACCTCCTCAAACCCATCAACTACAACGAACTGGTAGCGGCTATTGAGAAATTTAAAGCCCTCAAAAAACAGTTTGGGCAGGAGGCCGCTCCCGCTCCCGATATTGAAACACTGCTCAGCCTGATCGGAAAATCGAAACAGACCGATTACAAAGATCGGTTTATGATTACGGTAGGAGCAAAGATCCGCAGTATCGAAACCGCCGACATCGCGTATTTTTACCTCGAAGAGAAAATAGTTTTTTTAGTGACCAGAGATGGGCTGTCGCTCCCCGTTGACTATAGCCTAGACAAGCTGGCGCAGTTACTGAATCCCCGGCAATTTTTCCGTATCAGCCGCCAGTTTCTGGTGTCGCTGCCTGCCATTCAAACCATTCATGCTTTTTCGGCGGGTAAGCTCAAACTGGACATGGCTCCCAAATCCCGGCAGGAAGTCTTCGTTAGTGGCGACCGGATGACCGAGTTTAAAGAGTGGCTGGGTAAGTAGTTCGGCCTGATAACCGTACCTTTGCGGTATGGACAAACCAGACCAGCCCCGTCGGGCACGCGGTCAGCGTACCGATACCAAACTGCCCGTATCAGAACCCGCCGAGTTGATGGCGTTCCTGATCGCTCAATTACCGCATAAGAATCGGAGCAACATCAAATCATTGCTGAGTAATAAACAGGTGCTGATTGATGGGAAAGTATTTACCCAGTTCAATCACCCTTTGCGGCCGGGGCAGATTGTGACGGTTGCCGCCAACCGCGTTCCCGAAACGGCGCAGTACCGGGGACTAACCATTTTGTACGAAGATCCGGCCGTTATCGTAATTCACAAACACGCTGGACTGCTGTCGATGGCTACCAATAAAGAGCGGGACCGCACCGCCTATGGTATCCTGAGCGAATACGTGAAGAAAATAAATCCCCAGAACAAGATATTTATCATTCACCGGCTCGACCGCGAAACGTCGGGCGTCATGATGTTTGCCCGGAGTGAGCACGTCCAGCGACTGATGCAGGAGTCGTGGAATGCCACCATCCGGCAACGTACCTACGTGGCGTTGGTGGAAGGCATTCCCGAACCCCAAAAAGGAACTATCACGTCATACCTGCATGAGAGCAAGGCGCTGATCGTGTATTCGAGTCAGAACCCGGACAATGGGCAGTTAGCCATCACCAACTACTCGGTGCTTAAGTCGGGTAATGGATTTTCGCTATTGGAACTGGAACTGGAAACGGGTCGAAAAAACCAGATTCGGGTACACATGCAGGATATTGAGCACCCTATTGTGGGCGATGCCAAGTACGGTGCCAAAGCCAACCCCATTGGGCGGCTGGGTCTACATGCCGAAGTTCTGGCCTTCGAGCATCCCATAACGGGGGAGGATATGCGTTTTGATGCCCCGGTGCCAAAGGTTTTTCTTACGGCGGTAAAGGAGCAAGCGGACGAGTAGGTAGGATGTGTATGTGCCTGGCCCCACTCTGCCTACTGCATAATCCGGTAGCGAAGCAACACCCAGATGGCTTCGATGCCGTCGAACCACGAAATCTTTTTGCCCTCGGCCAACGACCGGGGGTAATAGCTGATGGGTAGCTCTTTAATCCGAATGCCGCGTTTGGCGACTTTAGCCGTTACTTCCGGACAAAACTCAAAGCGGGTACAGTTCAGGGGAATCGAGCGCAGGAAGTCCGCATCGAATACTTTGTAGCAGGTTGGCTCATCGGTAAGCCGCTGATTGTACAGGATGTTGGTTAGCAGCGTAACGACCTGGCCACCAATGTAAAAACTCATGTACGAGTGGCGATTTTCCGGCTTTAGGAAGCGGGACCCGTAAATCACTTTTTCTTTCCCTTCGGCAATGGGTTGTATCAGCGCCATGTAATCCTGGGGTTCGTACTCCAGGTCGGCATCCTGCACAATAGCAATATTGCCTGTCATGTATTTGATGGCCGTACGGATAGCCGCCCCCTTTCCCTGGTTGTGATCGTGCAGGACCACCTTCATGTTCGGCACGGATGCGTAGGTGGCCAGTCGTTCGCGGGTGCCATCGGTGGAGCCATCGTCCACAATGATAATTTCTTTGTCTAGGGGAACAGACTGGATTTTTTTGAGTAGCGTATCAATGGAGTTAATCTCATTATAAGCGGGTATCAGAACAGAGAGCAGCATGAAGCAAAGATAAGGGAAAAGAGAAATCAACGGAGAATGGGTTATTTTCGTATCCAGTAAGGATAGGAAAAACGCGGGTCACTTACCCGAACGAAGTCCTTCTGCAAACCAGCCCGTACCTGTTGGATAGCCCGTTTGTTGGCTGGCTCATGGAGTGCCGTACTATCGTCAATCAGGCTGGCACGGTTGCCAAACACCACAAATTTCAGGCTGGTGTCGGCTAGTGCCCGCTGGTAGGTATTGGGATGATTGGTAATGTAATGCGTCGTTTGCATCTCGGTGAAAATGAACGGCACATTAGGCTCCCGGTCCGACAGGTAATAGAGCGGCATGGCGTTATCGAACAGCAGCACATGGCCATTGGGCCCCGCTTTTCCCCGGATAAATGCCCCGGCCTGTTCCTCATCTTTATAATCGGCCAGGGTTGTAAATCGTTTGATAGTTTGGGGCCGGTAGAGCAACAGGCTAATTAACAGCAGCCCGGCAAATCCGCCACTACCCATCAGCAGCAGCCGGTAAGGTACATTTTGGTGGCGCGACTCGTAATGTTTTAACCATTGATCGGCCAGGAAGCCGAGGTGCAGAGAGAAGAATACGGCGGCCTGGAAAAAATAATGGCTGGCCTGGGTCTTCAGCATCGGAACACAGGCAAAACCCGCCAATAACAAGGCTAGCCAGATAGCCGGTGTTTGCTGGTAAAGGGTTCGGTAAGGCCGTTTTACAACTAATAGGACCGACAGTGCCAGTAATAGCAGCAGCCAGCTTATCTTGATCAAAAACTTAGTCAGGAACAGGGTGTGGGAAGGATAGCCACCAAACGGATAAATATAGGTCCATTCGAGATGCTCATCCAGCCGGTCTGTCGCGTAAAAATACAGGGCCGACAGCAGGAGGGGAACCAGAAAGCCCGTCAGTACCCCCATTCCCCGACCTACCATAGGCCAGAAAGTGAGCCGTCCAGTCAAGGCTAGCACCAGGATAAAGGCACCAAACCCAATCACGTAAAAAGCCGCCACGCTTTTGAAACACATGGCTATGCCCAGCAGCAAACCCGCACCCAGCCAGCGCCAGGGGTATTTGCCATCCGTACGCGCCACCAGGGCGAAGGCATTCAGTCCGAAAATAGCAATCCAGCTTTCGGGTTCCAGGAAATTCATTTCCATGAAAAAGCAGCAAACCGCCGTCAGGGCAACGGTGAGCAGGGCCGCCTGCTCACTAAAAATCCGGGCTGCCCGCCAGGCCGACACCAGTACTCCCGTGGCCAGCAGGGTAATCAGGGCCGACACACTGGTATGGTTGTAGCCCCCCAGTATGTTTAGTAACACGTTTGTGGAGGCATACAGCAGATACGATTTTGAGGGAATAAAGTCGTACAACGTATACCCTTCGTTGAGGGTACGGGCAATAATCAGGTACTCGTACGCATCGTAACCGTAACCGGAATTGTATGTGAACAGAAAAAATAAGGGACAGAACAGGGCCAGAATTAATAAAAACCGCGTCATAAAAGGCTATCAGGACGCAAAAACTGCGTGTCAAGCCGCAAATTTACTTATTTACGGATAAGTGATTGACCCCGTTTGCGCCTTTTATTCGCTGCATGACTACCATGGGGAGTCGGAATTTAGCCAGCTTCTACCTCGCAATGCCAGTTTCAGGATTGTTTGCCTGATGAGTAATTGGGCCTTTTCGAGGCCCGTTTATACCGATCTGCTGACCATTCTGATGCGTACGGTTTTTCTTCGTCGGTCTGTTCGTTGGATTCAACCCCAAAAAACGGGCATTCAGCGAGATTGATTTCCGGAGGGAGCACTAAGTGATGACCTTTGGAGAGTCAATCTAATCATGGTATGAAAACGCTATTACTCTCCTTACTTATAGTTAGTGCAACGGCATCATTTGCTCAGGTGACACCGACGCCCACAACACCCGCCATTCCCGGCAATGTAACGCCGACAACGCCCGCACCCGCAACGACCGAAACGACACCGGCGGCCGCTGCCACACCTGCCAATCCGACATTACCCGATCCGTTCGGTAAAACGCCCGCTTTAACGACCACGCCGGATAGCTTTACCATGCCTGCTGAAGCGACACCCGCTACCGTACCGACTCGAGCGGCCGCTACCCCATCAGAAACGCGGCCATTGGCGCCAGGCAACGGTAAAATCAGTGGTGTATTGACAGACTCGACAACGAACAATCCCGTTGAGTTTGCCACCGTCGCCCTGGTTAGCACTGTTACGAATAAGCCCATTGATGGAACAACGGCGGACGCCAAAGGGAAATTTACCCTGAATAAAGTGCCTGCCGGTAAATACCGCCTTGCTTACTCATTTATTGGCTACAAAGACAAACGCAGTGCCGTAATCACCGTCGAATCAGACTCCGATATCAATCTGGGTACGATCAAAATCGGGGCCGATGTACGCACACTTAGTGAAGTAAACGTAGTAGGGCAGGCCGCTCTGATTGAAGAGAAAGTGGACCGGCTCGTCTACAATGCGGATAAGGATATTGCCGCTAAAGGAGGAGATGCCACCGATATTATGCGTAAAGTACCCATGCTTTCGGTAGACCTGGATGGTAACGTAAGTTTACGGGGAAGCAGTAATGTAACGGTTCTGATCAATAATAAGCCCTCCACCATTATGGCCAGCAGTGTGGCCGATGCGCTGAAGCAAATTCCGGCTGATATGATCAAGACCGTTGAAGTAATCACTTCGCCATCGGCCAAGTACGATGCTGAAGGGTCGGCGGGTATTATTAATATCGTAACCAAAAAGACGACCCTACAGGGAGCTACCCTCGACGTAAACGGCGGAGCAGGTAACCGGGGAAGCATGCTGGGACTGCGCGGTAATTACCGTACCGGCAAAATGGGATTCTCTCTTAGCGGCTTTGGCCGGGCTGAATATAACGTGAAAGGGGCCTTCATGAATGACCAGACCACCCGGACGTACGATCTGGCAACGGACACGTACTCCGCTACTACGCACACGGTCCAAACCGCTAACACCCTAAACCAGCGGATCCACGGTAACTACCAGTTGGGCTGGGATTATGACATCGACAAGAACACCTACCTTACAGCCAGCATCCGGTACGGGGCACGGAACGGAATTACCAATCAGTTCAACCTCCTGACGCAAACCACTACCCCAACCAGCTACTTCCCGATTTTGAACGACCGGAACGTGAAAACAACGGACCTGTCGGGCACGGTTGATGCCAATGTGACCTACACCAAAACGTTTAAGCCACAAAAGGAATTCAGCGTGCTCGCACTCTACAGCCGAAACAACCGGACTAATAATTTTGTGGCTGATATTTTGAATGGAACCGATTTTCAGACCATCACCTCGCGTCAGAAAAATGAGAACCTGAGTTATAACCAGGAATCGACCATACAGGTAGATTATCAGACACCCATTAAGACCAATCAACTCATTGAGTTTGGGGGCAAAGGCATCTTCCGGCAGGCTAACAGCCAGTATCAGTATTTTCTGGCTGCTGGTGATAATGCCGACTATCAGGTGGATAACAGCCGGACGGGGAACACGCTTTTTTACAATCAGAACATTGCGGCCAGTTACCTGTCTTACACGCTGACTACGAAGAATAAATACAGCATCAAGGCAGGTGCCCGGTATGAGTATACCTTTATCGATGCCCGGTTCAGTGCCGAAACGGCGGGGCAATCCACCACCGTTCCCAACTATGGCAATCTGGTGCCCAGCATCAACATCTCTAAAAGTCTGAAAGGCGGTAAGATCATCAAACTGGCCTACAACCGCCGGATTCAGCGGCCTGGTATTCAGTTTCTGAACCCCAATATCAACGCATCAAACCCTACCAACATTAGCATTGGTAACCCGTTGCTGTCGCCAGAACTGACCGACAATGTTGAGTTTGGAACCAGTGCCAACATCAAAGGGCTGTACCTGAACGCAACCGTGTTTGCCCGTCGGACCAACAATTCTATTACGGCCGTTCGCGATGTATCGCAGTCACCCATCAGTGGGGTATTGCAGCAGGTAATCCGGACCAGCTACCTGAACGTTGGGCACGAGGACGCGGTTGGCCTGAACCTGTTTGGTAACGGCACCCTGTTCGGTAAACTGCAATTGGGTGGCGGCATCGACATCTACCACGTTAATCTGACGAACAACAATGCTAACCCTATTTATTCGGCTTCTAATTCAGGCCTGGTAGTTGGTGGCCGGATTATGAGTAGCATGACGCTGGCCAACGGCTGGGGCTTCCAGCTCTACGGTGGGGCGCGGGGCAATCAGGTACAGTTGCAGGGATACCAGAGCAGCATGTACTTCTACAGCCTGGGGGTCCGGAAAGAGTTCAACGATAAGAAAGCAAGCTTAGGGCTGGCGGCAGAAAGTATTTTCAATCATCCGTTCGTACAGCGGGCCGAGTTGTCATCACCCATCCTGACCCAGAGTTCGCAAACCAGTTTCTACAACGCAGGGGTTCGCCTTACGTTCAGCTACAAGCTGGGTAAAATGAGCTTCGATGCGCCACAAAAACGCCGGAAATCAATCAATAACGATGACGTGAAAGGTGAAGGCGGTGGCGATAACAATGAACAGCCGGCACAACCCCAGCAGTCGGCCCCTGCCGGTGGACGCACGGGTGGTGCTGCCCGGCCACGGTAACGAATAAACGCCGGCAGTCTTCATCAACGAAGACGTAACGCTGGAATGACTTTAGATTAGGTTGGTGATCAATCCCTCTTGCCTTGCAGGAGGGGTTTCTCTTTTCCAATGGATTCTTCCCGTAACTTTGCCTCTTCACCCACTACATTTTTCCTATGAAATCGAAAAACCTGGTTAGCCTCTCGGTTGCTGCCGTTTTTTTTGTCCTGTCCATTACGGGACTATTAATTTATTTTGGTCAGGGTTCGCACGTTGTTGAGCATACGCACGCCTGGTTCGGTGTTATGTTCGTCACAGCGGCTGTGTTCCACATCGTCAATAACTGGTCGTCGTTAACGGCCTACACCAAAAATCGCCGGTCGGGTGGTATTCAAAAGGAGTTTGTTCTGCCGGTTTTGATTGTTATTGTTTTCGTTGCCGGTATTGCGTTCAATGTGCCGGTATTTGATAAACTGGCCAATTTTGGCAAAGATCTGTTTCAGGGCGAACAACCCCGGCGGGGACCAATGGCCCAAACCACGACCGACTCCATTGCCAAAGCGGTGGAAATGGCGTACGTTGATGCCTATAACGAAGCCGATACCGCAGCACTGGCAACGGTGCTGCCCGCCAAAACGACGGTGATGACCCAGGCCGGAACCATGCTGAGTGGCCTGGATATTCAGCATAACCTGCTCAAACAAACAACGGCCGAAAAACTGACGGCTAAAGTGGACAAAGCCGAAACGATAGCCGACCAGGTGATGATCGTACGGGGTACGTCGACCAGCACAGCTACGACTACGCCTACCGTGTATACCCACATTCTGAAAGAGCAGGATAAAAAATGGCAGATAGTAGCCGTCCAGCAGGCGTATCCGTCCGTTCAGTGAGGTAGAATTTATGTGATCTAACTGATTGACCAATAAAATGCGGCCACTATCGCTCTCTGCCAGCGAGTTTCGGGCCATGCGGGTGGTTGACTCGGTACGCAACGTACCCGTTGTGAAAGTAGCCGGGGAGCTTATCAAGCTGGGCGTACTGGGCAACAAACCAATTGATAAATGGAATATAGATTTTGGGCCGTTACTGTATTCATACGCAAACAATACCATCGAAGGAAACCGGTTTCGGCTGGGGATGCGGACCAATACTGGATTCAGTAAAAAGTGGTTGTTGAACGGTTACCTGGCTTACGGAACCAAGGACAAGCAGCTTAAATACAGCGCCGGTATCGACTACATCCTGAGTCGCAAACCCTGGACGGTACTCGGTGTCCGGCAGAGTTATGACCTGGAACGAATAGGTGTATCATCCGATAATATTGGGGGCAATTCCCTGTTTTCTGCTTACTCCCGGTTTGGCACCATCCGCCGACCTTATTTTCAGGAGGAGCAGCAGGTGTATATTCGGGGGGAAATGGGCCGTGGCTTTACGCAGACACTGGCCTTGCGCCAACGTAGTTTTGAGCCGCTGTTTCCTTTTGCCTATTACGTCAACAGTTACGATGCGTCTACCCGGAGTAACTACCAATTGACGGAACTGGTGGCGGAAACGCGTTTCGCACCGGATGAGATCATATTGCGGGATGGCAATACCCGAATTAGTGCCGGTGCCACGCGCAAGCCGATTTTTACCCTACAGTATAATCTGAGTCTTCGTCATATACTGGGTAGTGATTTTACGTACCAGCGCATCGCCCTCACCATGAAACATTCGTTCCGGATGGGTATTCTGGGCCGGACGTATTACTCCGTTGGGGCGGGAATTATTCCGTCTGCCGTTCCTTATCCACTGCTGTACACGCCCTTGGGCAATGAGTCGTCTTTTTACGTCGGCAATGCGTATAACCTGATGAATTATTTCGAGTTCGTGTCTGACCGGTGGGCTACGGCACAGGTTGAGCATAATTTCGGGGGCTTATTATTCAATCGGCTGCCACTGCTCCGTCGGCTCAAATGGCGTGAGCTAATTACCGCTAAAGTACTGGTGGGTAGCGTATCGGCGGATAACACGACGCTGATTCCAGCCCAGAACGAGACGGGGCAGGCCATTGATGGGTTCAGTGCGCTAACCAGAACGCCTTACATTGAGGTCGGATACGGCATTGACAATATCTTCAAAGTGCTGCGGGTAGATGCTATTCACCGACTAACCTATCGCGACAATATTAATCGCACCAACGCCTTTTGCCATTAAACTATCGGGCTGGCTGGCATTTTAACGCGCCATATTTTACCAATAGCAATAAACGGTATGGTACAGGAGGGTAAAATAGACTGTACTTCCCATAAAAAAAGCCTTCCGGTACGATGAACATCGCAACCGGAAGGCTTTTTTAGTAATCCCTTGTTTACGTTTAGACTGTATTTTTAATAAAAGTCACAGCAATAAATATTTTTTTCAAATTAGTTTACAAACTGATCTTTGCAGAGGGACTGTATCTTGTCCCGGCTTCGCTTTAGCCGCATTTTAACCGCACTTGGTGTAAGATCCAGGGTTTGGGCAATTTCGTCGATACTCAGGCCATCCTCATATTTTAACCGAAGTAAACTACGCTCTTTGGCCGATAGGGTGGTCATGGCCTGTTGCATAAGCTGGAGCGCTTCTTCGTGGAGTTGATCATCCATCGACTCGGCCTTGTTCCATTCGTTATTAAAATCCAGACTGGTGGTGGAGAAACGTTTGGCAATCCGAAGCTGATCGGCGCAGTAATTGAATGAAACAGAATAGAGCCAGGTTGAGAAACTGGACCGCTGCTCAAAAGCCTCCAGTTTGTTGAATACTTTGATGAAAATATCGTGGGTGAAGTCTTCCGCCTTTTCGGTATCGTGAGTCATGGATAAGCACCGCTGATAAACTTTACCTACGTAACGCTCATACAGGATTTCGAAGCATTGATTCGACTGATCGGGTAAATAGTGACGAATCGTTTCTTCGTCCGTTAAGGCCTTATGCATTAGAAGATTTAAATTATAAGTTTAGGAAACTTGCTTGAAAATGAAATGCTCTTTTTGTTTTGTTTATTTAAGACTAGAAAAGGTAATATAGGACACTGTTAATTTATTAGACGGCGTGTTTATTTTTCGGATATAGCCAGAGAAAATACGCCTAATGCTGTCAGTGACAACTAAATTACTTCGAAAAATTTTATAACTATCTGATTATGAGGGTAAATATTTTTCGGGTTTGATATGCATGTGAGTCACTAGTTGTCTATGCAGTCCGTAATTCGACATTTTGCTGGCCCGGGTGAACCCAGTAGCGGAATTGACCAAAGGGGCATCAATTCACGACCAGTAAGGATGTGGTTTTTTCTTGCTCCACCGTTCTGTTTCGGACAATACCGGCTTAATGGAACCCATTCCCGATTGTAGCGGACAGCCTAATGATTCACCTCAATTGTTCGTTAAGCTGCCATTCATGTAGTAAAAACTACCTGATTCATGGTGGAAAAGTCCAGTGTACTTAGTTTATTGCCACTTTGTAGGGCATAAGCGGTACCGAATCAACATGAAACAATTGCTTCTCTTCCTGAGTATCTTCAGCTCCATCAGCGCAACAGCGCAAACAGTTAACCAGCCGGATAGCCTTCAGACAGCCGGGCATGAGCACGTAGTAAAAAAAACGGAAACCATTAGCTTGCTGCTCTACAACCGGCTGATTATAGACGCGAAAGGGAACATTCGTACTGACCAAAACATCGTACCGACCTTTCGCCTGAATAAGCTACTAAAATTACAGATAGGCTTCCGCCTGGGCGAACGCCCTCATAATCTGAATTCCTACTATCATTATAAAGTAGAACTGCAAACGAAGCAGTTCTGGAATACCCTCCGGTTCATTGCCCGTATGTCGACGAATGTGATTGAAAGCACGGGGCCGGATCTAGGCGATCCCTACACCCGGAGCAATTATCTGGGTGTAGCCGAAGTGAAGTACCCGCTATCGAAGAGATTCCTGTTCGCGGGTGGGCTTGGGTATCTGTATTCGTTCAAAAAGGCCAATTACCTCGAAGGGGCACCCGTAGCGGATGGCATCCAGAATAATCACCTGATCTATAAAGCAGCTATTCACTACGAATTTAGTCCGAGGGGCTATGTCGGCGTGGCCTTTGGTACCTACGATGTGTTCAACCCGTATAATCTCAACGAGCCCTTCGCGCAGGTAGACTGCGAATATGATTTCTCGGAGCGGGCCACCCTCTATACATACTACCGCTACCAGGAAGCAGGCCATTTCAATGAGCCACTCAACAGTTTTATCTGCACGGGCATCCGACTACACTTTTATAAAAAGTAAGAGGAATTGTTTAACACACGGAAATTAATCACGCTAATTCGCTATTTCCCTGCCTGAGAAACATGCCTGCCCAACCGGCAATACCGATGGAAATCAAAAAGGATACCCAGGCGGCTGGGGTTTCTACGTGGTTTATAATGGCTAGCGGATGAATGATAATCTGAGCCACATTATTCAGTAGTAGAAGCAAAAGCAGTGCTTGTCGGCTTAAAGAAGGCCCTGCCTTTCGGCCATACCAGCAGGCGATGGCGATGGCGATCAGCACGGTGCCGAAGCCCTGCCCAACCGTCTTTGTGGCCGGATTTATCCACGACGGGTCGGTAAGGTATTGGTTGCCGATATAGTCGGGCATAAAAGTCAGTGCTACGCCAAACAGCAGACAAACGAAGGCTTCGGTTATGAAGAGGTTTTTTGTGTTCATGGTTGGGGGATGTTTAGGCGTTAGCAACGCGGCCCAAGCGATGGTTGGATCAAATTGGGATGGTAGATAAAAGAGCCGGATAGAATGGTGTTTAGGAGCAAACCTCTCGTTGGATGGCGGTTTGGGGTTAAAGAAAGGCTTATAAGGTCAGCCGAGTCGTTAGTCTTTGGATTGCATAACCCGGTATTCCTTGTAATTCTTTTCGATGACGGCGTCTTTGAATAACTTGAAATACTCATTGCCTTTTTGAACACCATACTCTTTTCTTAACAACGACTCAATGCTGTAGTCAGCCCCTTTTATCACCGGGTCCATGATGAACAGGTAGGCATACGACCCGTCGGCTTCTGGTTTAGTAGGGTGCATAACCCGCGTCTGCTTGAAAATTTTCTGTTCAGCCGCGGATAAGTTCTTGGCGCCGGGCCAGAAGATTTCGTGAATAAACCGTTCGTACTGAGCACGTTTGTTAGCTTTGACAGGGTAGGCAATCACCCAAACGGTTTCATTGGGTTTGGCGACCGTATGCACTGCCTGACTCAGGGCGGGTGCCGCAATTAGGGTGATCAGGCAAAAAATGCGTAGTAGACGGAGGTAGTATGCCATTGTACGGAATTGTTAAAGGATAAAAATCATTACGTGAATATTCGGTCACTCTCGGCAGCGAGTTTGACCAGTACTGTTGGCATGGCAAGCTCTGCAGGTTTCCCGGCTATATCGGCCTCGGTCATGCCCCGCGCTTTGGCCGACATGCCCGACACGTAGAATTTGCCACCCGCTTTGACAATGGCTTCGTAATGGTCGCGGAGTTTGCCCGTGCCTACCCCAGCTACTTTGTCCAGTTCAGCATCCTTGAGCAGCGGAGCGGCATCGCCCGCCAGAAAGAGTGACACCGTATGGCCTTCGTCCAATGCGGTTTTTGCAACAAGAAATCCTAGTGCGGCCTTTGTCGGGTTTTCAGAACCACAAGTGATGTGAATCAGGAATGTCATCTTTTTAGTAGAGTTTGACGCTGATGGTTGCGCGTACGTGGTAGCGCAGACCATCAGCGTTAGGAGCAGGGTGAATAGATAGCGGTTGTACTTCATGGCTAATTGGGTTATTCCTCGTGAATCAACGGCTTGATCTGTTCGGCCATTTCGGGGGTAACGGTTGTCTGATGGACTTCTAAGGCGTGTTGCGCGGCTAACTGGAGTACTTCGGCTTCAGTATTGGCCTGGATGATACCGGGGCAATCAAAGCCCACATCTTTGCAGTGGAGTGTTTTCATGATTGGAGAAATTTAAGTGAAAGCGGTTATTGATTTACAAGTAAATGTCCGTGAGTTACTGGTAAAGAGCAATACCACGAAAGGGGTATTTTTCCCCTATTTTTCACCCTGTTATTTCCTGATTATCAATAGTATGCCATATGTTCAGGTAAAAACGTATGGGAGAAATGACACTTGCGAATTGTTGGTGAACTGGACAATTCAGGGCATATTCAGGTTGCCAGCGAGGAGGGTTAGTAGCACATCACAAACAAAAACGGTCTGGTACGTTGTCAGTTTCTGAGACAATATACCAGACCGTTTTGATGACAAAAAACTTGTTACTCCGTTATTCCAGGATAGCTTAAGCAGTAGTCGTTCCACCGCAACTCGAACCGGCACCGGCAGTGCAGCCGTAGCAGTGCTGGTTGATGACCACGGTGCGCTGACTCAGCGTGTCTACATCGAAGTTTTGTACGTGCTGTACCGGACTGGCCACTTTCAAATCGAGCATCTGGTTGAAATCGCAGTCGTACAGGTACCCGTCCCAGCTAATCGAGATGGTATCCCGGCACATAACGCCCATAGCCGCCACGGGGTTGAACGCGTTGACCAGCTTTTCCATGTAAGCATCGTAGTTACCCGACGAAATCAGGTAATCCAGGTACCGGCTGATGGGGATATTAGTGATGGCGAACAGGTCGTTGAACACGATACCAAACTCATCGAACAGTACCCGCTTAAACTGACGGGTCAAGCTATCCTGCGAACCGGGCAGGAAAGCTCCGTTCGGGTTGTAGACCAGATTCAGTTTCAGGTCCGAATCGGGTTGACCGTACCCAACGGCATTAAGCATACCCAATGCCTTTATGGAGTCACCGAAAACGCCTTTGCCGCGTTGACGGTCCGTTTTATCGGCATTGTAGAAGGGTAATGAGCTAACCACTTCCACCTGATGCTGACGGAAGAATTCGGGGAGGTCATTGTATTTGGGATTCGCTACAATGATGGTCAGGTTACAGCGTACAATCACGTGCCGACCCAGCTTCCGGATTTCTTCCACAAACCACCGGAAATCGGGGTTCATTTCCGGGGCACCGCCGGTCAGGTCGACCGTAGCGATACTTGTTTTTGCCAGCGCATTGAGACATTGCTGCATCGTTTCGCGGGTCATGATTTCCTTCCGGTCCGGCCCCGCATCGACGTGGCAATGCTTACAAACCTGATTGCACATCTTGCCCACATTGACCTGAAAAATGGCAGGCTGATTGGGTAGCAAGGGGAAAAGTCCGGCATCCTGCAATTTCTCGTGAAAAAGCGGAAGCTGCAAGGTATCGGCGACCTCGTCGTGCAACGACTGTAACTGAAAGGCTGAACTGGCTAACTGGTGGCCACTGGCTTTAAGTGATTTCATAGAAGGTTTTTGGTTTACGGTGTTCCGCTTCTGGTAGCTGACACAAACGTGTTATTGGGCGTTAGCTGCCGTAAACGGAATACTGTAAACTGTAAACGAATTACATGGAAAGGCTTTTTGCTTTATTCATCATCTGGACGCCATGAACCAGTGATGCCCCTCCCCGGATAGCGGCCGCTACATGAACGGCTTCCATCATTTCTGCTTCTGAGCAGCCTTTTTCGAGCGTGTCGCTGGTGTAGGCGTCGATGCAGTAAGGGCATTGTACGGTATGGGAGACTGCCAGCGCAATCAGTGATTTTTCGCGGGCTGTCAGGGCGCCTTCGGCAAAAACGGAGCCGTAGTATGAGAAAAACTTGTCGGCTAATTCTTGTTGAAACTCACCGATTTTGCCAAATTTCTTGAGGTCTTCAGGATTGTAATACGTTTCCATTTGCTTAAAAGAATAGTAATATATAAACGAGAATAGACTGTTCTTAGATTGGCGACTTTCAACCCGGCTCCGTTGGGCTAAAGCCCAACGGAGCCGGGTTGAAAGTCCCAGCGGGACTTAATTTAGCTGGGGGCTTTTTATGTTGCCGTTGGGCTTTAACCAACGGTAAGCTAAAGCCCAACCATGAATTTACTCGTAAAAATGACGCATCCGCCGGATTGATGTCAGCACCACCCAGTCGCCAATGCGGGGGAAATACGTGTGCACCACTGCTATTAACAAGCCTAAAGCTGAAATAACAGTTCGCTTTCTCCGACGGCGAATGTGTTTAAGAATGATAGTAGCCACCTCTTTCTGACTTTTCTGCCAGCGGGGTGGGCGGTGGGCAATGGGTACCGGTTGCCCTTCAGCATCCATCACCCGCTTTTCGGGGTCGTTCTCCGTAAAGCCGATGTGTACAACGCCAAACTGAATACCCGTGTGGTCCAGTTCCAGCCGGAGTGTGTGCGCCAGATTGGTCAGGGCGGCTTTCCCGGCGCAGTAGGCTGAACCACTGGGCATCCCATTCAGGGCCGAAATAGACGAGATAAATGTAACGCTGCCCTTTGTTTTGGTCAGATGCGGCAGGGCTACTTTAAGGGGGTAAACGCTGCCATACACATTGCTGTCAAGAACCTCCCGAAATACGTCGGGCTGCATATCGGCGAAGTAAGCCCGCATCGAAATGCTGGCGTTGGTAATCAGAATGTCCAGTTGGCCAAAGGCGTCGATGGCGGTAGCAATCAGGCGTTCGCAGTCGGCGTAGACCGTTACATCGGCCAGACAACTGACCACCGGAAGTTCCCCGGCCAGAAATTCCCGCTCGGTCTGGGCCAGCCGGTCGGCGGTGCGACCGTTGAGCACAACGGAAGCCCCTGCTTCGCACAGAGCGCGGGCGGTGGCTTTTCCAATGCCCGATTCGGAGCCCGTCACGATGGCCACTTTGCCGACAAACGGGCCGGGTATGCCCTGCGCCGGTCGTCGTATGCCAGTTGGGTTTTTGTTCGCATTTAACTCCGCCATCTCGCTAACTGTCTGCCCAAATTCGTCCGGTATCAGCAGGAGGGAGGGTTTATCTATTTCCGGCATTTGTTGTAACATATTCGTTTTTTTTAAACCAGTCGAAGGCCTCTCGGATGGCTTCGGCAATGGGTGTTTGCGGAAGGGCCAGTTCCGTAATGGCTTTTTGGGATGAGAAATAATGCCCGTCGTTGGCAACCGCAATCATAGCCGAATTAAGCTGACCCGGCTGCCCCGTTACCCGTGCCCATGTATCGCATAAAAAGCCGTACAAGCGGGCCAGACCCGGCGGAATGGGTAATCGGGGTGGGGTAACGCCTAGTGTGCTGGCTATTAATTGAAACGATTCCTGGTAACTCATATTCTCATTACCTAAAATATAGGACTCGCCAATTCGCCCCTGCGTCAGGGCATTGACCGTAGCCACGGCCACATCCCGAACGTGAACAAAATTCTTGCCGCCCACCGGGTATCCGATTACTTTACCCCGGAATAACTCAATCAGCATGCGTCCCGAGGTCGGTTTGGCATCCAGCGGCCCCAGCATAAAGGTGGGGTGAACCAGTACCGCCGGTAAGCCCCGTTCGCACACGGCCTGCTGTACCGTTTGGGTAGCCGCCCGTTTGCTGTCGATGTAGTCCGAACCGTATCCCTGTCCGGCAAAGGGCGTTGTCTCGTCGCCAGGTTGTTCCCGCGTGCCAAAGCCAAACACATTAGCCGTTCCAACGTACACGAAACGCTTTATGCGGTTGCGGTGGGCTACGTCAATAACCGTTTCGGTACCTGCCAGATTCATGGCCCAGATGGCTGGGCTGCGGGCCGGATTCACCTGCGCCAGTGCGGCTGCATGAATCAGGGCATCACAACCGTCGATGGCTCGTTCCAGCGAAGCCGGTTCGCGGAGGTCACCTTCGCAGTACGTAATGGGTAATCCGGCCAGCGTTTGGCAGTTACTACCCGGCCGAACGAACGCCCGGACCCGATGGTTGCGACGGAGCAACTCGCGGGTCAGGTGAGACCCCAGAAAGCCATTGGCGCCAGTGACCAGTACCGTTTTGTTCATCAGCGGAAGTTGAGCAGCGCTTTATAGGTACGGGCAATCCGGGTGGGGCACACATTCAGGAAAAAGAGCGAGAAAGCGGTGAGGTTCGCTACCTGTACCCGCAGCCAGCTATTGGTGTCGTATTTCCGGGCCGAAACGAGTACATCTTTGGGAATGATGGCAAAACGGGACACTTTTCGGATACGCACGATAATGTCGAAATCCTCCATGATAACGTAGCGTTCGTTGAAGCCATCCAGCCGGTCGAACAGGGTACGGGTGATGAACAGGGTCTGGTCGCCCCCCCGGCTCATAATTCCCGGAAAACGGGTTCCGTAGCTGTTGAACCGCAGCAGTGGCTTGGGCGAGTTGAACCGGAACCGGTAACAACCCGACTCATACCCGGCTTTCACGGCCTGTTTAATATCCTGCGTAAACTCGGGATGAACCCGAACATCGGCGTGTACGAAATAGAATACGTCCCCTTTGGCAAGGCTGGCCCCGAAGTTCATCTGGGCGGCCCGACCCGGTATGGGTGATTGATGAACGTGGGCACCCGCCTGCCGGGCAACATCGGGGGTCCCATCCGTACTACCGGCATCGATAACCAGAATCTCGATAAGTTGTGGCCCGCCATACGCCTGTAAATCATGCACTAACTGCCCGATATTACCAGCTTCGTTGTGGGTTGGAATGATGGCACTAAGCGTCATTAGTCGATGGTTACAATTGGAAAAATACTACATTTATCAGCCCTGAACAACTACGAAAGGCGATTCGCCCGGGATTTGGTTCAAAATGCTTCCCCAATGGTGAGGTAGAATCCACTCGATTGCTGACCAAATCCATAATCGACCCGAATGTTGAGGTGGTCCCGCCGATTGATGGTAAACCGTAGCCCGGCACCGTAAGCGGTCTTAGGGTCGGTGGGGCGCAGGAGCGAGGCATCGTCGCCCAGAATACCTACCCCACCAAATACAACACCGCCCAGTCGTTTATAAATATCGAACCGGACTTCGCTTTGTATCAGGGCGGCATTCTGATCCCGAAACCGGCCTTCATAATAGCCCCGCATTCGTTTGGTACCTCCCAGCAACGACATGGCGTTGAACGGCGCGACACCCGCTGTAAAACTTACGAAATAATTGAGGGCCAGGATTGCGTGTTTGCTCAGGGTGTGATACGACGATACATCGGCGGAGTACCGGTCAAACCGGACGTTGCTGCCCCATACCTTGCTTTGGTTCAGGAACGCCACATCGGCCACTACACCTTTGGTGGGAAAGAATAGCTGATTTCGGGAATCGTAAAACAGACCCAGTCCTGCTCCGGCCAGTTTGCTGCCCAGTCCGCCCGGCACTGCACCCGTAGCCAGTAGCCCATCCGGTTCTACGGTGGTTACCTGATAATCTTCGTATTGATACCGTACCCCGGCGTACAGTTTTCCAACGGGGATGGCTGAGGCCGCTATCTGACGGAACGCGTTGACCCGGATACGCGGAAAATTGACGGCGTACAATTCACGCGGCACTTCCCGCTGGCCCACGCCAAAAAAGAAATAACTGTACTTGTAGTACCCTGCTTCGCCGTTGATGTAGTACTTATCCCGGTCGTAGAATAGCTGGAAAGGCACGTAAAAGAGCAACTGTTTATTTTGCGTATAGGCAACACCGAGCGTTACCTGCGATGGCCGTACAGTCGCGGCAGAATCGGCGCGTAGGGCCGCCATATCACGCTTGAATCGGAACGTAAACGTAGGCGCAACCCCGTAGGCAAACCGGGTTTCGGGGGTGTAGTAAATGAGGGGAAGGGGCAACAAATTGAACGCTTTGGGAACGCTATCGGCAGGGGTAGAAATGGATAAGGCAGTAAACAGCGTTAAAAGAAGCATTGGAAACAGAAGTTGACGTACTTTAGCATACGATAAAGCAACCGACAAGGTTTTGACACGGACGAATCAAAAACCTTTTGGCACTTGGGGTCGTATATCAAGTAGTACACAAAATTATTAAAGGTACCATGAAAAAAACATCATTCCTCACACTGGCTTTGACGGGGTTACTCATTACCCTGCTTACGGCCTTTACCTGCACCAACGAAACTACGTACGATACAACAAGCGCGGCCCCCGTTGACCATAGTGTTTTCGATAAACTGCTGAAAAAATACGTTAATGACAAAGGACTGGTTAACTACAAAGGTTTTAAGGCGGACGAAAAAGTACTGGATCAGTATCTGGCTATGCTGAGTAAAGGAGCACCGGCATCGTCCTGGAGCAAGAACGAGCAGATGGCCTACTGGATTAATGCCTACAACGCTTTTACTATCAAGGACGTGGTGAAACACTATCCCATTGAGAGTATTAAAGACATTGGCTCGAAAATTCAGATTCCCTTCGTTACCACTCCCTGGGCCGAGAAGTTTTTTACCATTGGCGGTAATAAAATGAGTCTCGACAACATCGAACACGGTACGTTGCGTAAGAAATACAACGACCCCCGAATTCACTTCTCGCTGGTTTGTGCATCGATTTCCTGCCCCCGGTTGCGGAATGAAGCGTATACCGCCGATAAACTGGAAGCCCAGTTGGATGACCAGGGACATGATTTTCTAAATAATCCGGCCAAAAACAAAATCGGTAAGGATGAAGCCAAACTGTCGAAATACTTCGATTGGTACAAGGGCGACTTTAAAGACGGTGGGCAGTCGGTGGTGAAGTGGGTCAATAAATACTCGACTACCAAGATCAACGACAATACCAAAATCGACTACATGGATTACAACTGGAACCTCAACGAACAGAAGTAATTCGTTGCTGAACCGGCTTTCCATGAAGCACATCCTCATTATCGGCAACGGCATTGCTGGTATCACTACCGCCCGACACGTTCGCCAGCAGGACAATACCGCTCGGATTACCGTCATTTCGGCGGAATCCGAGCACTTTTATTCCCGCACGGCCCTCATGTACATCTACATGGGACACATGACCTACGAGCATACGAAACCCTACGAGGACTGGTTCTGGAAGAAAAATCGGATTGACCTGGTCAGAGCCTACGTGGGGCAGGTCGATACGGAGGCCAAACGGATCCGGCTTATCGACGATACGTGGCTGGAGTACGATGCACTGGTGATTGCCACGGGCTCCATTTCCAGTACCGTCAACTGGCCGGGCCTGGAGGCCACGGGGGTGCAGGGATTGTATGGGTTGCCGGACCTGGAAAGTATGGAGCATCACACGAAGGATATTGACCGGGCTGTAGTGGTGGGTGGGGGACTTATCGGTATCGAAATGGCCGAAATGCTCCATTCCCGCCACATTGCCGTAACGTTGCTTGTGCGCGACACACACTACTGGAGTTCGACTATCCCGGCCGAAGAAGGAGAATTGATTGGTCGGCACATTCGTCAGCACGGCGTTGACCTGCAACTGAAAGCGGAACTGAAAGAAATTCTGGCCGATGAAGCCGGGCACGTTCGGGCCATCGTCACCACCGATGAGCGGGAAATTGCCTGTCAGTTTTTGGGGGTGGGCGTGGGCGTAACGCCGAATATCAGCTTCCTGAAAACGTCCGGCATCGAACTGGGAAAAGGCGTTTTGGTCAATGAATACTTCGAGACAAACGTGCCGGATGTATACGCCATCGGTGACTGCAACGAGTTTCGGGTGCCGGTTGCCGGGAGGGACGGCAGCCCGCGAAAAGCCATCGAGCAGATCTGGTACACGGGCCGGATGCACGGCGAAACCCTGGCCCAAACGCTGTGTGGCAATCGCACCGCCTACCAGCCGGGCATATTTTTTAACTCCGCCAAGTTTTTCGACATCGAATACCAGACCTACGGCACCATGAACGCCAAACTGGCCGATGGTGAACAGACCTACTACTGGGAGCACCCAAACGGGCAGCAGTGCCTGCGTATCAATTACGAAGCGCAGACCGAAGGTGTGGTTGGTATTCATGCCTTTGGCCTGCGCCTGCGCCACGCCGTTTGCGAACGCTGGATTCGGGAACACCGTCCCTTACCGGAGGTGTTGAGCCAGTTTCAGCAAGCCGATTTCAACCCCGAATTTTCGGAGAAGTATACAGACCAGTTACAAGGCAAAGGTCCATTGCGCAAGAGCTGGTTACAGCGAATGTTTGCTATGAAAAATTGAAAATAAACGGATCTTTTTCTGTCATGGCTCCGGCCACCCGGTCCGACGACAGGAGGAATCTCAAGCGTCAGGACAGTACAGATTCCTCCTGTCGTCGGACCGGGTGGCCGGAGCCATGACAGAAAAAAAAAGTAAAAAAATCTCACCCATGCTCACAAACACCCAGCGTATCGGTTTAACGCTTTTCCTGCTTGGCTTCGCGTTGTTCGTTGGTTCGCTCAGCCTGAGCCAGTACCAACTGACCGATACCGTATTGACCAGTACCGTCAAGAAAGAACAACTGGTTGCTATTCAATCGGCTACGGCGGATATGCGGGGTACAGTGTACGGGTCGGTGTTTAGTTTTGTGGGCGACTTTAAAGCCGCTATCGCTAAACTGAATGAAGGGTTTAAAGCGCGGAACGAGAATGACAAAGTCATCAACGACGACTACGCATTCCCGGTTACCAAAGCCGCCAGTATTGGTTTCTTCCCGGACAATAGTCTGCTGTTTTTCTGCCTGAGTCTGCTGCTGTGCGTGGGGGGTGCCTTGCTGTACATCGTGCCCAAGAACCGGCAGATGCCGGGTATCAAAAACAATGGTGTTTTCCATAATCCGGCCACCAACCGGGGCTGGATTGGTATCGTCATCGGTAGTTTTCTGATTGGCTTTTACGTGCTGCTCTATTTCTACCCCGAATACCTGACCAACTGGGTACTCATGTTCGACCCGCTGAGCCGACTGCTGAACGGCGGACCCGCCAGCCGGTGGTTTGTGTACGGCACGCTCTACACACTGGCCATCCTGGTGATGGGCGTTCGGATGCTGGTCAAATACCGGGGCAACCCCTACCAGCAGATCCGCACGGCATCGGTCATGTTTTTCCAGACCTGCTTTGCGTTTCTGATTCCCGAACTCCTGTCCCTGTTCAATCAGCCCGCGCAGGACCTGAAAAACATGTGGCCGCTCGACTACAGTTTTTACTTCGACTACCGGATCGACCAGAAAATTCAGGCCGGTTCGCTGGGCCTCTTTCTGCTGGTATGGGGAACGGCCCTCTGGCTGATTGGCGTACCCGTAATGACGTATTTCTTCGGCAAACGCTGGTATTGCTCCTGGGTGTGCGGCTGCGGTGGCCTGGCCGAAACCCTCGGCGATCCCTACCGTCAACTGTCCGATAAACGGCTGGGTGCCTGGAAATTTGAACGGGTGGTAGTGCATGGCGTACTCGCCTTTGCCGTGGTAATGACGGTAGCGGTACTGTATACCTATGTGAGCGGCCAGTCGGCCCTGTTTGGTTTTCTGGATTCGTACAGCCTGCGCTCTAGTTATGGTTTTGCCATCGGCTCCATCTTTGCCGGGGTAGTGGGGACGGGTTTCTATCCCTTCATGGGCAACCGGGTGTGGTGCCGGTTTGGCTGTCCGCTGGCGGCTTACCTGGGTCTGGTCCAACGCTTCAAATCACGTTTTCGGATTACAACGAACGGCGGGCAGTGTATTTCCTGCGGCAACTGCTCTACCTACTGCGAAATGGGTATCGACGTTCGGTGGTACGCGCAGCGCGGGCAGGACATTGTCCGGTCGTCGTGCGTGGGCTGTGGCGTTTGTTCCGCCGTGTGCCCACGGGGCGTATTAAACCTGGAGAATGATGATGAGTCAAATCGTATGCCTGCCATAAACCCGATTGTGCTGGGAAATGACGGTATCCGCGTAAAACTATGATGGTAGGAGGAAGTAACAGACGTGTGAACGTACGAGTGCCGGGTTTCACCCCGAACGTCCGAAAGCTCCCAAAAACGGGGTTGCTTTTTCTGGTTATCCTGTTGAGTACATCCCTGCGTGGGTTGGGGCAGGCACCCGATAGCACACAGACCCGGCAGTTTATCATCGACATTGCCGGCATTAAAGTAGGCACTATGACGGCCACCCGTCAGCCAAAAGGTAACCAGACAGTTTTGTACACTATTATTACCGATGTGAGCGTCAACCTGGTGGTGTACAAGGTGAAGGTATATTACAAACTGGTGAGCCTGATGCAGCAGGGCAAGCTGATTCGTTCTACAGCGGATGCCCAGACCAACAGGGGACGTTTTACCACCCGAACGGAGTGGAAAAATGACCATTATGAGATTGTGGCCGATCAGTACAAGTACACGCGAAAAGTCACTGAAACCCGGCCTATTACCTATATTCTGAGCAACGTGTACTTTGGGGAACCCATTGGCCGCAGCCGCATTTACTCGGAATACTTCGGCGATTTCTTCACCTTCAAATCGCCCGCCAAAGGCGTTTATAAGGCCCAACTCAACGACCGGGAAGACGAGTATGAGTATGAAGGGGGACAACTAATGAAAATCATCAAGAAAAACTCCCTCAAGAACTTCATCATCCGCCCGGTAAAGTGAGATGAAACGGGGACTTTGCCAGAAAAGACACTCGCATCTGCCTCTCCGTTCTAAAGAGAGTCAGCACTGCTACTGCCCTCCGGTGAACTACGCCTGCTTCGCTGATCTGCTTGTACACTACAGACTTTGCCCTTTTTTACCACCGTACGATAAATCCAGCGGTATCCATCGTAACGTTTCCAGCCATTTTGTTGCGTATCTACGTCCTTTCGCTTATTCTTACAGCGTGCGTTGGCCTGGGCAAAAGGGTTCGGAAAAAGCAAGGGCAATTTAATTAAGCACTTACTATTAAAATGTTGACTGTCAGTTGATTATTGATAAGCGAAGTTGCGTACATATACATGTTGGGTGCTACTTGACTGTTCTTGTTCGGAGTTGGTCAGCATCGCGACACATTGAGCGTCTCGCAAAGTAGGTCAGTAAAACCGGCATTTTGCCGCGCTCGGCGACAAGTTTCGCGTCCCGGAACGAAGCGGCTTGGTGGCATTGTCAGCATCGGGCGACAAGGGGGACGCTGGAGTTGCTGGGCTTAGAGAGTCGTCATTTTGAGGTTACTTGCGACAAGTGGTACGTCCCATTGGAACCTCTTATGGGGTAGAGCGGGTGACTTGCGACAAATAGTGCTTGACCATTAGGAGGAAAATAAGGATCAAAATTATGCCAATTGGAGAAATAGAAACGCATCCTTATTTAAAAAAGGGGCATATCGAAAGTGCCACCAAATTAATCCTGGGTAGCTTTCCTGTTTATGAATGTACAGATCCCGACAATCATATCAAGCAGCAAAACAGGCAAGGTGAGGGTACTATCAGGTTTTTTTACGGGAGCGTGGATAGTAGTCTTTGGATGCGTTATTCAACTCATGTTGACCCTGAAATTCATTTACCTCCAAACGAAGAAAATATCATATCAAGTCTAACTGCTAACAGAATTGCAATAGCTGATACTATAACTTGTTGTCAACGACACGATTTTAGTTCAGAAGATACAAAACTTGTCCAAAAAACTTGGAATAGGCAAGGTATTCTGCGCATAGTTGAAGATGGTGTTTCTAAAATTTTATGTACCTCGAAGGGGGTGTTGTCAGACCTCGAAAAGAAAATAATTTGCCCTGCTTTTAATGCGTTTGGAAGTGTTGATCTACCGCAATCGGCAACACTTCAAAATACTCTAATTAAAGGTTTAGGCGGAAATCTGGGATTTATCACAAATCCGATTGCAAAGGTCTTTGTCATAAACGGTAGAAGGATAGAAGCAATGGCAATTCCGTCACCGGGTTCGCCACAAAGACAGATTCGAGAATTTGGATTTGATGAACAGAATTGGCAACATTATGCTAATCGTTATTTTGCAACGGTATTTACTTGGCTTGCTAATTAAATTGTAAAGCTGGTAGCTTTCATTCTGGGTTCATCATAATTCCAGCGACAACTTGCAGGCCCCGGCATTTTGAGGCCTTTTGGCATTAAGAAATTCCGCATCCGGTGACAGGCAGCACGTCCCAAGTTGGGCGGCCCCCACTAATCCTGCTACGCCCTCCACTCGTATGCCGCCCTGTTGTCAGCAGCCAGCCGGGAGAGTATGCCAGCTTGTTAACTTTTGTTTATTCGCGGGGTAAATCCGGCAGCCCGCTTGGTGAGGGGCGCGGGGTTGTTAGTTTTGTCTATGTGCGTACCGGGGGTTGATAGGGAAGTTGGGAAGTTTCGCAAGTAAAAATAAGCTATTCATCCTTTAAGCAGTTATAGCTTCTATCAATCATACGTATGCCAATACCCGATTTTGACCATAATAACGTACTTCCACCCCACACAGGCAACCCAGCAATAAAGACCGATCTATCACCTTACCTTTGTACAACCCTAGAACTGTGCCAGAAATTTGCCACGTCCCCCAATCGAGTCAAAATCCTAAAAAACTTCATTGCCTTTCGGGGTATAATCTTTAACTTAGAGATAAAAAGCGGTTTTCAATGGTTAGATGGAAGCTTCTTGGAAAACGTTGAAATACAGCAAAATAGGTCACCAAATGATTTAGACCTCGTTACTTTTTTTGACAAAATTGACCTTTCTGGTCAAGGAGTAATCTTTAATCAATTTCCTGATTTTTTTAGGCCAACTCTATCTAAGACCAATTTTACGCTAGATCATTACGTTGTTGATTTGATGAATTTAGGGCCTGAAATGGTTGCAAAGCAAACAAGGTATTGGGTGCAATTATTTAGCCATAATCGAGTTGGCGTTTGGAAGGGGATGCTAGAATTATCTTTGGACACTCCAATTGAAGATAAAGCAGCTTTGGATTATTTAAATTCGCTTTGATATGAGCCTTTACAGACAAAGACAACGCTTAAAAGCTCAGATAATTGACACTCAGTTTCTATTGGAAGCAGTTGTCAATCATCCATTCATGTCCATAGGGCTATCTGAAAAAGTAACTCAATTACAAGGCGAACTCGATGCTTTACCTAAAGAATTGTCTGAACCCACAGTAGAACTTTTATTCAGTGGAGATGCTGTGTCTGGCTCACAAGGCATAAAGGCCAACTTTATTAGCAAAGCTGTTCCGCCCTTTCAAGAATTAGTTAAAGCTAAAGTATCTAAAGAGAGACTAGGCAGGGCAAGAAGAGGTGAAAAAGTAAGGAGAGAGGAAAGTTCCGACCTGTTTCTAACCGCCCTTCCAAGGGGGTCTTTTGGTGTTGAGTTAAGTCAGCTTAAGCCTAACGAGGTTTTTGATGAAGCCATTGTATCCAAAGCGATTAAGGATGTGATTAAATTAGTTGCTAACGCTACAAGCGATGAGAACTTTGAAGCTAGCCTAAAAGACACCACAAAAACTGAGTTAGTAAGTTTAAAGAAATTCCTTCGAGGGATCGCAGAAGAAAATTCCATTTTGACAATGGAAAGCGGTGAGGTTCACTTAGAACTATCAAAAGAGAAAGTTGCCGATGCTTACCAAAGAGTTTCTTCAACGATTACAGAAGAAGGTGAGGTCATACTTGATGGGATTTTTAGAGGTATTTTACTTGACTCAAAACGTTTTGAATTTCAACTTCTGGATGGGACTAGAATTTCAGGTAAAGTAAATGAAGATATAAGTGATTTGGATATGGTTGAATACAAAACCTTCTTGGGAACGCATTGTGATTTTCACCTAAGGATATACGAAACTACCTTTAGGACGGGCAACGAAAAGAAGGAATACGAACTACTTGATATAAGACAGAAGTAAAAAGCCCCGCTATGAAAGGCGGGCTTTTTCATGCTCCAAACACCCTGCTAACAACTCTCTCCATAATTACCCTTACTTCCTGCTCACTCATCGGCGGTGCTGCCTGAATCTGTTTTATCATTGCCCGCTCCTGAACAGTATGACGTTTACCGGGTTATTTGATATGGTCCTAAATATCCGGACACGAAACTTAGTTAACTTCGTGTACCATGAACAAATCCTAACAAACCAAACGAAAGTATACCGCCGAGTTTAAGGCCGATGTATTGCGGCTAATTGCCAACGGTGAATCCATCATGGCCGTGGCCCGTAAGATGGGTATTAGCGATAGCCTGATTCACGCCTGGCGAAAGACCAATGACAAAGCCGGGCCGCCGGTGCGGGGGAAAAGAAAACCGATCAAAGTCTTCAACAAGAAGTCGATAGCCTACGCCGGCAACTGCGGCAAACCGAGATGGAGCGTGAGATCCTAAAAAAAGCTGTTGCCATTTTCAGCCGCCAAACCTGACTATGACTTACCAGTTTATTCAGTCCGAAGAAACCAATTTTCCCGTACGCCTACTGTGTAAAATATTGAATGTCAGTAAGACTGCATATTGCACATATCGTAATGGAACAACGTTCACTCCGTCAGAAAGCGATCTAGCCATGACCACTGCCATCGATAAGATTTTCTGGGGAAACTTCCGACGCTATGGCAGCCGTCGTGTGCTGGAAGCCCTGAAAGAACAGGGCGTAAAGGCTGGTCTGCATCGGGTACGTCGTTTGATGCAGGAGCAGGACTGGCGGGCCATTCAGCCCCGTAGTTTCGTGCTGAAGACGACTAATTCCAGACATGGTTTAACTGCTTGCCCCAACCGCTTAATCGAGTTTGGTAAACCTAGTGCACCTAATCAGGTATGGGTTGGCGATATTACGTATTTGCCTCTGGTTGATGGACATTGGGCTTATTTAGCCAGTTGGATGGATCTATTTTCTCGTCGGATCGTCGGTTGGTGGGTCGACAAGCACATGAAAGAAAGCCTAGTTGTGCAGGCCTTTGAGCAAGCCCTTAAGCAACGTCAACCTAAGCCAGGTTTGATCGTCCACTCGGACCGAGCAGGGCGGCCTGTGCCGTGGTCAGTATTTCGGTCACCATTTCCGAAAGCGGCTCGATAAATGGCACTGTAGGCAGAGCATGGCGGAAACCGATAATCCCTACCAAAACGCTCATGCCGAGTCTTTTTGGGGCCGCTTAAAAGCCGAGTTGCTGGAGGATGCGGGGCCGCCCGTGCGGCTGTTTTATCAGTTTGGAAGATGCCCGTAATGACAGAGCCGCCTGTGCGGTTGTTTAACTATATTGAAGGGTATTATAACGTCCGTAGGCTGCACTCATCGCTAGGCTACCGTTCACCGATTGACTTTGAAAACCAATATTACCAAACTGTTCAATTAAACTCTCATAAGTAAAGTGTCCGGCTAAACGGGAACACCCCAATTTGGGGTTGGTTGCATATGATATTGTTTGGTTAGTTTAATAATCCAGTTAGCGAGAGTACCTAACGGGCACTCGGTAAGGGGTTCAGAGTTTTCTCCCAACGACTCAGAGGACGTAAAGGCTCGTACCTCGCCATTGCTCCTCTGAGTCGTTGGGAGAAATAACATTCACTGCATATACTTACTTTCCGGTCCACTAGCTAAAGCTCTTGTGCGAGTGCACTTCCTAAACTGCCCACCCGCGTAATTGGTATTCATCTCTGGGTTTCCTTACCTTGCCACTACCACGGGCCACCGTAACAAACGCGTTACGCAATGAACCCGATTCGGTCGACAGTAACAAACTTAAACCCACGTAACGCGGCATGGACGTCCAAACCCATTACCGAGCCTGTAACTTGTGCGAAGCCATCTGCGGCCTGGAAATAAAACACCTCGATGGTCAGGTCGTGAGCATCAATGGCGACAGGGAGGACCCATTCAGCCGGGGGCATATTTGCCCCAAAGCCGTAGCCCTTAAGGATGTGTACGAAGACCCTGATCGGCTTCGGAAACCACAAAAACGAGTTTTGGCGGCTGATGGAACGGTTTCCTGGGCCGAAATTGGCTGGGAGCAGGCCTTCCGGGAAGTGACCGACCGGCTACGAACCATTCGCGCTGAAAGTGGCCCCAATGCCATCGGGTTTTACGGCGGTAACCCATCGGTGCATAATTCGGGTACGTTGCTGAGTACGCCCGGTTTTATCAAAGCATTACGCACCCGAACTATCTTTTCGGCTTCGTCGGTCGACCAGTATCCCCATCACTTTGCGTCCTAGCAACTGTTAGGTCACCCTGCTTTGCTGCCCGTGCCGGATATCGACCGTACGGATTACTGGATTATCATTGGGGGTAATCCCATTGCCTCCAACGGGAGCATCATGACCGCGCCCGACGTAGCTAATCGACTGAAGGCTATTCAAAAGCGGGGTGGCAAGGTAATCGTGATCGACCCCCGACGCACCGAAACGGCCCTTCGTGTCGATGCGCACCATTTTATCCGCCCCGGCACCGACGTATACCTGCTACTGGCCATGACGCAGGTACTGTTTGCCGAAAACCGGATTCGTTTAGGTCGGCTCGAACCCGTCATCGACGGGCTAGAACGACTCCGGGATGCCGTTGCTGATTTCACACCGGAGCGGGTCGCCGGGGTGACGGGGATTGCGGCCGATACCATCCGCCAACTCACCCGCGATTTTGCCCACGCCGAACGGGCCGCTCTATACGGTCGCGTGGGCGTGTCGGTGCAGTCGTTCGGGAGTTTGTGTTTGTGGCTTATCAACGTACTGAACACCCTGACCGGGCATCTGGATGAGCCGGGTGGCATGATGTTTTCGACCCCTGCTTTCGACATAGTAGGCAAGCGGCAACTGTATACGAAGCACAATCGCTACCAGAGCCGGGTAAGTGGTCACCCGGAGTTTATGAGCGAACTACCCGTTTCGTGTCTGGCCGAGGAAATTCTGACCCCGGCCCGCACAGAGGGCGAACAACCAATTCGGGCAATGGTGACGAGTTGCGGCAACCCGGTTTTATCGACGCCCAACGGCGGGCAGTTGGACAGGGCATTGGAGCAACTCGATTTTATGGTGTCGGTGGATATCTACCGGAACGAAACCACCCGCCATGCCGACTATATTCTGCCCCCCGCCACCGGCCTCGAAACCGCCCATTACGACCTGACATTTAACGCCCTGGCCATCCGAAATACAACCCGCTACTCTGACCCTATGGTGCCCAAACCCGACGATATGCTGTACGACTGGGAGATTTATGCGTACCTGCGGCTCTATCTGGAGGACGAACACTACGACCAAAATACCGGTTTGCAGCCCGAAAATCCGGAGCAGAAAATTGACCTGGCATTACGCTACGGCCCTTACAAAGACCAAAATCTGTCGGTAAAAACCCTGCGCGATAATCCGCACGGTATCGACCTCGGCCCCCTCCGGTCGCAACTCCCCGACCGGTTAATGACTGCCAATAATCGGATCGACGTAGCCACCGCTCCATTCCTGACTGACCTGAACCGCGCCCGGCAGAACTTTGATTCCCTAACCACGAACACGGAGGACTATACACCCGAACAAGTATACCTCATCAGTCGTCGGCACCTGCGCGACAACAACTCCTGGCTGCACAATGCCCACCGGCTCGTTAAAGGTCGTAACCGATGTACCCTGCAAATAAACCCAATGGATGCGGACCGGCTGGCGATTGCCGATGGACAACTGGTGCGGGTAGTGTCGCGGGTGGGGAGCGTTGAACTACCCGCCGAAGTGACGACCGACATGATGCCCGGTGTGGTATCGATGCCCCACGGCTACGGCCACAACCGCCCCGGCACGCAACTCGACGTAGCCCAGGCCCACGCGGGTGTCAGTATCAATGACCTTACTGATGAAACCCGGCTGGATGCCCTAACTGGCAATGCCGCTTTAACGGGCGTTGCGGTAACGGTTAGTCCGGTTACCGTTTTGGAGCCTGCGTAAAAAGTAGATTCAATCGTTTCCGAAAGACTTTTCCACGCGGCTCATCTCTCCCCGCATGAACTCTTTCTGAATGGCGCTAGTGTACAACCGTCCTACCGGAATTGTTTGCCCATCCAGCGCGATGCCGGTGCTGGATACGGACCTGATGTGCTGCCGGGATACCAGATACGACTTGTGAACCCGTACAAACAAGCCATCGGGAAGTTGGCTGGCAACGGTGCCGATGGAGCCTTTCAGCATGTACTTTTCGTGTTCTGTAAATAGCACCGTATAATCTTTCAGGCCCTGCGCATACAGCACCTCGGCCACGGGTAACCGCACCCACTGCGTGCCGGTTTTGACGGTTATCGTCTGATTAGCCGGACTCAGCACGGGTTCTGTTGGATCATCAACAGACGGCTTTGCAGGATTGACGGCCCGCTTAACGAGGTGGGTCAGTAGCATATACCAGATCGTGACGAGCAGGTTGTAGGGCAGGTTTTGCCAAAGCCCGGCCTGTTCCTGATCGCCGATGACAAAGCCGAATAGATGCCGGTCGTACAACCCCTGAACGAGCAGGTACGCAGCAATAGCGGTGCCGGTCAACAACATATAGTACCCGTATTTTTTCGCTGATAGTAGCCGGGTCAATCCCTCATTATGCCCGTAGCATAACAGCAATAGTAGGCCAACGCGCACGCCGGTACAAACCAGAAAATGGGGGAGTCCCGCTTTCTGAATCAGATACGTTCGCTCGTACAGAAACAGTAGTGTAATGGCTACCCAAAGCAGTACCGACGACCAGTTGATGGCTACCTGTCTTTGTCTGATTGCGAATGGCATACGACGTGGGGTTTGTGCGGTGAAGCAGACAAATTTACCCGTTTTCAGTTAGTAATGCAGGCCGATGATAATCGGTAACGCATCCGTTCATCTACTTTTTTCGTTGTTCATCTACTTTCTTTTTGGCTGTTCCGGTAGCTACGTTTCTTTGTTAAAAATGCTACCGCTATGCTTCATGTACGTTCGTTTCTCAGCCTCTGTTTTTTGCTGTTCACCGCTTGCCGGTCCAACTCGCAAACGCCCTCATCCAGCACGGCTGCACCCACTTCGGCTGACCCACCCGACTGCGACTGCTGTGTATTCGATGAACGTCATCCAACAACCTGGCAGGCTCGCATTGCCCCCGACACAGCACAGGGATCGCCAATGCGTATCAGCGGTACGGTTTATGAGCCGGATGGAAAAACGCCCGCCCGAAATGTGCTGATGTACTTCTATCATACCAACGCTCAGGGTCGTTATGCCAAGGTAGGCACCGAACCCCGCACCAGTCACGCGTGGTGGCATGGCTACTGCCGGGGCTGGCTCAAGACGAATGAAAAAGGGCAGTATGAGCTAACGACCATCCGGCCCGGCCCATACCCCGGCCGGAAGATTCCTGCTCATATTCACTTTTACGTAAAGGCACCCACCCAGAAAACCTGCTACTACCTCAGCGACTTTGTCTTTGCCGACGACCCGCTGGTGACGGACTCTTACTGGTACCAAACGGAAACGGCGGAGGGGTTTCTTCGTTACGGCGGGGTAGCACTGACCAACCGGAACGATACGCTGACAGGGCAGCGGGATATTCGCCTGTTACCCCAGTACGACCGGGTTCCGGCCCAGTCTGGCTTGCTGATTGGCGACAACTGTCCCGCATTCGATCCACGGCACGTGTGGGGGCCGGACCGGGGTAAACGTACCTGCCCTATGTGCGCCTACGGGCAAGTCAAAGGTGTTATGATCTGGACCCATTCTCTATCGTCGGATACCATCCGGCAAATGGCTCAGTTTTGGGAAACAGAACTGCAAAAGCCGAGTGCCGGACCGATAAAAGCCTTTATTATTTACACCAACCCCGACCGTAGACCGGCGCAGGAAGTTCAGTCATTGCTGGAGCGATTTGCAAGAGGAGCCGGTTTGGAAAAGGTAGCAGTGCTATACGTTCCATCACCGGACGACAAAAGCACGGCCTTTCTGTACAACATCAACCCCGCCGTATCAATTACCGTTTTGGGGTACAACAAACGCCGGGTTGTTAGTAAGTTTATCAATCCACTGGCTACCAAAAGTGAACTGCGTGATCAGCGCATGTCAGTAGAATAGAGCGAACAGGAAGCCGCAGTTCTTTCAGGCTATTTGTTTGTTGTGGGGGACGGTTCCTCTGGAGTCACATGGGCATAGTTCCCGACGAAACAATTCAGCAATCCACAGTTCGGCCGTCAGTGGATTGCCAGTGCTGCTTCTGGCTCACTCACCTCCATCAACCCGTCGGCGTTGATGGCTGACAGATGGACGGGCAGCGTTTCATTGATCAACAGGGGGTCATATTTGGCTATCACCCGCACGTAGTTTTCGGTGAAGCCCTGCATGAACCCTTCCGTAACATCTTCTTCGAACAAAACGGTAGCATCCCGCCCAACCTGCGATTCATAGAAAGCCCGGCGTTTTTTGTCGGACAGGATATGCAACATCTTCGACCGTTCGGCCCGGATGTGGCCCGGCACAGTGGGTTTAATTGTCAGCGCGGTGGTGTTGGGCCGCTCGGAGTAGGTAAATACGTGCAGGTACGAAACCGGCAACTCAGTCAAAAACTGGTAGGTCTCTTTGAACTCCACCTCGGTTTCGCCTGGATGGCCCACAATGACATCTACCCCGATACAGGCATGGGGCATCAGTGCTTTTATTTGCTGTACGCGGTCGGTGTAGAGTTCGCGTTTGTAGCGTCGACGCATCAGGCCCAGCATGCGATTACTACCCGATTGCAGCGGTACGTGAAAATGGGACACAAACCGCTTCGATTGCGCGACAAACCGAATAACGTCGTCGGTGAGCAGGTTGGGTTCGATGCTCGAAATGCGGAATCGCTCGATGCCTGACACCTCGTCCAGCGCCTGTATCAGGTCCAGGAACGTTTCGGGTTGTTGATTCAGTAAGCTGTTGCCACTGCCCACACCGAAATCGCCGATGTTTACCCCGGTCAACACAATCTCTTTAACCGCACGTTCCGCAATCTCGTGGGCGGCCCGAACCACGTTGGCAACGGTGTCGGAACGGCTTTTGCCCCGGGCCAGTGGAATGGTGCAGTAGGCGCAGGGGTAATCGCAGCCATCCTGCACTTTCAGGAACGTGCGCGTGCGGTCGTTGAGTGAATAGGCCGCATGGTAGTCGATGGCGGTTTCGATGGGTGAATTGAATACCTGCGCGGGCTGACCATTCGGGACTTTCACAAACGTGGGCATCAGTTCGTGCAGCCGGAATTTTTCGGCGGCCCCCAGCACGGCATCTACTCCCGGAATTTCCGAAATCTCCGTCGGTTTCAACTGGGCGTAGCAGCCTACAATGGCTACGTACCCATCGGGGTTTATTTTCTGCGCTTCACGAACAATTTTCCGGCATTTTTTGTCGGCATTATCCGTCACGGAGCAGGTGTTGATGATGAAGATGTCGGGCTGCTGATTGAACTCCACACGCTCGTAGCCCTGCTGCTCCATCAGGCGGGCGAGGGTCGAGGTTTCGGAGAAGTTCAGCTTGCAGCCAAGCGTATAAAAAGCAACTTTTTTCACAGCAAAGGATTGTATACCGTAAAAGTACAAAAAAAAGATGGTCCGACAGGTCGGCCGGACGGGTTCCGACGGGTCGATAGGGTGGGGACGGGTAGGAAAGGGATAAATAGAGTAAATTGTGGTTTGTGGTTACTTTCCTGTCAAATTATCTTCACATGGCCCGCAAACTACTCCTGACCCTGCTCATCGTAGCGCTACTAATTGAACTGGCGCTGACGGGCGGAGCGTTCTTTGCCCGCGAGTTTACGCTGAAGCAGTTTGGCGTGCGTTTAACGCCCGATACCTCTTTCTTAGGATACATCGTTGGTTGGACACTCCTTTTTGTGTCTCTGATATGTGGGCTGGCCATCTGGCAGGTCTGGCAGCGGAAGCGCGGGTTTCAGAACCTTTGCTATTTACTTGGTTTGTGGTGGATTGGTATTGGTATCGGTATTTATGTTGCCTTCGGTAAGCCCGATAATCTGATCCTCGATTCCTTAAAAGGATTGCTACTTGTAATTCTGACAAACCGCACCCTGGCAGACCGCCGTTTGCTATAGCAGGTGTAGTAAGCAAGGATAATCCATGATTTCAATCAACGCCACGTATGAAACAGTACGCACTCCTGTTGCTGATTAGCAACGCGTTTTTGTTCGCTAGTCCACTTGTTCACGCTCAGCAGAATCCACCCTCCGAAACGGTTACGTATGGCCCCGATTCGCAGCGGCAGGCGGGCGTTCCAAAAGGGGCGGTTACGAAGTTTGTCTGGAAGAGTACCGTATTCCCGAACACCATTCGGGAGTATTACGTCTATGTCCCGGCGCAGTACGATGGCAAAACACCGGCTGCGCTAATGGTCTTTCAGGATGGTCATACCTACGTGAAAGAGGACGGTGATTTTCGGGTGCCGATTGTGTTCGACAACCTGATTCACCAGAAGGCAATGCCTGTAACTATTGGCCTGTTTATCAATCCCGGTCAGCACGGTGAGGAATTGCCTAAAGACCCGTTTCGGGCCGACAATCGCAGTTTTGAGTACGATACGCTGACGAGTCAGTATGTTATGATGCTATTGCAGGAGCTAATTCCCGAGATCAGCAAAACGTACAAACTGGCTGAATCGCCCACCATGCACGCTATCTGCGGGCTATCGTCCGGGGGAATCTGTGCCTTTACGGCAGCCTGGCAACGGCCCGACTATTTCCATAAAGTGCTGAGCCAGATTGGCAGCTTTACCAATATCAAAGGTGGATACGTGTATCCCTCCCTGATTCGGAAATCGCCAAAGCGAAACGTCAAAGTCTTTTTGCAGGACGGTAGTAATGACCTCGATAATCAGCACGGCAACTGGTGGTTGAGCAATCAGCAGATGGATAAAGCATTGAAGTTCAGCAACTACGACTACAAGTTTGTGGGTGGTACGGGTGGTCATACCGGCAAACACGGCGGCTCCATTCTGCCCGAATCTCTGCGCTGGCTGTGGAGCGACGTGAAATAAATGGATAACTCTTTTCTATCGTTGGGCCGGGTGGCTGGGACCACGACAGAAAAGTGGTGCGTATCTTTGCTTTATGCACCTATTCTATCAGCCCGGCGTGGACTCGCCCCGCGTGTATTCGCCTGATGCCGTAAATCTCCTGACCGAAGATGATTCCCGCCATGCTGTCAAGACACTGCGACTCGGTATTGGCGAAGTTATTGCCGTGACGGATGGAAACGGAAACCGATATACTGCCGTTATTACACAAGCCGATAGTCGGCGTTGCCAGTTTCGGATTACGGATACACAAACAACCCCTCCCCGGTCGTTCTCTGTTCGTATTTGCGTGGCACCAACCAAGAACATGGACCGCATCGAATGGTTTGTGGAGAAAGCCGTCGAAATTGGGATTGAACGAATCAGTTTCTTTTTCGGACAGCATTCCGAGCGTCGGGTGTTGAAGCTGGAACGTCTGGAGAAAATCGCCATAGCTGCCATGAAGCAGTCGTTACAATCGTTTCTGCCCCGGTTAGACGAGGCTGTTTCATTTGGTGAACTCCTAAAAACGGTGGACGAACCGCAGCGGTTCCTGGCTCATTTACCCACCAGTGGACCGCCCGCCCCGCTGACGAGCAGGGCTACGCCAAATGGGCAATATGCCGTGCTGATTGGCCCGGAAGGTGATTTTTCGGATAAGGAACTGCAACAGGCCTTAGATGCCGGTTTCCGGATGGTAACGCTGGGTACTAACCGGCTCCGTACCGAAACAGCCGCACTGACAGCCTGCCAATTATTAAATTTTATAAATCAATAATACCTGCTTCAACAAGCTATGAAAAAGCTGCTCACTTTATTCATCATTTTTCATTCAGCATTCATCATGGCTAACGGCCAGTATGCCTACAAAATCGCCAAACTGAAATACAACGGTGGGGGCGACTGGTACGCCAACAAAACATCGCTGCCTAACCTCATCAAGTTTGCCAATGCTAACCTGCGCATGAACATCTTCCCGGAAGAGGACATCGTGGAGCCGGGTAGTACCGATATTTTTGGGTATCCGTTTGTCCACATGACGGGGCATGGCAATGTGACCTTCAGCGATGCCGACGTTAGCAACATGCGCCGGTACCTGATATCGGGTGGATTTCTACACATCGACGATAACTACGGGCTGGATAAATTCATCCGCCGGGAGATGAAAAAGGTATTCCCCGAACTCAGTTTTGTCGAGCTACCCTTCAATCATCCGGTGTATCAGCAGAAGTATCGGTTTGCTACAGGCTTGCCCAAAATACACGAACACGACGGCAAAGCCCCCCAGGGTTTTGGGCTGATTTACCAGGGACGACTGGTCTGTTTTTACAGTTTCGAATGTGATCTGGGCAACGGCTGGGAAGACCAGAGCGTATATAACGACCCTGAACCTGTTCGGCAACAAGCCCTGCGAATGGGTGCTAACTTGCTTGAATACGCGGCAACCTCATATTAGTTCAAGTATTATTCGGGGATTGAAACCCAAACGACTCAAAATTTCGTTAGTTTTGTAGTAATATTCCTAGTGAGTCTCACGTCCATCCTTTAATAGTTACCATAGTGGTTTTTGTACTAGTTGCATTTCTGGGGCATTGGTATTTGTCCCTGTTCTGCCAAACGTTTTTTCTCCACCGGTATTCGGCTCACAAGATGTTCTCGATGAGCAAATTCTGGGAACGGTTCTTTTATGCCCTCACCTACATATCGCAGGGATCGTCGTATTTGAGCCCACGGGCGTATGCTGTATTGCACCGAATGCACCACGCCTTTAGCGATACCGAGAGAGACCCGCATTCTCCGCATCACACTAAGAATATCTTTACGATGATGTGGAAGACCAAAGACATTTATAACGCCGTATTGCACCGTAAGCAGACGGTTGAAAAGCAATTCGACCGTAATTATCCCGAATGGAATTTCATTGAGAAAGTGGGCGATTCCTGGTTTTCGCGGGCGGGCTGGGCCGTTATTTACAGCGCGTTTTACCTCTTGGCGTTTTTTTATCTGGATATGCACTGGGCGTTTTTCTTCCTGCTGCCCGTTCATTTTGTGATGGGACCCGTACACGGAGCCATTATCAACTGGAGTGGCCATAAGTATGGCTATTCTAATTTTGACAATAACGACGAGTCGAAAAACTCCCTAATTCTGGATGTAGTGATGATGGGCGAGTTGTTTCAGAATAACCACCACAAGCGGCCTAATTCGGTTAATTTCGGGGCCAAATGGTTTGAATTCGACCCTACGTTCCCCCTCATTGGTATCCTGCACAAACTGCACGTCGTTCGGTTGAGACCCTCGGCCGAAGCCAAGAAAGCGCAGTTTGAAGTAGGTCATGACCGCCGGGTTGAGGTTGAAGAGGAAATAGAAGCGTAAACGTACAGTTCTTTAGGTATAGATAAATCCCCAGGCTAGTGATGGCTTGGGGATTTGTTGTTTTAGGGAATATTTGTAGTGCTGTTTGCTTACTTACTTGTCCAACGACCCAGGTGGTTGATGGCTGTAGCCGACCATAACGCACAGTCCGGTTTCAATAATATGTCAACTCCGTACTACCCCCGTTTTGTCGGATGTGAGTTGGCAAACCATCGGAACGGTATTCATACGTCAAACCCGGTGCTAACTGGTTGTTGCGACTAAGAAAAAAAGCTGAAGCAAAATAGATCCTGTTGAAGTAGGGGTTGCGTCCGTTATCGTAATCATAGTGGAAAGTCCGATATGCGAGGTCAGGAGAGGCCACACTGCTTTTAACAGCTACTACATCGCCACGAGCATCGTAAGTTAGGGTTTGGGTCAGAGTTAACACTTGATTGCTGTTGTAACGTATCATTTTAGTCATCTGTCCCTGAGCGTCGTATTCATACATAGCGGTGCTACGCAGATCCTAGTTTCCATTGAGCCTGAGGAACGTTCGGCCTTCTGTAATGCGTCCGGTTCCGTCGGTAGACAGGTCGTCGTAGCTTGTCCATTCCACTGGGCCAATACAGTTACCGAGGCTGGAAAAACCACAATTATTATCGTAGTGTTGTACAAAGCGTAGCCGCCCAACAACGTCGTAGCGGTACTGGTCGGCCGAACTTATTTCACCAAACCTAAAATGCCACCATTCGAGCAGTTGACCGCGCTCATTGTAACGCCATTCACCATTGAGTTTGCCGTTCTGAGTTTTGCTCTTAAGCCGACCAGCAACAGCCTGAAATGGCTAATAGGTAACAGGTAAGTTGGCAAGTGACGCTACAGGAGTATCCAGCGTTAGTACTGCATCTGGGTTCCGGCACCCACCCCCAAGCATACAAAGGATTGAAAGTGTGAAAACATAGCGCATACGAATTTTGGTTTTTTCTACTACTGACCCTCAATGCCCCATTAAGATTGGAACCTGTCAAACATGTTTACCCCGACGTTCGGTGAGGGCAAAAAGTAGTATGGTTTTACCGGGTAGCGAAAGTAAGCAGGGCAAGTGAAATAGTATTGGTTTAAATGAAAAAGCCCCGGATTGAGGTCCGGGGCTTTTGTGTATTGGAAACTGTCTAGTAATTTTTATCGGGACCTAAATTCGTGTAACGACTATTGCCCGTTCCACGGCCTGGGCGCTGTTCGCTCGTACTGCCCGTTTTATTGGGGCTGCTGCTGTTCCCATCGCGACGACCGGGTGCCGGTCTGTCCTGACTGGCGGGGCGGCTTTGCGAGGTTGCACGGGGTTGCTGCCGGTTGCCCGGTGTTTCGGTCCGGCGGTTATTGTCATTACTCTCCCTACGGAATGAACCCTGATTTGATGAACCGTTCGAACGGCCACCACTACCGCCCTGCCTGCCTGCGTTTCGGCCCTGTCCCTGCCGTTGTGGTGGAGCGGGCGTTACTTTGGTCGTGTCGAAATCCGGTGGATAAGGATGGTTTTCAATCACTGGAACCCGCTTGCCAATCAGTTTATTAATGTCGCGCAGGTATTCCGTTTCTTCTTCATCGCAAAACGAGAGGGCAATACCATCGTGCCCCGCCCGGCCCGTCCGGCCAATGCGGTGTACGTACGTTTCGGGAATGTTGGGCAGTTCGTAATTGATAACGTGCGAGAGTTCGTCCACATCGATACCACGAGCGGCAATATCCGTTGCGACCAGCACCCGCGTTTCGCGACTCTTAAAGTTCGAGAGCGCGCGCTGACGAGCATTCTGTGATTTATTGCCATGAATGGCTTCAGCACCGATACCCTCTTTCAACAGGTCTTTAACCACTTTATCGGCTCCGTGCTTAGTCCGGGCGAAGACTAAAGCCGACTTGATTTTCTGATCGTTCAGGATATGAACCAGCAGTTTGCGCTTGTCGTCGCGACCCACAAAATACATGGCCTGCGTAATCGTATCGGCCGTTGACGAAGCTGGCGTTACTTCTACTTTGGCTGGATTGCGTAAAATGGTATCGGCCAGTTTTGCCACGTCGGGCGGCATTGTAGCTGAGAAAAACAGCGACTGTCGGCGCTCGGGTAGTTTAGCGATGACTTTTTTGACATCGTGGATGAAACCCATATCGAGCATCCGGTCGGCTTCGTCAAGCACAAAAAACTGCACATCCCGCAAGGATACGAATCCCTGGTTCATCAGGTCGAGTAGCCGACCCGGGGTAGCAATGAGTACATCGACACCCGCCTTTAGCGAATTGACCTGTGAATGTTGCGAAACACCGCCGAAGATGACTGTGTTGCGTAGTTTAAGGTGCCGTCCATAAGCCGTAAAACTTTCGGCAATCTGGATAGCTAATTCACGCGTTGGGGTCATTATCAGCGTTTTGATGCGCCGAGGAGCCGTGGGATTTTTGCTACGCTCTTCATCGAGCAGTTGCAGAATAGGAATAGCAAATGCGGCTGTTTTACCCGTGCCGGTCTGGGCGCACCCCAGCAAATCCCGGCGATTTAGTAAAGTCGGTATGGCTTGTTCCTGAATGGGGGTGGGGGTGGTGTATCCTTCTTCGGCGAGGGCCTTCAGGATCGGATCAATTAATGATAAGTCGGAAAATTGCATGTGTTGGTTGGACGTCGGTAAGTAATGGAATAGGGGGAAATGTTCAGTCCAGCATCCAACGTCTTTGTAAAGTTATACGGTTATAACTGTCCTGTGGCAAATAAAGTGCCATTTATTGGTGAAGTACAATTCGTGTTAAGGGAAAGGGGTAACCCTATCAGCATAGAATCACCCCTTCTTTATTGCCTTAGTCTGGTCTTACTCGTAAATACTTCCGGCAGCTTTTTCGACTAACCCCTTGGGTAATAGCCACGCCATGAATTTGCCCGCCTTATTGAGGAAACCCGTCACCACTTCGGCTCTGCCCGCCAGTGTTGCTTCTACGGCTTGCCGGGCTACTGCTTCGGGCGTCATATTTACTTTTTTGGCGGCATTGCGTCCTTTCTCTCCGATTTGTGCCCGGTCAACAAAATTGGTGTCTGTAGAGCCGGGGCATACGCAGGTAACGGATACCGGCGAGCCTTTCAACTCCTGATGTAACCCCCGGCTAAACTGGAGAACAAACGATTTGGAAGCCGAATACAAACTGAGCAACGGAATGGCCTGATAAGCAGCCGAACTGCCAATATTAAGAATATACGCTTTTGACCGGCCTGGATGGGCCTCGCCCGGACTGGCCTGCTGCCGAAGCTGGGGAAGAAAGAGATAAGTCAGTTCAATCAGAGCCGTCATGTTCACCCGCATCATGTCGGTATGTTCGGCGAGGGCGTGTTTCTCAAAGGAACCACTCAATCCGTAACCCGCATTATTCACCAGCATCTGAACCGCATACTTTTTGTTCGTACACCAGTCATATACCTGTTGGGCTGCTCCGTCTTCGGCCAGGTCGATAGCCAGGAAATCCGTCTGGATGCCATGTTCCGTCGCCAGTTGACGGGCAGTTTGCTCAAGCGCTGGGGCTGAGCGGGCTACCAGCAGCAGGTTGAATTTTCGGCGGGCCAGTTCGCGGGCAATGGCCAGGCCAATACCCCGGCTGGCTCCCGTAATGAGGGCGTAGGCCATAGAAAAGTTGGTCAGTTGATGAGTCAGCCAGTAATCAACTCGCTGACTCATCAACTGGTTAACCGTTAAATATTTACTTTCGAGATGAAGCGGTGGTAGAAGGGCGTTTTGCTATTCTCGCTTTTGGGCATGTATTTACCCGTCACGACGGGTACGTACATCACGCGCCGACGGCTGGCTTCGCCAACATGGGGTGATTGCTGCGCCCGGTGCCACAACCGACCGTCGTGTACCGACAAATCGCCCGCGTTGATGTCGAAGCCAATCTCCTGTTTGTCGGGGTCATTGTCTACGAAGTATTTTTTACGGAACAGCATCTTAATGATTCCCTGCTTGTGCGTACCCGGAATGACCCGTAGTCCACCGTTTTCGTAAGGGGTAGGGTTCAGGTGAATGCCAACGTTGAGCATCGGCATGATGCGCTGACCCAGAAAAATATCGCGGGGGCTGTCGGTATGCCAGCCCATCTGGGAAAATTTACTGTTGGGGGTGCGAATGTAATGGTTGAGGATAAGACCGTCTTTCTCAATTTCGGCAATACGGCCTTCGTACGGCTGGAGCAGGTCAACAACGGCCTGTAGGCGGGGGTCCTGCAAAAATTCGTGTAGTACGCTGCTATGCTGCGACAGGAAGCACATGCGCTGAATCATGGGATTGCCAGACTCATCCTGACCAAACTTCAGTGGAATGCCATTTACTTTATCACGCCCTTCGGCCAGCCACTCTTTTTCAATGCGTTCAACCTCACTGATGAAAAGTTTAACCGTTTGAGGCTCGATGAAATTACGGAACACGATAACACCGTTTTTGTTGAAAAACTGGCGTTGTTCCGGGGTAATCGTTTCGCCCAGTTTAAAGGGCGGCAAGTCTAATTTGCTCATATCGGTGATATACAATGCGGAGGATCCGTAGTTGATGCCTACCGGCTACTGCGCTTTGTTTAACAGGCGCAAGTTTAATCGGTTCAATAAAAGCCCAAATCTACGAAATTTACAATTTTAGGATTACTTTGCTGAAATATTATTAATACGACTTTAATTAACGGTTATTCCGGTTACGGTGTCTTGTTTTCTTGATAAAAGGTTCTTTTTTCTGTTGATCAGCCAATTAGCCGGTGTATGCGGCACCCTGTTGGCGCAGACAGATAGTGTTTCGCTGCTGCGTCAGACCGTACAACCGACATTCGTAAAAACCCGAAATACGCTAATTTTACCCTTAATCGCCCGATCCATCGAAACCGACTGGTCAATAGGAGTAGCCGGGTCTTTTACGTTTCGCTTTAATCGTCAGGATACCGTCACCCGGACCTCTAACACACAAGTGCTGGCTTTGTACTCCCTGCGGAAACAATTTATTGCGGCCATCAACGGAACGACCTATTTTCCCGGCGAACGATATATCCTCAGTCATCAACTTTCCTATAGTTATTTTCCGGACAAATTCTGGGGTCTGGGTAAAGAAGCTCCGCTTAAACAGGAGGAATCCTATATATTCAAACAGTACTATGTTTACCTACATTTTCAGCGTAAACTCCAGAATCGCTTCTTTGCGGGATTACTCTACGAATACCAGCGATTGCTAACCGTCGATTATCAACCCGGTGGCCTCTTTGACCAACTGGCTATTCAGGGACGTTATCCCTACCATATTTCAGGCGCTGGCTTAAGCCTGACCTACGATTCCCGAAATAATGCTTTTGCGCCCGATCAGGGGGGCTTCTTTCAGGTCTATTTTAATCATTTTTCCCCCGCTTTTGGTTCCGATTTCCAGTACACCAATTACGTGGTCGATTATCGACGGTTTATTAATACTTACCGGGAACAGGTGCTGGCCATCCAGGCCTACGGGTTTTTTAATGCCGGTAATGTGCCGCTACGGAGCCTGGCCAGTTTGGGGGGGGCAAACAGTATGCGTGGATTTTATGATGGCCGATACCGCAGTAAAAACCAGGTTGTAGTGCAGGCCGAATACCGGCTTCCCCTTTTCTGGCGAATCGGGGCTGTTGGCTTCGCGGGGGTTGGAAACGTAGGCAACCGGATAAAGGAGTTGAATTTCGACCAATTGAAATACTCGTACGGAGGGGGTATTCGCCTGGCACTGAATAAGAAAGAACGATTAAACCTACGGATCGATTACGGCTGGGGGCTTAGTGAGAATGTGTCGAACGGATTGTATTTTCAATTGGGAGAAGCATTTTAAGACTCTTTTACCGCGTTCCAGCCACTCAGGGCCAGCCACTTCCCCAGCCGGTAGAGTGGGTACGTGAAAACAAAAGCACCCAGTACATCAATGGTATAATGCACGTGCTGCACCAGCAGCAGGCTACCGACCAACAACGAACCGATGAACGCAAACAGCCGATCCCACTGCTGGCGTAGGCATAAAAAAATCAGGAATAAGGTGGAAGTATGACCCGAATAGAACAAATCTTTCGTGATGTACACTTCTCCATAAAAAGCATTGGTAATTGGGTCGACCATCGGTAGCAGACCAACGGGCGGGTTGAGTGGGAATAGATTGATACTCAACATCCGCGACAGACTAATAATGACATAGCTATAAACGAATATCATAAAGACAGCCGGATTGTGCCGGGCACGGATGAGCAGGAGTAAAGCGGCCGCCCATATAATGCCGAAAATCAGTATTGACACGTCCCTTGGTGGGAGTTTTACGAGGAGCCAGTCATTTAAAACAGGGCCGCTATGCTGCTCAATGGTGTAAAAAAAATACGGGAACGTAGCCAGCAAAGCAAGGGCACTGACTACACCAATGATAAACTTCCGGCGGAAAACGGGTGATTGCCAGGCGGCCTGCCAGGCCAAATCGCCGATTGGGTCAGGGGTTAAAATGGACATGTAATATGGTAAAAGGCCGCAAATTTACGACGCAGACGGGTATTGAAAAGCAGTTCTCCTAAACGAACACATCTAGTGATGAATAGTTGACTGAATTTTTGTTATTTCTAGTTTGCTTTTCGTCACGTTCCAGGCTGGGTTAGCCTTTCGATGTGCTATAGGTTGAGTTTATTCGGATTACTTTTCCAGCCGTTTTCAGGCATGGCGCGTTCGGTTTCATCACATAACGAATGGAGTAACGCATTGTCAGACACGACGAAGGAAAGCCGCCTAGGAATCAGTTCGTTCTGCTACCTACCGTTTTTTACACCCCGAAACCCATTTGGTGGTGCCGAATTTGTAGGAGGTATACAGTTGGTCATTGAACTCGAAGCAATTGACTAGTGGGATTGGTACCGCCCGTTGGAAAACAACGGTTGATAGTAAGTCCAGACATTGATTTCCTGAACGGCTCTTAGAAGAAATAAGAGGCTCTCACACCATTAGTAGCCGCCAGATGCCCGAAATCAGGAGTAGGATTAGTCCGGCGGGGGTGAGTACTTTCCAGCACAGATGCATCATTTGATCCACCCGAATGCGGGGGAAGGTCCACCGTACCCACATTTGCAGCAGCACCATCAGGAATACCTTTGAGAGGAGCCAGAACCCACCGGTCAGGTGTCCCCACACCGTGCCGGGTTCCCCACTCGTCCAGTTGGCCAGGTGAACCGGGCCGATGTTGGGTAGGGGTGTGTTCCAGCTTCCGAGAAACAGGACCGCGCCCAGAAATGATACCAGCAGCATCATGGCGTACTCGGACAGATAAAGCAACGCAAACCGCATCCCGGAATATTCGGTGTGGAAGCCCCCCACAATTTCCGATTCACCTTCGGGTAAGTCAAAGGGGGCGCGGTTGCTTTCGGCCAGCGTGCAGATGAAGAAGATGACGTAGGCAACGAGCAGAAACGGGTTGCGCAAAATGTTCCAAGAGAAAATACCACCCCAACCCGTAACATCGACACCCAATGCTTTCAGCCCGAAGAGGTAATTGGTTTCATGGGTGTAAATGCCTTGCTGGAAACTAAGCGTTTGCAGGTTGAGGGTCTGGCAAATCATCACGACGCACAGAATCGTTAGCCCAAGCGGGATTTCGTAGGAAATAATCTGCGCAACGGATCGCATCGCTCCGAACAGAGAGTACTTGTTGTTCGACCCCCAGCCCGCCATTAGAATGCCGACAACATCGAAGGAGACAATGGCCAGTAGGTAAAAAACCCCGACAGCCGCGCCCGAACCCTGCAAAGTGGGAGTGAGGGGCATCACGGCAAAACCCGCAAAGACCGACACGAAAATTAGGGTAGGGGCCAGCAGAAAGAGCGTTCGGTCGGCAGCGGTGGGAACGATATCTTCCTTCTGGAGCAGTTTCAGCAAATCGGCGAAGAGTTGTAACAGGCCCCATTTCCCCGTTTCCATCGGCCCCAGCCTATCCTGCATAAACGCCGATACCTTGCGCTCGGTGTATACCCCGACCACCACGAAGCCGGAAGCCATTGCCAGGAAGATGGGAACTGCCAACATAATGATGACCGGGTCGCCGGTGCGATTATAAATGATGAATTATGAGTGGTGTTTGTATCATTCATAATTCATCATTCAGTTTAAAATTCCGCCTGTTTTGGTGCTCTTGGGAAGGGGATGACATCGCGGATGTTGCCCATGCCGGTTACGAATAGAACCAGCCGCTCGAAACCAAGACCGAAGCCCGCGTGCGGGGCCGACCCAAACCGGCGCGTATCCAGGTACCACCAGAGTGCTTCCGGCTCAATGCCTACTTCCTGCATCCGGGCCGTTAGTTTATCCAGATTGTCTTCGCGCTGGGAGCCGCCGATGATTTCGCCGATACCGGGAAACAGTACGTCCATTGCCCGAACGGTTTCGCCAAACGTTTCGCCCCGTTCGTTGGTGGCTGGTGCATCGTCCTGTTTCATGTAGAACGCCTTGATGTCGCGGGGATAGTTGGTCAGGATGACGGGTTTCTTGAAATGCTTCTCGACCAGATACCGCTCGTGCTCCGACTGCAAATCGACGCCCCAGCTTACCTCGTACTGAAACTGCTTTTTCTTCGCCGGTTTTGAGTTTGCCAGAATCTCGATGGCTTCGGTATAAGTAAGTCGAACAAACTCGTTGCTGATGACAAACTGAAGCTTTTCGAGCAAACTTAATTCGCTCTGCTCTTCTTTCTTTTTGCTCTTCTCTTCCTCTTTCAGGCGATTATCCAAGAAAGTCAGGTCGTCTTCGCAGTGTTGCAGGGCGTAGCGGATAACGGTTTTAACGAAATCCTCGGCCAGATTCATGTTGTCTTCCAGCTCGTAGAAAGCCATTTCCGGCTCAATCATCCAGAACTCGGCCAGATGGCGGGTCGTGTTGGAGTTTTCGGCCCGGAAGGTTGGTCCAAACGTGTACACCTTTCCCAATGCCAGTGCGCCTAATTCGCCTTCCAGTTGCCCGGATACAGTGAGGTTGGTCTCGCGGCCGAAGAAATCCTGGCTATAATCGACCTTGCCATCTTCCGTGAGCGGTGGTTTGGTCGCACTCAGTGTGGTGACCCGGAACATCTCACCCGCCCCTTCGGCATCCGAAGCCGTGATGATGGGCGTATGCAGGTAGAAAAATCCGTTGTCATTGAAATATTTATGCACGGCAAACGCCAGTGCGTGCCGGATGCGTAGAATAGCACTGAAGGTATTGGTACGCGGACGCAGGTGAGCAATCTCGCGCAGAAACTCCAGCGAATGCTTCTTGGGTTGTAGCGGGTACTTGTCCGGGTCGGCGGGGCCGTATATATGAACACTTTCCAGCTTGACCTCAACGGATTGCCCGGCTCCCTGCGATTCGACCAACTGACCCGTGATAGCCATGCAGGCCCCCGTAGTGATAAGTTTCAGGGTTTCTTCGGGAAGTATGCCTGCCTCCGCAACGGCCTGAATGGTATTGATGGTCGACCCATCATTGAGCGCAATAAACGTAGCGTTCTTACTTTCTCGCTTAGTGCGGACCCAGCCCTTCACGGTTACGGTGGTGCCCACCGGACTGGTTTTCAATAACTGTTGAATGGATTGATAACTCATACTAAAACGACGGCCAGCGAATGATTACAGCGCAAAAGTACGGATTGTCGGTCGAAACGCCCGCAGACAATTTTAATCGGTAAAACCACGGCGTACCAATTGACGTTCTATTTTTGTGCCAGCAAATGATAGTTTGATGTTTGATGTTTGTCGTTTGGTGTTCTTCCGATAGGCGTACACGTCAAACATCAAACATCAAACTACCCCTGTTTTCTATGTCGCTTACCTTATACATTGTTCGCCACGCCAAAGCCGAAGACCGGGGGACGTTTATGGTTGACCACGACCGGCAACTTACATCCGATGGCATCATGGCAGCCGCCCGGATGGGCCGTTACCTGCATCAGCAGGGTATCAGCCCTGATCGTATTATCAGCAGTACCGCACCTCGTGCCAAAGACACGGCCCGGATGATAGCCGAACAGGTGAGTGTAGACCCGGAGCAGATTCAACTGGATGACCGACTGTTCGATGGCGGGCCGAAGGCGTATCTGGCGGCCATCAATGCACTGTCTGACGAAACGAGAACGGCTATGGTTGTAGGGCATAACCCCGACGTGTCGTATCTGGCCGAATACCTGACGCACCAGACTATTGGTTCCATGAGTAAGGGCGAGGTGGTTGCGGTTACGTTCGACAATCTCACCTGGGCTGAGGTATCAGGCCGAACCGGTAGCCTGGCGTTTCAGATAGGACCAAAACAACTTGCAAACGAATGATGACCGGCTACCCGGTCATCATTTATCACTAAAAGACATGAATCGTAACCGTCGCATTTTTATTATCGTCTTTATCGTTTTCACCGCCATCGTCGCCCTATTTGCTATCGACATGGCCAGCCGGACTACGGCACCCTGGAACAAGCACCGGGAATTGGAGCGGGCATTGCCCGTACAAAAAGATGGAACGGCGGTTGATACAGCCGCTACGGACACCTTGCTAATGCCCTGATCACTATGCTCCAACTAACGGCTGTTCATCACATTGCTATCATCGTCTCGGACTATGAGACGTCAAAACGCTTTTATACCGAAACGCTGGGATTTTCGGTACTGGGCGAATACTACCGGGCCGAACGGAATTCGTACAAACTCGATCTGGCCCTGAATGGTCAGTACCTGATTGAGTTGTTTTCCTTCCCGAACCCACCCGCCCGCCCTTCGCGACCCGAAGCGGTTGGTCTGCGGCACCTCGCCTTCTCCGTTCCAGACCTCGATGCCGCTATTGCTCACCTGAACCAGCAAGGTGTCCAGACCGAACCCGTCCGCACCGATGAACATACCGGACGCCGATTCACCTTCTTCGCCGACCCCGACGGATTACCCCTTGAGTTGTATGAAGGGGCGTAGGGTTTAGGGCCTGGGGTGCGGGGCTTAGGGCTAAATCCGAAATACCCCATGCGCATCACCCCCTGCCCCGCGCCCTTGACCCCATACCATAAACTCTACGCTCTCAGCTCCGCGCTCAACACCCGCACCAGCGCATCCACATCTTCGGGGACGTTGTATACATGCGGGGCGATGCGCATGGCCCGCGATCGGACCGATACGGATACGTTTTCGGCCAGCAGGGCCTGCTGTACGGCCATTGGATCAGCGTGGTCGGGTAGCCAAAGGCCAATCAGGTGATGACTGCGGCCTTGGCTACCGTTTTCCGGTTCGAGTGAACAGCCCAGATTTTCCAGGACCGGCCAGGCATTCGCCATCAGGGCTTTTGTGTAGTCCTGAATACGCGCTGGCTGCCACTCGATAAGTTGCGTCAGGGAGGCTTCGAGCATGGGCATCTGCATAAAATGCGAATGTTCGCCTACGTTATACCGGTACGCTTTGGGCCGGTAGGCAGGCTGGTAATCCATCAGCCGGTGAAACTGGTTGCTATCGAGTCGGTTCATCCACCCCTCTTCCAACGGAATGCCATCGTCGAAAGCCGGACCAAAATAAGCCAGTCCCAGCGAGTAGGGGCCCATCAGCCATTTGTAGCCCGCGCAAATAACGGCATCGGGCTGGATAGCATCCAGGTCGAACGGTAAAGCACCAATGGCCTGTGTTCCATCGATGACCAGCCACGCACCCACCTCCCGCACCCGCCTACCAATGGATTCCAGGTCGAACCGGATGCCGTACATCCAGTGAACGGGAGGGGCAACTACCAGCGCCGTGTCGGGACCGATGGCCTCCAGCAGGCGTTCGTTCCACAGGGCACCTTTCGGAAATCCGTTGGGCATGGGTACGGTTACGATGCTCAACCCCAGTTCGGTGCATACGCGGTCCCAGGCGTACACGTCACTCGGGAATTCATCTCCAATGAGCACTATTGTTTGCCCGGCCCGCAGGCCCGCTTTGGTTGACAAGTTTCGTGCCACCACCGCCATTCCGTACGAAACAGATGGAATTATGGCAATACGTTCGGGGTCGGGCGATTGGTGTGCCGTACCACCAGCGTTCCGGTCGTGGATGAGTTCCGAGAATAAGGACCGGACGTGAGTAGCACCACGAAAAAAATCATCGGGATGTAAACCGAAGGGGTTGGTGTCCTTACGAACGGCTTCGTATCCGGCCTGCTCCGCTTTTTTGCTGAGGGGCGAACGGGTGGCGCAGTTCAGGTAATGAACGTTTTCGGGTAGGGTGAATTCACCCTTTTGTGTACTTATTGGAGGGTTTTTTGTGTTCATAGGGGTAGTTCAGGGCTACTTCGTTTATTCTGGCACGGGCTTTGCGTGTATTAATTCGTGAAAGTAAATACGGTCTTTTATGAATACCCTGTTGGGCATCGGGTCCCGAATCCGGCACGAGGAGTTTGGCGATGGCGTTGTTATCAACCTGAAAGCCGGTGACTATACCATTACGTTTATCGAAACGGGGGTTAAGATACTGAAATTCGACGCACCCCTAACTATCCTCGAAGCCCTGGAACCCGATAGCGATTTGGTTAGTCTGTTCGATGTTGAGCAGTCGCTGACCCGCATCCTTCAGCGGTGGGTCGATCAAACGGAACTGGTGCCGCTGGGCGATAAATGGAAAGGTGGCAAATTGATACTCAAACCCGGCCGGGCCGATCTGTCGACGAAGGAAATGCCTATCGATGGGTTCTTCCATAAAATAGTGATGGTACGCGACCGGTTGCGGGTACTCGAACAGCGCATAAACGCCAGCCCGCTCGACGATGAAGAGAAGATTAATATTCAGCAATACATCACCCGAATTTACGGGAGCCTGACCTCATTCAACCTGCTGTTCAAGAATCAGCAGCAACAATTTGTGGGGGATAAAGCAACGGCGGAAGCCTAATGGGTAATATAGACTAGATTAAAGATAAGAGAGTGCATTGTTTCATTTAGTTTTGGGTTAGTTAGATCGGGCCTCCCCGCCGTCGTTTCGACAGCGGGGACTTTTTTTGTCTGAATCAGGATTTAAAGAGTATTTGAATGATTTGACGGGATTTATGTATATGAATTTATTTTCATATACATATACTAATAATCAGGAAAATCATTTAAATCTTCTTGAAATCCCGGTTCAGACTTCTCGGATGGTACTCCCGCAGCGTCTGTTGTAGATAATCGCGGTCGAGGTGGGTGTAAATTTCCGTAGTCGTAATGGATTCGTGGCCCAGCATCTGCTGGATGGCCCGGAGGTCGGCCCCGCCCTCAATGAGATGGGTAGCAAAGGAATGCCGGAAGGTGTGCGGACTAATCGTTTTGGTGATACCTACTTCTGCCGCCAGCTTTTTAATGGTGGTGAAAACCGAGATGCGGGAAAGCTGTTTGCCGCGCAGGTTGAGAAAAATACTGTCTTCATCCCCTTTCTGCACATCCAGTTTACTGCGGCTATGTTCCACATAGATCCGGGTGTAGTGCATGGCATCCTCGCCAATGGGCACCAGCCGAACCTTATCGCCCTTGCCCAGCACCCGGATAAATCCCTCGTTGAAAAAACAGTTGGTGAGTCGCAAATTCAGTAGTTCCGATACGCGCAGCCCCGAACTGTACAGTACCTCCAGCATAGCCCGGTCGCGGGGGCCGCCGGGCGTGGAGAGGTCAATAGCCGCGAGGATATCCTCGATTTCGGGGAAACTAAGGGTGTCGGGGAGTTTACGGCCTAGCTTGGGTGCTTCGAGCAGTTGCGTTGGGTCGTGCTGAATCAGGTTTTCGAGTAACAGATACTTAAAAAACGACTTAAGCCCCGATAGTATCCGGGCCTGACTGTGCGCCGAAAGACCCAACTCACCCAGGTACTTCAGGAAATTCATTAGTTCCTTCTCGGTCACCTGCATCGGGTTCAGAGTGGGGTCGGTCAGCAGGATGAACTGATAGAGTTTTTCGGCATCGTGCAAATAAGCCTCCACTGAATTTTCGGCCAGCGACCGTTCCAGCTTGAGGTAGTTCTTGAATGCGTTTATATAACTTTGCCACATAGGGGTTCGGTTTACGGTTTATAGTGTACAGTTTACGGTTGCGCAGTGCGGTTCAAGTCCTCTCGCGCGCCAGTCACATGACCGAACCGGCGTAAACCAAATACCGAAAACTGTAAACCACAATGAAATCTATTCTCATCATCAACGGACCGAACCTGAACCTGTTGGGTAAGCGCGAGCCGGGTATTTATGGTAACCGCTCGTTTGTCGATTACCTGAAAACGCTCGAAGAACAGTTCTCCGACGTGCAACTACGCTATTTTCAGTCGAATCACGAAGGCGAACTGCTGGATAAAATTCACGAACTTGGTTTCGAGGTGGATGGCATCGTTATTAATGCGGGAGCTTACACCCACACCTCCATTGCTATTGCCGATGCGCTTTCGGCCGTGACGGCTCCGGCGGTGGAGGTGCATATTTCCAACGTCCATGCCCGCGAAGAATTCCGCCACCATAGCTACCTATCCGCCAAATGCAAAGGCGTTATCGTTGGCATGGGATTGATGGGCTACGAGCTGGCAGTGCGTTATTTAATTATAAATGATGAATGATGACCTTCTACCCTGGTCCGTCTAAAGTATATCCGCAGGTGGCAGAGTATGCCGCCGAAGCTGTGCGAACGGGTATTGTGAGTCTGAACCATCGAAGTGCGGGGTTTATGGCGATTGTGCAGGAAACCGTTCGGCTGCTGCATGAGAAACTCGAGGTTCCGGCCGATTACCACATTGCGCTGGTTTCCTCGGCTACCGAGTGTTGGGAAATTGTGGCGCAGTCGCTGACGGCCCACGCCAGTTTGCATCCCTACTCCGGTGCTTTCGGTAAGAAATGGGCAGAGTATGCCTACCGAATCAAGCCGCCCACCAGTCTGAACGAAGCCGACGTATTGTGTATCGTGCAGAATGAAACGGCCAACGGCACCCAGGTCAGCATGGACACGCTGGCGCAGTTTCGCCGGGATTTTACGTCACTCATTGCTGTTGATGCCGTTTCATCGATGGCGGGGGTGGCGTTCGACTGGACGCTGGCCGACGTTTGGTTTGCGTCGGTGCAAAAGTGCTTTGGGCTACCGGCAGGGCTGGCCGTGCTCATTTATTCACCAGCCGCCCTAAAACGAGCCGAAGAAATTGGAGAGCATGCGCATTACAATAGCCTGCTGTTTATCCACGAAAACTTCTCGAAATTTCAGACGCCCTATACCCCCAACGGCCTGGGCATTTACCTGCTCATGCGCGTACTGCAACAGGTGCCGGGTATAGCCGAAGTGAGTGCCCGCACCAAACGGCGGGCCGCTGACTGGTACGCGTTTTTTGAGCAGGAGATGGCCTCGTCTCCTTTTACACTGCTCATTGACGACCCGGCTACCCGGTCCGATACGGTCATTGCCGTCTCTGGAACCGAGCAGGCCATTAAAGCCGTCAAGATAGCCGCCCAACAGGTGGGTATCACACTAGGGAATGGCTACGGCGACTGGAAATCAACGACTTTCCGCATTGCTAACTTTCCGGCTATTACCGACGAGGAAATTAGCACGCTACAACAGTTCCTGCGGAACTACTCCCGGCATTTGTAGGGGTAGTATGGTCGCCGGATGCCCAGAAATGGTACCACTTCAGTCCGCATGACCCGTTGGCTAGGTCATTAAAGATTGCAGTTGTACTGGTGGCAGGTTGTCGAAAAATGCTTTTGCCTTCGCTTCGCCCTTCGCTAACATTCCCTGCATAAGGACCGGATCAAACGTCAGACCACCGGGCCCTCCTTCAACCAGTGCCTGGTCGGGACGGATTTCATGAATAGTAACGATTGGTTTGCCGGCGAAGGGATTGTTGGGCCGGGCAAAAGCCTGGTCGATGATTGCCTGCGAAACACCCTGGGCCCTAAGGGTATCTTTAACGGACTGTTGGTACAGATTAACCGCCAGGTTGGCTCTGGGCAGTTGGTAGTCGCTTTCACTCACATCTTCGGTCAGCATATCAATGGTTCGTTCCAGCATGGCTATACCCGTTGTAAGTTTGGTAGATAGCGGACTGGATTGTGCTGGCGAAAGCGTAATGACCAGAATTTCGGTGGCTCCGTTATCAATGGCTACCTGTAGCGGAGTTAATTCCCGAATGCCGCCATCTACATACTGACGAACAGGTATTGCATTCCGAAAGACTTCTATGGGCTGCATAAATACCGGCTGACAGGCGGAGGCCAGCATGGCTCGCTGGAAATCGACTTCATTCTGGGTTTGCAGCATGTCATAGTCCGGGGTGCCACGAGGTGGCTGGGTCGTAAAAAATACCAACCGCTCAGTTTGCAGGCAGGCAGTGGCCAGATAGATTCCTTTATTCAAGGTGCGTAGCTGCTGGTAGCGGGACGGGGTTAAAGTACGTTCAATCAGTCCTTTGAGTGGCGTGACATCGTGCAGCGAAACCTGAGTAACCAGGTTACCAATGCCCCCCATATTCAGTATGTCCGACTGACGGGAAGTGGTATAGATTGTTTTGAGCAGGTTGATCTCCCCAGTGCGGCCAGGGGTACAATGAGGGAACCCGTGCTGGTACCGCAGTAAATATCAAACTGATCAATATGGCCAATGCGTTGCTGGAAGTAATTAAGAACGCCCACGGCAAACGCTCCTTTTGAGCCACCACCACTGATAACTAACGCTTTTTTTGGCGTAGCCGGACCTGTTTCAGGGTTCTGGAAACTTTTTTATGAATGGGCTAAACGCAATACCAAACTGAAACCAGGTCGATTGGTGGATGATATCGCGGTGAAGTTTTAGCGAGAGCGCGAGCAGGTTACTTGTTTCAATACCAATACCGCCACCAGGCAACTGTTGCTGGCCGGTCCCCCACAAATACTCGCCGAACACATGGATGTTATAGGAGGAAGCCGTCAGGATGGGCTTTCCCTGGGCCAGTTTGACCGCCAGATGAGGACCGGCAAGCCCGCCAATACGGTTGGCGTTGTAAAATCCGCCAGCCGTAAATCCCAGCCTCATCCGGTTTTCGATAACCGTTAGCTGCGGAGTGACCTGCAACCCCACCAGGTACAGTTCCGGTCCACCGGCCGGACGCACGAAACCCTGTCCCAGTTCGAAGGGTACGGCCCAGCCCTTAGGAAAATCCTGACACCATGCGGTCAACGGCGTCATTATCAGCATCGTCAGCACATAACCTGCCTGAGGAAATCTCATTATCTAAGGGGTATTAACAGGGATTGGTGAAATTCAACGGTCGGTAACCAAACGGCTCTGGCCAGGTTATCTGATCAAAAATAACGAGGAGGAAGCGCAATGAGAAGGGTATTTTTCCCGTATTGTATCATCGGTTCTAGGGCATAGTTCTTTTTGGGAGTCTCTGTAAACAAGTGTAAACTGTCCTTACAAGTCGCGCCGGGCTTTTTGTAGGAGGAACTGGCGGGAACCTTACTGGTTTTTTTTTGGTCGTATGCCAATCAACAGATAATACAGCGTTCCATGTTTAGTTTTAGAGAATCGGTTTCCGTCACCCTGATTTTATTCTCCGTCATTGACGTGATTGGCTCGTTACCGGTCATCATCGACTTGCGCAAAAAGACCGGCAAAATAGAATCGGAACGGGCTACGATTGCCTCGGGGGTACTGATGGTCTCGTTTCTGTTCGTTGGCGAACGAATTCTCAAACTCTTTGGGGTCGATGTTGCGTCGTTTGCCGTGGCGGGTGCCCTGATTATTTTTCTCATTGGTCTGGAGATGATCCTGGGCCGTACTATTTTTAAACCGGATATTGATTCGGGTGGGGCTACGCACATTGTTCCCATTGCCTTTCCGCTGATAGCGGGTGCGGGTACCCTGACAACCATCATTTCGTTGCGGGCCGAGTACCAGACGCTCAACATCATCATTGGTATTATCCTCAACCTACTGCTGATTTATGGGGTACTTAAATCGTCGGCCTGGCTCGAAACCCGGCTGGGTGCCGGAGGGCTGGCGGTGTTGCGTAAAATCTTTGGGATCATTCTCTTGGCAATTGCTATAAAACTCCTCAAAACAAACCTAATTGCGGGATTTTAAACCAATTGGTCTATTTATGATCAGTTTTTATGAAAGCTGAAATCCAGAAAAAACCACATTTTTTCGCTAAAACAGCTACATCGACAAGCTAAAAAAAGGCCATAATGGCCTTTTTTTGTTTTTATGATCAAAATGATAACGTATTAAAAAATAGTAGCAAATGCGGCTGTTTACTGGATCAAACGAATTAAAATTATAATTTTTCTACAAAATCAGTACTAAATATGGTTTTATTGGCAAATGGCATTAATAAATTATTGTAAAGCCGTATTATATTTGCTGAACGTATGGTGACAAAACCTTATTCAATTAATCCACTTGTACATTATGGCAAAGGCGAAGTTAGAATACATTTGGCTTGATGGCTATAAGCCAACCCAGAGCTTACGGTCGAAAACAAAAATTGAAGACGATTTCTCGGGTAATCTGGATGATTGCCCCATGTGGTCGTTTGATGGTTCGTCTACGGAGCAGGCAGAAGGCGGCTCATCGGACTGCCTGCTGAAACCTGTTTTTATTTGCTCTGACCCACAGCGCAAGAACGGTTATCTGGTTATGTGCGAAGTCCTGAACGCCAATGGTACCGCTCACACATCCAATGGTCGGGCTACGATTCAAGACGACGATAATGATTTCTGGTTTGGCTTCGAGCAGGAATACTTCCTGTGGGACATAAATACGGATAAGCCGGTTGGTTTCCCCACCGAAGGTTTCCCCACCCGCCCCCAGGGGCCTTACTACTGCTCGGTAGGTGCCCAAAACGCCTTTGGTCGTTATGTTGTTGAAGAACATCTGGATGCCTGCCTGGAAGCTGGTTTGAATGTAGAGGGCATCAACGCTGAAGTAGCTACGGGCCAGTGGGAATTCCAGATTTTTGCCAAAGGAGCAGCCGCAGCCGGCGACCAGATTTGGGTAGCCCGCTACCTGCTGGAGCGCATTGGTGAAAAATACAATATGTCTATCAACTGGCACTGTAAGCCATTGGGTGCTACCGACTGGAACGGTTCGGGCATGCACGCTAACTTCTCTAACACAGCGCTTCGTACGGCTGGTAACAAAGCAGTATACGATACCATCTGTCAGGCTTTCTCACCATCCGATGTTATCAAAGCACACATTGCCGTATACGGTGCCGACAACGAGCTACGCCTGACGGGTAAGCACGAAACCCAGTCCATCGACCAGTTCTCCTATGGCATCTCTGACCGGGGTGCTTCTATCCGTATCCCCATCGCTACGGTGGAGCGCGGCTGGAAAGGCTGGCTCGAAGATCGTCGTCCTAACTCGGCGGCCGATCCTTATAAAGTAGCGGCTGTTATCATCAAAACCGTTAAGTCGGCTAAAGTAATGGAAGCCGCTTAAATCCATAACATACTACCAGTGAAGCCCGGTTACGAAAGTAGCTGGGCTTTTTTTGCGATTTATCGTATTTACTGCCGTTTGATAAACAGAAGAAGCAACGGCTATGATGCTATCAAACGAAGTCGTTTCTTTAACTTCTAACGAGCGAAGTATTGTCTGGTTGGAAAAGTATTGCGGAACTAAAATAGACTGATAATCAGGAAAAAGTAGTTGCGCTGCTTTGTGCACATATGTATGTTGAGCGAACTACAGAAAGTAGAAAAGTAACTCACTCAAAAACAATGTAGCGTTCGGAATTTTCGAGGCTATTTATCAGGGTTTCGGCCGATACGAGAATCGCGTGACAGGGTACGTTTGGGTTTCCATTCCTAAAACACTTACGCCAAAATGACTGCCTGAGTCAAGTAGACTATTTAGAAAGTAGGCTTTAGTGAATACCTGTGAAGTTGTTTAGGTGGCCACCGTTTCACCGTATCCAAAGAACGCTATGACACTGGTATTAGAAGTCTTATTCGTCCTTGTGGACTACTTTCTCCAGAAAATAGCCAAAGAGACTATAAACAAACCCGCCTTGTTCCGGTGGTAATTCGCCCGCCCTGGTGCAAGCCATACGCTAGTTTGAATCCTTACATGTATGAATCGCAAAATTTTGATTGTCACCGGTGATGGTGGCGAAAGTTATGAAACCCTCTATGCCGTTCACCGCTTTCAGGAAGAAGGTGACACGGCTGTGATTGCTGCTCCCAGCAAGCGCCGACTCAATCTGGTAATGCACGATTTTGAACTCGGCTGGGATACGTACATTGAACGGCCCGGCTACTGTCTGGCGGCAGACCTGACCATACAGGATGTGGTAGTAGACGAGTACGACGCCATTTTACTGCTGGGTGGCCGTGCTCCCGAGTACCTGCGCAATCACGCTGTTTTGCTGGACGTAGTACGCGAGTTCGACCGGCAGGGGAAATGGGTTTTTGCCATTTGCCACGGCATCCAGATTCTGGTTACGGCAGGTCTGGCCAACGGCCGCAACTTAACGGCCTACGAACACGTCCGCACCGAAATTGAAATGGGTGGCGGCACCTATTCCACCCAGGAGGCCATCCGCGACCGAAACATAGTGACGGGCCAAACATGGCAATCTCACCCCGAATTTTACCGGGAAGTATTCGCCTGCCTGAGGGAAGCTGAACTGGCAGAGAGTCGGTAAAAGTAGCTAATGACCTTGCGCTGGAGAAGTTTACCCGGGCCTTACATGGTCCGGATAAACTCCTCCAGCGCGTTTAGGTGGTCGGTGAAGGCTTGCTGACCTGGCTGGGTAGCGGAGTAGGTAGTGTTGGGTTTTCGCCCGATAAATTGTTTCTGCACCAGTACATAGCCCGACTCTTCCAGTGCCCGCAGGTGCGTGGCCAGGTTGCCGTCGGTCAGGCCGAGCAATTCTTTCAGGGCGTTGAAACTCATGGAGTCGTTGACCATCAGAACCGACATGATGCTGAGCCGTGCCTTGCTTTCAAAGGCTTTATTGAACTGTGCCAGCAAATCGTTCTTCATGTAGTGGTCCGTTCGTATTTGTAGTACATGGCCAACCCATATACGATGTGCAGCACACCAAACCCAATAGCCCAGGTCAACATATTATAACCCGGCCAGAACAACGAAATCAGCCCCAGCCCAATTTCGCAATAGGCCAGTGACTCCACATCGCGCAGGGTGTATTTACTCCCGTTGAGCAGGGCCATGCCATAAAAAATAAGCGTGGCTGGAAAGGCGAGCCAAATCAGGTTGTAGTGCAGCAGTGCCAGGCAGAACACGCCCCCCGTGGCCAGCGGAACGGCCATAGCCCACAGGAGCCGTTTGGACGACTGGTTCCAAACGCCCAGTCCCTGGCGTCGGGCTTTACGCACCGTGAAATACGTACCGGCCAGCAGGGCCAAAACGAGTACAATGACAGCAACAGTAACCAAAAACTGCTGTGTATCCTGCTGGTTTGTTCCGGTGTAAATAGCTTCTGGGTCGGCATAGAGAATCGTAAACAAACCCGTTCGGAGTCGCGCGTACACAACGGCGGCCCCGCCCAGCGCAATCAGGCCCGCCGATACGCCGGACAGGCCACTCAGTGACAGAAACTTGGAAGATCGCTCCATCAGGCTGCGGATTTCCGTCAGCGTTTGCAGGTGTTCGCGGGATTCGTACATGGGGAATTAAGTAGCGAAAGAGTGAATCGGTACCCCGAAACGGAGCGAAAGAGTGAATAAGTTCGTGATGGCCAGTAATCGTCCGCCGAAGATAATAAGGCCAATAATAACCGCAACGATAGCCAGTATCAATACGGCCCCCGACGCCATATCCTTGATGGCTTTGATTTGCGGGTGAATGCCCGGCGAAACAAAATCGCACAGTTTCTCAATGGCGGTATTGAAAGCCTCGGCTGCCCAGACCAGCCCAACCTGCGTCAGGATGATGGCCCATTCCACGCGGCTAAGCTGCAAATAGAAACCGCCTACCGCTACCAGAACCGCTATCAGCAGATGTACCTTGGCGTTATTTTCGAAACGGAACAAATCCAGGATACCCTGCCCGGCAAATCGGAAACTACGCCCTACTTTTCGGAAATCAATCATCTGGCAAACATACGATGGACCTGTTCATGATGTATTTTCTTTGTATCCCGGACTTGTAAACCGGGGAGGATACGGGCGACTAATTTACAGGGGCGATTTTGTATCGGGCATGTGTTCGTTCTCGACGTACCAGTAAAACGCCACGTACAATACCAGCAGTACGAAGCCGTAGGCCAGCGTTAGTTTTAGGCTCAGATGGTCGTGGTACGTACGCGCAATGGCCGATGCCAGCGCGGAAGGACTGGTAATGATATCCCAGCTGTTCCAGCGACCCATGCGCCCCAGATAAATGCCAAAGCCCGACAAAAACTGACTGATAACCAGCAAACCCCAGGTACGCCACTGACCAATCAGGGGGCGAATCATCCGGTGTACAATCAGGATAGAATACAGGCCGGTTAATAGTCCCGTCAGGGCAAACAGGAAGATGGTCATGGTATCAAACCACAGCAACGGGCTGTCCACATTCTTGATGTGATACAAATCGGTGATGATGTAGGGGGCATTGGGCAGAAACACGAGCCAGAGGAGCAACCCAGCCCCCAGCAGCCACCGGTTGTGAAATCCGGCCGGGGCATCGCTGGCCGCCCGTAAATCGCGGAGTATCAACACAACACCCAACGGGAACCACGCGAGCGTCAGGTTCCAGGTCAGCACAATGAAAAACCACCAGTTTCCGGTCAACAGTCCTCGCGTAGTCACCAGCGCTACTCCGGCAATGGTCAACAGAATCAGTGCGTGTAGCCCCCGGCCGGACTGACCACCCCGGGGCAATGTATAAGCAGGCTTTATGAATAATTCCATAATAAAAGT